>PJER01000064.1 GCA_002825465.1 Candidatus Thorarchaeota archaeon MP8T_1
CCCATGTGAAATCCATTCCGTCGACATCTTCGGATTTCAGGATGCCTCTCTGATAACACTCCATAGCAAATCCAACAGTATTACCTGCGGAGATTGTGTCGATTCCATACTCGTTACACAGGAAATGGGCAAGTGTGATTGCCTCTAGACTATCGACTCCACACATTGTGCCAAAGGAACTGATGCTTTCGTATTCAGGTCCTTCTCCTTTACTCTTGAAAGGTCCTGATTTGATTTCGGCAATTCTTCCACAATGAATTGGGCATGCAAAACAGGGCTTTCTCTTAACTAGGATATTCTCATTGATTGCTGTCCCATTGATTTTCTCTGCATTCTCAAACACACCAGTCTGCCAATTCCGAGTTGGAATACCTCCTTTTACGCTGACGAGATCAACCATGGTGGCTGTGCCATATACCTCAAGGGTCATCTTTAGGATACTCTGATTCACCCAATCGAATCTTTGTTTAGCTTCGACACGATAGGCTTCTTCATCAGAGATTGGAATTTTCATTGTTCCTCTAGATGCGATAGCCTTGAGATTCTTTGAACCCATGACTGCGCCAACACCGCAGCGACCCGCTGCTCGTCCCCAACCCCATTCATCACAATCATTCATAATTGCTGCATACTTGACAAGATTCTCCCCTGCAATCCCAATACATGCTACATTGAACTTTTCTCCGTGTTTCTCCTTGATCAGTCTTGTTGTTTCGGAGGTATTCTTTCCCCACAATTCTTCTGCATCAATTATCTCTGCTTTGCCATCTTCAGTCAATAGGTAGACAGGCTTTGGTGCTTTTCCCTCGAAGATGATTCCATCAAAACCCGAGCGTTTGAAATCTCGTCCCCAAAATCCTGCAGAATTTGCTTGTCCCCATCCATTGGTCAACGGTGCCTTTGTAACAACACTGTATCTTCCAGTACTTGGAGATTGGGTTCCTGTAAGTGGCCCTGTCATAAAGATGAGTTTGTTCTCAGAACCTAATGGATCAATACCTGGCTCGGTTTCATCAAAGAGAATCTTGGTAGCTAGCCCAGCTCCTCCGAGGTATTTTCTTAATGTACCATCATCAGGGAATTCCTCGGTAATAGTGGAAGTGGTCAGATTAACTCGAAGAATTTTCCCCATGTAACCATGAATCATTTTTGGGACCTCGGTGAGTTTCAGACTACAATGCCACTGGAATTTAAAAGCGTGGTGCTTCTCAGAGGTATGATGATTCTGCAATGAAAATATCAGTCAAGTTCTATGCACATCTAAGAGACCTAGTTGACCAAAGAGATGGATTGGAACTTGAGCTAGACTTTGGTGCCTCGGTCGTTCAGGTTTTAGATGAACTGATTCTGAATCCAAAGATTAGGAAACACATCTTTGATGATGATAGTAATCTCAAGTCTGATATCACCCTCCTAATCAATGGTCGTGAAATAGAATTCCTCGAAGGAGTAAACACCATTCTAAAAGCAGGTGATGAGCTATCGATTTTTCCAATTGTTGCTGGTGGTTAAGTCATTAAAACAAAACCGAACTGTTTAAAGTTTGGAACGATATTAATTTTGATTACAATGGCGAAATTCATGTCTGATGAGTGGTTGACTCTCTATGAGGATGCACTCAACAAAAACAAAGCTTATGCAAAAGCTGCAGACTGGTGGACTGGAGACTTTGTCTTCATTGTTAAAGCCAGTGGTAATTTAGATCATGACATAATGGGATTCATTGGTCTTACGCATGGCAAATGCACTGGAGTCAAACCAATTGCAGGTCGAGATGAGTTTGAAGTAGTTGCACCAGGCGGAAGTCCAAGTAGTTCTGGCAAAATACCAGTTGAATATACCTACGAAGCAACTCATGATACTTGGGTTACTATCATCAAGGGTGAACTTGATCCAATTCGGGCTCTTCTTAGTGGAAAAGCAAAAATCCAAGGTGAAATGGCTAAAGTTCTCAAAGCAACAGATGCGGCAAAAGAACTCGTTCGAACTGCTAGTATGATTGAGACTGAATTCTACTAAGGTGGAGGGATTCAATATGGATAATGCTGCTCAAGAAACACTCTACCTCACCTTCAAAACTGTCATTGGTGATGTCATCACAGACAAGCGAAAGAATCCAAAGAACACCAAGACACTTGACGAGTTTAACGCTCGAATAAATATGGGTCTACATGTAGAAGAGGATTTCATTCTCTGGGTAAATATGATTGCTGAGAATGGGAACTATTCTCTCAACAAAGGACAACTGGACGAGTATGACTTGGAGATAATCGCAGATCCAGAAGATCTGATGTATTTCACAAATGGAGAATATTCCACTTTGAAGATGATGACTGGTAAGAACCGTTTTGGAAAACGGAAACTCCGCTACAAAGGTGGTACAACTGGACGGAATATGGGGATTCTACTCAAACTTCCCAAGATTCTTGTTTTGGATAAGAGATAGAATCATTCTCATCCTAAGGACTATACAACCCCAATGATATGACAATCATGAAGTAGATAAGACTCACTGGCTCGAATATCATGTATAGGATATTCAGTGGCCCTTCTAGGCCACCAGGTGCTGGTAGATATCCGAATTGACGCATTACTGACCAAGCAATTCCTATGATTACATAGAGTAAGATGATATATCCAAGTTTCTTCAATAATCCCATTGAGAGGAACTCCTAACGTAATAGTTTCACTATGTAAATTATTGAAAATAAAGTATCATTGTATATCTGTTTTAACTTTCAAAGGACCTTCGTGATAAAGCCAACAGCCATCATCAGATAGACTTCCAATCAACGTGCGATTGCTATTTCTTGCCGCCCAAATACCTTCAGATGTTGCTACAGTCATCGATGCGATTACTGGTATGCCTGCGTTTATTCCTTTAGAAACAATATTTGAGAGTAAGCGACCTGAAAGCAATAGTACCGTATTAGTCAAATCATACTTCTCCAGTAGACCATATCCAATTACTTTGTCAACAGCATTGTGTCGTCCAATATCTTCACACATAAACCAATGGCCACTAGAAAGCTCATACAAAATAGCTCCATGAAATCCCCTTGTTGCTCGGTGATTCTTTTGATTCTCTAGCAATAAATTCCGAATTTCTACTAACCTATCAAATGTTATAATTCCCTTACGACCAACACTCTTCTCTTCAGGAATGTTATCTCTCAAATCAACCCAGCATTCTCTGCCATCTGTTAGTAATCTTGTGATATCAGTTTTACTTCGTATCTTACCTGAGGAAAGTAAAAACCCAGATACGAGTTGCACATCCAATCCCCCTGAATGGAGGAATTGAGTTTCTACCTCATTATTAACATAGAGAGTAAGTATTGATTCAGTAGCAACCACTTCATTCTCCTTGATGCGTGCTCCATTTCTGATACGAGTGCACTCGATACTTTCTATCTGGTTCTCCAAATTAAACATCCCCGAGGTAATTTGGATACAAGTAATTCAAGCTAATAAAGAGCTAGGGCGAGTTTTGCATCTCTCTTTATGATTTCTGCAAGAATTGACAATTCCCTCATATTACATAAGGTACAATGTTCTCAAAAATCGTAGACAATATTCAAAGATGTGTTAACGAATGTTGCAGAAAATACACCAAATCTTGGCTCTAGTAACTTATGGAAATCTTTACCTTGAAAATCGTGGTGATGAGTTCAATATTGAAAAATTAGTAACAGATAACTGCTTTCGATTGGATTTCGTAGATCCTCCAATTAAAGGAATAGCTGGTTCGTCGAAGGTAATTGCTTCATCTGCTATCCAGTGGTTCGAGTATCTCCGAAATCAAGAGGCGAAAAAACTGAAATTACACTATGAGACCTCTCCACGAACAGATCTTCCCGATCACATCTCTAGCGCTTTTGTTGGTGGAGGTAGTCAATGGTTTCTAGAAGTTCAGTCTGAAAATACTAGTGACCTCTATTTGAGTGAGTGGTCCCCATCAGAAGACTATGGACTTGACACAAGAAAGAATCACTATCTTCGCTTTGAAAAGGATGTGAGTCATCTTGATGCACGTTCATCTACAATCAGTGAATCGAGGGAAAAACTAACTTCAGTCCTACAAGAATTAATTGAGTTCACAGCAAAGTTCGACTATACCCAACATTGGTCTGAGAATTTCAAGAATTCTCTCATAATTCTCAAAGAGTATGAACCTCTTGAAGCGGATGAGTTTCTGCCAGCAGGGATTTATCAAAAGGAATCTCGCCAATTAATTGAGGCTGCCTATGCTAGTTGGGTCTTCGGAGGTATGGGTTCATTTAATGATTTGAGCTTTAATGACCCAGACCAAGAATTGTATATGGCACTCTCTCAAAGACTTTACAACTCAATTTGTGATGTTCTTGTATCCAGTATCAACTGAGTTTCTTGATTTAGATTCAACCTCTTTTCCTGATAAAAATCAGAATTGCAACAATAGCGATTATTCCGATACTTCCAAGAATCACCACATCCATCAGTGTACCAGGTGTTCCTGCAATGTCGGCAGTGGTTGTGGTGATTGCTGTGGTTGTAGTGGTTGCTGTAGCGGAAGTTGCTGTTGTGATTGAGGTGTCTGTGATACTTTCAACCGAGAATACGACTAGAAACGCATCGAATGAATCGCCATTGTAACTTTCATCATACGCAGACTCTACAGGAAGATTTGCAGATTGTGTATAACCTACTGTCAATATTCTACCAGTTGAGTCAAGAGCTACATCTCCCCATATATCTGAATCACTACCTCCAAAATAAGAGGAGTAAATTGGAGTTCCAGTTGCTGATAACAAAAAGATTAGCCCATCTGACATCCCGCCACCAAATGTGGAATTCCCTCCAACTGCTTCAAATTCTGTCGAACTGGTATACCCAAGAAGGCAAACTTCACCATATTCATTGACTGTCAGGTCTGATGCTGTAGTACTATAATCTCCTCCAATATAGCTTGAGTACACTAGAGTATTTCCACTTGCTCCAAGCTTTAAAATGAAGCCATCCTGATTTGCTGCTGCAGATTCAACGAATGCATTTACTAAGGGAAAATCTTCGGAATTTGTTTCACCTGATACATATGCATTCCCATTAGCATCTACGGCAATGTCCCATCCAGAATCACCATCTGGAAATTCAGCAGAAGTTCCACCTACATGGGTTGAGTACATGAGTGCTCCCCCACTACTTAATTTGAGGACAAAACAGCAGAACTGATCATCACTAAATGCAGTGCTGTAAGCATTTAATGTGGGGAATTCAGCGGATTGCGTTGTTCCAGTTATGTACATATTGTTGCTCGAATCTAATGCAATAGCTTCACAAGAATCCGTCTTCTCACCACCGATGAAACTTGAGTATATGACAGATTGGCCGTTGCTAGAAAGTTTTGTTACAAACCCCTCTGAAAAATGTTCAAAGTTCTTATCGAATGCGTTTGAAGTAATTGGAAAATCAGGTGAACTCGTTGTTCCGACGACATAGATATTATTCACCGAATCAACTGCGATGTCACTTATTTGATCTGATTCTTCATCCCCCAAATAGGTGGAGAAGTTTAGTGAATTGCCTGCAGAATTCAATTTGAGAATGAATCCATCTTTTCCATATGTATAAGGTGGATTACCTGGTTCAATTATCGGATCATATCCATTAACAATCGGGAAGTCCTGTGAATATGTTGTACCTGCAACATATACATCTCCTAGGGCATCAACTTTGATTCCCACAGGAACCTCTGAACTACTACCACCGATGATTGTGCTAAAAATGAAATTTCCAGAAGACGAGAATTTTACAATGAAAATATCATTGGAATCTAAATTGTCTCCAATTGTATATGTCGCAGGAAAATCGTCTGAATTTGTTTGACCTGTTATGTAGATGTTATCTTCGTTATCAACAGCAATCGACCAACTTCTATCATCATCAGTTCCCCCTAAATATGTCAGAATATCAATATCTAACTCAATTTCGTCAGGAAATTGTGCCAGCGTGATATTATTCGAATTCTCAACTAGATAGCCACTAAACAGTATCAGTAGCATGAAAGATAATGCTAACACGCCTTGTTTCACAAAACCACCCATTTACACTCTAACCATAATGTGTCTTATATCAATTACCCAAACTCCTGTTTGCATATCCTGAGTAGCAAAATGATAAGGATTGTATGTCGTTATTTCGGATATTTATTAGGAGTCTGCAGTATTCTTCTAATCACTGATTGAAGACTTTTGCGACAATCTTCCAATCATCATCAATTTTGAGTAAAAGAATATAATCAGTGATTTCTCTTGCTTCTTCTGCATTCCTATAGTTCCAAACGAGTTTCACTGATGCTGCAATTCCAGTTACATCTACAGATATTATAGTGCCTTTCTGAGATACTCTCTTCTTCATCAATTCGATCTCATCGTTGTCAAGATTCGGTCTTGTTTCCAATATTGTCCGTTTTGACAGATTCTGATTTTCTTTCTCATAAGAAATCTTGAGTCCTTCGGGATGCCATGAATTCTCAGCTTTGGAGAAATCAAACTCAACAACACCGTTAACGTAAGTGAGAATAGTTTCCTTTATTCTCTCTAATTCATTCATCATTATCGAATTCTTCCTCTTTGAGAAAATGGGATACAGGAATGGAATAGGTATTGTACCCTCCCATTCCAGGATTTAAACTAGTTTTTTAGATTAGCATTCCAGCAGTCAAAATCCAAACTACTAACAAAGTTCCCATTATCGCTCCCAAGTACACTCTTCCCGTTCTGATATAGAATGCAGTCATGATAAAGAAGATACCTGCAAAGAGTGGTAGATATGCCATCAGGAAAATTCCATACAATCCCATTGCAAGGATTGGACCCGTTCCAAATAGAAACATTGGTAGATAGTTGACAAGAATCATCACTAGAAGTGTTGACTCCATTGCAAAAACGATTTTGATCCACCAGATAAACTGCGTCTTTATTTTTGTTTCAGATTCGGGAAGCTTGAGTTGCCCAAAAGCGAAAATTCCACCATTAATCAGGAAGAATGGAAATACAGGTACTATATTCACCAAGAATTGACCAAACCTCTCCGCAGTGAAGGTTTTGAAGACTGGCCACATATATCTGAGTTCTATTCCAAGGAATAATTGAGATGATGCAACAACAAGATAGAGGTAAGAAAAGAGGACAATCGAAAGCAATACTGTCCGGAAGATATTTTCTCTAGTTTCTCGATCTCTTATTGTCTTAAAACGACCCACATCTTCATGGGTAATCCCATTCTCTCCTGCTGATGCTTTTCTGAACCATAGTTTGTGAGCAACACAGGCAATCAATGCATTGACAAGGAACCATAGGAGCAATCCATTTCCAGTTACAAGTAGAAAGATAGGGACATATGCCCCAACAAGAGCACCTAGCATCAATCCAATCATCGGAAGGAAAAGAAATGTAATTCCACCTATCAGAGAATTAGCAATTGCAAGCTGCCACCAACTTCTTCCCTTGTTCGGTACTTTCTCAGGAATCGGTCTGGTTATCTCTTTGAAATACGGTATCTCTAACAGGATACTCGCTAATGGTATCAATGACATGAATGCGACAATCAGTGCAAATAATGTTGCACCTTCTCGTACCATATATGTCTGAGTAGATATCGCAGCAGTATTCCTTGCTTCTGTTTCTGATATTCCCATTAGTGCTTGTAACATCCATGCTGTGGTTTCGCTTACACCTTTTGCATTCCAAGTTGCTCCTGGATGAGTACATGGACATTGAGCATACCTGTGAGCTGAACCATCAGTGAAGCTCCCATAGGTAAAGTCTGCCTGAGCTTCGCTGGCTGAAGTCAGATTTTCATTATATGCTATCATCTCAAGACTATCAGCAAGAAAATCTGCACGTGCTTGTGTTGTGAACAGTTCTTCATAAAATGACCATACTGCTAGATAGTTATTCATGTATGAGTGTGTTGTTAGATTGTATGGTCCATCTGCCTGTATGACAATTGCACGATGGTCTGGATTTGCCTCTGCAATTGCAGATGCTGTCCCTGCTCCCATTGAGTGTCCCACTAGCCCTGTTTGAGTCTCATCAACAAAAGATAATGATTTCAACCATTGATATGCTGCATTACCTCCCAGTGTCGAATCAAATATTCCTGTAAAGTATCCCATGATATCAATAACCCGATCTGAATCTCCATGACTTATTTCATCGAGAGCTAAAGCAATAATTCCATGGCGTGCAAGTTCTAAAGCGGCTGGTCCCTCAGTATCTTTATCATTATTCATTCCGTGGAGTAGCAGTACCGCTGGTGCTGGTGTACTATCAGTCGCAGTCACTGGCCTATACAACTTTCCTGTTACCGCTTGTCCATTCTCATCTATAATTCGGATGTAATCTACATCAATCGAACCAAAATCATTCTGAACCATTCCTGCTATCAGAACTGATGATCCGATGAGTACAAGACAAAGAATGAAGAATTGCTGCTTTCTATCTAATTTACTCAACACACTCATCGATTTCACCTCAAGTGAATCAGCATACTATTGACAAAGCCTCTATAAAAGAACGCTGAAAATTCTGAATTGCTTTTGTTTCCTCAATCAAGCTGAGTGAAGGATGTATATAGAAGAATGAGCATTAGTATATTATGAGTCATCCAAAGATTGATGCCTTTGAAAATTGTCCTGCACTTGATGGTTATCATTGCCAAACAAATTCACTTGCTAAGATTTACCATTTTTACAATCATCCCCTCTCTGAAGATATGCTCCTTGGGTTGGGAGCTGGGATGAATTTCATGTATTGGCAACAGAAAGGTGTTCCACCCTTTATTGGTGCTCGTGGCAACAACAAAGATTTCTTTCACGATATTGGGAAAAGAACTGGTGTTGTAATAGAAGAAAATACGACAACCAGTGAAAAGAAAGCTCAACAGGTTCTATTCGAATATCTTGAAAGAAAGGAGCCACTCATGGTCTACGGTGACATGGCATATCTACCTTGGTTTGAATTTCCTGAGGACTATCACTTCGGAGGTCACACATTTGTCATCTGCGGTTATGATGGGGAAAACGCACTCTTGGCATCAGATATGGATCCTGAGGTTGCTGGACCGAAGAAAGGATTCTATCATCCACTCACTCTAGAGCAATTATCGAAAGCACGTAGCTCTGCCTACAATCCCTTCCCTCCAAAGAACAAGTATCTGACATTCAATTTCGATGATTATCATGAACCAACTATTGATGGTATCAATTCCTCTATCAAACAGGCAAGAGATGCCATGTTGAATCCGCCAATCAGTAATTTTGGAATCAAGGGGATTCGAAGAACAGCTAAAGAGATCACAAAATGGCCAGACCAGTTCAATGATGAAGAACTTCGGTTGAATCTCTTCAACATCTATATCTATACTGAGATTGGGGGAACCGGAGGAGGGAGTTTCCGATACATGTACTCTCGATTTTTAGATGAGGCCGCCATCATCACATCTAATCCTAGACTTTCTGAATCAGCGACACAGATATTCAGGTCTGGTAAATTGTTTACAGAAATAGGGCTCTTGTTCAAAGATGCTATCAATTCAAAGGTTGTTAGTGATCGAATTCCACAGGCTGAACAATTGTATTTGCAGATTGCTGATCTTGAAGAGAGCATCTTTGAATCGATTGACCTTTAGGACTACTTCCAAATATTCTCCATGGAATGTGTATGATAGCATAATCCAGAAAGACTGATTCCAAAACAAGCCATGCTAGTCAGTCCTATTGAGGAAAGAAGTAGAAATGCCTGTACTGAGTTTCCGCCGAGTAGATAGAATGAAGCAATCAACTGTCCAACTGTCACACCCAGCATAGCAAGCATCATAACAAACATTGTCATGTATGTTAACCGAATCAAATATCGCCCCATCTTGTCATTCCTATTTACACGATTCAAAATAAGAAGCATCTGACCAATCAGTAATACAACTCCTAGTACAATCAGAAATCCTGCAATATTCTGAATTAATAAATTTCCAAGGATTCCGAGCAGATTGAAGATAATGCATAGACTAAGAATTGCATTTGTTACTACACTATAGTACCTGGAAAATGTCGGTGATCTAAGGAATGCGAAGTTCTCCACTTTTCATGCACCTCCAAGTTCCAATGCCATGAATCGTTCAATATAGTAAGTTGAGATTTGACCTCCATAACTCGGGAATACATAATCAAATCCATGACCTGCCCAAGGAATAGTGACGAACAGACATTTCTTTCCTAGACCAGTTGCATAATGATAGAAGCTTACTGTTTGCTCATACCTTACCAATCCATCCTTACTACCCTGGACCATTATGATTGGTGGAGTTACTGTGCTATTTGATATCAAGAATGTTGCTGACATTTTCTTGTATTGATCCTCAATTGGAAGAGACCCCTGCATCATGGGATCGAAAAAGCTCGAACCTAGTGATCTTGTAAAGTTGGTTGGCGGATACAACCAGATTCCTCCCTTCACAGTCATATTGGTAGTGAAGTTCCCTGCAAAGAGTGGATTACGATAGCCTAATGTGACCAATGATGCCATATGTGCTCCTGCAGATCTCCCCACGACAAAGACATTATCCATATCCGCAGAATATTTCGTGGCATTCTGGCTCAACATCTTCGTAAATTCACCAATATTCTCTATCTGATTCTGGAGAGTGTAGCTCCCATTATAATTTGGGCCTCCTCCCATTTCTGCAAATGTTCCAAAGATTCCTGCAGCATCACCTGATATTGTAGATATATCAAACAGACCATAGTTCAGATCAAATACTGCGTATCCCTTAGAAGCAAAGTATCGACTGAATAGAACAATATTCATTGGTCCCTTATTCCCAATCACCCATGCTCCACCATGTAATGTTATTATAACAGGGAATGGTCCCTCTCCTTCTGGTCGGTACCAATCAAAGAAGAACCTGTCAACTCCATTATCAAAATATTCAATATTTTCCTGCACACTGAATTTTGACTCATCGATTGGGATGCCATAGATGTTATCATAGAATGAATAGGGTACGGGTCTCATTGATGAAGTGTCTAGATTCGTATATGCTGTTCCGTAAGTTTCAATCATTTGGTGCTCTGCATCAGCGATTGCACTTGGAATTGATCCATATGGAATTATTGCACTCACAAACATGAAAATGCAGAGTCCAGTGATGATGATCATTCCATTGCGATTCTTCATGAAAGAGAATCTAATGATGATGATTCCACAACAAAGTCCGATGACAAAGATGGCTGGTGCTATACTTGAGTATAAGAGTGCTGTCAGCCAGCCAATTGTTGATGTATCGAAAAAGAGATACAATATTGTCAGCCCTACGATAGTACCAAGGATGATATAGCACAGAGCTAGAACCAAGTAGCGTAAGATTCTCTTTGGATTCATACTGAGCACAGCTTCTTGTAATCGCACACACTCACTTCAAAGTTGCTAATCGCTTACCGTGCTATTTCTTGATTCTCATATCTTCAATCTTCTCTAATGTCAGGAGAGCATTAATGTAATCATCCATAGCATCTGTTCGCTCTTTCAAGGATAAACTTGCATCAAGGATTCTTTTCCTCATCATTGTCAGGTATCTATTCTCAAGTCGCTCAAGGTATGTTTGAGATCCAAGTTTTGTGACTCTAATTCTCGGTTGACTTTGTATGTAATCTATCAACTGAATCCAACTCTCAGCAGTTTTCGGATTGAGTCCAATCTCCTTGAATTCTGATTTTGGGAATGGTTCACGTTGCTTATCGATGAATTTGAAGATTTGTTCCGCACGTTGTTGAAGGGTTCTGCTCCGCTTCTTCTTTTTCTTTTGCTTAACTTTAGCCTTCTCCGACATAAATACAATAATGTAT
>PJER01000008.1 GCA_002825465.1 Candidatus Thorarchaeota archaeon MP8T_1
TGAGCGCAGCACGCATAGCAGTAAGGTCTCTTGCGTTGATTTCAACAACGATGGAACTTCCTCTCACATGCACTTCTGTTGTCGCTCTGTCAGAAGGAATGGATTCTGTTTCAGGCAATAGTGCAGAATACAAGATGTTCGCAATACGTTCTGATTCCAAAGGAATCTCAAGAATAGAATATCCATCAATATCATTCTGAACCATCAGTAGTGAATCTCCTGAAAGAACCAACTCGAATTCTAGGACCAATCTCAGACAAATCTTTCGTATTGTAATGGGTCCAAAGTATCTTTCCCGAAGGTGCATCTTCAAACCATACAAGAGCGTGATTCTTATCCGTTTGTCGTTCTGCTGGCTCTGAGAGTTCCTCGATATTCAAACTAAGTAATTCAGCAAAACTTCTAGCCATCTCCCAGACAATGTTTGAGCTTCCGATTTTGACCGCAACTCCTTCGATAGTGCCAACTCGTCCTAAACTTGCAGAATTGATCTCTCGTCGAAGAAGTGCCATTTCCAGCCGAAATTTAAAGATTTCATGACCAGTTGGGGATAGGATTGTTATCTCTCCAGGATTACCTCTCCAAATAGAAATAACTAGCGCAGCCTGAGCTCCTGATTGTTTGATTCGAGAAGTAAGTTCAGCAATCCCCATTCCACCACGATTGAAACGCTCGGTTCCTGGAAGTGCCGCAGATAGGTCTCGAGCAAAAGAACGGACTCGGTTAGAAGTCCGTCTCGAAGTTGTGATGAGTAGACTCGGCAAGTGAATTACTCTTCTGAGGGAGAATCAGTGTCCTCAGATACTGGAATAGTTTCAGCATCGATAACAATGTCGTCTTCGTCTTTCTCGATGTTAGGAAGGAATTCGAGAACATCTTCCACATCCTCGTCATCACGAAGAGCAAGGAAGTCTCCTGAAACTCTCTGAGCAATAGCTCGCTTTGCAGCCTTTCCTGCATCAGTAAATGGAACATAGGCACCACCCGCGAATAGCAGGTCGCATTTACTGCATTTCCAGAGGCCTACCGCTTGTCTCTTGAGTGCCCTTGTAGCACAGGATGGACAACGAGTGGGCTCGTTCCTCTTCTTCTCTATATCAAGAACGCGGCGGCGAAGTTTTGCGCCATACCTTGATCCGAATCTACCAGTGCTACCAACCTTTTTGGTTCGTGCCAATTTAATTATCTCCTTATTGTTTATTGCTTCAAAGATGAAACAAGACGAGGCTCTGGAGCCTACCAGTCGCCCGTCTGATTCTCTTATTAGGCTTACGTTGTGAAGAAGAGATAGGATACTCCCAAAGGAGTATCAATCTAATCTCACTCAATCTTTTTTGTTGCTTCCACTAACAATTCTCTGATAGTTTTCGCATTATCCAAAGCAATTCCCATAGCTTGATCAACAAGCTCGAGGGACATTGGACCAGAACCGCCACCTTTCTGAAGAGCTGTGAAGTTCTCTTTCTGATCTACAGCCATTGTTAGTCTGCAGTCCTGAACAAATTCCTCTCTTAGAGTAGGGTCGATTACAAGATTGCTACCAATCTTTGAAACTGTATGCTCGATTGCTATGTTTTTGATGGGGAGTTTCAGTATCTTTCCAGTTTCAACCTCTTTACCATCTTCAATCTTGATCTCTGGATATCTTGTTGACATGAGTGCAGCATTGACTGCAATAGATGAAGCGTCAATCAGGTTACCATCATATTCGAGAGGATACACATCAGCGAATACCATGTAGACCTTCTTACCTTCCTGAATGCAGAGAGCCTTTGCATCAACCATCTCAGATTCTCGAACTCCACGATCAACAACCCGTGCAAGCTCAATGGCATCTTCCTTTGGAGGTCCAAGCTCGAAAAGAGGAGAGGCAATAGGAGACATTTCAGCAGTAACCATTGTGACTCCTTCATCTGGAGCATCAGAATATGGTTCTCCAGTAAGAACCTTAACACCTGCTACTACACTGGTATCACCCATTCGAACAAGTGCAGAACCTTCTGCTTTAGCTGGAACAACGTTAGCATCGATTTCTATCGGACGATATTCATCAAATGCACGGCCATCGATTCGTTCACCTTTCCGAAGATGTTCTTCGATAAACTGTCGGTCAATCATGGCTATTGTTTCGGAAGTATAGTCACCCATCTTATTCATCCTCCATTAGTTCGGACTCTCCGAGGTCAGCCTCGAGATCGTCATCATAATCATCATCATCTTCATCCTCATCATCCACATCATCAGGACTTCGGACGTATACGCGCTTTAGCGCATCTTTTTGTAGCTCGTGAATGTAGTTGCATGCATTGATTCCCATCTGCATTGCTTCAACAAGTTCTTCTCTAGTGAAGAAACCATCTTGTTGCAAGAGTGTAATTTCTTGGGTCTTTGGCATGATTGCCATGGGAATGTCGCCTTGACCATATTTGTCCTCTTCATCACCAAGGTCAACAACTAATTTACCATCTGCCTTACCTACAGCAACTGCAGGAACTAGACTCTTCATAGGAATACCAGCATCAGCTAGAGCTAGGGAGGCTGCATTTAGAGCTGCACAACGTGTCCCACCATCAGCCTGAATTACCTGGACGAAAACATCAACTACAGCCCTTGGAAACTCTTCCAAAAAGAGCGCTGGTTTGAGTGCATTAGCAATCACCATTGAGATTTCTTTCTCCCTCCTTGAGGGGGCAGGTCTCTTTCTATCAGGTACTGAGAACGTAGCCATTCTATATACAACTCTGAGATATGCTCGATCATTCAGTGTCAAATGTCTTGGATGTAATTCTCTTGGTCCATAAACTCCTGCAATGATGTAGGTCTTACCTTGGCGGATTGATGCCGAACCATTTGCTTGCTTCAATACACCAACTTTTAGCTCAATCGGTCGTAATTCATCGGGTCTTCGACCATCAACCCTTAAGCCCTCGGGACTAATTAGAAAATCGGGCTTTGTTTCCGGACTCATTATTCATTCACTTCCTCTGTTTCTAAATCATCAATTTCTTCATCAGTTGAAGGCTCAGATTCAATAGTTACTTCAACTTCTATTTCTTCATCTGCTGCTTCAGGTTCTGTTTCAGACTCTGTTTCAGCTTCTATTTCGATTATGGGTTCAGATTCTGAAATATCAGTATCTTCGGGTTCATTCACAAGTTCTTCCTCATCTAGTTCATCAGCATCGATTTCCTCAGACTCCTGACTTGCTTCATCCATAAATTCAACGTCTTCCTCATCTGTAAGAGCTTCAGTAAGCATTTTGTTGATCCTATCAGTCAGGTTGGATGTGTGGGCTTGTGCCTCAATTGTTCTGAAGGCTTTGATTGCAAGCCTTAACTTTCGAACATCTGAAGTCTTTATCCAAATCCTACCATTCTGTCCAACAACAGAATCAATTCTCAGATGATCATTAATCATATTGATCATTGAACCTCTTCTACCGATAATACGTGGAATCTTTGCAGGACTTACTTGAAGAATCATTCCTCCTTCTAGAACCTCAAGACCTCTACCTTTCATTGAAAGAAAAGGACCAGTTTGTCTGTCAAAGGTGGAAACTTCTGCAGAGATTACGTCACCTGTATCCATGTATTCTGAGATGTCATCGGAGTACGGTCTTCTGAGCGCATTATTTGCATGTAGTGATGCACCATAGGGACCCCCGATGTCCACTTTCCAATTGTTACCAGCCACTAGTGTAATAACACCAATGACCAAGTCACCTTCCTTTGGGATATAGGCACCTTCAAGGGCAACAACTTTTACAGTGTTGCCTCGGAGCTCAGCCAATCCCATAAGAGAGGAATAGATTTTCCCTCCCTCTTCGTATGTCCCAAAAGATGAGCGATATCTGCCTTCAGCAAGGAGCTGCCCAGGGACTACGACTTCACGTTTCTGAAAGTATACTGCCAATTATTCTTCCCTTCTATAATATTTTCAATCTTCATTTGTATTCAATAGGGTCTCAATTATCTAACGACCTCTATTCTGATCTGCCCTTTCGTGAGTTTGTTGAGTTCATCATAGAGCTCTTGGCGCTTTTGTGCGGGAAGCTCTAGTAGACCACTCCATGACCCATCTAGATTCCATGATTCCGACTTGATGACTCCAGCATTTGCTACCATATTGTATCCTTTACCTGCATAGGTTGCAGGAATTGTAATCTGTAGTTTAACACTCTCAAAGGAAATAGGTATGATCACTCTAAGTGATTTGACTACACCAGGAATCTGTTCATCAACACTAATGAAAGGATCAATACGAACCTTTGCTTCTTCCATTGCTTGACGGATACGATCTGGGGGATGAGGATGTCCTGTCTGTGGATTCATGGCACGTTTTGCAATATGCTCGATTATTGTTTCTGTCTTTTCCTCGACCAATTGCAATCGCTGCTCGTGTGTTAGGTGAAACTCTCCTTGTTTGATTATTTCAGGAGCGATATCAAAAATATCATCAGACCCAAAAGCATCTTTCACTAGACTATCGGTTGCTTTCTCGCCTCTTTTCGCATCCTCGTATATTTCATATGACTTGAGAATTTCCTGTATTGGGATCTCCTCACCACGTCTATAATCAAATGCTAAATTTGGATCAACGAATATTTCAAAGCGAAGATGTCCTTTTTTAAGACCAATAATGACGGCATCAAGATCAACCCACTTATCACCAGTTTTCTGACCTGAACCACCTCTACCCATCATGTGATACCAACTCCTTATCCTAATCCTTCTTGCTGGATTTTTCGGGATTTAGAAATCCCTCTATCTCAGTTCGTGTTAATTTCTGGAATTCTTTTGTTTCGACAGAAATTTTAGCAATTTCTACATTGTCAGCAGTAAGGGTCTTTTCGCTTGTTTCACGTAGTGCTCCTAGAGCGATTTTGATAGCATCATTAAGTGATTTGTTTCTTGCATAATGCTTCTCAAGGTATTCACCAGCTCTTACTGTACCTTTCCCAATTACTGCAGCAAGAAATCCCCAATATGTGCCAACGGGATCTGTAACAAAAAGACGAGGATTACCATCGTAATCCACAGATCCAATAATCATGGAAACACCATAGGGTCGAATTCCGCCCCCTTGTGTTAGATCTGCTTTTTTATCACAGATATGTTCAGCTACTGCTTCAGCAGGTACAGGTTCTTCATAGGTTAGCCAGTATGATTGTGCTTTGATACGAGCTTCGTAGATGAGCCTTCTAGCATCAGCCATTAATCCTGCAGTCGCAACACCAATGTGGTCATCAACTTTGGAAATCTTCTCAACACTATCAGGTTCTTGCAGAGGTTGAATTCGTTTTTCGGTAAGTAGGATAACGCCTCCATCAACAAGAATTCCTATTGATGTCTCACCGAGCTCTACAGCTTTCTTCGCATATTCTGCTGCGAATATTCTTCCCTCAGGGCTAAAGATTCCAGTACTTGTATCATAACCCTGTCCA
Organism: Candidatus Thorarchaeota archaeon MP8T_1; assembly: GCA_002825465.1. The sequence goes on from PJER01000008.1 coordinate 5,444, forward strand.
GAGATACCAAACATAATGTATTCCTCCAGAAATCTGAAGAACCCCTGGAAGTCAGAATCTCACAGGATAAGTATAACCTGACAATTCCGAAGAGTTACCAAGATTCCTAAACTACAGCCTTTGGTACTAATACGTCTAGGCTAATTCGCTTTCGCCGACCTAGCCACATAAAGCTTCTGGTGTAAACAGGAATTAATAACCGACAGAATGTCAGAGTACTAGTCCTGCAGTAAGTAAAGATATGCTATAAAACCGAGATTGAATATCGCAGAAATCCCACCTACAGAAGCACCAAACATGAGCCAAGCCATGACAACGACAAGAATGTAAACTGAAATTACTTCTAACCATCCAGCCCTAACATCTGAAAAGAACATTCTCAAGTTTATCACGGTTACAGATAGAAAAACGAATTCACCGAGCATAGTGAGTGCTTCAATGAGCAATGTAATGTATGGGTTAATGTCATTGAGCATATCGATTGGACTTGTCTCAACTTCGGGAAGAGCTTCCCAAGCCCATAATGTAAGCGCAATTATCATGAATACAGCTGCAAAAATTACTGTAATCACTGTAGACTTGATCATATCGCTTCTTTCTGGGACATCATCGCTCACTGTTGTTAACACCAACCTTGAAAATCGAGGTTTTATGTTTCACTCTTAAACATACCGACCGATTCAATGTTGTCCAATTAGTAGATTTTCATCTCAGTGTTCATGTCTATCTTCTTGTCCATCCGATACGGTTTCAACCCAGGTAGCAGATAGTTCATTGGATTTTATCTCGAGATCATCAATATCAACATCAATCCTCTCCTTTACCCGTTTGATTTGAAGAGCAAGAATGTAGGAGAGAGCTGCAAGAATTCCAGCAATTGCACTAGGAGAAACGAAGACCAAGAAGGACATTGTAATCCCAGTTAGTTCTGCAATAAATGCAATGAGAAAGACTGAGAAGATGACTCTTCGAACCGATTTTACCAACTCGTTTGATGCAGCAGCAGGGGCTACCATAATAGCATAGACCAGTATTGCACCAACGGCTTTTGTAGCCAAAGCAATTGCTAACGCGGAAATGATTAGCATGAGATAGTGATATGCTCGTGCGTTCATTCCATGTGCAGTCGACCCCTCCATGTCTACGCTGACATATACGAATTCCTTGTTGAACATCAGTGTTATGACTGCAAGGAGTAAGGTTGTACTTCCAAGCATTATGATGTCTAAGTTATTTAGAAGCAAGATATCACCAATCAAGTATCCCCAGATTTGAGGAACTCTATATGGAGGAATATAATACATGAGAAAAACTGCGAGGCTCATGGAGAGAGCAAATGATACTCCTACTGCAACTTCCATCTTTTGGGTTATCCCAGATTCTCCAGCATATCCAGTAAATACTGCAACAAGAACGCTGAACAAAAGAGCACCTAGAACGGGGTCGAACCAGGGAACTAATCCTGTGTCTTGAAGAAAGATTCCTAATGCTGTACCTCCAAGAGCTGCATGAGCGACACCAGAAGCCATGAATGAAAGGCCTCTGAAAACAAGAAAAGTTCCACTCGCTGCTGCAATAATTGCTATTAGCAATGCTCCTATTAGTGCTCTTTGAAGGAAAGGACTTTCGATGATTATCTGAATTATATCAATCATGGCGATCAATCCCAGAGTCATGTGTCATACAGTAACGATGTCCGGAATGTTCTACAATCCTTGCAGTTGGTCCGTACACTTTCTTAATCAATTCAGGATCCATGATGCTACAGGGTTCACCTATACCAATTACGGTATTTTTCAGAAGAAGCACTTCTTCAACCATTGTGTGAATTGGATTGAGATCATGGGTAATCATAATGATACTCACATCATTTTCTTTGTGATATCGTCCCAAAGCCTCTACTATGAGATCTTGACTCTCGATATCGGTTCCAGCTAATGGTTCATCCAGTACTAGGATTGAACCTTCGCTTGCCAAAGCTCGTGCAACCAAAACTCGTTGGCGTTGCCCTCCAGATAACTCTGGAAATGGCCGTTCCCATAGGGATTCCATATTCACTTGACGAAGTGCATCTTTTGCAGATGCAATATCCTTGGAGGTTGCAAACCGAGGTGGGAGTTTCTTCAACAATCGTCCCATCAATACAATATCCTTTACCTTCATCGGGATTGCTAGGTCAATACGATCTCGTTGAGGAACATATCGTATCAATTTACGAATTTTACCGGATTGTTTTTGTGAATCAAATCCCATAATCTTGATAGTTCCACGTGTTGGCTTGATAAGTCCAAGAGCAGTCTTGACAAAAGTGGATTTTCCAGAGCCATTAGGACCGATGATAGCCATAAAACGGGGAGATTTAATCTCGAAAGTAACATGGTGTAGGGCAAGCTCGCCATTTGGGTAACGAACTGCAAGATCATTTGCCTCAACGAGTGGGACAGATTCCATTACTTACCACCACCCACCAAATTGATATCGACTTTCTTCACCTTCTTTTGAGACCTGAGCTTCTTCATGAAATCACGGACCTTGTCTGCATCAGTCGTGAGAATCATGACTTCGGTGCAGTATCCTTCTGTGGTATGAGCATGAATTGTTGCTGCAATATACTCTCTGAATTCATGTTGCACAGAACTAATTCCATGTCCCTGACCTTTCTGGAAGTACACAGCAGTTATAACAGCAGTGATTTCCCCTGTGGCAAGTTCGATACTGCGATGTTCGGTCAAGAGAGTTTGCAAAGCATGTCGTACTACCTCAGATCTATTGGAAAACTTTCCCTCATTTTGAAGTAGCTCCAATTCTTTGAGATTTTTATCTGTCATTGATACTGCAACTATTGGCATACTCAGCATCTCGCATGTTTATGAGTTAGTAACTATTTCACAATCCTTAATAATTTACTTTTTTAGGACTAATCCCGTTTAGGCTGTTCAATCGTGTGACATCCAGGTGAATTTGGTGAATAGAAAGAGAGCTGTTCTGATTCCAATATTACTACTTATACTTCCACTAATTACGAGTGGAATGATAATAGAAGCTCAGGCACAGGTCGAGACGGTCGAGAACGTTGCAGTATCCGTGGCTTCACTAGCTGGCATCGTTGCAGATATTGGTGGAGAACTAATCAACACCTCTGTGCTCTTGAATCAAGAAGTGGATCCCCATTCATTCACTGTAACCACGGGGATGCTTGCACTAGCTGATGCAGCAGATCTTCTTGTCCTTGCAGGACATTATCAATGGGAAGAAGATTTAGCCAACCGAACTTCAACTCCATTTATCACATTACATAGTGATAGAGCATGGGAGAATTACGAAGATTTTGGAGCACAGTACTCACCAATGCCAGGGACCTCTTCAGTAGATAGTGAGGATGGACATGCACATGATGGTAACCCACATGCATACTGGCTTTTACCAAAGAATGCAATCGCAATCGCCAATGCAACACGAGCTGCATTAACCATTTTGAATGGAACATATACAGATACATGGAATGCAAATTTCGCAGCATTTGTGGATAATATGGACTACCTTCAACGACTAATTACAGAACTTGATGCAATTCATGATTTCTCAGAATTACGAGCTGTGGCAGTAACACCTGCAGAGGCATATGTCGCAGAAACTTTTGGAATAGAATGTGTTGCAGTACTTCAAATAGAAGACCTCACAATATCAGGTGCAAAACTACTTGAAGTACAGTCTGCATTACGAAATGGTTCAGTTCAGCTGATTGTGGGTTCAGATGTTGCTCAGTTTCAAACAGGAGGAGAGTTTGCATACCAGATTCAAGCGGACTATGGAGGAACCCTCATCTGGTGGAAGACTGTTTACTTTCCAGAGTCGGATTATTTCTCGATGATGACTTTCAATCTCGGTGCCCTTGTTTCGGGGTTAGAAGGTAGATCTGGTGGGACTGGAGACCAGACAATCAATCTTGGACTTGTAGCATTAATCTTAGTACTTGGATTCATTGCCCTGTTAGAGGCAACTCTGCTGATACAGCGGATTAGAGCAGAGTAGAGGATTATTTGATATCGGTTCCAAGTTTCATATTATAGATAGTAGTCTCTAATTTAGTAAGTTCATCCTGTAGTCTTGGATACTTCTCATTGAATTCATCAGTACCAATCAGTCCAGCTTTCTTGTCGGTGACCAACTGCTTTAGTTCTCGCTGACATTGCTGAATCCTGCTCTTGAGTTGTTCCCACTCTTTTTTGTTTTCTTCAATCGATTCATCCCAACTTGAACTAGATGCGACTCCCTGTTCCAATTTCTGGACAATATCATTCAATGATTCCTTTATCTCTGAAGGATCATGTTCTGATTCTTTATCACTCAAGATAGATACAACTCAATAACCCCTTTCAGTGCTTCAGATATATGCCTTCAGATTAGTCAGTTTCCTATGGGAAAAGATATGGAATAAACAGTATAATTGGAAGAAGAAGTAATGTTCCAACTGTAACGATAGTCGCAGCTTTCTCCGAATCAAGATTGAAGCTTTTTGCATAGACCACGGTTAATACTGCAGGAGGCATCAGCGATTCAAGGATTATAATGGAAACAGGTAATTGAGGTAATCCAGACAACAGAACTAATGGAATTACGAGGACTGGAACGAGGAATTGGCGAATAGCAACGACCTCCAGAGATTCTCTCACATCAGTAAGAGAAGATCTAACTCCGATTCCTAGACCTACTGCAATCAAGGCGAGATAAGTTGTAATTGGTCCAGTAAATGAGAGAATATATTCTATGTCTGCTGGTAATTGAAAACTGACAAGAAACAAAGCTACTCCAATTATTGCTGCCATGAAAGGTGGAAAGGTCAACGCATCCTTTGTCATCTTTCGGTATCCACCATTTTCTCCTCCAAATGCCGCTCCCATAAAAGAACCAAGTGTGGCTAGGAGAGTCATCTGCGTGAGTGAGAATATGATTACAAATGGTACACCCACTGTGCCTACGAACATTAGAACAATAGGAAGCGGGATAAATAATGCATTGTTGAAAGTCACACAGATGTAAAAGACTCCTTTAGTCTGATTGTCGTAGTTTCGTCGTTTCAAATGGAGATACATCAGAATTGGACCTAATAAGTGAACAATTACGGCGATAAGTATGATGAGAGGGAGATCTGTGATTGCATTGGGAGATGCTGTAAGTAATGTGAAGATAAACAGAATTGGAATGAGGATGTTTATCAACACCAGATTGAGATACTGATTGGCTTCCTTACCTTTACCAGAGAACTTCGCTAGTAAGTAACCAATCAGAATGAATCCGTAAAACAGACCAAACTGGATAGATGTATCTACAATCGTTTGTAAGGTTGACACCCCATTAGAATTCGGAAAATACTCACGGAATAAGGTAACGGATTAGGCGATTTTTAATGATTTTCAAGTTTGCCGCACAAACTGCAATGTCGTTCAAAGATTGTTCATGTCTTATATTCATTCTATACATGAAGAAAATCAGTGATTTACAATGTCTGAATCTGCAATTGAGATAATTAATCTAACAAAACGGTTCGGTGATATTACAGCAGTAGACGACCTCAGCCTTGAGATTGGTTGGGGTGAACTGTTTGGAATCCTCGGACCAAATGGTGCTGGAAAGAGTACCGCAGTCAATATCCTGAGTACCTTATTAGAACCCACAGGAGGTTCAGCTACACTTGATGGACATGATGTGGTATTCGATCCAGAAGGTATTCGTGAAATAATTGGCGTGTGTCCTCAGGAACCTGCCTTCTATCCTCACCTCACTGGAAGAGAGAATATCGAACTTATAGGAGAAATGCATCTTGTTCCTAAAGATGTCCTAAAAGCTCGTATCGATTCCATGGTTGAAAAGATTGGAATGGAGGACCACATTAACAGACGAGCAAAGGAATACAGCGGTGGAATGATTCGCAGAGTAAGCATGCTGATGGCACTTGTTAGTAACCCAAAGATTGCTTTACTTGATGAACCCACAGTTGCTATGGATCCAAAGTCCAGAAGAGCTGTTTGGGATTTCATCCGCGAACTGAAAGGAAACGGTGTATCAATCATTCTCACCACACATTACATGGAAGAAGCTGAAGAACTCTGTGACAGAGTGGCAATAATTGATGAGGGTAAGCTAATCGAGCTTGGTTCACCTGAAGAATTGATGAAAAGACATCAAGCAGAGCACTTGGAAGAAGTCTTCCTTAAGCTTACTGGAAAGAAACTGTTGGAGGTTGTGTAGAGATGAATATTCGTAGAATACTTGCTCTCACTAAGAAAGATCTAAAGAGAAACACTAGAGAACCTGCAGTTCTCTTTCTCCTGATAGGCTTTCCAATTATCATGACCTTTGTCTTTGGAATAGCATTTGGTGGAATTGGAAGTGGAGGAACTACAAGCTTTGATGTTGGCATTCTGAATCTCGATACTACAGGAACCCAGACACAATGGAGTGACTCGTTTATTGATAATCTGACAGCATCAGATGTATTCATAGTTCATGACTATAATGATAATGAAACGGGACAAGCAGCACTACTCCAGGGCAATCTAGATGCATTCATCATTATTCCAGAGGGATTTGGAGATAGTATAGTATCATACTACAGTTCACCATATGACCCAAGCTCTTGGACAAATACATCATTGGGCCTCTATGTTGATAGCGGCTCACTTATGGCTGTATCAGCTGTGCCCCCACTAGTTCAAGAGGTCTTGATGAAAACAATCTTTGGATCTGAAGCAATGACTATGGGTTTACCAATTGAGATTGGAAGTCCTGCACTTGTTGAGTCAAGCACTTACACCCAGTGGGATTTCATGGCGCCTGGCATCTTTGCATTTGCTGCAATTTTCCTTACTATGATTGTAGCTCAATCAATGACCTATGAGCGAGATGAAGGTCTCTTGAAGAGGTTAAGGACAACACCTGTATCATCTTCAGACTATATGATTGGTCAAACACTATCCAATATGGCAGTAGCTGTAATCCAGGTGGTCCTTGTTCTTGGAACGGCATACGCCATTGGATATAGACCAGCGACAGGATTAGCAGGAATTGGATTTACAATTCTAATATCACTTGCATTCTCCCTTGTATGTGTAGGATTTGGTCTAATCGCAGCAACATTGTCCAAGTCATCAGATGTAGCGACAGGAATCAGCTTCGTCTTCATCATGCCACAGATGTTCTTCGGAACATTCATGCCGCTTGGTGGAGTGACTGAGGTTATATCCCAGTACATGCCTAGTCACTACATTACCCATGCTTTGACAAGTCTATTCCTACGAGGTGTGCCAATCACATCAACTATCATCTGGTTTGACTTTGCAGTCGTATCAGTCGTCGGTGTATTACTCATCATCTTAGGAATCGCACTTTTCGAGAAGTTTGGTTCTCGCTAGGAGTCCCTTCGGGGACTCCATCCTTTTATTAGGGAGGTAATTCAAAGTTGATTTTGATGTTCGAAATAGAGGTGATCTATTGAGTCCTGAAAATAACGAAAATGATGATGAACTAGTTGAGAAAGCAAAGCAACTACTTCTACTTACCGATCTCATTGATAAATATCCGAAAGTAGTTGCTCGAAGGGTTTCTGGATTAGTATATCTCATCATTGCCGGAGGAATATCTTTTGCCACATTGATCTACATGTCTCTCCAAAATGTCATTGGACCAGTTGATCCAGTACTCCTAAATCTAATATTTGTAGGAATTAGTCTATTCTTCTCATGGGTAGTTGCATTTAGACTAGTTTTGCCACTCACTCAATCATATCCTGAGGAGCCGAAACCAAAAGAGGGAGAGAAAGCGCCATTCGTTGTTTGGGGAATACTAGCAGTTGCAATAGTGACTGTTGCATTGGTCACCTTCTCAACTGATAACGGTGGTTTATTCATACCCTTTTTACAAATCATTATGGCTGTAGGTTTTCTAAGCAACTATATTCTTGGGAGAAAGAGTATAGAGGTAGATATCTTCACAAGAGAACATCTCTACTTTTCATTAGCTATCTTCCTCAGTATCATTCCGATGTTTCTATTTCTAGAAACAGCATATGTCATACTGATCGTTGTTGATATGGGCGGAATCTATGTGATGGGGATCTATATGCTCATCACATCCGAACGACTTCTTCTCGAGAGTAAAAGGCAGGGATAGACTTGAGTCTAGATGGGGACCTCCTATCTGCACTGGTAGGACTCATGGAAGAGGACCGCGAGACCATGGTCCCCACAAGGTTATCGATATTGGTCTATCTCTATTTCACCCAACATGCTACTTTCCCCGTTCTACAGAAGAAACTTGAATTGACATCAGGAAATCTCTCAAGCCACCTTCGCAAATTAGAAGAAATGGGATTGATACGGATATCAAAGAGATTTGTTGATCTAAAACCAACTACTTTCGCAGTTCTTACACCAGATGGAGCAGAACGTGTAAGAAGTCAAATGGTACGTATGCGAGAATTAGTGTCAATGGTCGTCGAAAAGAAACCAGAACAATCACCATGAAATATGCTACTTCTTATTTGGAGAAATCTTGTTATAGTGGGAAGCAAATACACATGGTTATTGATTAGAGAGAGGTTTGTCAATGACTGAAGAAATACAGAATAATGAATCCCAAATTAGTGATGTGAAATCAAAGAAGGCATATTATGCTTGGGCAGGAGCGGTGATCTTCTCTATAGTATTCACATTCATTATCTGGTTTGTGGGGCCTTTTCTTGAACCATTTCTTTCGAGCCTGGGACCAGACCAAGGTGCAAGTTGGTATTATTGGAAGTTACCTACACGTGAATTCATGACAATGCTGATTGTATGGAGCTTTTATCTCATGCATCAGTTTTCTATATGGGGAGCAATCTATTGGGCACAAAAGAATCTCGTGGAATACAAGACAAAACCAACATCAGGTCTTACCAAATACAATTGGGCAACACTTCTCATCAATGGGATTTTCATAATACTACACCTTGTTCAAACCCACATCTGGTTTGATGGTCTAGCGCAAGATGTACCTATCTTTACTAGTCAAGGCTCAGTCATAATTATGCTTGTACTGATACTAATTATTGAGAATCCAAGACGAGGTTTGTTTATGGGTCGTAAGGCTGGAAAACCAATAACAGCACAGGTATCTGGATTCTTCAGACGTAACCATCAGTACATCATTGCATGGGCTTTGGTCTATACTTTCTGGTTCCATCCAATGGCATATGACCCACAACTTGTGACAGGTTTCTTCTATATGTTCTTACTCTTCACACAAGTTTCGCTTGCATATACCGTTGTTCATGTCAACCGTGGTTGGATTGTACTTCTTGAGAGCTTTGTTGGAGTACACGCATTTTTTGTAGCTGTCTACAACTGGTTGAATTTAGGAAGTTCAGATATGTGGACGATGTTTACAATGGGATTTGCATTCATGTTCGTGTTTACGTATATCTATACATTCAGGGTTCGAAAGGAAGTTAGATGGGTAGCAATAATAGCATATATTGCAGCTCTAGTCTGGATTTACCTACCAGAATCATTAGGAGGGTACTTCAATAGAACGCCTACTGATCTGTTTCGAATGGAATTCCTCTGGATTCCAATGATTCTTTACTTGCTCGCATATGTCTTTGCAGGAGTAGTATATTTAATTCTCAAGCGGAGAACAAATTGAGAAATATAGTATGAAGAAACAATGAGGGAAAACATCCCTCATTGTACTTGCTTATTTTACCTCAGATACATGCACACTGCATGAAACACATGGATCGTAAGAACGAACGATGGTTTCAAGCTTAGGTCCGATATCCTTTGGACTTTTAATTCCTTGTTTGAGTAAGCCCTCTGACATTCGCTTCAAGTCATCCTCAAGCATTGGTAGAAACATAGCAGTAGGAGTAATGATATCAGCACCTTTCACCTTTCCACTCTTGTCAACACTGATTGAGTAGGCAAGCATTCCACGAGGTGCCTCAGTAATTGAAACACCAGTTCCAGCCTTGATAAATTGAGGTTTGATTCGTTTCTCATTAGGTTTGTAGGAATTGAGTAAATTGGTGATGATATTCTCTCCGTGGTGGATATAGTACACAATCTCAATTGCCTGTGCAAAATTGTTGGACATAGGATTGTTTGCATCAAGATACTCAACATACATGCCAGCTAGTTCATTTGCTCTCTCATAGAGATGATCACCAAATAAAACAAATCTGGAGAGTGCTCCGGTCATGAAGGGCTGTTCCTTATAGTGTCCATGTTTGGCAAATGAGTGTTTTACAACACTCTCACTGATGCGCATCTTGTACGCATCTACCTTGAACTTTGACCCATCTGTTGCATGAACTACATTACCCATCATCGAGTAATTGTCAGAATAGGGCTTAAGAGCCAAGTGAATACGTGGAGCATCCACTTCTGGCCAATTTCTGTAGCTTACTAGAGTTTCAAGTGCCTGTTCAGCTTCATTCCGTAGCCCTCTGAGCCTTCGTTGTAGTTTTTCAAGTTGCTTTCTTGTAGGTAATTTGCCAAAGCCACCCATCAATAGATTTTCTTGGTGGATATAGCGAGAACCAATGATTGATTGGATATCAGCTCCGACATCCTTCAATGCCAATCCAGCTGAAAAGATTTCAGAATAGTCTTTAGCCATTGAAAAAGCATCAGGATATCCTAAGAAATCTGGCAAGGCTAAGAGAAAGAGATGAAGCGCATGACTTTCAAGATAATCTCCAATATAGAGCAACTCACGTAATCTTCTGGTTTGCTCAGTAGGTTGAAGACCTATTGCATTTTCAGCAGCTTGTACACCTGTGATTTTATGTGCAGCTGCACAAAACGAACATACCCTTGGAAATACTGCAGTTGCTTCTTCTACAGATTTCCCAAGTGTAATTGCTTCAAAATATCTAGGCCCTTCAAAGACATTGACTTGACTAACTTTGACCTTTTTTCCATCGTGATGAATCTCGATACCAGCCTTACCCTCAATACGGGCGATATGATCAATACTGATTGGTCGGGAGATTTTTTTCTTGGGTGATTTCTTCTTTGTAGTTTCAGACATCAATTCTTACCTCCATAGACCTTCTTTAACATTGATTCGAGATTGGGATTATGAGCACCGAAAATTCTGAACCGTTCTCGTACTTGTTTTTCCGAGATGCCTTTGTTTTTGAAAACACTCGCTAGAGAATCAAACCATGCAGTATCATGAGGTACAGGACCCCGACAACCAATACAGGGGACGTTGAAAGTTATACACCTCGCTTTGCAACCAGCTGTTGTCACAGGACCAAGACATGGTTCTCCGCGTTCAATTAGAATACAAGGATTTCCAGCAAGTCTGCATTCTGAACAGACAGGATAGTCTTTGGGTTCTGGAAATGTTCCAAATAGAAAAGCGGAGATGAAGTATAAGATTTCATCTTCTTCGGGAGGACAGCCTGGAAGCTGATAATCGACCTCTACATACTTTGAGATAGGAGTTGCCTGTAACCCCTTCATTCCGATTTTATCTTGGCCATAAACTTTGGAATACAGCTCTTCATAATTCATCTCACCCTCAACCCAGCTTTGAACGCCACCGTGAACTGAACATGCTCCAAGAGCGACCAGAATACGGGAATGCTTTCGAATTTCATAGAGCTCCTCAAGATCCCTCTCTGTAGACACAGAACCTTCAACAAATGCGACATCTACGTCCGGAGCCTGCTGACTTGCACTAGATAGCATATAGAAGCTCTCAAAGCTTACAGCATTAGCAATCTCCATTATTTTCTGTACCGTGGCAAGTTTTAGTTGACAACCGTAACATGATGTCAGTGCATAAACACCAACTCGTGGCTGACACTGACCATCACAACCATCTATCACTGTCATTTTAGATCAACCCCGGTATACTTGTGATGGCATAATAGTCGAAGACAGGACCATCCTTGCAAGCATATTTGAAACTCGTTGCAGTACCAATATTGCAATGACCACACTTTCCAACTCCACATTTCATCCTGCGTTCAAGTGTGACAAAGATGTAACGAGGATCATATCCTCTCGCGATGAGTTCCTCAAACATACCCTTGTACATTACAGGAGGACCACACATTGCTACAGCGCAGTTGTCAGGATTTACATTGACTTTATCAAAATGAGTCGTTGCGCGACCATGAAGTCCTGGAAAATCGGGGTCTCGTGTTGCTGTCTGGACAATTGAGATATTCTCAGCAATAGCGATATCTTTCATAGCTTCGAGTTCCTTCTGAAACAGAAGCTCATTCCCATATTTCGCACTGTTAATGATAGTAATATTCCCAAATAACCAGCGATTATCAATAGCATAGAGGAATACAGAACGAAGTGGAGCCATTCCCAGGCCAGCTGCAACTAGCAAGAGGTCGCGATTGTAGAATTGATCCATTGGAAAACCATTCCCATAGGGACCTCGAATTCCAACAAGAGCGCCAGGTTCTAATTTGTGAATTTGTGAAGTGACACGACCTGCGTTTCTGATACATAACTCAAAGAAACCCATCCTTCGAGCAGATGAGCAGATTGAGATTGGAACCTCACCTAATCCAAGAATTGATACCTCGACAAATTGACCTGGTTTGAATCTCCAGTTCATAGCAATATCTGGGTCTTCGAACCTAAACAGGAATAGCTTGTCATGCTCTGAAAGTTCATACTTTCTTAACAGACGACACTTTGCAGTGTCATAGATATTCTCCTTTCCTTCATCCCTCACTTCAGTCTGGGTCATTCTTATGGACCTCCCTGATAGCCTGCAATCTCCATGAGATTTCTTTTGAACTGAATATCAGCTGGACAGAAGTACGTGCATCGACCGCAGCCAACACAGAATGATGTGGTTGTTGCTGAACAATAGGAGTTCTTGCATTGGTATCGATTATGGAATCGATCCTGTTTTGTGGGTCGGAAGTTCCAATTCCCTGCGACTAGACCATGGGAACGAAATTGACACGAGTCCCAAAAACGGATTCGCTCACCAGTTCTACCATCGATACTAGGAATATCCTGAACATCATAACATTTGCAGGAAGGACATGTAAGAGTGCAGTTTCCGCATCCCAGGCATTTCTCACTCTCACGAATATACATTGGATGATTCAAACGCAGTTCCATGAAATACCTCAGATTATCCCAATTTCCCTGAGTTGTAAACATCGAGGTTCGTTTCTCTTCAAACTTTGCCATATTTTCAGTATCTTCTGGACAGACCTCCTCAAAGAGTGTTCCTTCATATGGATCGACTAATTTGTGGCCTACGATAGTACCAACTCGAACAAGAAATCCATCTGGAAGTTCATGGAAGAATAGATCGAATCCTGCATCTACATACTCTACACGACGTACATTACAGAAGCAATACTCATCAGGGAGACATGAAAGGCCAATGACAATTCCATTCTCTCGTCGTACTTTGTAGTAAGGGTCAGGATGTTCATCCAAAAATTTAGAGTCCATTGTCCTTAATGCAACAATATCACATGAATGAATTCCAAATAGGATTTGCTTCTTTTTGGATGGAGTGTTCTCATATAGTTCGACCTTACGAGTATCAAAAGTAAACAATACTTCTCTTTCAGGATAGAAGAATCTTCGTGGAGGACGGATAGTTCGATGATATTCGAACTCTACATCCTTTACATCATCAATCTCACAAAAATCATAGAACTTCTCCGATATCTTTTGAGGAGCGTAAACAGTTCCAATCTTCTTTAATCTCTCCAAAAACTCGTAGGTGTTTTGCTTGGATATCTTCACATACCTCAAGAATGTCTACACCTCGTGCACGTTCTTAGGGACACACTATGACATTAGATAACGATTTGCTAATAAAATGACAGATGTGTACCTTAGAATCTTAACGTCATTAAGGTCACTACAGAAAGATTATATCGAGCCCACGAGAGATGCCGCTATTAGAACCTGACACCGGAGTTAATTCCAATGGTCAGCGAGGCAGCCAAACAAACAGACAAGAAAGCCAAACCCACTGATGTGCTGGTTATTGGTGGAGGAATGGCAGGCATCAATGCCGCACTGGGACTTGCTAATGGTGGGCATCATGCACACATGGTTGAGAAGACTGTGAATATTGGTGGTAATTATGTTGCCATCTATAAGATATTCCCAGCTCTAGAATGTTCAGCATGTGTTATGACACCATTGACATCCTTTGTAGGAAAGCACCAGAATATCACTATTCATGCGCTTTCAACTGTTGAAAAAGTAGAAGGTGAAGAGGGAGATTTCACCGTAACTGTTAGAAAGAAGGCTAGATATGTTGATGAAAACAAATGTACAGGATGTGGAATGTGTGTCAGGTCTTGTCCAGTAGAAGTTCCAAATGAATACGACCACGGATTGTCGCTCCGAAAAGCCATTTACTTCAACTTCGCACAACAGATTCCACTAGTCGCTACACTAGATCGGGATTCTTGTATTGGGTGCGGGACATGCGCTGCAATTTGTCCGCAACAGTGTATAGACTACACTGATGAAGACAAAGTGTTCGACCTCAATGTTGGCTCAATTATTGTTGCCACAGGATTTGAAGAATACAAACCAATTGACTATGGAGAATACGGTTATGGTGTCTTTCCAAATGTATTGACCTCTCTGGAATACGATAGACAATCGCATCCCACAGGACCAACAGATTCACACATGGTAAGACCCTCTGATGGAAGAGAACCGAGTAAGGTCCTCTTTGTCAATTGCGTTGGAAGTCGTGATGTAAGAGAAAATATCAGCGGGTATAGTAACCATTGCAATAGGGTCTGTTGCTCATTTGGTGTGAAATTAGCACAGGTAACAAGAATGCACTATCCTGCAGATCACTGTGAAATTATCTATACCTACATGGATATGCGAACAGCTGGTAAAGCACTCGAGGAATTCCTCTGGGACACTGAGAAAAATAAGGATATCAAATTCATTCGTGGTCGGGTCTCGGAGATTCAGGAGGATCCTGATACTCACGATTTATTTGTCAAGATGGAAGATACCGAGAATGGTGAGATTATCGAGATTGATAAAATTTCAATGGTCGTCTTAAATTCAAGTTTCAGACCAAGTAAAGACTTGGAAGAATTAGCAAAGACTTTGGACATTGAGATTGACGAGAATGGGTGGGTTAAGGAAGCAAATGCAAACACACGCGCATTAGAAACTAACCGTTCAGGAGTCTTTGTAGCAGGTTGTGCTCATGGTCCTCGTGATGGTACAGACTCTGTGAATGAAGGAAAAGGAGCGGCTATTGCAGCTCATTCTATACTTCCAATCCCAACACCCGAGGCACCGCCTGAGATTCCACCTGCTGAAATGGGTGATGCACCGCGTGTTGGAGTCTTCATTTGTCATTGTGGAGGAATCATATCTAACGAGATTGATACAGCAGCCCTTGCAGAATGGGCAAAGAGCATTCCCAATGTTGCATTTTCTACGGATTATATCTTCATGTGCTCAGACCCAGGACAAGAATATGTCACAAATGCAATAAAGGAACATAAACTGAACCGTATTGTTGTAGGATCATGTTCACCTCTCCAGCATGAAACAACATTTAGAAACGCGATGGAGGCAGCAGGTCTCTCAGGTTATTATTTAGTAGGTCCCGTGGGACTTAGAGAACATCTTGCATTAGTGCACACGCAGGTACCTCCTGAAGTACGACAAGAGAAAGCTCAAGATATGATCCGTAGCGGAATAGCTAAAGCAATCAAGAATGAAGAGGTCCCGCAGAAGGTTGTAGAAGTCACCAGAACAACGATGGTCGTGGGTGGTGGAGTTTCTGGAATGACTGCAGCACTTGACATCGCAAAGAAAGGGTTTGACGTTATACTTATAGAGAAACAGGACAGGCTAGGTGGAAGACTCAACGAATTATTCAATGTCTTTCCGAAGATGAATTCTGCTCAGGAAATTGCAGATGACCTAGTGAGTCGTGTAAAGAAAGAGAAACGAATCAAAGTACTTCTCAATACTCGACTCGTTGGGCGTGATGGAACATACGGAAATTATGATATGGAAGTCGAAGATGTTAATTCAGGAGAGAGAACTGTTCATCGAGTAGGTACAATGGTTCTTACTTTGGGATTGGATACCTATGACCCGAAAGAGGGAGAATATGGTTGGCAGAAAGTCCCCCAGGTCATTACGACTATGGATCTGGAGAGAAAGCTCCGAAATGGAGAACTGAAGAAAACTCCGAAGAATCCAGTTTTCATTCATTGTGTAGGCTCAAGACAGAATCCTGGAGAGGGCAACAGATATTGCTCACGAGTCTGCTGCTCTGCAGTTATTTCTATTCAGAAAGAACTGAAGGAGATATTCCCAGATGTTAAGATCTTCTCAGCATTCAAAGAACATATTCGACCATTTGCAAATGGATTGGAAGAAATGTGGCGTGAGAATCGACAGAAAGGAACCGCCTATCTACGCTGGGAACGCGAGAAGCCAGTGGTAGTTGAATCCTCACTTGATGGAGAAGAAGCAATCGTTACAATCTATGATACACTATCACAAGAAACCTTCAAGATTCACTCTGAGATGGTAGTTCTTGCAGTAGGACTGGAAGCTCCTCACGATGTTCATGATGTGACGAAGGCTCTTGGAATCAATAGAGGACAAGATGGATTTTTGGCTGAAATGCATATGAAATTCAGACCTGTTGAAACTACAGTACCAGGAATTTTCGTCGGATGCACATATGCCAAGAATATTTCGGACTCAATTAATCAGGCTAGGGGAGCGGCTAACGAGGCATGCATTCCACTTAACCTTGGTACCGTAGAAATCGAGCTGCTCACTGCTGAGGTCAATCAAGACCTCTGCGTTGGTTGTGATCTGTGTCATTATTCAGAGATTTGTCCTTACGATGCTATTTCGATGATTGAAGTGGAACCTGGTGTCAAAAAGAGTGTGACTGATGAGATGCGATGCGAAGGTTGTGGAGCATGTGCTGCGATTTGCCCTACTGGAGCAAGAGACCTCCGTTGGTGGCGTGAGGAAAGCATTCTTGATGAAGTAAAAGAAATGCTCAAGGAGTGAAATCATTGACAACTCTCTCTAATCTTCGTGATATTTGGATGGTACTCAATGACCTCATGGGAGACCTTGAGAAGAATGGTGTGGAACTATCTGATCTTGCCTATGCAGACTTACGAAATTCAAAGATGGTCATTGAATATCTCGATTCATTTGAAGGAGAGATACGAGCAAGTGATGGTGGAGACACTGAACTCAAACTAGATATCGAGCAGAAAGTGTTTGTCTTAAGAGATTCACTTCTCATTAGGGCTGAAGATAAACTGGGTAAAGATTATCGTAAGAAATGGGAGGTAACCTTCGATCAGGCTGCTGAAGGGAAACTTGGAAGAGAGACCGATGGCGCAAAGACACCAATCTCTGATATTCCACGAGATAAGGACACTGCATATTTCAGAATAAGACTCCCTGATGAGATTCCAGTTGAGGTTGTATCTGAGCTTGCAGAGGATTGTCAAGTCAATGTATCATTAGATGGAGAACGACATCTTCAAGTAAGTGGAAAGAGGGACTGTGTTCGGGATGCAATGAAGAGACTTGGGGAACTCTTCTATGGCGAAAGTAAACTGAAATGATTGGCGCCATTACATAGAAATTAACGATTTTTAATAGATGGACTTAATATTACACAGGTAACGTCCTAGAATTATGAAGGCCACCAGACTCTATACCCGAGTCCTGCTGGCGCGATCAAAAGACCGCCGGGAGATTGACGTCGTAGAAGATTTGAGTAAGATTAAGATTGAAAGATTTAGTACCCCTATCGAAATTAGCTAGAATCATTCTGGTATCTCAAATCATCATCAGACACATGAGCATAAAATAAGGCCTATGGGGCCTTATTTGTTATTTTTGAAGTATTTTAAAAGATATTTTAAATGAAGAGGTTTAAAGAGTAGTCATTCAAGACTTTGATTTTTGTATTCCAAAATCGTCATTATAAATAGAAGACACGCAGGGATTGCTAGTGAATTATTATGAAGAGGAAAAATATCTCTCTAGCTCTTCTATTTGCGTTAATGTTCTTACTAGTGGCATCATTCACACCAGCTCAAGCCTTCACCATTAGTGATGACGATGGTGGCGGCGATGACACTACAACTGAAACAGAAAACATGGAAGATCACATGAGTGACATGCAGGATAACATGGAAGATATGCATGATAACATGCACGAGATAGATGAACATCGGGATATGGACGGAACGGTATGGATCCAGACCGATATCATGACAGTTACCCTCGACCCGAAAGTACCAATCTATCAATATTGGTACGCTGGGGATGAAAATGGCAGTCTAGCACGATTTATGGTTGGGTACATGATGATTGTGGAGTTTGAAGATGCTAATGCAGATGGTGTCTATCAACCTAATGAAACCCTATCTTTTGCGCCTCTAGATGCATTCGAATGGAGTCTTCAAACCGGCCAAGTCACAAATGAACTTGACCAGGTCACCGAACTCTTTGCATCTTACACAAAGGGCGGCTTAAGCTATGATTCAGAAGATGACTGGTATAAGAGTTGGATGCCAGAACTTGGAGAAGATGATAGCGGCGATGATTCTCTTGCTCTTGCCAGTGACCCTGAGGAAAATGACTTCGCAATGTATGCAGGAATGACCTTGAGATTCTATGGTCATCTCTATTCAGAGGATTATTTTGGCAACGTAACTGATGATTTTGGGGTAGAATCAAACTACACCGTAGCAGGAGGAATGGAACTTAAAGTAGACATTGAGATAGGTAACTTCCCATTTCTATCAAACACCTCAAAAGTCACTATTCTCAACTACCTGCGTGAAGATATCGCATCGAGTAGCGAGTACGAGCATTGCTTCAAGCTTCATGAAGATGATGGTGATTACGAGGTTGACTCAGAAGATATCTCCGACCATCATGGTATCATGTTTGATGATCATGATGAAAATCATGACGGATATGATGATGATGTTCAACAACTCTCCTTTGTTGATACTCTCACTAATGAAACTAGGGGACTCTATACATGGTTGGATAAGGCTATCGTGACTGACCTTAATGGAACGGAAACAGCAGTTGATGTTGAAGCATCTTACTGGACAGATGGAAAGGGTCTACTGCTCTTCCTAGCATATCCTAATTTCGATGGAGGGTCTATCTTACACGACCCTTCAATGCGATTGATTGATACGCAATCACCCATTGTTACACCATCTGGTGTATTGAATCTACCATTGGAAACTATCGGTTTGATTGGCATTGCTGCAGTGATAATTGTAGTAGCAGGACTAGTAATCAAACGTCGTTAAAAGAGGAAGCCTGCTTCCTCTTCTTTTTTCCACATAGATGGATTATTAATCATAGATGTGAACAATTGAGATGGTCCAAATGTCAATCACGACAAAACGCATTGCATTTGTTTCGATATTTCTCGTCTTGAGTTTGTTTACGATTGCAAATCCTATTGATGCTCAATCGGATGCACAAAGATTGTTGATGACAAACATGAATATCCGTGCAGAATTGGGAATTGACTGTGACACAATTGTTATACTAAGTACAGAGTTCACGAATATTGGTACTGGAAACATTAATGCGTTTGATCTTCGAGTTGACGTACGAGGACTCCAAGTCAATTATGCGACTATAAATGGAACTTCTGTGGATACCTCTGTTAATTCAAAAGATAACTTCGTGATAGTGACAATTTTTCCTAATACTACTATTCCGACAGATGGATTCGGAATACTATTTCTAAACTTCACAACAATGTGTCTTCAAGAAAGGATTGGTTTGAATGCGGATAATTCGATGTACGACAGCCAGCTCATCTATTATATTCGTTCTTTGAACGAGATACAAAATCTGACTTTCTCAGCAGCACTCCCACAGCATTCAATCATCAATCAGGATGCAGCTTCTCCACTTTATCCTAGCCCATCAGCTAACCATACTGATGGCAGTAGACCAATCTATGTATGGTCTCTTGATTCGCTACTACCAGGACAAGAAGTTGTATATATTATAAAATACCAACTTCCTGCTGCACTCATTGATACTGACACTGAAATCATCAGCGAAAATCCCTTTTTCATAGGTATTTTATCTGCAGTCTTGGCAGGTTTAGCTGTATTAGTGATAGAGAGAGTCCCAGCTTGGATAAGACGATTGAATTCAAGAGAACTCATTGTTAGTGGCAAGATATCAAGTCAAGAACAGGAAATTTTGGACCTCCTCAATACCCGTGGCGGTTCATGTCCGCAGAGAGATATCTCTGAGAAATTGGATATGTCTCAGTCAATGACAAGTATGATGTTATCGTCACTTGAGGAGCGCGGTCTCATTAGGAGACTTCGAAGTGGTAGAGAGAATATTGTGCACATTATGGAAGTGGACTAGGAGTCTTCTATTTTGATACCTAGCTTCTCCCATGCAGGCTCAGTCTTACGTTGCATATACTGGAGATGAGTAGCAAGTCCAAATTCCTCAGGTTCATGACCAAAAGCGAGGGCGAGCAGCTCAACTACATGCATGACATCAAAGGTATAGTCTGCACCAAAGTTGTTCTTAATTTCAACTTGACCCATATCTAATTGAAGTTCACAGAACGGGCAAGGTGTGACAATAATATCAGCTCCTCCAGCTTCAAGAAGACTGTCGAACTTCTGTTTGGTAAAGTCTAGAGAAGTCTTCAAATCTGCCGTTCTAACAGCACCACCAGCACCACAACAGATGAGTTCATCCTTGTAAGGAACATATGTAGCTCCTGATGTTTCACATATATCTCGGAAGATGTGAGGTCGCTCAGAATCATCTTTATGCTTGATATTTTTTGGACGCATCCAGTGGCACCCAGGATGAAGAGCCATACGAACACCGGTAAGAGGGCGGGTGACTCGCTCTCTGATTTTATCAATTCCAGCTAGAGAATAAAGAGCATCAACATAGTGCCAGACCTCAATAGTTCCCTTGAATTCACGATTTATTTCAGCGAGATTTTCATTAACAGCAGCCCGGAGTTCATCGTCGTGCTTTAATTCATGATTTGCTTCCCAGAGACTAGCAAAGCAACCGTTGCATCCAGTAGTTATTGGATGGCCACCAGCTTCTGCAATAGTAAGATTTCGAGCTGCGATTGTTGCCCATGTCACACGATCAAATGATCCAAAGACACCAGGTGCAGGACAGCATGTTGCACCATCCATATCAAGAAGATCCATTTCAAGATCTTTGAATACTAATTTGGCAGCGCTTTCGACACTCGGGTATCTGTGAGGAATAATGCAACCTAGAAAATGATAGAACGCCTTATCGGTCATTTTTCTTTCTCCTCTTTCTCAGCGACTAACTTATCAAAACCAGTTTTCTTTGCGATTTTCTTGATCTCCTCGATTGCTTCAGCATATCTGCTTGCATTAGGAGGTACACGTTCAACTCCAACCTTCTCCCGTAGATCAGACCAACTCTCTTTATCCAATGGCACTGCATGACCAGCTTCGAGAACTTTCAATGCAGTCTTCTGATGGGGAACAAGCATGTAACCTTCAGCTACTGCAACATTTCTAATTGCCTTGATAACATCTGTCGGCATAACATCTTGGGGGCATCGATCCGTGCATGTATAACAAGTAGTGCAGTACCATAATTCAGGAGATGATATGCACTGCTCTTTCAGACCTAACAACGCTTTCCTGATGATTCCTCGAACAAGATAATTAGTACGTGCACCTGCTGGGCAACTTCCTGAACATGTTCCACACTGATAACAACTTTGAATATTAGGTCCGCCAGTCTTCTTAATCATCTGTACAAATGAGTCATCGGGGGCATCGATATCAATTGCAGATTTTTCTTCAGCGCTTGTCAAGATTCTACACCGACTGCAAGTGTCAGCTTGAATCCTCTCCTTAAATCCGTTACCGAAAGGTCGTTAAATTCATACATTCATTTGCTAATCAATAAGTTGTATTTGGGACAACTCAATCCTTATATCTCACTGAACAAGGACCCGAATAGAGAAACGCAGAGGTATCATAATGGCGGATAAAATATCGCGCGATATAATCAGTAATGATACAATTGATCCGGACTTCATTGATTCAGTAGTTGAAGCGGGAGCTGACAGAATTAGAACATGCCTTCAATGTGGAACATGTTCTAGTGTTTGTCCAAGTGGCCGAAGAACTGCTTTTAGAACTCGTGAGTTGATGAGGAAGGCAATGTTAGGTCTTAAAGATGAAGTTCTATCCAGTCCAGACCTTTGGCTGTGTACAACCTGCTTTACCTGTTTAGAACGTTGTCCAAGGCAGATCAAAGTGACTGATGCCATTATCATCATGCGAAACATGGCAGTTAAAGAAGGCTATATGTTACCTCAGCATCGCAAGACATCACAAAAACTCCTAGAGACCGGTCATGCGGTTCCGATTGATGATGCAAACCGAAAAACTCGCAAGGACCTTGGACTTAAGGAAATACCTCCAACCGTGCATTCACACGAAGATGCTCTCAAAGACGTTCAAACAATCATGGAAAGAACAGGTTTCAGTGAACTTGTCGAAAAAGAGAAGGAGAAGAAAGAAGAATGACTGAAACACAGACATACTCGTTCTTTCTAGGATGTGTCATGCCAAATAGATTCCCAAATATCGAGGCAAGTATTCGTTTGGTGTTACCGAAATTAGGCATTGAGTTAGAAGACCTTGAAGGGGCTAGCTGTTGCCCTGCTCCTGGAGTGGTCCGATCATTTGATGAACCTACCTGGTTAGCTCTTGCATCACGAAACCTAGCCCTTGCTGAGATGTCAGGTCATGATCTCATTACCGGATGCAATGGTTGCTATGGAACCTTCAAAGATTCGCTAGAAGTCATCCGAGAACACCCAGAGAGGTTGAAGGAAGTTCAAAAGGTATTCAAAGGAATGGGACTCAAGTTCGAAGGAAAAGTTAAGGCGAAACACCTAATCGAAGTCATCAGTGAAATAGACATTAAAGAAATCAAAAAGAAAGTAACAAACTCTCTTGATGGAATCAAGGTTGGAGTACATTATGGGTGTCATCTCTTAAAACCAAGTAAGAATAGACCTTGGAAAAAGACCCAACATCATACCTTCCTCGATGAACTTGTAGAGGCAACTGGAGCTACCAGCACGGATTACAAGGATAAATACCTCTGTTGTGGCGCTGGTGGCGGCGTACGTGGAAGTCAGGTTGCTGTAAGTGTTGATATTGCTCAAGAGAAACTCGATAATATGCTTGAAGCAGGAGTTGATTGCTTAGTCAATGTCTGTTCATTCTGTCACTTGCAATATGAGGTTTCTCAGGTTCAATTGAATAAAGAATTGGGAGAGAAAAAGTATCAGATTCCCGTTCTCTACTTTACTCAATTACTAGGACTTGCAATGGGTCTTGAACCGAAAGATCTCGGACTAGAAGTACATATGATAAGTACTCAACCATTGTTGCATAAGATTCTCAACAAATGATTTAGAACCACTTTCTAGCTGCATAATAAACAACCACTGCCATTATTGAACTTGAGATAAGCAATATCACAATGAATGCAGTTAATCGTGGGTCCAAGGCAGTTGTAGTGATAGTAGAGGTCGGAGTTGATGGAGTAGTTGGAGTAGTAGTATAGACTACATCTCCAGCAGTAAACGTATAATCAGATTGATCTGAGGTAAAGTAGATTCCATCTGTAACAGTCACTTCTACAAGATAGGAATCAGATTTATCCAAGCCAGTACAATCCCATTCAAACCATCTCCTTGAGAGAGATGAGGCTAATGTTTCAAATGATTTCCCACCATCAGACGAGATTCTTACACGAAAATGAAGCGAGTCACCTAAATTAGCATCTGATGCCCACCATGTGATGTTGTTCTTACCAATCAATGTTTCATTGCCATTTGGAGAAATGACCACTACTTTAGGAGCAAAGAAGTTGCCAATGTAGATATTTTCGAATTGATAGAATACGATAGAACCGTTTGTAAGCCATGCAGTGGCATTAATTGTGCATGTGGCATTGTTACCCAGATATCTAGTATCAATTTCAGTCATGTATGTATTCAAATCTTGAGTTAGTGTTGCTGGTATCGCAGGTGCAATAACCTGCAGACGGGACCGATTCACAATGGAGGGAGTCCATACAGCTTTGACTATCACATGATCTCCACCAATTGTCAAACCGTCTATGATAGGTGATTCAGTAAGATTCGTCAAGCGGTAATATGTGAGGTTAAGATGGGGATTCTCAGCTGAAAGACTATGAGTTTCACATTTGTCTAAATTCATTGACTCGTTGTTGGTAGGGATGACCATAGGTTGAACTAGCATCATTAAAAGCAATAGTACTATTATTGGCAGAATTTTTCGCCGCTGAATCGTTGAAATTAATGGACCGTTCATTAGTCATCACCCTCTGGAAAAGGTTGTTCTCTCCATACTTTGAGCGCTTCATACCATAATACAGTACAAGCACCGATTAACAATATGATGAGTATAGCTGAAAACCAATCAGCAAACCAGAATGCAAGTGTTGTCAAAGCAGCTGTAAGGGAGGAGAAGAATGTGGCATAAAATAAGAATCGGGGAACCATCAAACGACCTTTACCTATGAATTGATTCAAGATACCAATCCGTACATCTCGAGTGATCTTGTACTGTCCGTGAACATCTTTCTCGATAATACCATATTGACGCAGACGCTCAAGATGATGCATAGAGAGAGATGGACTAGATAGTTTCGCACCTCTTTGAATCTCTCTCGCTGTAAGTGGTTCAGTATGGCGTAACATATACCAATATACACTAAGGGTCTTTCCTTTGATGAGTTGAGCCAATTCTTCATCAGTAGGCTCATCCTTGCTCAAATCC
Source organism: Candidatus Thorarchaeota archaeon MP8T_1 (assembly GCA_002825465.1). The sequence continues at coordinate 30,381 of PJER01000008.1, forward strand.
ACTACTCCAACACTACCAATTTTTCTGATTTCATGATTGGGATACAGGACACTTAAAGACTGCTAATCGTATCATATAGCATATACTATAGGTCGGCAAGGCAAGGCTAAAAAGGGGCAATAGTCCGCCATGGGTCAGCACCTGAATGCAATGTTCGGAGACAACATCATGTCTACGGTCAGGAAACCAATCACACCGAGACCCCCAATGAAACGAGAGAAGGTCTTAGTAATCCTTCAAGAACAATGCAAACAATGCGGACTTTGCATTGAATTCTGTCCAAAAAAGGTTCTTTGCTTTACAGATATTTACAATCGAAAAGGGTACCATCCTGTCACTGCATGTGATATAGATGCTTGTGTGAACTGTGAATTTTGTGAACGTATTTGTCCGGATATGGCAATCTTTCTTGCAGAAAGAGAAGAAGCAGTCAACGCATACAAATCTGGAGCATTGCAGGAAGGAACTGTGATTCCTGAATTCGAAGCAAAGAAGGAGGAGTCAAAATAATGCCAGAACGTGTAATGTTCACAATGGGCGATATTGCATGTGCAGAAGGAGCTCTAAGTGCAGGATGCAGATACTTTGGTGGATATCCTATTACTCCAGCAACTGAGATTGCAGAATGGATGTCTCAGAGAATGCCTGAACTCGGAGGCGCATATGTTCAATACGAGGATGAGATTGCATCTATTACAAGTGTAATTGGAGCCTCGTGGACTGGCGTCAAATCAATGACTGCAACATCAGGACCTGGTGTGAGTCTTATGTTGGAAGCAATTGGGCTTGCAGTTATGACTGAAACTCCTCTGGTATTGGTAAACATTATGCGAGGTGGACCAAGCACAGGTCAACCTACTAAAGGACAACAAGGAGATATCATGCAAGCAAAGTGGGGAAGTCACGGTGACTACCAGATAATTGCATTGACTCCTGCATCTGTTCAAGAGATGTTTGACCAGACTGTTCAAGCATTCAATCTCTCTGAAAGATACAGAACTCCTGTATTTGTCTTGGCGGATGAAACAGTTGGACATATGAGAGAACGTCTTGTTATTCCAGATGAAAAAGACTTGAAATTAGAATATAGGAAAACTCCAACTGTGGATCCAGAAGAATATCTTCCATTCAAACCAGATGATGACCTAGTTCCACCAATGGCGTTGTTTGGTTCTAAATACCAATTCTATGCAACAGGACTCACTCACGATGAACGTGGATATCCCAGCGATAAAGAAGATGTCCAAATTGATCTGATAACGCGATTGAACAATAAGATAATCCATAATGCTGACAAGATCATCGATGTTGAACGTGTTGAACTCGATGATGCAAAGATTGGTGTGATAGCATACGGAACCCCATCTAGAAGTGCAAAGAAGGCTATCAAGGATGCACGAAAAGAAGGGATAAAGGCAGGACTTCTAAGATTGAAGACTGTATGGCCCTTCCCTGAGGAACAAGTAGCACAACTCGCTTCAGAAGTGGACCATATCATTGTTGCAGAACAAAATCTCGGTCAGGTATATCATATGGTCAGATCTGCGGCAGCACCAACGCCTGTGCATCTAATGACCAAACCAGCTGGAATGCCTCAACTACCTCATGAGATTCTCATAAAACTTCGAGAGGTAAACTCACTCTAGTCAATGTTTTTCGTGTATTTAGGAACAGTTAAGACAATTGACTAAATAGGTTTACGAATGAATGTATCATTGACTGGACCTTTTGGGAACATAGGTGAGAGTACATTGCTTGCCTTGCTTGAGAAAGGCTATGATATTACTTGCTTTGACCTCAAAACAAAGAGAAATGAGAAAGTTTCCAAAAGACTACTCGAAAAAGGAGATTTCAAAATCATATGGGGAGATATACTAGACACTTCACAACTGAAGATTGCGGTTGATGGTGTGGATGTGATAATTCATCTTGCAGCAATAATCCCTCCTTTGTCTGAATCAAACCCGAATCTCGCTAGATCAGTGAATATTGATGGAACTAAGAACATAATCAGAGTGGCTGAGGAAATGGAAAAGAAACCAAAATTGATCTATGCTAGTTCAGTATCAGTCTTTGGACCCACCATGCATCTCCCACCACCGCGGACCGTTGACGATCCTGTAGTGGTAAGTGATACCTACACTGCAACTAAGATAGAGAGTGAAAAGAATATCAAAGCATCTTCACTGCCATGGACAATTTTACGATTTAATACAGCTCCACCTCTTGAGATGACTACAGATATGGATCCATTAGTTTTTGAGATACCATTAGATCAGCGGGTTGAATTTGTTCACTCACGAGATGTTGGACAAGCTTGTGCAAATGCAGTTACGGCAGACACAATTGGGAAGATATTTCTCATTGGTGGCGGACCTTCATGTCAGATGCTGGAGAGAGAGTTTCTAACAAAGATATTTGAGGGAATGGGGATTGGAATGCTTCCAGATTCTGCATTCAAAGTGGCTACAAAACCCGAGGAATATTTCTACACAGATTGGCTGGATACAAAGGAATCGCAAGAAGTACTGCAATTTCAATCGAGGTCTCTTGATGAATACATTGAAGAGATGAAATCAAAGCTAGGATTTATGAGATATCTTGCCAAGATATTCAGAGGTATAGCAAGAAGACAGATTCTAAAAGCGTCACCATACTATAACAAAGATTGATTACGAACACATTAACAGTGTTAAGAGGTTTGAAGAAAACCTTTGACCACATCAATAATCCTTTTATCATGTTTAGTTAGAGGCCGTCACAGGGAGAACCTCCTATGACTGAATCACAACACGTCTTAAAACATCCAATGGCAAAATACATCCGCGAGGATCGTCAGCCTTGGATCTACTGCTCCGGCTGCTCCGTTGGAATAGTCACTGGAATGATTGCTCGTGCGATTGAGAGTCTAGGTCTTGATTTCACTAAGACGGTTGTCGTATCAGGAATTGGCTGTACAGGTCGTACTTCCGGTTATTTCAAGACTGGAACCTATCACACTACACATGGTCGAGCCATTGCTTTTGCAGAGGGAGTCAAAATAGCAAATCCTGAACTAGAAGTCATTGTCGTAAGTGGGGACGGCGATCTTGCGGCTATAGGTGGAAACCATCTCATCCATGCTTGTAGAAGAAATATAGACATGACAGTCGTGTGTATCAATAACTTCAACTATGGAATGACCGGCGGGCAATTCGGTCCAACCACTGAGCATGAAAAGTACTCCCAGACAAGCCCTGCGCCTATTGGTAACATGGAACACCCATTCAACTTAGTTAAACTCGCAGCATCATCTGGTGCAACCTTTGTTGCCAGATGGACTGCTGTTCAAGCGCGTAGAGCAACTAAATCAATAGAGAAGGGTATCAAGAAGAAAGGGTTCTCATTCATTGAAATCATTGGTGCATGCCCAACTGCATATGGCAGAATGAATCGTCTTGGTGATGGGCTCGAAATGCACAAACATCTCCTCGAAGTTGCAGAGATTCAGAACGGACTTCCTCCTCATGAGGCGGAGCTTGAATATAATAGCAAAATCATCTGCGGAGAATTCTTAGATATCGAGAAACCTGAGTATACAGAAGTACTCAGAGAGATGCAAAAGAGAGCCAAGGGTGAATAAGATGGTCAGGTACGAAGTCAGAATTGGAGGTTTTGGAGGCCAAGGTGTTGTCACCATGGCAGTAGTTGCTGGTGAGACCGCTTCTCTCTATGACAAGAAATACGTGGTTCAAACACAATCTTACGGTCCCGAGGCAAGAGGTGGAGCAAGTAAGAGTGAGATTGTAATTTCAGATGAGGAAGTAGATTATCCTAAAGTTCAGGCTCCTGATGTCTTTGTTGTGCTAAGTAGAGCTGCATATCTAGAATATATTCAAGGTCTCAAGGAAGATGGTATTCTTATTATTGATGAAGATCTTGTAGAAGTTGAAAGTGAACTTCCCAAGACAGTCAAAGTGTATAAAATTCCTGCAACTAGGATTGCAGAGGAGCAAGTTAAGAATAAACAGGCAACAAACATTGTGATGCTTGGTGCTCTTACCGCAATAACAAAGGTTCTCTCTGTAGAAGGTCTAAAGGCCCGTATTGAGGAGAGATGGCCTCGATTCATCAAATCCAACATGCTCGCTCTCGAACTGGGAATGAAGGCAGGAAACGACGCCTTAGCCAGTACGGAGTGATCCAATTCTCTAGATGAAAGGAATTTTATCCAGAGCAGAATAGAAAGGTTGTATGACAGCTGAAAATCCTCTGAAAGATTGGATTTTTCTTATTGGTAAATGGAAAGGTCGATCTACAGATGAAGAAGAATTCGGTGGCGATGGATTTGTCGAAACAATGACTGATTATTCGTTAGCATTAGATGGCAATTTCATCAAGGGCAAATACGAAGCAGTTAGGAATGGTGTCACTGAGCATCAGAGCCTAAGTATCATGTTCTATGATAAACGAAACAAGAAGATCCTGAGAAAGTCATTCTACACCTATGGATTCGTGAATAATGAAGTGGAGATAGAGAGAACAGATTCCCTCTTACGATTCGATATAGTTATGGAACCAGTTCCACAAGCCTTTGATGGACTTAAATGGAGGTCCTATATCAAGAAGATCTCTGACAAGGAGATAAGAACCGGACTTGAATCAGCTAAATCAGGAGAAAGCTTCTCCCCTTATGGAGAAACAATAATGGTGAAAGTAGAAGATTAGAGTTTCAAAGCTTCAACTGCTGCACCTAACGCGCCAGTCAGTTGTGGTTCTTTTGGAATCCAGAGATCTGTGCCAAGATTTTTCGCAAGGTAAAAACGAAACGCAGGATTTAGTGCAACGCCACCAGTAACACATACCGGAGTAACGACCTTCACACGTTTTGCCAGAGACCCAATCTTTGTGGTCATTGACTGATGTATCCCAGCAGCAATATCTGCAGGTTTTACGCCTGCACCAATATGACCGATGACTTCACTCTCTGCAAAGACTGTACAAGTGCTACTTATTGTGGATGGTGAATCCGACTGCAAAGCAAGAGGACCCAGTTCATCCAGTGTAACACCCAAGACCCCAGCCATGACTTCTAGAAAACGTCCTGTACCAGCTGAACACTTGTCATTTAGCTCGAAGTCTTCTGGTTTTCCATCTTTGCCAATTCGAATCACCTTAGCGTCCTGTCCACCAACATCAATCAGAAGGCGAATCTCTGGATTCAATGAGTGAACTCCGATACTATGGCATGTTATCTCTGTTACAGTTTTCATAGCATTCTCTATGCGAGCCCTTCCATACCCAGTTCCAATAATCGGTATATTGTCAAGTTGAATGGCAGACTGGGCTTCGAGTCTTTGCAATATTTCATTGATTGCTTGAGAGGCTGCAGCTCCTGTTGGCATGAGATGTTTTGCGCGAATCTTCTTCTCACTGTCGATGAGAATTCCTTTTGCGGTAGTTGAACCAACATCAATACCGATTCCAAATTCACTCACATTATAACCCTCATACAAACATCTCTAGCAAGGCATCAATCCTTGTTTGTATTTGAGCCTCATTGAACACTCTAGAGTCAACCATATCACCTTCGATAACTACACCTGGAACTCCTGTACGTTCAGCTACAATCTCTTTTGATATAAGTTGACCAAGGGAGTACCTCTTACATGAACGAACGGAGAACAATACAAAACCATCGAGATTGTAATCTTTGATCAATTGACACATCTTGTCTATTTTTGCATCAAGACCTCTATTGAGATAGACATTGGAGTAGACACTTACTACACTTTCGAAAAGATCATCGCCTTCAACCTTACCAGACCAAGCATGGGTATACGTATCTGCTGGAAAGACTACTCCTTGCTTAGCAAGCCCATTGAAGAATTTAAAGATTGAATGCCAAGGAGGTATGTTGTCCCAGAGTAGACGTATTTTCTCATCACGAATTGCACCAAGCCCATTTTTAACTCGACTCTCAACTTCATCCCAAAGTGTCTGGTAAAAGTCAATGGGTAGTTCTGTACCTCTCATAGATACGACAGGAGCCATAGCAAGGAATCGATCTGCACAGTTGAGGGGTGAAGGACTTGTTTTACAGGCTGCTAGCGATTTAGTCCATAGTTCAATAGCTTTACTAGATAGTCTAGCTACTTCACGTGTCCTCTCATCAGTCAGAGTTGTATCGAATGTCGAACCTAAGAATTCAACTAGCCTATCGAGACCACGGCGAACATATTCCTTGTGATGTTCAGGTTGTTCTCCTTCGATAGGAGGTGTATCAAACAGAAATACTGGAGCTCCCGTCTGTTCGGATACAGCATCATACCATCTAAGAACGGTCCCACAGATGTTATTTGCAGCAAGGAGCGCTTGTGGAGTAGGAAGTCCATCCATTGGACTCTGATCTGGTTTCTCCACAGAACCGATACTTGCCCGTGCATAAGAACACAGTTCTTGCGAATAACCGATGTCTTCAGCAAATCCGCAGACTTCAGGACCCACCTTCTGAGACCCAACAACTGCACCATATTGTTCTGGGTAACTTACACCTACTCCCATAGCAACTGGAATTTCTACAGGAAAGCCTGATGTAACCCATGCCAAACGTTTCTCTTCACTAGCTTGATGTCCCTCTAGCAAATACTGAAACATGATTTGCTGAAGTAGCCTGTTTGACTCAAGTTGACGATAGACTTTCTCCTCTTTCTTTTTCTCAGTCATTGGTTTCACTCTCCTAATGATTCCAGAAATGTTTGTATCTTCACCTCAACACGTGCTCTGTCTGAGAGTTCTGGATCAATTGGAATCCGTACAGTCTTGATACCTGCTCCTCTTGCTGCCCGTTCAATCGAAGGGGCCTCAAACTGATCAGGATCACAAAATGATTGTTCACATATGATGATACCATCAATCCGCAAATATGCAACAAGATCTTTTAGGAATTTCATTCGTCCCGATAGTCCCTCCTGCGTTGGCTCATTCGGTGCGGTAAGAACAGATTTTGCCATTTGTTCAAATGGATCTCCATTAGGGTCTATTGGAGAAGCAAATACACTCTTGAAACCAAAGGATAGAAGGTCCAAGATGATATTAGAATCATCATATCCATCGATACTATTGATGATGGTTGAAATTGCTTGAGGCTCGACCATTCCACCAAGTACAAGGATTCGAGGACCATTTGATTTCTCTATTGACTTAAACTTCGAAAAGTTTCTAGTTTTGAGAGCAGATAAAATTGAATTAGTATTTTTTAGAAGATTCATATCTTTCAATTTTATACGAACTTCTTCAGCGGCTTCATGAATTTCTAGACCCAACGATAAAATTGGTGTAGATAGAAATGATCTGACGAATCGAACCAATTCTGAGTATGTTAACACCTCTGGATTAACCACACGTGCAGCATACAAAAATTGAGTGTCGCGTCGAAAGTTGCCAATCATTGAAACTGCTCGTTCATAGTTTTCTTTCAAAAATGGTCGATTAAGAGTAGTCTCGATATTCTTACTTAGGAGTTCTAACTCTTTCCTCAAATAAATCTCAAATGAGTCACCATCAGCATATCTAGCAACAGGATACGTCAAACGGTACACACGATCATCTGGGAACCTAACTTTCCAGATATCAGTAAGACTCTGGAGAGAATCACATGTGTTACTTGGAAATAGAAGACCTGTGATTGCTGGCAATAGATCATTTGTCCTCTGATTGTAGAGATTCCTAATATAGGAACATGCGAATGTCTGTAGACTCTCCTCAAAACCACTACTCACATCAGGTATGGCTCTTATCAATGAAGGCGTGAGCCCGTGAGCAAGAAATAGTTCCAGAGGAATGTGCGGATAGATGTATCCAATAATTTCCTCTCCAGCTTCTACAAGCTTTTTCAAATCCAAGCTTGACTGTTCCAGTACTCCTTCGTAGCTCAAAGTTCTACACCTAGTCTTGTTTATTTAACGATGACCATCTTATTTGTTCCGCTAAAAGGTCAAAATCTTATCTGGCGAAGGAATTATGTACCACTTTTGCTATCTTGAACATCTATACTTTGAATGAATTTGACCACAAAAATGAAAGTCAATTCAGGAAAAGGAGAGGAGACTAATATGGAAGAGCAAATTTGGCACAAAACGAGATGGCCACCTGGTGTAAAGAAGACTCTAAAGTACCCAGATAAGCCACTCTTTTCGTTGCTTGATAACGTTGCTGAGAAATTCCCAGATTCACCATCCACTTTGTGGTCAGGTGTAACGAGGACATTCTCAGAGGTCAAAGACCATGCGGACAGAATTGCTAATTTCTTGATCAGCAGGGGAATAAAGAAAGGTGACAGGGTCGGAATATTTCTACCAAACCTACCTCAATACCCACCGATTTTCTTTGGCATACTAAAGACTGGTGCGATTGCAGTAACATGTAATCCATCATATACTGCAGGAGAGCTGAATTTCCAGCTCAATGACGCAGGAGTCAAGGCTGTTTTTTGTATGGATGACAAACGATTTACACCAATGACATACAAGGCTATCGAAGGTACTGATGTTGATACTGTCGTTGTATGTAGTGTAAAGAGTTTCTTACCAAAGGCAAAAGCAGTTCTTGGAGGATTATTAGGCAAGATTCCAAAGAGCCCAGAATATCAAGAAGGAATCACATTCTTCTACGATGATATTGTGATAGAATATCCTCCTGAAGTTCCTGAAGTAAAAATCAACCCGAAAGATGATCTAGCATTAATTCTGTACACTGGTGGAACTACGGGAACGCCTAAGGGTGCAATGCTAACTCACAGCAATCTGTATTCAAATGTGATGCAGATTGATGAGTGGGTTCAATTGATACCTCCTGGTGGCGGAAACCCAGAGAAACTAAAAGGTGGAGTGGATGTCTATGTTGGTGCCCTTCCATGGTACCATAGCTATGGACTGACCCTCACCATGATTGCATCCTTCTTGATTGGAAGTGCTGTCATCTGTATTCCAGATCCACGTGCTGGAAAGCCTCCACTGACTGAACTTCTTGCAGATGTTCAGAAATACAAGGGAACAGTCATGCACTGTGTACCAGCCCTCTATGCAGGAATGGTAAATCATCCTAATGTAGCCAAATATGATCTATCTTCAATCAAGGCTTGTGGGTCCGGTGCTGCACCTCTTCCCCCGGAGTTAGCTAAGAACTTCGAAGCAGCCACAGGGGCAATTGTGTTTGAAGGATATGGTCTCACAGAAACATCACCGATGACTCATGCGAATCCATCGTTTACAGACCTACGTAAATTCGGATCTATTGGAGTACCAATTCCAGATACACATGCTATCATCGTGGACATGGAAACCGGTAACAAAGTACTACCACAAGGTGAAACTGGAGAGATTGCGGTCAATGGACCTCAGGTGTTCAAGGGATACTGGAACAAGAAGAAAGAAACCGCAGATGTCTTCCGTAAGATAGGTGGTAAGGACTACTTCTTGACAGGAGATATAGGTCACATCGATGAAGATGGCTTTTTCGTCATTTCTGATAGAAAGAAAGACATGGTCAATGTTGGTGGTCTCAAGGCATATCCACGTGAGATAGAAGACACCCTCTATGAACATCCATCTATTGCGATGGCAGCTGCCATTGGTGTACCTAAAGGTGATGATACTGGAAACGAGTTTGTCAAAGCCTTCGTTGTTCTCAAAGATGGACAATCAGCAACACCAGAGGAGATTGTCGAATGGGCGAAAGACAAGCTTGCTGGATACAAGCGTCCAAGAGAAGTCGAAATCGTCAGCCAACTCCCGGTAAGTACTGCTGGAAAGGTTCTGAGAAGAGAACTTCGTGCTAAGGAACTTGAGAAGAGAGGTCTCGCATAGACCTAGTTTAGCGGGAGAATATGCTCCCGCGTTTCTCTTTTTTATTGTAAAAAACCATTCATTCTAATTTTGAATCATGATTAGGAATTTTGTTAGCCTCAAGAGATATCAGTCACCGTTACAATATGAAAAAGCTAAGCGTCATTCATTTTTTGAAAGGAAAAGAGAGGAGTAGAAATCTAATGGATGAGATGTATTGGCAATCTGGACCAGCCTGGCCACAAAGAGCCCGAAAAATAATTGATTATCCGAAAGAACCACTGTATACAATGCTCGATAGATCTGCAGAGAAGAGTGGAGATTTACCATATACTGTTTTCATGGGAAAATCACAGACATTTTCAGAGGTTCATAAACACGCTGATCAAATTGCTAATTTTCTGGTAAGTAAAGGTATCAGGGAAGGAGATAGGGTAGCTATATTCCTACCTAACGTCCCTCATTTTCCCCCAGTATTCTTTGGGGCACTAAAAGCAGGAGCAAAAGTTGTCACTTGCAATCCTTTGTATAAATCGGGAGAATTGAATTTTCAATTGCAGGACACTGGTGCCAAGATTGTCTTTGTACTTGATCATCCTACTTTCACACCTACATGTTATGAAGCAATCAAAGAAACAAAGGTGCACACCGTTGTAGTCTGCAGTCTGAAACCTTTCCTCTCCAAGGCGAAAGCAATCATTGGAGGATTAATTGGAAAAATTCCTAAGAGCCCATATTATGAAGAGGACAAGACCGTGTTCTTTGATGAGATACTCGTCAATCACGAAGCAAAATCTCCCGCTGTCAAAGTAAATCCTATGGATACTGCGGTAATTATCTATACTGGTGGAACTACAGGATTTCCAAAAGGTGCAGAACTGACGCATTATAATCTTGTATCAAATATCCTTCAAATTACAGAGTGGGTCTATCTTGAGGAGGGAGAATCTACACAGTCGGGAGGAGTGCGGTATGGCGAAGAGGTGTTTGTCGGAGCAGTTCCTTGGTATCATTCTTATGGTCTGACTCTAACGATGTTGATGGCAACTTGGTTTGCAGGCAAGTTGGTATGTATTCCTGATCCCAGAGCAGGAAAACCACCTCTCTCGGATTTACTTAGTGAATTAGAAAAAGAAAAAGGGACTGTCTTGAACTGCGTACCAGCACTCTATGCAGGCATAGCGAATCATCCAGATGTAGGAAAGTATAATCTCTCTTCGGTCAATATCTGTAGCTCTGGTGCTGCTCCACTTCCGCCAGAGGTGGCTAAAGCATTCGAGGCGGTTACAGGAACATTGCTTTTCGAAGGATATGGTCTCACTGAGACCTCTCCTGTGACGCATATCAATCCAACTAACAGACAATTCAGGAAGTTTGGTTCAATTGGTCTTCCAATATCTGACACTATCTGCAAGATACTAGATATGGACACTGGAATGAAGGAAATGCCACTTGGAGAGAATGGTGAAATTGCAATCCATGGGCCTCAAGTAATGAAACAATATCTAAAGAAACCTGAGGAAACTGCTTTGGTCATGCGAGAAATTAATGGAAAACGTTTCTTCCTCACAGGTGACATTGGATACATGGATGAACAGGGCTATACCTACATCAGTGATAGGAAGAAACAGATGATCAATGTTGGTGGAATGAAAGCATACCCAAGAGAGATAGAAGATATCCTCTTCACTCATCCAAAAGTAAAGCTTGCTGCAGCAATCGGTCTACCAAGACGTGATGACCCATCTAATGAATATGTCAAGGCTTTCATTGTCTTGAAAGAAGGAGAAGAAGCAACTCCTGATGAGATCATTGAGTGGGCAAGAGGCAAGATGGCAGGATACAAGAGACCAAGAGAGGTAGCGATTGTAGATGAGTTACCAATGAGCAATGTGGGTAAGGTCCTCCGAAGAGAACTTCGAGAGATGGAATTGCAAAAAAATGCGAATGATTAAGGATAGGGAGATGTATAAAATGGCGTCATGGAAAAGAATTAGCGCGTATCTAGGGATCGCTAGTGGAATGATCTTTGTCATTATCACATTCATAGCTATGGCAATTTATCCTGGAGGGTATTCATTCTTTGAGTATCCTTTCAGTGCTCTGGGACTCACAGAAGTTGATGGTACTCCATCGATGTTGAGCTACTATTTGTTTTTGATAGCTTGTACTGGAGCAGCGGTCTGCTATGTACCTCTCTTCTTTGCAATGAGGACAGAATTTACAGACACGACCCTTCTCAAAGTGTTGAGTGGAATTGCTGTAATATTGGGACTGGCTTCAGCACCTAATTTGTCAGCTCTTGCATTCTTTGCAGGAAACGTGTATCCGACAGAACACGGACTCACAACATTACTATTCTTTCTGCTTATCACATTTGGAATTTTCATCTATTCTATAGCGATATTCCTGAACAAAGAGTACTCACGGACATTTGGGTTAGTTGGGCTCATCGTAGCAGCTATTTGCTTCTGCTATGTTGGGGCTTTCTTCAGTCCATTATTTGGAGATTTATTTGGAACTGCATTATGGCAGAAAGTGTCAGTATATGCTCTGGTTCTTTGGTCAGCGTTTCAGGGATATTATCTATTGAAGGTGTTCGAGTAGAGAGCTAAATTGACTAGAGTAAGGGAGTAGTTAATCAATCTGAGAAGTGAATAGTTTAAACGCGATTTTAGCTGAATATGTAATCAAACCAAATAGAGATCGTCTATCGGAGGGATATAATGTCTAACTATGATGGTGGATTTCGTCTGAAATGTCCATCTTGTGGTGCAACGTATTGGTACTCATCTGATAATTTAGATGAGGAGGGGTCGGTTGAATGTCAAAATTGCGCAGGAAGAATCTTTGTTGATTCGATGCGACCTGATTCGGACTTTACTCATTCTGATTATGAGGCTATTCTACCGTCAAGAGAAACCAATCAATCAAGCGTTGAGGGGATGAAGATTAAATGTCCCAATTGCCAAGCAAGATACATCTACAAACAACATCAGATATTGGAAAATAACACTGTCCAATGTCAAAATTGCGGAATGACAATTGATGCAGTCGGAGAAGATGTCTTCATTTACGATGAGCAGATAGAAAAAGAGGGGTCGATAGATGGGGTGTTGATATGCCTACTCCTCATCATTTTCCTATTTGTTCCGTGGATAATTGCAATTCCCGTTATTCTTTGTGTTATTTGCCTTCGACAGACTTCAAAAGGTAACCAACGTACAGTCGTTCCTCAGAGTGGCAAAGGACTTGATCCAAGATAAGAGTAAGATACCACCGTATTCTAGTTCTTTCCTGATTCAGACTCTTTGTGAGACTTCCCTAACTCAACATAGAGTCTTGCACCAACCATGAAGGCCTCTTTCATTCCGTCAGAAACCTCTTTGACAACCTTACCAGGAATTCCTAACACCAGACTTCCATCAGGGATAATTGTACCATTTGTTACCACAGACCCAGCTCCAATCACACAATCGTTTCCAACCTTAGCACCATCAAGAACTATTGACCCCATGCCAATAACAGTGCGGTCTCCAATCTCACAAGCATGAATGACACAATTATGACCTGCTGTCACGTATTCACCAATGGTCGTTGGATTTGTCACTGTTGTATGAACCGTACAGTTATCCTGGATTGAGGTCCCCTTTCCGACTCTAATATAATTCATGTCAGCGCGCAATACAGCGAATTCCCAGATACTTGCATCTGCTGCAACCTCGATATCTCCAATCAAAGATGCTCGTGGAGAAACATATGCTTCAGGGTCTACCTTGGGTTTCTTTCCATCAAATTCGTAGAGGCCCATAATGACACCTAAACTGGAGTGCGCCATTGGTCACTTTAAGATATCGTAATATCATTGTACATTTCTTGTTTTGTAGAAAGTGACTTAAAACTGACCACAGATTCTAAGCAAGTTGAATGACTATGCCAATCACACCACTTCATTACCCATTTGCATTTTTGATTTCGAAGACAAATCGAAGATTGCAATTACCAGCATTGGTTGTCGGTTCTGTAATGCCTGACATAGAAGTTCCATTCATGTGGGTATTTTTCAGCTCTCTTCCAGATCACCTCTTTCTACATAGCTTAGTAGGTGCGGCAACTCTCGGAACACTACTTACGGTTCTCGTGACCCGATTTCTCTATGCACCAATCATGTCTACATTCTTTAGAGTAAATAGATTAGAATTGAATGAAGTCTGTAAGATTACACCCTGGTTAGTAGTGTCATCATTCATAGGTGTGATGTCACATTTAATCTTAGATTTCCCAATGCATTGGTATAACCCTATCCTATGGCCTTTGGTGAATCCTTTTGATATAATTGGACCATTGGTTCTTCTGTTCATGTCAACATATGATTTCATGAGTGCATACTGGATAGCTAATTTCTTGATGAATATTTCAATGATAATTCTGTGGATTGTAATCCTGTACAAACTTCGATCACAAGGAAAAATTTGGTCTAAGCACTGGATTGGAGAGCATGCATATGCAGGCATAGGAGCTACCTAACGAAATGGCACAAACCATTCTTCCAATGAAAGGTACGAGTGTGTGTCTAATACACACTCATTGTTATAGAGGTCTCTTAGAAATTGATTATAACTCGAGATATTCCGTGTGCGAATAGTTGCAAACAGACTATATTCTTCACTGGTACGATATAGATCCCAGATATGCTCATCCTCTATTAGTTTTTTTACTAACTCATTTGCGGATCCAGGACTGACCTTCATGCGTATGAAGAATTTGAGTGGAACATTGATGAGATTGAAGTCTATATCGATTGAATATCCAACAATAGCACGTTTCATTGTAAGTTTATCAATTGCTTTTGAAACAGCGGATTGACTCATCTTCGGATTCATCAATTCTCCAATGTTAGCCTGTGAGAGTGGAAAGGGATGTTCATCTGTTGGTTCATAGCGATACATGATATCCAGAAGAGCAAGTTCTTTCGTGGTCATTGGTGCTCGAGGAATAGATGGTTGAATAATTCTGAAAAAATTCTTCTTATACGCTGTAAGAATTTGAACAAGATCGTATTTTCCAGCTCCCGAACTTGCTACAACATGATCAACTTTATCGAGTAACTTTTCAAAATCTCCGTGAGAGTCAAATCTGAATGACCCCAGAAGAGAGTGATAACCTGAGATCCCATCCAAGGATTCGAGTTCTTCCATCGCAAGTAATTTTTTACTAACATCTAGTTCTCGAGGATTACTCTTCATGAAGAGAATAGTCCCTCTTGCACCTTGAACCAAGTTTGGATTTACGATAGTAGTATATGCTCGAATAACCCCACTTGTAGCTAATCCTTTTATTGTTCTCGAAACCCAATTTCGACTCTTACCCATCATCTGTGCTATAAATCCAGGGCTGTTACGAGAATTACGAACAAGAGATTCTAATAGAACTCGTTCATCATCAGATAGAATAATTTGCATTTCTTTCACAACTATTTTTTACAATCTATTCCAAATTAGAATGATATATTCATATACTTACTGGTTTATGTCTATCTCGTGAAAAAAATGGCTGATTATAAGGTCAAAGACATTAATCTTGCTGAAGAAGGCAGGAAACTAATTGATTATGCAGAGAAACATATGCCTGTTCTCATGCATCTTCGAGAGAAATACTCCAAGACTCAACCCTTGAAGGGAATGAGAATTGCAGGGTGTCTTCATGTGACCAAGGAGACTGCAGTACTTGTTGAAACACTGAGAGCTGCAGGTGCAGAGGTTGCGTGGTCAGGTTGTAATCCATTATCAACAAACGATATGGTTGCAGCGGCTCTTGCAGCAAATGAGGTGCCAGTCTTTGCTTGGCATGGTCTGAATACTGAGGAATACTACTGGTGTATCGAACAGACCTTGAAGGTCAAACCAACCCTCACACTGGATGATGGTGCTGACCTCATCTTTACACTGCACAATAAACACCAAGAATTGATACCTGAATTATATGGTGGATCTGAAGAAACCACCACTGGAGTCATACGAATTAGAGCAATGGCAGATGATGGAGCGCTGAAGTATCCAATCATGGCAGTGAATGATGCTGATACAAAACACCTGTTCGATAATGTATATGGAACAGGTCAGAGTGTCATCGATGGTCTCCTACGAGCCTCTGCAATTCTCATTGCAGGAAAGACCGTGGTCATTGGTGGTTACGGTTACTGTAGTCGTGGAATGGCTACCCGAGCAAAGGGTATGGGTGCAGATGTAATAGTCACAGAGGTTGATCCTGTACGAGCGCTTCAGGCTAGGATGGATGGGTTCCAGGTCATGAAGATGGATGATGCAGCACCCTTAGGAGATGTGTTCCTTACTGCAACGGGCATGAAAGATGTCGTTAAAGGATCACATATGAAGAAGATGAAGTCAGGATCAATCATGGGAAATGCGGGACATTACAATGTTGAAATAAATGAACCAGATCTACTTGCTCTCAGTAAGAGTAAGAAGAGGGTCAGACATGCTCTGGATGAGTATGAGACCAAAGATGGGCGATTCCTCTACCTACTTGGTGAAGGAAGACTTGTCAATCTGGCAGCTGCAGAGGGACATCCTTCTGAAGTCATGGATTTAAGCTTTAGCTCACAATTAAATGCAATGATTTGGATGTCCAAGAATGGTAAGGACCTCAAGCCAGCAGTCTATGAGTTTCCCAGTGAACTTGACAGAGAAACAGCACTTGCTAAACTCCATACGATGGGAATCACTATAGACAAGTGGACAGAAGAACAGGAACGATATGCAAAGGCATACGCAGAAGGAACATAAAGAGAGGAAAGTGGGATTTCAGATCCCACTTTTTCAATCTAGAACAGCCCAAAGAATCTGACGTTGCTCTGTTCTTAATGATTAATTATCGAGAGGTAGAAAATCTCATTCATGGAAAAAATAAAACTTGACCAGAGATTCTCCCCTTACCAGATGCCAAGTGTGATAATCGGTACAATAATTGAGAATAAACCAAACTTCATGCTGTGTACATGGATAAGTCGTGTAAATCGAACACCTTCCATTTGGATGGTGTCAATCAATAGAAAGCACTTGACTATGGAGGGGATAAGGGAGAATGTCAGTTTTAGTATGAATTTCCCATCAATCGATCTTGTAGAGAAAGCAGATTATGTTGGAATAACCTCTGGAAGAAATAGTGACAAGTCTTCAGTTTTCAAAACATTCTATGGAGAAACAAATGCTCCAATGATTGAGGAGTGTGTTTTGAATATGGAGTTGGAAGTGGAGGAAATTATCGAACGCCCAGATCATTTTATTGTTCTAGGTAGATCAATCAATACATATGCAAGTCAACAGGTTCTAGTTGATAATAAGCCAGATATGAAGAAGATGAACCAGATTGTGTATACTGGCGCAGAAGGGCAACCATCATATTGGACAATTGGTGATAAAATAGGAGATGCATTCTCAATTGGAAAGGGGTTCAGGGAGTAATTACAAATCCAATTTGGGTTCCAAGGCTTTCTAGAATTTATCTAGTAGATGCAATCACATAGCGGCAATGCCAATAGACAAGTAAACTGCAGAAAATAAAATACGCATTAGGCACAGAGCAGATGATGGGGGACTCGCCCCCACATCCTCTTTTTTTGTAGATCCATCACCGAATTATTTCAGCTTACCAAGAATTGCATCTTGAGCCTGCTTCATTGCGGCATCCTGTTGTTCGCTCAAGCTAGCTGCTTGCTTTCGAATATCATCATAGAACTCTTGTCTAGACGATATTGCTCCTTCAATGAGGGCCGCAGCAGCCTCTGAGCGACTCTTGAAGATGCCAACAGCTACCATGGAGTCAAGTGTCTCGACTACACGCTTGTTCATCCTAGCAACGACTGGAATTTCTCTCTCTTCACCCTCAAATCCATCTGCAGAGATGTTTTTGAGAACTCGCTCTCTAAGTGACGATTTTTTTGATTTTTCTTCTTTAGACACTATAACAACCCGTGTGTATTTTTGTAAAATATGTATTTAAGATTGCGTATCGCGTATCATATATACATTTTTATTTTGTGAACTGGTCTTTTGGATTGGTTCTTGGATTCTTTTGCTCACTCTGATTTGCATTGTTCTGTTTACTACCAATTCTGGCAGAAGCAGATCCAGCGCCTCTAAGTTGTTTGACCTTTCCATAGGTCCAATCAACAAGATAGATTTCAGCAAAGAGAACCAATACTACCATACCGGGGAGTGTTACCAGGGGGACAATTAGCAAGGTTGCAATTGTAATAATACCACCGAAGGTCATTCCGTATTGACGCCGATTTCCTGAAGAACTATCTTCCATCTCTTCATCTGCCCAAGGGACAATGAACTCTAGCTCTTCATCTTCCGCTTTAAACTCAATTTCAACTTCAGTTGCTTTATGTTTAGATTCAACAACTCGTTCCATTTGATTCACCTCATCCGCAACGCGTTTCACGTTTCACGTTTTATGTTTTACGTATCACGTATCGCGTATAATATATACTCGACATTTCTATATATGTTTTGTCTCATTAGTTAACTGACCATTTGATTGCGCGAAACTCGGAGGGAGTACAGTCTGATGGATCAACTTGGGACCATAACGAAGTACTACCAATTCATCGATGAAGAAACCAAGTCGATTCTGAATACTCTCATAGATGAATCAAGTAGCTACTATGATTTTGTCCAGAGATTGTGTGAAACGGTCCTCAAGGGCGAAGTCCCAGAAAACTTGGTCTACCTTGCAGCAATTCATGCTTGGTTGTGTAGAATAAGAGGTACGGTAATGCAACTTGGAGAGAAGTATGGAGATCTACCTTTCATAAAGCCATGGCTGTATATTGTTGACTCCGGAGAAAGAGATCAGGTAATAGCTCATGATGAAGTCGTTGAATATATTGACAAAGCAATAGAAAACTCGATAGAAGTTTGGATGGAAGTGAACCTCCACATTCTTCATGCATTTCTCCATCACCCCTTTGGAGAGGTCATAAGTCTGTTTGAGCCACTTGATAAAGTAAAGGGTTTGATTGCTACACATCCACATCTAGGCTGTTTTGAATCAGTATTGTATGCATTTGAAGCAATAGCAAAATTGAAAGAAGATAACATAAACGAGGCTCTTGAAATCCTCCAAAAAGGCAAGTTTCTCGCAAAAAGATATGACGATGCAGTGTACATGTACATGAATATACTTCAAGAAGCACTCATACTATCAGCAATCAATGTCAATGAATCAGCAGCGATGTTCGAAAATCTCTATGAGTTGGTTCAAGAGCTTCAGGTACCTGCTTTTGAAACTGAAATTTTGAATGATTCATCCCTATTATACGAAGTAATGGGCGAATTCGACCTAGTGATTTCAAGCCATCAAGAAATCATGAAAATCATAGATGATATTGATGGACGTCTTAGCGATACAACTTTTATTATTCTTTCAAGAGCCTATGCCACTCTGGGTGATGGCCAACTAGCACTGGAATGGATTAACAGAGGAATAGAGGATAGTGGGCAATTTGAAGGGGCAATGATGTTAATCAGTAAAGCTTGGGCATTAGCATTAGTCAATAGGATTGATGAAGCAGAAAAAGCGCTGGAAACTGCATACCCGCTAGTGATCAAAGCTGGTTTTGAGAGGCATCTAGCAGACTATTATCACGTTTCAGGAGTAATTGAACAGAAAAATAGCAATTTCTCAGATGCACTGAATATGTTAGAAAAAGCATGGGAAATAACGAATAAAATTGGTATGGGAGGGGGTAACCTGAATCGTGCACTTCTTGATTTGGCTCGAGTTGAGAATTTGATTTCTGCTCGATCAAAAGATGATATGAAAGTTGTAGCTCCCGGAAAATGGCTTTCCACTTTGGAGAAGTATGCATATGAGCGTGACTTACCAGGTATCAAAATGTATGCAGGTCTAATCAAATCGGAGTTTTACCAGAACCAAGGACAACTCAAAGATGCGTTGGTAATACTTCAGGATACATTTGCCATCACAGACTCTCTAGGTGTTCAAACCCTTAGAAGAAAGATAACTAAGCAAATACAGAATCTTGAACAACTTCTCCAACAGGAGGGCACGATTTCTTGAAACCAATGGGGACCATCACAAAGTACTATCCCTTCATCGATGATGATACGAAATCAATTCTTGACACACTCATGGATGAGGCTAGTAGCTACTATGACTTTGTTGGACTTTTGTGTAAAACAGTCCTTGAGAACGAGGTTCCTATCAATCTCGGATATCTTGCGGCTGTCCATGCATGGTGGACAAGAAAGAAAGATGTCATAGATCACATTCAAGAGAAATTCAAAGATGTACCTTACATTCATCCATGGAAATACATTCCTGATATTACTGATATGAAGCAAGAGATAATTCATAATCAGATCGTTGAATCTCTAGATAGGGTACTGAAAGTCCCAGTAGAAGACTGGATTGAAACTGAACTTCATCTCTTACACGCGTATTTTCACTATCCGTATTTTGGTGATGTTTCAGGATTACTCAAACCTATAGAGGAAGCTAGAAAATTAGTTGATACTAATCCGCTCCTGAAGTGTTTTGAATCTCTAATCTATTGTCTCGAAGGGTGGGCTAAAGGATTAGAAGGTTATGTCCAAGATGCAATTGATTCTCTTCAAAAAGGTCATCAGATTGCCAAAGATTACAACGATTTATTGTACCAGTATCTGAATCTGATTAATCAAGCATCCATAGTGTTATACATTGATGTCAAAGAATCTATTGAATTGTGTGAGAATCTATATGATATGACTCAGGATCTTGGCGTTCCTTATTTTATTGCTGAAGTTCTAAATGATTCAGGTGTCGCTTTTGAAACTGCTGGAGAATATGATCTCGCGATATCAAGTCATATTGAGGCAAAGAGAGTTGCCGGAGAGAACGATTGGAGTAGTCAAATATTATCTAGAATCTATGCTTCTCTTGGTGATGGAACTAGAGCCCTCAATGAAATTAATCCGTACTTTGAATCTGAAGTAACAGCTGATAGTGCAATTTGGTATCTTAGAAGAGCTCGAGCTTATGCGTTGTTGCATAGGATAGAAGAGGCTGAACACGATTTAGAAAGTGTCTATGCACAAGTGATGAGGCGAGGCACGGATGTTTTCCTCGGATCATACTACCATGTTTCAGGTGAGATTGAGATTGCGAAATGCAATTACCTTGATGCTCTAGATATACTTGAAAGATGCTGGGAATTCTATAAGCGAGTTCCCCGAGTTCTTAATCACAGCCTTATTCTCCTCGACTTAGCTCGCGTTGAATTAGAACTTGAGAAAGTGTCCATAGATCCCACTAAACTTGCTAGTCCAGGAAAGTGGCTTCGTGAGCTTGAAACACATGCTAAAGATCGAAGTTTGCCAGGAATTCAAATGCAAGCAGCCTTGATAAAATCGAACTTCTATCAGAATCATGGTCAGCTCAAAGATTCTCGAGCAGTACTTGTTGATGCATTAGAAATTACTGACTCTCCCGGAGTAACAACCTTGAGAAAGATAATCGAAAAACAACTTCAAGAGATCGATTTACTACTGCATGATGGGTGAGTTACTTCAAGTAGCTCTCAGTAGATCAAGTGTTACTATGGTTTCTTTCCGAATAGGTACATGAGAGAAGCTGCAGATGATCCGTAAATCTTCACCTGTTCTTTGATTGATTCGGCTCTCTCTAGTACCTCAGCATACGATGGATGTTCGTGTATTCTTTCTACATCATCATCAACTTGCTTGATTAAAAGCTCAATATGCTCAGCCCTCAAGGGATCTTGACACTTGTTGACATCATCACAGAATAGACATTTGATTGACCAAGAAGATTCGTAAGTTTCTATATCATTCAATCCTAGCTTGACAACGAGATTTCTCAGTTCTTGTCGAGTTAGAGATGCAAAATGAGGGATATCAAGGAGAGTATCTATCTTCACATTAAGATGATGTAATTCCATATCAACATGCTGAGCTTTGGTCTGTTCCCCATCAGAATACATTTCCTGGATAATGAAATATCCACCGGGTTTCAACACGCGATACATCTCGGAGAGAACTGTATCAATATTTTCAAGATGATGAATTGTATAGGATATGCATACAGTATCAAATTGATTATCTTGGAATGTCATTTTTTCAGCATTCATCGCTTGGAGTGTTACAGGGGCTTCTTTGAACTCGCTTTTCCCTTTCTTAACATATTCCTCTGAAATATCAATACCTGTGAATGAATCATAGTCCTTTAGAACCTTCATTAGTACCTTAATGAACTCACCATCCTTAGTACCAACATCAAGGACTGCTCCGGCAGAAATGGTCTCAAATTTCTTTTTGACCTCGATTGCACCAGATTCTCTTATCGCATTTGGCATATCTGCAATCAAATCATATCCTCCAGATAATGATGGCACAATAGAAATCAGTAATCAATCCTTTGAGCTACGCAGAATTCCAGAAGAGAAATTGAATAAGACGAATCAGCGAGAAAGTTAAAGCCATTTGCAGCAATCTACACAAGAAGATTGAATAGATTGCTGCTATAGTTAGAGAGGGGTACATCTAGTGAGGAGGAGATTCTGTACTTTCATTGTTTTCATATATCTTCTAGTGTCAATAAATCAACTTCAAACTGGGGGTCCCATTCAAAAAGAAACAGTGAGGGATGATTTTGCGCCCTTTGTAATGGGTGAAGACAATAGCCCGATTGTCATAAAATCGAATAGTGATTTCTCAAATTACGGATGGGGAGGAGACGGATCTGAAGCAAATCCATACACGCTTGATGGGATTTCGTTGTATACCTATATGTTACCAGTATTAGAGATTAGAGACACAGATGCATATTTTGTGTTGAGCAATTCATTTCTAAAACTTACTTCTAATTACCAAGGAGGAGGAATAATTACCTTGACAAATGTTACCAACGGAATCATCAGTAATTGTCAGATGGGCGATTATGCATTCGCTGAGAGTACCGGAATTCAAGGCTATCAAGTAGCAAATATATCGATTATTAACTGTTTGATAACTGGAAATCAAGGTATATTTCTTGAAGGAGCAATCAATTGTGTAATAAATGGCAATAGAATAACTCCACGAATTTCGGATATTAGCACATTTGGAATCTATATTTTATCTTCAAATCAAATGTTAATTTATGACAATACAGTATTGTATAAACAGAATGGAATTCAACTGATGGCAACAGACAACAGCATTCTTTATGGGAATTCTATTTATGGTTGTTACAAGGGACTAGGTCTTGATAACACAAGGGAACACGTGGGGCAGTCGGAGCATAATACTATCTATAACAATTCTATTGGATGGTCAGAGAATACCAACGTTTTTGATTTTGGATTTCAGAATAGATGGGATGATAACATTAGTGTAGGAAATGCTTATTCTGATTACAATGAGTCAGGAGACTACATCATTTTTGAGGCTAAGGGTATAGTAGATAGGTATCCGAGGAAGTTGATTGATGATCTCTTTGGACCACGCATCATTCACCACTTTCAAAATTATGGTGATGATTTTGTTGAACCAGGGCCAGTCAATTTCACTATGTATGCAGATGTGACGGACATTTCAGGAGTAGACACAGTCTTACTGAACTTTAACGGAACAGTACATAAAATGAATAGATCTATGAATGAGTCCACACCGAATAGTTACTACACTGTGTTTCCATATCGTGGAATCTACACAAAAACAATACATTTCTATTATGCATTTATTGCAAATGACACTCAAGGAAATTACTTTGAAACCACAGACAACTATGGAGACATCGCACTTTGGCACCAGGATATACCGTACTCTCCAATTCAACCAATCTTTCCTTTGTCATTGCCATTCATTATTGCAATTATCATCCCATTTGCAATTATTGGTACATGTGTTGCATATGTAGACCGCCGCTGGACTAATGAAAAGATACGATACGATGATGAGTTTGATGTGTCCTAGGATAGAATGTTCCGTCTGCATCATTCATTGATGAATTAGCACCGCGTCTATAAAATGAACATTCTATCACATCTTTAGCTAGATGTATCCAGGATACTGTTTTAGAATTTCAGCCATCTCTTGGAGTTTCTTATCTACTCTGAAATAGACAGATTCCTCTTCATAGAACCCATCAGGAAGTTTCTTACCAGCCTTGATTCCAGTCAGTAACTCTATTCCTTCATCTATTGTTCTTACCGTATAGATATGGAATTTCCCTGATTTCACAGCATCAACAATTTCCTCTTTCAGCATCAAATTCTGGGTGTTACTCTCAGGAATCATCACACCTTGCTTTCCAGTAAGACCATGAAGCTTGCATACTTCAAAGTAACCCTCGATCTTCTCATTGACACCGCCAATAGCTTGGACATCACCGTTCTGATTGACTGACCCAGTTACTGCAATGTACTGTTTAATTGGCAGACCAGAGAGTTCTGAAAGAATCGCATAGAGTTCGGTGCTTGATGCACTATCTCCATCTACACCGGAGTAGCTCTGTTCGAATGCGATTTTTGCAGTTAATCCCAGAGGCTTGTTATGAGCAAATCGACGGGAGAGAAATCCACTAATTATCATGATTCCTTTTGTATGTGAAGGACCACTCATATCAGCTTCTCTTTCTATGTTAACGAGACCTTGCCTTCCAACACCTACGCTAGCTGTAATCCGAGAAGGCCCACCAAAAGCATAATCACCAAAACTGAGAACCGCTAGACCGTTGACTTGTCCTACATGCTCTCCAGTTGTATCGATTAGAGTGATTCCTCGAGCAATCATTTCTTGTAGCTTTTCTTGAATTAGGTTCGATCTGTAAGTTTTCTCTTCAACAGCTTTCTTGACGTGAGCGCGAGTGATGTGTTTTACTTTCTCCTTTTCTGCATAGAATGAGGCTTCACGAACAATATCGGCAACATCAGCAAACTTTGTTGATATCTTAAGCTGATCTTCAGCCAATCTTGAACTGTATTCTATGAGTTTGCCAATAGCATCCTTTGTGAGATGTTTTAGATCTTCCTTTGTGCAAACATTACTGATGGCAGCAACATATTTACTGATATTCTCTTCATTTCTGTCCATTGTGATATCAAAATGAGCCTTTACTTTGAAGAGTTCCTTAAAGTCAGGGTCCTTTGTATAGAGCATCTCATATGCTTCGGAGTCCCCAATCAAAACCACCTTGACTTTGAGCTTTATCGGTTCAGGTTTTAGACTCCTAGCTGAGATAACTCCAGAAGATTCAGCAGTATCTTCGATATTTATTTCCCCATTTTTCAAGGCTCGTTTTAGACTATCATACGCAAGTGGAGCCATCAGCAATTCAGGCACAGGAATGACAATGTATCCACCATTAGCTTTGTGTAAACTCCCAGGACGAATCAAGGTAAAATCAGTAGAAAGGATTCCAAATTTAGCTTCCTTCTCTGCTTGTCCAAAGAGATTGAGGTAGGTTGGATTTAATTCAGCAATAACCGGAGCACCTTTGAGATCTTCATTGTCAACTAGAATATTCACTTCATATTTTCTGAAGAACTGCTCCACTGCCATTTGAACCTCAGGAGAAGCAGGGAGGTCGTCAGGATTTTGGAGAAATGCGTCAAGATGGTCAAGAATATCATTCTGAACGGCATCAATGTAGCTGATGACCCTACTAAGCCCAGTATAAGTTTCTTTTAGATAATTTACATGATGGTCAATTGCGAAGAGTGCGACTTTCCGGTTTAACTCCTTGATATCAGTCTTTGAACTTGCATCAATTTCTCTAAGCTGTCGCATTGTATCTCTAAGTTCGCCTTCAAGTTCTTCCCGGGATTTGTTCAGTTTTTGTTGAGTTACTGCGTCAAGAGACTCAAATTCATCTTGTCCCATCAGTTTTCCTTCACGAGTTGGTACAATCAACAGACCACTCTCAGAACTCTGAAGAGCAAATCCTTTCTTTGTAGCAATATGGCTAATCTCTGAGAATAGTTTGTCTCGTTTTGCATCTGCTGCCTTCAAAGTAATTTTGCGGCGATTAGCATAGTCTTCACTTTGAAATGCCTCGGGAAGAACTTTCTTCGTGTTTTCAATGAAGTCAGCAATATCCTTCTTGAGCTGCTTGGCTCTACCTTGAGGAACAGCAATAGCACAGGGCTCTGAAGGATTCTTAAAATTGTGAATATAACACCAATCAGAAGGTGGTGTTTTGGATTGAGCAGATTCTTCAAGGAACACTTTCACTGTGGTAGTCTTACCTGTACCTGGTTGTCCTGCAACAAAAATATTGAATCCGGGTTTGTCAATCTCAAGACCGAAAGATAGTGCTTTCAATGCTCGACCTTGACCAATAATTTCGTCAAGTGGAGACAATTCAGCTGTAGTTTTGTATACCAGATGGCTTGTGTCATACTTCAATCTTATCTCATTGTATTCCAATTCTTTCAACTTTTATCCCAGTAATTGTGACCTTGACACAGAAATAAGATGTTACATATGGCAAAAAGACCTGCTAATTTCTCGAAGTTTACGTGATAATAACTAGTACCGGGTCAAATCTGAATTACACATCTAATTTGAGTTTGAATGTTTTCTCGAATTTTTGCAGTTTTGGTGCAATCACATAACGACAGTAACCCTGATTCGGATTGTTCCTGAAGAAGTTCTGATGGTAATCTTCTGCAGGGTAGAATGTGTCAAATGCAGTAATCTCTGTCACAATAGGTTTGTTAAACTGTCCAGTGGCATCCAATTCAGCTTTCATCTTTTTTGCAATCTTCTTCTGTTCCTCGTTATGATAGAATATGACAGACCTGTATTGCGGTCCAACATCATTTCCTTGACGATTCAATGTTGTGGGATCATGAGTTTTGAAGAACACCTCAAGTAATTCAGAGAATGAAATTTGTTCGGGATCAAATTCAATCTGACATACTTCTGCATGTCCAGTCACACCTGTGCAAACCTGTTCGTACGAAGGGTTCTTCACATGACCGCCTGAATATCCAGAAACTACTGATTTTACACCTTTAAGTTGCTGGAACACCGCTTCAGTGCACCAAAAACACCCAGTTCCAAATGTTGAAAACTCCATACAAACCCATCCATATTATTGCTAATCAACAACAAGAAAGCGGCAATAATTCAGATGAAAAGGGAACGAATGCGTATGGAAATTCTATCAATTAACGGAAGTCCAAGAAAGGGAGGAAATACAGAAACGCTTCTTGAGGCAATCAATGCTGGAGCAAAAGACGGTGGAGCGCAGGTATCAAGGATTGACCTCAGGAAATTAGTTGTTCATCCTTGTCGTGCATGTGACACATGTAAACGTACAGGTGTGTGTGTCCAAAAAGACGACATGGAAGATATCGTATCTGCAATGCGACAGGCAGATGTTTGGGTACTTGGAACTCCAGTATATTGGTGGGGAGCGACAGCTCAACTAAAAGCATTCATAGACAGATGGTATGGCATAGATAGAGAGTTCTTCAAAAACCGTAAGGTCGTAGTAGTTGTACCATTTGAATCGAAGAATGTCAAAACGGCAGACCATGTCGTTGGAATGTTCCGAGATATCTTTGATTACCTATCTATGAATCAGATTGGAACATTATTAGCACCTGGAGTGTATGATCGTGGAGAAATCATGAACAGATCCGATTATCTTAAAGCTGCAGAAAATCTAGGTAGATCAATTGCAAAGAATTAGTGATTAAAGGGCACACCTTCATGTGATTTGGATTTTAACTGATAGTAAACAACACGAAGTATGTAAAAACCAGCTCCTAAAAGACCAAGGAAGACACAACTACTGTAAACAAATCCAAATTGAAAAATGTCGATAAAGGGGTTTCCAATCATTGGATAAAATGGATTCATCTCGGGATAGAGAAACGAGTCAAGTAAGACATGAGAATATGTTCCAATGATACTTGCAGGGAAAATATGGCGAAGTGAAGATTCTTGTTTTAATCCAAAGAGTGAAACTAAGATGTTGAGATACCTCCTGAATGGATAGATACCAACAGTGAGAACACATGCAAGAATCGTAGCCCCAAGATATGTGTGAAAAAAACCGTGAAATGGATAGGGAAGTCCGAAAATTAGGATTGCAAGTGGCTCTATATCAATAAACACACTGGCGATAAAGACCGTTGAGAAATCAATGAACGGGAACAGAAGCATACCAAGAAATAACCCTGGTCCAAAATGATAGGGGGTGAATGGCATGATTAAATCACCTTATCGACTTACAGCATCTTGGATATAAGTAAATTGAACTTCCAATTGATGTATTATGTGCTTTCTACATCACGGTTAGACGTTCTTCAACCTCCTCTTCTTGTGATACCTCTTCAGGAACCAGACTCACAAAGTCAGAACTCTGCTCATCTTCATGGATTCTGATCATTGAGATCCAGCCCATCGGGATGACACTGGAGTGGACAGGTCGTCGGGGTCCAACAATAAAGTAATCTTCGCCCACATAGATGATGCGTACACCATGTGTTTCTGCAACCATCTCATCCCTATCATCTGCATGACCATATGCACTAGAACAGAGATAGACATCAACTATACTCTCTGATTCTGCAAGATAGTTCAACATCCCTTTCCAGTCTTTTCCAAATTCAAGCGTGCTTCTCGTGGCGTCTATTTCTTTTGACCTCCAATCTTTGTCTTCATGATTAGTTCCGTACAGAGTATATAAGACCCAAGAGATTTGCACTAAAACCTTCCAGAATTGTGCATCATGTGGCAAATATTGCCATTAAAAAAAGACAGAGGATTATTCTATCCACAAGTGAACCATAATCATAGCTGATTGGCCCATTCAGGAGTCTACCCCTTTCCTATCACTAATCTGATGATGAATCCAATCTAAGGGGGCGCGTAAAGCATATCGAGGACCAGAAAATCTCATCACTTCTCTGATCCTGCCTCGCATTTCGGGCTTATAACAATGAATAGGACATTTTCTACATGTAGGTTTTTCTTCCTGATATCGACAATGCGACAATCTCAGATGAGAATATTCGAGCAGATTCTGGCATTCTGAGCACAAGGTCTCGCCAGATGATCCATGTTTTTTCTCGCAAAATAGATGAATGAATTTCTCAACGGTTTCCTTTTCTTTCTGTATCTTGGGGCCATCATTTGAAGAGGGAGAGTCATCATTCATTCTGCATATCACCAATGTTCTTTCCGTTAGGGATGACTAGTGTATTTCAAGAGTTAGATAGTGACATCCCCTAAGACAATCCTTAAGATAGGTAGAATTTCGCAACACTCAACATCTCAGAGGTTATCTCATGGTTCAGTACTGTCCAATGGTGAAAGGTGCATGCAGAGGTAAAGGATGCGATTTTTGGGCAAGGGTCAAGATACGCAAACTCTCCCTTAATGAGTTAGTCAACAGTATCCGTGAATCTATTGTGGTATGTGAGAATAATGGTGGTATGTCAAAAGACGATGCCATACGAGAATATTGGACACATCTTGGAATAAAGAATATGGACAGAGTTTGCGAGGAAGAACCAGACCTCTGCACCAAAATGATGGATGCAGAGATCTTGGCAAAGGAATAATTTGAACCTATACTAGTTCCGGAATCATATTTCCTCTATTGATGAGCCACTTTGAATCAAGTGCTTTCTTTACTTCTTGCATTTCTGCGATACCGTTAGAGCCATACATAACCTCAAGAAATGCACGTTTGAGTTTTCCAATGCCATGCTCAGCAGCAACGGTCCCACCAAGTTCAACTGCTCGTTTTGCAAAGGTCATATAATTATTCATTCCTTGATCAACTTCTTCATTGTTACGAGGAATCATATTACAGTGCAAGTGATTGTTCCCAATATGACCAAATATCACGAATTCCATTCCTTGTGCTTCAAGAGTGGTTCGATAAAACTTGAGATATTCACGTAGTGCTTCATCAGGTACAGCCATGTCTGTTCCAATTTTGTGTACTTTATGATACTCTGCTTTACGTTGTGCAATCAATCCATTTACAGTTTCAGGAACAAAGTGACGGACAGTCTTCATCTTTTCAAGCTCAGTCCAATCAAGACCAGCCCAACTTGACTCAGAAGAGGTATTATGCCTGTTGAGAATCTCCTCAAGAGCCATAATCTTCGATTCCATATCAGCCTCTTCATAGGAAAACTCGAAGAATATAATGGCTTTTGTATCAGATTTCATTGCAGGGACAGTGATTCCAGCAGATGAAGCTTTGTCCTTAATCATTTGAATAGCATTTGGACCAAAATACTCCAAGAAATCCATCTTCACAGGAGAGTCAGGAGCTCTGATGTCATAGACAAAATTGACAGCATCATCTTCACTTGGAAAGAATGCCATGACTGTCATGATATTTTCTGGAAGTCTGTGGAGACCTAATTCGACCATGGTGATAATTCCCAAAATCCCTTCGGAACCAATGAAAAGGTCAATTAAATCCATATCAGGTGTTACGTAAAGTCCAGCGGCGTTCTTAGTTTTAGGCATCGTATAACTGGGCAATATCACATCGATATCTGTGCCATCACTTGTGGTAATGATGAATTTTCCATCTGAAGAAATTACGTCACCTCGTTTAATATCTAGGATATCACCATTAGCAAGAACGACCCGGATTCGCATAACCCAATCTCGAACTGCACCGTATTTGAATGTCTTAGCACCTGATGCGTTACATGCAACAATACCTCCCAACCAAGCACTCATCTCAGTTGGATCTACAGGGAATGTGAATGTACCAGATTCTCCAAGAAACTTGGCAAGAACTGCTTGGTGGTTTCCTGACCCTGTATTCTTGAAGTCATCAAGTGTCTTGGTCGATACAGCTTTGACAAGGTCTTCGAGAGTTACTCCAGCTTCTGCAGCAATTGAATATAGATTATCGTCCTCTCCGTAATTCATATAGAGAAGATCTGTCATCTTTTCAAGATTCATAGCAATTCCGCCAAGTGGAACTGCTGCTCCAGTCAATCCTGTTCTCCCACCTTGTACTGTAACAGGAGTGCCATTTTCGAATGCAGATCTCATAATTGCAGCAACTTCAGCCTCGGTTGATGGAAAAATGAGTTTCTCAGCTTCTCCCTCAAATGAGTGGCTTTCGTCGTCGAGATAGAGTGCATAGGTATCTGTAATTTCAGCTTGGTCTGTTACAGTTTTAACCTTGGACAAATCCACATCTTCAGGTTTTCTTGCTAAAATACGGTTGGTCATCGTTTTTACGCCTCACTATGAGTCTTTCCGCAATTTGGCGTACAAAGTATAGCAATATCAAGGATTTGGTGTAATATCAGTGAGTAGGCTTTTAAGACAACAACCACCAGCCACCAAAAATCAAACGATTTTAGTAAATATAGTGATGCCCCTTGAGAATAGCAGCAATATCAGATTTGCATGTGCTTCCTGATGGTAGTGATATTGAACTGTTGAGTAGTATCAAGAGGAGAGTTGAAGAGATATCTCCAGATGTCTTTGTTATTGCTGGCGATATCAGCGATCAATTAGAACTAGTATCTAAATCATTATCTCAACTGCGTGTGCCAGATTGCACGAATCTCTTTGTTGCTGGTAATCATGATATTTGGTTTGAGGATGGAAAATCACCTACATCACTTGACAAATACTCGAAACACATCAGAGAAATGTGTGACAAGAATGGATTCATCCATCTACCAGATCATCAGTTCATATATGATGACATAGCCTTCGTGGGCAGTATTGGTTGGTATGATTACTCATTCAGAAGAGCTGAATTAGGGATTCCTATTGAAAATTATGAACAAAAGGAATATCGGGGGGCAGTATGGTATGATATATTCAAGATTGATTGGAGATTCAGTGATATAGAAGCTACCGCTCTATTCAATCAAAAACTAGAATATGATCTTTCAACTCTTCCAGATGATGTCACTCAGGTCGTCTATGTCTCGCATCATCTACCTTTTCGAGAATTAACTGTCTATAAAGACCGACTCCCATGGGATTTCCACAGTGCATTTATGGGTGCACAGAGTACAGGGCAGATTCTGAAAAATGATGAAAGGTTCATACTGTCAATTTCAGGACATAGTCATGTTAGAAACAAGATTCAGATAGGAAATATTACTGCAATGACTGTCCCTCTAGGCTATGGTCGACCTGACAAGGATAGTCTTGATAGTCTGGTCAAAGATGCAATAGCAGTTGTTGAGTTGTCATCTAAGAGGATTGATGTAAAAGATTTCGTCCAGGGCGACCTCTGTGAAGATCTTCCATTCATTCAATCAAGACGGTGAATCAACTCGACACATTAATGAGCAGGAGATTCATTGTCCTCAAACGCTCTGTATTGCTAAGAAATAATACAAACTCAAAGACGTGACAGTTACAATGAAAAAACCAGGCTGGGAAATCATCGGTTCTATTAGTATGGTTGCTGTGTTCATTGTTGCCATGTACCTAACTGTCATTGCAGATAGTCTTGCAAGTGCGATTCTTGTTGTCTTCATTGGGACATATGTGCTCATATCTACAGAGAAAGTCAATCGTACTGCTATGTCACTCCTTGGAATGGCGCTGGCAGGAGTGATTTTGTTTGTGGGGTCAGTTATAGGTAGCATTGATTTTGGAGATGAACCAAACAAAGTATTTGCATTCTTTGTAAATCACGTAGATTGGACTACTATCATCTTCATTATTGCTATGAGTATCATAGTATCAGTTGCTGCAGCATCAGGCTTATTCCAATACATTGCATTGAGGATAGCCGCAACAAGTGGTGGGGATAACAAGAAACTCTTCATTACTTTCCTCGTCTTTGTGTCTGGAATCAGTCTGTTCTTTGATACAGTATCAACGATGCTTATAGCTGCTCCATTAACAATTGAGATCTGTAAAGCACTGGAAATTGATTTCAAACCGTTTCTGGTATCAGAGGCCATAGTCTGTAATTTCTCATCTATTCCATCAATTGTTGGTGCGGTGCCAAATCTTGTCATAGCAGGTGTAACGGATCTCGATGTAGGTTTTCTCTTTGTTATATTTATGCCATTGTCCATCATTTTGTTTCTTGTTAGCCTTCCAATTCTTCTGAGATGGTATGGTTCCACTTTTGGAGAAACCGAAGAATTTCGTGTTGATGCCGTCTTTTCAATCGACCCCGCAACAATGATCAAGGATAGATGGGATTTCAATATCTCAGCAGCAGCAATTATTCTTCTAGTAATTGGTTTTGCATTAGGTTCGAGCTTTGGTTTGACCCCGCCAATGGTCGCACTTGTAATAGCTGGATTTCTACTCTTACTGGCTCACGAACGAGCGAATGAGTTCTTAAACAAAGTCGGTTGGACAACTGTCTTCTTTCTAGTTGGATTATTTGGATTAGTAGGAGCCTTGGAGTTGACTCATCTAATTACGGCTCTTGGAGATGTAATTGGTGGCATTATTGGGAATGATGCGATGTTTGCCACAGTGTTCTTGATATGGATACCTGCCATGCTTTCTGCGTTTTTAGATAATCTACCTGTATCAGCTGTCCTAGCACCAATTGCAGTACAATTTGCGTCTGTTAGTCCAGTACTTCCACTCGCACTAGTATTTGCTGTCAACATTGGAGGTTACATCTTTACTCCCTTAGGTTCTCCAGCAAACATGGTCGCCATTGGTCTGTCAGAAGCACAACACGACCCGATTCCCTTCATAGAATTCGTCAAGATTGGAACAATCCTTGGACTCATTCATCTTACTATTGGAAGTGGATATCTCCTTCTTGTAAATATCCTTCTTGGAGGTTAACAGGTTTCATTATCATAAATAGAGAATCAAATGAAAAGGAGTAATAAAATGCGAAAACATGGCTGGGAAATCATAGGTTCCATTGGAACGATTATATTCCTAATAATACTCGTATACTTGATATTCTTTGTTCAGAGTGCTAGTGGCGCAATTCTTACTATCTTCATTGGAACATATCTGGTAATCTCAAGTGAAAAAATAAATCGTGCTGCCATGTCTATGGTGGGACTCGGATTAGCAGGAATGGCTCTCTGGTTTTTTAACTGGCAATTTTCAGATTTGGTTCATAATATCGAATGGACAACAATTTTGTTCTTAGTTTCAATGATGGCAGTTGTTTCCGTTGCAGGTCATTCAGGCATGTTTCAATACATTGCATTAACACTAGCTAAACCAACAGGTGGAGACACGCGCCGGTTGTTTATTATTTTCATCGTGTTTACATTTGTAATTTCCTTTGTCTTTGATACAACATCAACCATACTGATTATTGGCCCACTTACAATTGAGGTCTGTAAAGCGCTTGAGATTGATTTCAAACCTTTCTTGATATCAGAGGCTATAACATCTAATTTTGCATCAATACCTTCAATTGTAGGAGCGGTTCCCAATCTTGTAATTGCAGAAGAAGTCTTCAGATCAGGAGTAACCGGATTTGATGGTGGACTTCTTTTCATTTTAATGATGCCTTTAGCTGTAATTTTACTAATAATAACAATGTTTCTTTTTCTCAAGATCTTTAACAATCAACTTGAGAATAGTGCTGAAGAAGTTGCAGACGGTATGCTTGTTGTTTCACCACTTCATATGATTAGATCTAGAAATGATTTTTACCTATCAATTGGAGCTATTGGTATTCTTGCTCTTGCATTCACCTTTGGTCAAGGTTCAGGTCTCGAACCTGCTCTTGTAGCAATCATTGTTGCGTTCATAGTTCTGATAATGACAAAAGAGCGAGTTGAGGATATTCTAGCAGAAATAAACTGGAAGACTGTCTTCTTCCTCATAGGTATTTTCGGTCTCGTTGCTGCCTTGAAATTGGTCGGATTCATCGATTATATTGGAGAAGCAGTCGGAGCAATTGTAGAAGGAAATTTGGGAGGTGCAGTTGCATTTCTGGTATGGGTACCAGCATTACTTTCAGCAGTGATAGATAATATACCAGTTTCAATTGTATTAGCCCCTATTGCTGCAGATCTAGCTGCTCTGACACCTATATTTCCAGCAATTCTTGTTCTCGCAGTGAATGTTGGAGGGTATATCCTACCCATTGGTGCTCCAGCCAATTTACTTGCAATGGCACTATCAGAAGAAGAACAGGATCCAATAAGTTTCAAAGCTTTTGCCAAAATTGCTACTCCACTGGCAATTCTCCACCTTGTAATTGGTACACTTTGGTTTCTCTTACTGTCCGCATTCATCAGATAGGAAAATCAAGGGGCGCCCAGCCCCCGTTGAAAGCCGCCGGGAGGACGACACCACGGAAACTTGACGCCAAATATTATTTGCAAAATTCACTTAACTATCTTTAGATTCAATCAAAAATGCGCATTTTGATGGATTATTTTTTGATGATGGCGACTCTAGATTTATACGGGATTATTGACCGGAGAAAAATAGTCAATCATTTGGAAGGTTTGATTTTGCCTAAACGATCTCGTTGCCCGCATTGTGATAGATTATTCGACCGCGATGCTCTTGATACTCATATCTTAAAATGTCGTGAGAGAAATCAGTTTACCTCACGACGGGAACATCGAAAGCGGAAACAAGTCATCATTATAGATGGCAATAATATTGCATACCACCTTTCGCCGGATGGAAAACCTAAGGTGAGTAACCTCTTGAATGCGCAGAATAGTCTTGTAAATGGTGGATTCAGACCTGTATTCGTAATATCTGCTGCCCTTATTCATAGCATTGACCAACCAAACTCACTACGTTCTTTTATGAATGAGGTGGATGTAGTTAAGGCTCCAAGTGGAACAAATGATGACCTGAAAATAATTAAGATTGCACAAGAAAGAAATGCTGATATCGTGTCAAACGATAGGTTTCTAGATTGGTTGGAGCGATATCCATGGATAGCAGATAGATTACGGAAGTACAGATTGACACCATCTGGACTGATTTTGGTATAGAGTAGTCTTGTTCATAGTATCCTTCGAAAGCGTTAAAATCTATCACGAACTTGCTCCTTTAATTGCTAACTAAAGAGTTGATGTAAATGAAAATGAGTGAATTACGAACTATGTATCTGAAGTATTTCAAAGATAGAGGACATTCAGTCATAGCTTCAGCTTCACTGATTCCTGAAGATGATCCTTCAGTATTGTTTACATCAGCAGGGATGCATCCATTAGTACCATATCTTCTAGGTCAGAAACATCCTGAAGGGGTAAGGCTAACCAATGTTCAGAAATGTATTCGGACAACAGATATCGAGGATGTCGGTGATACAACTCATCTAACATTCTTTGAAATGCTAGGTAATTGGAGCTTGGGAGATTATTGGAAAGAACAAGCAATTACCTGGAGTTATGATTTTCTTACTTCTAAGAAATATTTGGGATTTGATCCTGATAAATTATCAGTCACAGTTTTTGCAGGAGATGAAGACTCACCGAGAGATGACGAGGCTGCAAATGCCTGGCGTAGTGTAGGAATTCCAGATGAGCGAATATATTTCTTGACCAAAGAAGACAACTGGTGGATTGCAGGTAACAGTGGTCCATGTGGACCTTGCACAGAGATGTTCATAGAAGTTGATGAGATTCCAAAATGCAGTCCAGATTGTCGACCGGGATGTAATTGTGGACACTTTGTCGAGGTCTGGAATGATGTCTTCATGATGTACAATAAGAGCGAGGATGGCAAGTACACCCTTCTCAAACAAAGGAGTATTGACACTGGAATGGGAGTTGAGCGGACAACTGCAATGCTTCAAGGAGTTCCTTCTGTCTTTGATACAGAGGCATTTGTTCCACTACTAGAGAAAATCAGGGAACTTTCACCATTAGAGGAGTTTTCAGAAGATGATGAGAGGCAGATCCGAATTATTGCAGACCATGTACGTTCGGCTGTCATGATAATGGCTGATGACAGGCATATTAGTCCATCTAATGTTGAGCAAGGATACATTGTTCGACGTCTTCTGAGAAAAGCAATTCACAGTGCAGACAGATTAGATATTGGCAAGGGTTTCATGATTGTTCTTACAGACATTGTTATTGATATGTTCAAGGACTTGTACAAAGAAGTTGAACGAAACAGGAAATTCATAGTCAAGAACCTTACAGCAGAAGAAGAGAAGTTCAGAAAGACATTGAAAAAAGCACTTCGTAGATTCGAAAAGATCTTTGAAGAAACAGGAACTATCACGGGAGAGGATGCTTTTCTCCTCTTCACAAGTTTTGGTCTGCCATTGGAGATGACCAGAGATCTTGCTGAAGAGAGAGGGATCGTCATTGATATGAAAGAGTTCACAAAGCAATTTGAAGAACATAGAGAAATATCACGAACTGCGACACAGGGTAAATTCAAGGGAGGGCTAGCAGACCACAGTGATGCAATAACCAATCTTCACACTGCAACTCATCTTTTGCAGGCTGCATTAAGGAAAGTATTAGGCAACGAAGTTACTCAGAATGGCAGTAACATCACTAATGAGCGTCTAAGATTCGACTTCACCTTTTCAAGAAAACTCACTCCTGAAGAAATCGATAAGGTAGAGAGAATGATCAACGAGGTAATTTCTAAGAATCTTCCTGTTAAACAGTCATTCATGAAGTACGATGATGCTATTGCAAAGGGAGCTCTAGCTTTCTTTAAGGAGAACTACGGTGAGGAAGTATCTGTCTACAGTGTGGGTGACTTTAGCATGGAACTCTGCGGAGGCCCACATGCCAAAACCACTGGAAAATTAGGAACGTTCAAAATTGCAAAGCAAGAAAAAATTGGCGCTGGAATTGTACGAATTCGGGCCATTCTGGATTATGAATAAAATCCAATAACTAGACACAAGGTCTATTTAGAGCGAATCCAATCAATCAGTGTCGGTAATCGATAAACGAGCCAAAATCTATGGAATTGATAATTATGGGAACTTTCTCAAAGATATTCGGGCTTGGTGATAAAGAATTACAAAAGCAGTCTGATGAATTACTCCTAAAATTGGGAAAGATACTCCAATCAGCTAGCGCAAAACTTCACGTATCAGCTGACGATTGGGATGAAGGGAAGATAAAGAATCTAGAAGACCTCCAAAAGGAGATCATAGCACTGGAACGAAAAGCTGATGCTGTTAAAGATGAGATGTTTGAGAAGATATTTTCCAAGAGAGCGTATCTCCCTCAACAGACTCAGGACCGTCATCAATTAGTGATTCAAATGGATAATGTTATTGATGCCGCAGAAGATGCTGTGCGAATGATGTTCATTGGACGTAAATATGATCCACCTGATGAGATTCATAAAATTGCTGAGAAGGGATGGATTTGTACAGATCATCTGCAAGATGCAATCAAGTATCTCTTTACAGATTTTGAAAAATCAGTCGAGTATACTTTAAAGATTGACAAAGTTAGGGAAGAAGCAAGAGACCTTCAATTCAATCTCCTAGAGAAGTTATTCAAT
Source organism: Candidatus Thorarchaeota archaeon MP8T_1 (assembly GCA_002825465.1). Next base: position 68,659 of record PJER01000008.1, read on the forward strand.
GATCCGAAATATAATCCAAAGGAAGTAGTTTTGTTCCGTGCAATTTCAGAAAGAATACTTCGAGTGGCTTTGCTGTCTGAAGAAACTGGTGATTTCATTCGAGCAATTGTAGTTAGAAGTAGTTAATTGGAGGAATTTCTGAATTGGATCCCCTACTACTAGGAGTCTTACTCGTCATCAGTTTTCTTGTTGCCTTCTCAATAGGAGGTAATGATGAAGCTATGGCTCCGGCTGTTGGAGCAAAAGTGTTCACTGTACGAGCCGCAGTACTCATTGGTGGACTTATCACAGTAGTAGGTGCAATATCTTTGGGGGGTAACGTATCTGAAAAAGTAGGGTCAGATATGGTTGGGGGATTGGAAATGACTATCGATATGGTTTTTGCCATTCTGATTTCTATGGCTATCTGGTTGCTACTTGCATCAATAACCAAGGGACTTCCTATAAGCACAACACAATGTATTGTAGGTTCAGTAATTGGGGTAGCAATCTTTGCACCGGTGGTAGGTTATTCAGAATGGGGAATAGGAATCGTGGATTGGTATGTTGTCTTGGAAATCTTTGTAGGATGGATACTCTCTCCTCTAATCGGTTTCATCTTTGCAGCATTGATATTTGCTATAGTCAGACGTATTCAAAGACGTGCTAAGGGATTTTCAGAATTGGAAAGACAGGAAAAGATTGCTGCATACTTACTCGCTGGATTTCTCATTCTTACGTCGTTGAGCAGAGGAGGTAATGATGTGGCAAACGCAATTGCACCATTGGTTGTATTGCCTGATTTTATGGTGACTTATAATCTGGGATTCATTGCAATTCCAGGATTTCTTATTCCTCTACTGGTAGGTGGTATTGGAATGGCACTAGGATTAATTGTGGTAGGTAGAAAGGTGATCAAGACTCTTGCAACTGAAGTAGTGACTCTTTCACCATCATCTGCATTAGCAGCAAGCGTTTCAGTTTCTCTAATCATGTTTGTTGGGACTCTCTTGGGTCTCCCACTTAGTGGGACTCATGTGCTTGTGGCTGCTTTGATTGCAGTGGGTTGGGTCTCAGAAACACCAGTGCAAATGAAACAAGTAAAAGACATTCTCATATCTTGGATTGTCACAGTTCCGATTTCAGCAATATTTGCAGTTGTTGTATTCTGGTTCACTAGTGGCTTGTTCTAATCGAAGTCATTTCACTTCGGGAATCATATGGATTAGTAGATACTCTTTAGCTGACGATCCCAAAATCTTAGCTTCTTCAATAGTGAGATGCACTCTCCTTTTCGATACCGGCTTATTTGGATGAGTAGCTTCTATGAGTGCTAAATCAGCATTTTTTACAAGCATTTCAGCCCCAGAACATAATCTAGTATCACCAGTATATGCAATTGAAGTTCCTCCTATCTGTATCCGATACCCATGAGCTGGTTCTAAAACCTCTATATCTTCCTCTGAAGTGTATTCTAGGGAGTAATGTTCAACTTCAAAGGATTTTACCTTGAAAAAGTCAGTATCAAAATCAGAACCGGGAGAAATTTCATGATGCCAGATTTTGAATGGAAGTGTGTTAATATGAAGTTCCTTGTATCCTTTGACGATTTCTACAACTTCTTTACAATTTGGCGGCATGATGATATTGAGTGGTCTAGTGCGACCTAACATTCTCATAAATCCAAGAAGGGAATACAGTCCACCGACATGATCAAAATGACCATGAGATATAGCTATTAGGTCAATTTCGTCTACAAAATCATGATTATTCTGGAATTGAAGGAGGTCTCTGATAGCACCATCTCCAACATCTAGAAGCATCATTTTCCCAGTAAATTTCGAAATTAAGGCGATAGTAGTCCCTACACCTGCAGCACTAAAGAGGACCTCCACCTGAACTTCATCATTCTCCCATGTGTTCTTGTAGTCTTCTAGGTCGGTCATCTTGTGTTTCATCTCTGAACTATATGTGATATATCTATTGACAGGGTGGTTGGAGAAGTGTCGAGTTCATAATATGACTCGACACAATTCAACAAGCATTAATCGTATCCGAGTTTTGGAACACGAGCTAGGAAGTTCATAAAGTAGCCAACCAGAACTGAAACAACTAGACCCGCAGTCGTAGTCAGAACAATTGTAACAATATCTGGAGTAGCACCATAGGCAAGTTGCATAACCGACCAATATGAACCTGCTAAGGTCATACCAGAGAAGGCGACCTTCTTGAGTGGGACCTTTACAGATCGGGTCTGAAGTGCTCCCATATCAACTAAGGCAGCAGCTAGAGCTCCGGCTTTATCTGGCTTTAATTTTAGCTTATTACCTAGTGCCCCTACAGTGACCTTTGATTTCGGTTTGATAACATTCAAAGCTTTTGGAGCATATTCTGCAATATCTTCTGAAAAGTATTGAACTGCAGCTCCGCTATCAATACCGCATTTACCACAATTCTGAGCATCCTTTTTCCATTTCTTTCCACATTTGGGACAACGCTTATGATCCCATGCGCCTTTCGCTGCCTCACTAACTCGTCTAGTAAGTTCTGCTCGATCTATAGTTTCTCCACCTTTCTTCTTCGGTTTTCGACGTAGTACAACGGCACGTGGGAAGATTCCAACATCAGACCCTCTCTTTGCACCGCGCATCTTGCGAGCTGCCATAATGCCTTGCTGAAATTCATCAAGTGAGAGGATGAGTGAGAAAACTGATATTACAACGAAGCCAATAGTAATCAATCCACTAATCGAAAGAAATGAATTTGTCCCACCAGCTCCAATCTGAAGAACAAAATTCTCACTTACAGTGACATTAGCTCCAGCTAAAGTGACATTGGTGTAAGTGAAAGTGAATAATCCGGTAATCGTACCTGCTATCAAACCCAATCCTGAACTCTGCAATGATGCAAGAGACATAGATTCGTTGAATAGTTGACCTGTGGTATTAGCAGGAATCTCTCCAAATGAACTAAGATCATCACCTAAGTTAATAATCGGAATATACAGGTATGACATGGTAAAAGTATAGTCAAGTATAGTCAGATTATTTTCCACATAAATATCAAGTGAGAAGTTGAGTGGTTGCGCTAAATCCACAGGAATTGGATTTGCTGAAGTTGAATTCTTGGCATTCACTCCATTCACTTGAAGTAGAAATGCAAGATTATCATCTCCACTCCAGCCAGTGGGTGTTGCCGCTTGAGCTGGTAAAATTACTCCAGAGCATAGCAAGCATATCATTGACACAAAAATCAAGAGATGGGGTAGCGTCCGTCGCAAAATCTTTCTCCTCCGTTGATTCACGTATTAGAAGTTCTGTTGAAGTGTGTACCTTTAACTGTTGTTAGAATATTGTTCAAGTAATTAGATACACGGATTCGCTATGTTTTTCCCCCCAACGCATCCTCGATTTCTCGATCAAATGCCTCATCGTCATCATCTGATTCATAGATAATATGATGCTTGGATTTAGAAGAATCAGGAGCCTCCCAATTAAGGATTAGCCCAAAAATGAATCCGCCCAAGAATGCGAGAACTATAAAAATCATTTCTAGTGAGCCCATCGGAATAAAGACATTGATGGCAATGGAGAGAATTAATCCCCCAAAAGTGCTAATGACACCCCCCAAGAAGAATCGATCTATCAGTCGCAGACTTGGCATTCCACCAATTACATATCCAGCTACAAGTCCCAAGAATATTCCAGGTAAACCAAGGAATGCAATGTCTAGTGTAGGTCCAACTTGCATTATACTATCTCCCTATGTTTCCAAGTGAGATTCGTATCATTAACTCTTTCGAATCTAGTAAAAATTTACCATCTATTCCAGTGAACAATCTCCGATAGATCTCTGCGTGTTCGCGGATTCTTCTCCTTTTCTCTGGTATGTTCATCTAGTTTATCGAAATCTCCTTCATAACCAAAGAAGACAACTGTAACGATTCGATAGTCAGAAGGGATACTAAACTCCTCTTTGAGACCGTCTTCATTCCATCCTGCAGTCGGATGTGCTAATAACCCTAAATGAACAGCCTGAAGTAACATATTCTCAACCGCAAGTCCAACATCCATCATGAAATATGGTAGCCCATGAGATGGACAACCGCCATCCTCCTTTGCAGCTACAATAATCATAACAGGTGCTGCCTTACCCCAAGCATTACCTCTGCTTAGATGTTCATGACCTCTTTCAAGAGCGTCTTTGTTTCGGAGCACAATAAAATTCCATGCCTGTCTATTAGCGCACGAAGGTGCCCAACGACCTGCTTCCAGAATTGAATTCAACATTTCATCAGAGATTGGTTTGTCGGTAAAAGCTCTTCCACTTCTTCGTTTCATAATTTCCTCTAATATCATTAAATCCCCACAAATAATAGAATTGTTCGATTGGTTATTTAATTTTCATATATTCGCCACAATGTTTAGGTAAATCTTGATGACCACAGCCAGCGCCCATCCAGCACACCAATTGATTACCTTCTATGTGCATCTCTTTTCCGCAATGCACAGGAACATTTACTTTTTCTCCACATTTGGGACATACTAAATTCGCCATATCATAACCTCGATTAAGTATCTACACCTATTAAATATAGTTAAGTATATGAATATTATGGAACAGCAACCTAGATTTAGATGAAAACCTATGTTGGATAGTACTTCTTTGGATCCTCTGTGTAGACTTTTTCTTTGGTCTTGTGTGCACCTGGAGTGTCCAACTCGATATCACGCTTCAGAGATTTATCTTCGGTCAATATCTCTCCAAAAATCTCATTCTGAATAATTAACCGTTGAACCTCATTACTTCCAGTCCATATAGTTGCCAATCGAGCATCTCGATACAATCGTTCAATTGGGTATACATCAGTGTAGCCAATTCCACCGAGAATCTGCATAGCTTCATGAACTGCATGAAATCCGGCTTCAGTAGCAAAAACCTTTGCCTGAGATACTTCCTTTCGACACCATTTTCCTGTGTCAGCCTTCTTTGCTGCTCTGTAGACCAAACCACGAGCTGCATCTAATTGAGTGGAACAATCTGCTACTTTGAAGCTGATTCCTTCGAACCTTTTGATTGCACGACCAAAAGCCTCTCGTTTGTCAGCATATCTAACTGCTAATTCTATGCACGCTCTTCCCATTCCAATGGGTCCTGCTGCAGAGGTCAGTCGTTCTGGCACCATCATCGAATTGAATACCGAATTGCCATCATCGAGTTTTCCTACAAGATTTGCTTCTGGAACTTCGAGATCTTTCATGACGATCCTTGCTGCACCCATTCCACGACAGCCCATGAGCTCGTATTCTTCTTCGACTTTTACACCCATGTCACGGTCTATTAGAAATGCACTCAGTGATTCATGGGGCTTTGCTTCAAAATTCGTCTTCGCATAGATGATGAAGTAATCAGCTCCTACTCCTCCAGCAACAAAGCGTTTCTCACCGTTGATGATGAAAGAATCACCTTTCCTAACCGCAGTTGTATTCGTGCCAAAAAAGTCAGATCCACCTCGTGGTTCAGTAAGTCCTTCACCACAAATCTTCTTCCCTTGAAGAGTTGGGAGGAGATATTCCTTCTTCTGTTTCACAGTTCCGAATTTAGCTATACCCTCCCCTACTATACTTGGTAGAGAATAGGCACACCCTAGAGCAATTCCAAGAACACCAATCTCTTCAATTGCAAGCATCTCAGAGACCCAACCAAGTCCTCGTCCTCCATACTCCTTTGGAAATCGTAAACCCAAAAGGTTCTCTTTCGCTGCTGCCTTGACGAATTCGTATGGATACTCTTTCTGTTTACTATCCATTGCGATAATCATATCGCTATCTACTTTATCTCGAACAAAAGTTCGAACTTCATCTCTAATCTTCAATTCATCTTTAGTTATCACTTCATCAAACAATATCCTAACCTCATATCCAAATTATCGAGAACTCCGTAATAAAGATTCAAGGGTATCATCAGAACCACCACTTCTTTCAATGCAAATGGCTTCAACAGGACACACTATTTCACATGCAAGACATAGAATGCAGTCTGAATCGTATACAGGATCAACAACTAATCGATTCATCTCATCATGCATTAGAACAAATATATTCACGGGACATGCAGCGATACATTTCTCACAACCATAACAAAGGGAGTGGTCTACCCCAGCAATATCACCATGAATCTTCTGGGATTCATCATCCTTAGACTGCCACACTGAATGTTCATTGTGGTTACCAATTCGATTCCATGTGGTTCTGAAATTCCTATCAATTGGCACAATACCTTCACAATACTTTTGCCTTTTAGAGAATTCGAAAACCAAGAAACATAAGACAATTGGAATAACTATCAAGGACCATTCTTTTTAGGGAGTCATTCCATATGTAAAGCCAGCGAAAGCACAAAATGAGGTCAGTGAAAGTGGCATCGGACATATTCATTCATTACTTGACCACAACTGGACTTGAGAAATCGGTGAAGGTCAAATCTGATGAAACTGTAATCAATCTCGATCTTAGAGATATGATCTCTGTTGATTTGCTTCCCCTCATTTGGTGCGAAAACCTCGAATCCTTATCTATTCGAAACAACTCGTTAACTGAGATAGATTTGTCACCTTTAGAAAAATGCGGCAAGAACTTCAAAGTCCTGAACCTAAGTCACAATCGTCTTCAGGAATTAAACCTGGAACCTTTGAGTTGTTGTCCAAATCTACTTGAAGTGAAATTGAAAAATAATAGACTGAAACGAGTAGATCTGTCTCCATTATTTCAATGTGCAAATCTTGAGGAACTGGGTCTCGATGAAGAAGTATCATTGACCGCAGATCTCTTGCTTCGTTCGGTAGGAAGCTGGCCAGAAGTGTTAGTTGAGCGATATCATAGAATTCTATGGAAATCAGATTCAATTGGTTAGACTACATCAAAGGAGGATTCTCGTTGGATACAGGCCTTAGTGGAAAACATGTAGTTATCACCGGAGCATCAGGTGGAATTGGTTTTGAAACAGTGAAAATGTTTCTTGCTGAAGGAGCTAAAGTAACTGCAACATTCAACAGTAGTAAGAGAGAACTGGATTCATTGCAAAAATCTACACCCGACCAATTATTACTAGTGAAGGTAGACCAAACCCATGAGGAAGAAGTAGAGGACTTATTCTCACAAGCAAATACTAGGTTTGGGAGAGTAGATATCTTAGTTGCAAATGCAGGTATTGCTAATCATGAGGGGGTAGCAATACAGGATATGACATTGAGTCAATGGGAAAGGACTATCTCAGTTAATCTTACAGGTGCGTTCTTGTGTGCAAAATACTTCTTTGTAAACCTTGAGAAATATAGGGATGATTCAGCTTCGCTAATCCTTATTGGATCAACTGCAGGATTCTTTGGTGAAGCGTGGTATTGCGACTATGCAACAAGTAAAGCAGGAATGCATGGTCTCATGATGAGTTTGAAGAATGAGATTTCACATATTGCTCCTAAAGGGAGAGTAAATCTGGTAAATCCAGGATGGACCCTCACCCCAATGGCAGAAGAAGCTCTCACAGACAAAGATATGGTAACCCGAATTCTTCAGACGATCCCAATGCGGAAGACAGCTAAACCACATGATATTGCTTCTGCAATTCTCTATTTCGCATCTGATGTCCTCTCAGGACATGTAAGTGGACAAACAATCAATATTGCTGGAGGAATGGAAGGACGAGTTCTATTTACTCCAGGAGAGATTAATCCTCTGGAATAGACCCCTTTGGTCGGTTCTGAAAGGTCTCAGTCTTCTTGCGTTCTTCTCGCTTACCAATTGGAAAAGGAACAGTTGAAGAACCTCGGATTCCGGGATAGTAAACTCCAGCGGCCTCATCATGAGAGTCATGCGAATAAAGCATAGTCAATCCCTCGGGTTTTTCAGATGCCCTACTGGTTCTTCTGTCTGATCCAGCATAAATGATGATAGCTACTGCAAAAATGAAGAATGCAAGAATGGCATATCCAAGCACGATAATTCCTCCTATGAGAATATATCATCGAAAGTTTATAGGGTTATGCAGTTTTTGATTTTGGTCAAGGGTAAAGATTGAAGTCTGAAGCAGCGAGATATATCTTGAATTCAATGACAGCTTTTGATGACATCACACTTGCTTATGATAACACGATTGATTGGGAATCTCGTCTCAAACGTGAGATGCCATTCATTCTTTCGCAGATAGAGAACACAAAGAATCCAAGAATTTTAGATTTAGCGAGTGGAAGTGGTAGACATTCTATCTCTTTGGCATTGCATGGAGTTGATGTGATAGGAATAGATTCTAGCAAGAGTATGATCCATGCAGCTGAGAAGAATGCTATCGAGCAGGGTGTAAGACCTCGTTTTATTGAAGCTAGTATGGAGAATATGAAGGATGTAGTCGAAGGTCCATTTGATCTGGTTATTTGTCTTGGTAACTCACTGGCCCTCGTGAATAACATTGATTCTCTAAGTCAAGTTGTGAAGGACGTCTACGAACTACTCAAAGATGGAGCTTCATTTGTTGCACAGGTCCTTAATTTCGAGGAGATTCACTGGACTGGGTTTAGGACTTTTCCTTCGAAAGTTGGAAAACTAAGCAGTGGAGAAGAGATTACATTTTCAAGAATGTTTGAACATTCTGATTATCCAACCTCATCAACACTTGTAATGTCAGCTTTTAGGAGAGAAGGTGAAGAGTGGATATCAGAAGTTACAACCCAAAAAGTTCTCAATCTAAAGCATGACCAGATGATGAATATGCTTGAAGAGGTAGGTTTCAGTAGTGTTGAGATATTCTCGAATTACGAAAGAAAGAGCTTAGATAAGAAGTATGACCGAAGTATGGTCATACTTGCTGTGAAATAATCTAAGCCTTTGATTGTCGTCTTTTTCTACTGATTATAGCGGCAGTAAGTACAACAAATACTGCTCCAATCCCAGAAACCGACGAAACGGAAGGTAATCCGGACTCTGAAAGTTCCCTTTCGAGCGCATCTGCAGCAGCATCCCAGGCATCTGCGATTGCGATGAGATGTGTGCGGATTTCTGCAAGTTCTTCCTGATGCATTGTTATTGCAGATGAGAGATCTCCATCATTCTGATACTGAGAAGAAATATTGTAGAAAGTCTTTGTCGCTAATTTAATTCCAGAGGAGTAGAATGGAGTATTCATTGTGGAATTATCTGAAAACACCTCAAGATGTGGAATCGCAGGCGAACCTGCAGCAATGAATTCATCCAAATCTAGACTCGGTAACAATCCTGGAAGAGTATAGAGTGCTACTCGATAAGCTTGATGTTGCAGGGTTGAGTAGGATTCAATTTCAAGGCCCAAATTCGCAATGATTCCCGCTTTGGTTTGAAGGTCATACTCATCAAATTCATCAATAAATGAAGAGATACCAGTTTCTGTGAGATCACTAGCCAACGCTCTGAATGCGTCAGCTCCAAAATTCCAGAAGAATACTTCTTCAGCATCAGGAGAGTAGGAAGTTCTGTCACCACGTAATCTATCTATGGTGTAAGTTGCCAGATTTAACTCTAAATCTTCAGGAACTCCGTCTCCAGGTTTGATTACTGTAACAGCATATGAAGCCAACCAAGACTGATTCAGAGATGTAAAGTTCATATCATAGAACCAACTTCCATCATCAGGGAATGTAGCTGGATCATCAAAAAGCCCAATTGCTGGGTCCATGATTCGTACTGTACCTGTAGTTTCGTTGTATCCAAAAACCAGAACCGAGTGAGTAGGAGTTGGGTCAGTTATACCTAAGTTTCTGAGAAAATCATAATCTTCAGCAGGTAGATTCTGTAGATTAGCATAGATTGATACTGGAAATCCACTATCTATACTACTCTTCAATACTTGGAATGCTTCATCCCATCCATCAATCTCGGTCCAGTTTACACTGGATAATTCAAATGATAGTGATAGAAGCTGTGCGAACTCACTGGCATCACTATCCATATAGAGTTCTATTTCAAATCCAAATAGATCTGAGAGCGTATTTTGGACACTCTGTTGTTTATACAAAGGTCCGGGCAGAACAGTCCAGATATCGTCATATCGCAGATAACTGAATGAAAAACCAATACCTGTAGCTGCGCATACTTCTGCAAGATCTAAATCAATGTTAATTGTTGAAAGTGCCATTGAAAGACTAGCCCAAGAACAGAATCCGTTGGTCTGTTGCCAAACATAGGGAATATCCGTCACATACCCAGAGTCCGCCAGCTGATTTGTTATGTAGGAATCATCAACACCTGTAAGCGATTCCTGATGGTCTAAAATAGTTAAAGTGCTTGTAAGTGATAAGATAAGCAAAACTACACATATTTCTGCTAAGAAAATAAATCGAAGCTTGGTAACAGATACCAAGCTGTCGATCTTTGTACTATGCTGAGGTTGTACTGTCAAGGATATCCCCTCAGACTAGTTGTCAGGACTGGAGAGCTTACGAATTCCTGTCCACACAAAAAGTCCTCCGATTGCCCACTGTACAAGTATTCCAACAAATGACATCCCGTACATCATATTTCCAGGACCAAAGATGTTTTCCAAGATTCCAAAGAAATCGATATTGAGAGCTATTGATATGAACACATCAGCAAGCAAGACCCCGATAATTGAGAACTCTGCAATCATGACTGACATCATGACGTTTGTCTGATGCGCCGGAGATTTCGTGTCCTCATAATTTGGATTGCCAGCAGTCACACCAGTTGCAACTAACATGCCACCAAATATTGCCATGTATCCTAATCCAGCTACCATCAACGTCTCAAAGAGTGTCATCGTAACCAAGATATTCAGTATAACAGTAGGGATTATAATAAGTACAATCCCAATCAGTGCTTGAGTAACGATTCGACTCTTTACATATCTTGATGCACCTGAAGGAGTACCTTGGATGATCCATAGTTGATCTTTACTCTCTAGGAATCCTGCACCTGCAAATGGCATCGCACCTACAAGCGCCATCATTGCAACTATTGTGACGAACATATCACCTAGTGTAAAGGCTTCATCCCCAATATCCATAGACATCATGATTACCGGCATGATTGTTGATAGGACTACTCCATAGAAGATCTTAGAGAGATTCTGAGCCTTTCTCATAAAGTCCTTGAAATTAGTGACCATTAGAGACCCAAATGCGCCTGGGGCTAATCGTCGTACACCACGTAGAATGACATTTTCCTTTCCGACAGTTGTGACAATTTCGGTACGAACACCAGCCTCAATTGTAAAGACTCTATCTGACAATCCCAAACCAAGTCCGATTGATAATAATACAAATCCACCCATTAGAGCAGCACTACTTAGCAGATCTAATTGTAGAATACTTCCAAAACCAATGATCTGTGATCCTGTGAGTCCAACACCGTTGAATGTCACAGCAAACCAGCTCATGGTGTCTGCAAACCAGGTGGATGGTAGTACCAGAAATGCATTCATTCCCATCATTTCAGACATAGTAGGTAGGAAGAACATCAGACCATACATTGGAATGATGACAACAACAGCAACAATCATTGCTAATGCCTTTGCTATATCATTACCTCGAGATGAATCACCCAATCTAGCCTGAATGATACTGGTTATGAAATTAGATAGCCATATTGTACCTAATGATAACATAGTAATCACTCCGTAAATCAGGATCTGTCCGATGATGTTGACTTCAAATGCCAATACTAGGGGAGTAATCAAGAGAGGTGCAAGAAAAATCACAATCAATCCGAAAAGAGGAATCTTACCTACGAAAGTTCCAGTCATGATAGCTCTTGTTCGAACATTATTTGAAAGGAATATTTCCCATTGTCCGATCTTGATCTCTTGTAGTGCATATGATAGAGGAAATAGTAAGAGTACAATCCAAAGGAATAGTGATACTGTCCGCATAAGACCTGGAAATATTACCTGAAGCAGGGGTTGAAGGGCTTCGATTGGAATCATCACATTGATGATTCCGCCAATCAATAGAGGTGCTCCTATAATAGCCCAGAAAAAGGCTATTGAAAAGAGCGCTCCTAGGTATACTCGCCTATGCGACCTCATACTTGCAGAGAGTACCAAGAATTCTGCCTTTGCAATTGCAAGCCATTGTCGCACCACTTACATTACCTCCATGCAAGAAGTGCTTCTCTGTCAACATGTCCGCCAACAACTTTCAAGTATGCATCTTCAAGATCATCCACTTTCATATTGTCAATGATCTCGTTTGGTGCGCCATGAACTACTAGTTCTCCCTCATTAAGAATACCAATCATATCACAGACATCCTCCGCAAAAGAGGTCTGATGTGTACAGATGAAGAAACTAGTATCGGTTTCCTCTGCCAGTGCTAGAATCAAGTCCTTGACAAGTGCACTTGCTGCAGGATCCAATCTTGATGTTGGCTCATCCAGGAATACTAGCTTAGGTTCATGTAGAAGGGTCGATGCAACCAATACTTTCTGTTTCATTCCAGAGGAGTATGATTCCAGAAGGTCGTCTTGTCTACCTTCAAGTCCCAGCATTCCTAACAGACTGTCAATACGTCTGTTCAGAGTCTCACCATTCTTTCCATTTAGTGCTCCTATGAACTCCAGAAATTCTACTGCTGATAGCTTAGAGTACAATCCCGGGGACTCGGGGAGCAGACCAGTTATACCCTTGACATCATCTCGTGAAGAGTCAATATCAAAACCACATACTGTGGCGGTACCGCTGGTCTGCCTTAGGAGACCGGAGAGAATACGTACTGTTGTGGTCTTCCCTGCACCATTGGGTCCAAGGAAACCAAACCTGCTACCAGAGGAAACCTCTAGGTTCAGATTTCTTACAGCCTGAACAGGGCCAAAGCTCTTCTTCAGGCCTTGCGTTTGAATAACCGTGCCGTTTCGTGCCAACTTTTTCGCGTCCTTTGATGCTGTAAAAGTTTACAGCGCCATGGTAAAGATTTATATTCGTTCGCTTATAAATGTTTACCAGAACGCAGTAAAGTTTGACCGCAGAAAAAGAAAAGGTTAAAACGGAGCGTTACGCGAGGAATAATGCAATGGGACTTCTCTCAACTCACGAAGCAGTGGTCTGGTGGGAATATCATCATGGAAAACCCACCTCAGATATCTTTAGTGAGTATGAGAAGATGTCCGACATGCCTGACTATCTCTTTGATATCTTGGGTACTGAGATTGAAGACAAGATTGGAGATCCAAAGAAAGCATCCAAAGAGAAGGAGAAGATACGAAAGGTACAGTTCTCAAGCGCAGCCTATGTTTCTAGGGTACTTAGTAGGGCTAAGTCAAAGATTGAAGATTCCCTGAAGCAACATGCGAACAGTCACCGATTAGATATGGTGAATGTCGATGGTGAGAAAGGAGTCCTCACAGGGTTTGACTATCAAGCTAATACGAATGTGTACATTGTTTTCACACTCAAACTTGGAGTGATTGTCTGGTACGAGCATAGTAGCTACGGTGGTAAGCTATGCGATGGAACACCTGTCAATCCTAGGGTAAAGAGTGATGGAAAGCAGTGTCCCAGACTTGAAGAGTGTAGAGAGACCCTCGACACAATTCTCGACGAATATAACCTCACTATGACCCCGAAAGAAGAAGAGATGTACATGACTGAACAGTCTATCAGGATCTTTGGCAAGCTTGGTGCTAAACAACTTCCTCGCTACCAACGAGAAACACAAGGTGAATAAAAAAATGAACGAGGAAGTAATTGCTGGGTATTTTCCATCTATGGAAGGAATGCCCAGAGGAAAGACCTTCAAGCCATCAAAGGCTTTGAGGAATAAATACTGGTTTACCGCAGTTCTGACAGCAGTTTTTCTATGGCTGGCTACTGTTGGAGGATTCTATGGAATATCCTACCTGATATCATTGGATGAAGCCTGGAGTCATGCAGCACTCATGAACCAATGGCTAGGAATCCTGATGTTCTGGGCCACAATTGTCAACATAACTTGGCTTGTCTTAGCATTCATTGGGATTTCGATATACATAGGATCTATTGAGTACTCAGTAATTTCAGAGAGCGGCGAAGCATCCCCTGAGATTTATGTTCGCAAGGGTATCATCAACATCACCAAGAAACATGTACCATTTAGAACAATAACCAACATCTCTTCACGAGCTGGTGTCTTAGACAGACTATTTGGTATTGGAAATGTTGAGATTCAGACTGCAGGTTATTCTGGTGGACCGACTGGTCAAACTGGACCTGAAGAGAAACTTGAGGGAATCAGAGCATTTGAGAAGCTTACAGAATTTGTCTTAGGAGAACTAAGAAAATTCAGAGATCCTTATACTACTGGAACTGAAGTAGTATTTCCACGTGAGGATGCAGTCCCACGTTTAGAGGGAACTCTGGATGATGACATTCTAACAGCAATCCGAGACATTCGTGAGATTCTTAGAGCTAAACTGTAATAGTATAGGTAAGGTTAGGAAAATGGGAAGCGAAGAAGGAAGAGTCATCAAACCACCAATGGAGACTGTTGCAAGTGGCAGAGTATTCAAACCTGATTCTAGATTCTACTACAAAGAATGGTTTGGATATACATTAGTTGCAGTAATCTTTTGGATGCTAGCAAATGGAGCACTCGTGCTTGGTTCATGGATCTATATGATGGACAACAATGCGGGATGGAACACCTTCTTCGCCATATTCTTTGACGTATTTCCTATACTTAGCTTCTGGTATTGCATAGCGCTGGTGTTCTGGTGGCTTCCAATAATGGTCGGCATCCCACTCTACATCAGAAGCATTGAGTATAGTGTGATATCAAAGTCTGGAACTGTAATGCCAGAAATTTACGTAAAGAAGGGTCTCATCAATGTGACTCAAAAACACGTACCCTTTAGAACTATTACCAACATTAGCAGTCGAGCAGGTCCTGTTGATCGACTCTTTGGTATCGGTACTGTAGAGATACAGACTGCTGGATCTTCTGGAGCTGGCGGTCCTGGTGGACAAGTGGGACCCGAAGAGAAGCTTGAGGGAATAACATTCTATGAGCAGGTCCGTGATTTTATACTCCAGGAACTCCGAAGGTTTAGAGACCCTTACGTTGTTGGGACTGAGGTCGTTCTACCCCGTGATGAGGAAATCCCTCGATTAAGTGATAGTCTTGATGATGAGATGCTTATCACTCTACGAGAGATACGAGATGTGCTCGAACGAATTGATAGAAAAATAGACAAGGAGGACCTATAAAATTGGCAGAAGGTAAAGTAATCAAGCCCCCAATTGAGAATGTTGCTAGTGGAAAGATAATCAAACCATCCAAAGCATTCCGGAACAAGATGTGGTTTACAGGTATTTTCGTTGCGATAACACTCTGGTTAATTATATTTGGTTCATTTTGGTTCGTGTTATGGTTGGTAGGATATCTGACAGGGTCAGGGCCAGGTTCTATTTTCGAATACTGGTGGTTGACTCTAAATCTCTGGTACTTGGTTCTGACAGCTATATGGTTGATTCCAGCCCTGATAATAGTCCCAATCTATCTCAGATCAATTGAGTACTCGGTTATCAGTGAAGAAGGAACTACCTCAAGAGAGATCTTTGTCAAAAAGGGTATCATTAACATCACACGTAAACATGTACCTTTCCGTACTATCACCAACATAAGTAGTCGAGCTGGTCTCTTTGACAGACTCTTTGGAATTGGTTCAATAGAAATCGAAACAGCAGGCTATTCAGGAGCTACTCAATCTGCTGAAGAGAAACTTGAGGGTATCACATTCTACGAAGAACTCAGAGACTTCATCCTACGAGAACTTAGAAAATTCAAGGATCCTTATGTCACTGGAACTGAAATTGTGTATCCAACCGATGAGCCAGTTCCACGATCTGAAGATACTCTCGAAGATGAGATTCTACTTGTACTGAGAGAGATTCGCGATTTACTTAAACGAGAGAGAAAGTGAGGGAAGATACCACATGGTTGAACAAGAAGAGCGTGTGATACGACCGCCCTTTGAACAGATAGCCAGTGGTAGAGTGTTCCAACCAACTAATGCATTCATTGCTAAGAAAGTGCTTAAGGTTGGAATAGGCTTGATTATCATTTGGAT
Source organism: Candidatus Thorarchaeota archaeon MP8T_1 (assembly GCA_002825465.1). The sequence continues at coordinate 84,723 of PJER01000008.1, forward strand.
AGTAATCCGGTTACTATTTCTTGGATTAGACAATCCAATTTTTGGCGAGATTCTCAGAGCTATGTGGCAACCCCTCGAACTGTTAGACATTCTTGGATGGGAGATAACCAATTACATCTACATGATCACGGTTGGCGTAGTTCTTAGTGTGGGCACAATAGCGATTGTGATTTATGTAAAGAAAATCGAATACTCAGTCCTTGGTTGGTCGGGTGAGTCGATGCCAGAAATCTATACGAAACGTGGAATTATTACCATTACAAAACGGCACGTTCCCTTTCGTACAGTAACTTATGTTCGAACTCGACAAGGGATATTCGACAGAATCATGGGCATTGGAACAGTTCTGATTGAAACTGCAGGAGGCTCAGTAGGTCCTCCACCTACAGGTATTGTTCCGCTTCTCATTCAGAAATTGGGTGGTGGAGATAGTGAGGAGAGAGTTGAAGGGATTCGATTTCATGAGGAACTTAGAGACTATATTCTTCGTGAGATGAGAGCTCTAGGAAATGCTCCGATTAGAGATGAATCTGGTAAAAAATCAAGAAAGAGCCGAATCTTCACCAAAAAAACACTTGATGCTTTCAAGGAAGTAAGAGACGCTCTCAAAGAATCCATTGAAACAGGAGTGTAAAAATAATGAATTGGAGAATAATTGCATCAGTCGTGTTATTGATTATAGGATTGATTATCTTCATTGCCATGTACATGATATCAGCTGGAATACTATAGAAATAGGAGAGTTTGAAGTTCTGTCTGACTTGAAGGTATTCTGGAAAGGGAGGGTTCCTTTATCTAAAGTAGAATGGAATTTCTCTTCTAATAATGAGCACTTTCTCCCTGAAAACTTGGAAGCCAAAAAAGAGAATGTTTGGGCGGAGATGGTTGCCAAGTTTCCAGAAGTCTATGATGGTGATATACTCATTCTAGAAGATTTCCGTATTACTAATGACAAAATGGTATTCGATTTAGGATTAATGAAATTCTCTAGAGTACTAACTCTTGAGAAAGAGAAACAAAGTCCTTCAGGTTATGGAACACTGGGTATGCAAGCTATCGTATTCTCTCACGATGGGCAGAATGTGCTAGCAGGAAGTAGAGAGGAGTCTCACACATATTGTCCTACATTTCATGCAGTACCTGGAGGAATATTAGAGGTAATAGACACAAAAGGCAGTTTTGAGTCAGCATGTATGAGAGAGTTCAACGAAGAGGTTAATCTCCTTCTTCAACACGACAAATACTTGGTTGGTATCA
>PJER01000065.1 GCA_002825465.1 Candidatus Thorarchaeota archaeon MP8T_1
TTCAAGAAAATAGTGATTCATGGACCAGCCAGAGAACCTTTTGGTTATATCTTCGTATTGATGTCAGAATCAAATGATGAAAACAGTGCTGAGTTAGAGGAGATCCTTGAATTTCTGATTGTCAGTTTTCTTGGATTCGAGAATGGGCAATTTATTTCAAGACTACGCATTGAAGATTGTTCAACGCAGTCTGGTTTTGATGTTTTCAATAGTTTCATGGTCAAGTTTTTAGAAATGGGATGGAAAAACGCAAAGAAGAAAATCAAACCACAACCGAGTTCAGTTCTTCAAGGTGTTCTCAATGAACTTAGAGAATACCTATCATTAGACCAGATACTTGCAATTCATCCACTAATATCTAAAGTTGGACCATCATATGTTTGGGTTCCTAATGATATAGCTACTGAAGATGAGGAACGAATAGTTCAGAAGATTTCACAAACACTTGGAAAAATGTATGGACCTGGAATGTATGAAACCTTAGAAGCAGATGTAAAGAAAAGTTTCAGATAAAGAATCTACTGAGATTGCGAAACAGACTCTGCAAGATTGATAAAATAATCATAAGTTGTTGGTTGCAACTTTTCGGTATCTTATTGTCCGTATGGTAAATGTCAGAATCACAATTACTGATCCAAAAGATATTGCCCAAAATAATAGCTGTTCCAGAGGTGGCAATGTAAATAATGCACCATTCCCGTTAGTTATTGTTGCATTATTTGGGCTTGTTTGATTGGAATTGGAATACGATTCATTAACATAATCCAAATGGAAATCGTATATGTAAACGGGTATATCAGAAACTAGTTCGCGGCTCGAAGGGACTACTCCAAAATAGGCGACCTCACTATCTGCATCAACAGAATTTAGTCCTCCAATAAAATCTCTTTTTGAAAACGGGATGTCTGCAAAGAATCCAGCACTAGTTGATAACCAAAGGGAGAAAGTACCGCTCAGAGAGAATGCTATTGAGTGATCCGGATGTATTTCTACAGAACTCAGGTCTTTATCGAATAACTGGACACCAAAATAGAACCCGATATAGGGATTGCCCACTTCATAGAAATAAAATCGTATTAAGGGTTGAAGATCCTGATCGAATAAAAAGAAATCAAATCGTACAACATCCGCATATACCGAATACAGAAACTCAAGCTGAATATCAAAACGGATGATATCTCTTATGGCAACTAGAAAAGGCAGATCGCATACAAAGACTGGTCCATACCAGTCGGTTACATCACTAGAATAGTCTGGTGTATAGATTGCATCACCATTCGAGGAAATATTATCCAGAGTCAGAATCCTATCCGGCCACCATGTTGGATTCCATTCTGTAACTTGTTCAAACTGTGTAATATTCGAGCAATCATGATGCCATGATTGACTTGAAGTAATTGGTTGTCTGTACATTAAATTAATTTCACGTAATTGTAGATTGGACCCATCATATTCTCCTTGAGGTCCTCTTGTCCATGAGATACCAATTGATGTTATCTCTCTATCAACCTCAACCTCACCATCATTTGTAACTACAGCATAGATAGGATCTAGTGATTGACCAATCAAAGTGTAAGGAGTTTCAGTCGCATCATTATACCAGAAAGAGATGTAGTCGTTCCAGTCATTTTCAGATTCGAGAGTGTATGCATACCAGGGGCTCAAAGTGACAGGATTATAATGAAAAATCACCCGGTAATTAAGGTTCGAATAATCAACATCATTAAGTCCTAATGTAAATACGCTTTTTTTATTTTCATCAAATAGGTAAATCTTGAGAGAACCAGCTTCGCTAGGGTTATCATAAAAGCGCAAACGCACTCGAAAATCAAGAATCTCTGAAATCGCAATAGGATTAGGAAATTCCTTTGTAAAGAGAGGACCATATTCATTGTAAGTTGTCGGGGGAATTTCAGGTACATAAAGAGCAAGCAGACCTGCATGGAGACCTCCAGTTCCAGAAATAACTCCATCAGCATTATATCCTGATGCAGAAGTCTGTTCAGTCCATCCAGTGGTATTTGTACAGTCATCATGCCAAATGGCTAGTGGGTTGATGCTACTTGCTGGAATGGAAATTACTTCTTGGTAAGCTGTAGGTTGAATAGCTTGTGCAATAATGAGTCCAATGCAAAAAAATAATGCGACTGATACATTATGGTTCTTCAATCCACCACCAACCACTTGACTCCTAGATTATAATTAGTATAATTGAAGATTTGTAGTTTGCTATCAATCACTTTCTTACGGTGACCATATTCTATATATTCATTCATTCTCCTGTCTGCTTACTTTCTCATATCGTGAGAAACCTCGATCTATCATCAGGCCACATGTTGCTTCGTATTTAGACTGAAGCGGGTGGTTAAACTGATGTAGGGAGGCATGAATGCATGAGAGAACACATTAGTGTAGTTAATGCTAGGACGAATAATCTAAAGAATGTGTCAGTAGACATTCCCCGAGACCAACTCACTGTGATTACAGGAGTCAGTGGTTCAGGGAAAACTTCGTTGGCTTTTGACGTTATTTTTGCAGAAGGGCAGCGCAAGTTCTTCGAATCTATGAGCGCAACTTCTCGTACAATGCTACCGATGCTAGAACGAGCAGATGTGGACTCAATTCTTGGACTCTCTCCAGTTGTTGCTATAGAACAGCGTACTGGAACACAGAATCCAAGGTCAACGGTTGGGAGTATGACAGATATCTCAAGCTACATGAGAATCCTATTCTCAGTGCTTGGACAGGCTCATTGCCCATACTGTAACAAGAAGGTCCAGACACGAAACGCAAACCAAATTGTTGATCACCTCATGACACTTCCCGAAGGGACCAGTGTCGAGATACTTGCTCCAGTGAACAAGATCTATGATGAGGACTATCCGTTCCTGTTCGATGATATACGACAGAAAGGATACAAGAGAATCAAGATTGATGGTGAACCATTCACAATCAGCGATAAGATTGAACTCGATGAACAGAGAGAGTATCGAATCGAAGTCATTGTAGACAGAATCATCATCAAGAAAGACCTCTATCACCAGTTTGCAATATCATTAGAGAATGCAAAACAAGTAGGAAGTGGTTTCATCAGATTCGAGTTTTCTGATAGTAATATAGCTGAAGACATCGCTACTAAGTTCTATGAAAACTTTGGATGCAAGGAACATCATATCGTGATGCACACGCTTCTACCAGGAGCCTTCTCTGCAAATCTACCTGAGAATGCATGTCCAACCTGCCTGGGCTTAGGAATGCTGATGAAAGCAGATGCAAGACTAGTAGTGGTTGATCCAAGAAAGGGTATGAATGATGGCGCCTTGAAATGGTGGGCAAAGTACTGGGCATATAGTCTTAGTCAGCATCTCAACTTCGACTTGAAGACTCCATGGAAGGATCTACCTAAAGATGTCCAAGACCAGATACTATTCGGTGTCAGGGAGGAGTTTATCCTTCAGGAACCACCAGATTGGCCAAACAAATATCGACATCGCAATGTAGGTCAGAAAGTCCGCTTTCTTGGAATCTGTAACTATATTGATAGACATTACAGGAATGACAGAAAGAAAGGAGAGCGATACGAGTGGTATCGCAAGCTCATGACTGAACATACATGCCCAGACTGTCAGGGAAAGAAGCTCATCCCACAACGATTGTCAATCACAGTGGAAGGGAAGAACATAGATGAACTGGGTGAATATTTCATCAACCATCTTCTTGATTATGTGAACTCCATCAAGATTCCTAAAGATAAAGAGAAGGCTGGTAATCAGGTCATCTCTGAACTGAGGAAACGGATTCAATTACTCGATGACATAGGTCTCTATTACCTTAGACTCAATCGTCGTGCAAGGACATTGAGTGCGGGTGAGGCTCAGAGGATCAAGCTCTCCACACAGTTAGGTTCTGAACTCATGGGAATGTTGTATGTGCTAGACGAGCCTTCGATCGGTCTGCATATGCGCGATAGTAACAAGATCATAAACATCCTCAAGCGACTCCGAGATACAGGAAATACTGTCATTGTGATTGAACATGACCTAGACACCATTAGACAGGCTGACAACATCATCGAGATAGGTCCAGGACCAGGTGTGCATGGTGGTAAGATCATGGCACAGGGGAACTACAAAGACATACTCGAGAATCCAAAGTTCCTGACCGGTCACTATCTAGTAGGAAAGAAGAAGATACCTTACTTCGGAAAGGCTCGAAGCCCGAATGGAAAGTCATTGAAGGTCATAGGTGCTCAAGAGAACAACCTGAAGAATTTATCAGTCGAGTTCCCACTCGGGGTCTTCATCTGCATAACTGGGGTCTCTGGAAGTGGAAAGAGTACATTGATCGAGGATGTCCTCGGTAAGAAGCTCATCCATGATATGCGAGACCTTCGTGTGATTCCAGGAAAACTGGACAGAGTAGAGGGGATTGAGAATGTTGCAGATGTTCGAATCGTGGACCAATCACCCATCGGATCTCATTCGAGGAGCATCCCAGCAACTTATGTTGGATTCTTCGATAAGATACGAACACTCTATACTGAAACAGAGATGGCACAAGAACGTGGCTACAAGATAGGCAGGTTCAGTTTCAACTCCACAGAAGGGCGCTGTGCAGAATGTAACGGAGATGGACTTGTCAGAATCGAACTTCAGTACATGCCAGATATTCAGACAGTATGTCCCATCTGTAAGGGAGCCAGATTCTCTGAAGAAGTGCTTGAGATAAAATACAAGGGAAAGAACATAGGCGAAGTCTTGAATATGACAATTGAAGAGGCAAACAAGTTCTTCAAAGACACTCGACTCATCTATCACAAGACAAAGACAATGATGGAACTCGGTCTTGGGTACCTCAAACTTGGACAACCAGCTCCTACTCTGAGCGGTGGAGAAAGTCAGAGAATCAAACTCGCAAGAGAGCTTGGTAAACTCAAGAGACTGAAAGATAACCTCTACATCATGGACGAACCTAGTGTGGGTTTGCACATGGAAGACATCCAGATGCTCCTGAAGACCATCAACAAGCTGGTGGATGCAGGTAACACGGTTATTGTGATAGAACACCATCTCGACATCATCAAGTCCTCGGATTGGGTAATTGATCTTGGTCCAGAGGGAGGCGCAGAAGGCGGCGAAGTCATTGCTGAAGGAACTGTTGAGGATATTATCAAGTGCAAGAAATCCTACACGGGTCAGTACCTGCAGAGCGTTGTGGAGACCTCCTAGGTCAACAGGAGTTGATGCAAATGGAAGATCCACAAGTAAGAAAGCAGTTCGATGAAGCACTCACACGCTTCATCAAGCAAGCAAAAGAAGACAATAGAGTTCTAGCTATAATCGTCTATGGCAGTATAGCGTATGATGAAGTCACAGAGAGATCTAACATCAATGCGTATGTCATCGTCGATGATGGACAACAACGGACAGCACGACTCGTGGAGTATGGAATTCCGATTGATGTAGAGATCTACAACAAGAATGAGTTCATGCGAAGAGTTCAACATACAAGAGGAAGAGGAATATGGCAAATCCTAACCTATAGCAAACTGGTCTTCTCCAGAGATTGTTCATTCACAGATTGGTTCAAGAAAAGAAGCAAGAATGTGGGGGTAAGAGATAGAGGATACCTACAGATGCTGTACTTTATGGCTGTTAAATTTGATCTTCAGAAAGCTGAGAAGTATCTCTATATCAAGAACGACCTTGCACACAGCTTTCACTTCTTCCTTCACGGACTTAGTGAATTGGGGTACCTACTCTGTTATCTGAACGATGTCTGGCCACCTCGAGAAGTGATCCTGAAGGGGAGAGAATTTCTCCCAGAATTGTTTCCTAAGCTCTTTGATGACCTTATCGATACTGAGGTATCAAAAGAGTCTCTTGACAAAGCCATAAGAATGGCTTACAAGTACATGGACTCTATTGACATAGAGGTTCACAAACCAGTCCTTGATTTCATCTCAGAAGAGGGAGGGACAGCATCACAGACAGACATTATGTTAAGATTTGGTCCTAGAGGAATGGTCATCTTTGAAGCAGAACATCTCCATAGAAGACGAATTCTCAGACGCACTGTTACACCCGTGAAGCTTACGAAGAAAGGAGTGGTAGAATACAATGAGCCACTTTATCACTTCAATTGGAATTCATTTAATCCAGATGAAGTCCAGCCAACAAGAGTTGGACCTGCTGATGTGGATAGAGAACGTGTTCGTGCAGACTATCAGAGTGCCTTGGATGAACTAACTAAGAAATGCGAGATGGATGAATATGTCCTCAACTTCATGGTGGCAGGGAGTATATCTTATGACACTGTATGGGAAAAATCCGATATCGATTTCATGATTGTCGTCAAAGATGAGCCATATGGAAGACATAGAGGCTTTATTGAGAAGGATGTCTTCATGGAAGGAGAGGTTGTAACTCGCGATTACTTCAGAAGAGGAACACACAGGGTGAAGGATGGAAGTATCTTCCACTCCTACTTCTCCAAGAGTAAACTACTTGTTTCAAAAGACGACTCTATCATAGACTTCTATGAAGATCTAAACAATATGGGTTCCCGTGATGTGGAAGACCTTCTGTTATTGAATTACATCTTCTGCAAAGACCTCATCAATAAGGCATACAAAGCCCTCTATGTGAAAGATGACCCTCACTTTGCGTTGAACTTCATCATGTCGGGGATTCGCCGGATCGCAAATATCGAAGTGCTCATGAACAAGGGGATTCCCCTTCGAGAATCTACAGTACAAGCACTAGAGTACAATCCAGAGTTCTTTAAGACCATCTTCCTTGAGATGATTCATACTCCTAAGAAGACCTTTGAAGTCATGAGTGAGGTTCTTGAGAAGATGGAGAACTACCTTGATGAGCATCTCAAGACCTTCATTCAACCAGTCATTCGTTTACTGGAGAAGAAAGATGAGATAACACACTATGATCTGATAGATCACTTCAATGATATCAGGCTACCACTCGATATGAGGGAATTTGTAGAGATGGGTTTGATTCGTCAGACTGAAGCTTCATTCAGGTTCACGAAGAAGAGCTCTGCAGAGATGATACAACCTGCCTATCAACTAGCCTTCAGGGATTCGGACCCTGAATTGATGGTTGAGGATTCAATGATAATGCTATAGAAACAACTGGGACATTCCTTGGTACTCATGGAATGTCCAATTCATTTTTTTAATGCAAGAAAGCTCTCACTCCAGACCAGACAAAGGCAATACCAGCTTCATCAGCGGCAGTAATCGATTCATTATCACGTATAGAACCACCGGGTGCAATTACAGCTTGCACTCCTGCTGCAACTGCAGTATCTATAGAATCACGATAGGGAAAGAATGCATCCGAAGCCATCACTGCTCCTTCAGCACGTTTCCCAGCTCGTTTCAAAGCAAGCTCAACAGCACCAACTCGTGATGTCTGACCCATCCCAATACCTAAGGTCCTATATCCGGTACTTATGACTGCAGCATTCGATTTTGCATACTTGACTATCTTCCATGCGAACATCAATTCTGTAAGTTCTTCATCTGTTGGAGACCTCTTTGATACAAATGTAAGATCACCCCTCGATATCTTGTGTAGGTTTGCCTGTTGAACAAGAATCCCATTGGGAACTAATCGAATCGCAAGTTCTGGAATTTTATAATCATTGAATGTGCAAAGAATGAGATTCTTCTTTTTGGTCAAGATATCTCTTGCATTGGGTTCGTACTCAGGAGCTATGATAGCATCAACAAACATTCCATTGAGTTTCTTGGCAAGGGGGATTGTAATTGCTCTATTGAATCCCATGACTGAGCCAAAAGCTGATAGGTTATCAGTTGCAAATGCATCATCAAAAGCAGACTCAATATCATTTGAACTCGCTACACCGCATGGACTAGTGTGTTTGATGATTGCGCAGGTCGGATCTTCAAACTCTGAGAGAACACCAATAGCTGAGGAGAAATCTACAATATTGTTGTAAGAGACCTCTTTCCCATGAATCTGTTTGTAGAAAGGTTTGGTATCAGGATTGAGGTAGTACATTGCTTCTTGATGTGCATTCTCACCATATCGAAGTTCTTGGGGATTATCGAATCCCATGACAAAACTGGAAGGCCAAGGTGTATCCGAAGATAGATATCGACTGATTGCGATATCGTACTTGGCAGTATGCTGGAATGCTTTGATAGCTAATTCCTTTCTTAGATCCTCGGTGATGGCATCGTTGATAATTGCGGAAGCGACTCGTTCGTAATCAAGTGGAGATGACACGACCAGTACTTCATGATAATTCTTTGCTGCCGCTCGAAGTAGAGTAACCCCACCAATGTCAATATTCTCGATAGCATCTCTTAGTTCGTGTTCGTTGGATATGACCGCTTCGAAGGGATATAGATTAGCTACAACTAACCCAATAGGTTCAAGTTTCATCTCTCTGAATTCAGTCTCATGCTCTGATGTTCCTAGAATACCCCCCATCACTTTCGGATGCAATGTCTTTACTCTACCATCAAGAATCTCGGGATAGTTCGTGAAATCTGAAACTCTAGTAACTGTTATTTTAGCTGATTGGAGTAGGGATGTAGTCTTTCCTGTACTTATAAAATCAAAATGAGAAGAAATGGACTTACAGAATTCAACAATGCCATCCTTATCATAGACGCTGATTATTGCCAATCTTCTTTCCAATAACAACACCATCGATATTGGTGGTACCCTCGTTGGCTCGTGCTCAGCTCCATAAAAACTGATTGCTGGAATTTTATGAGTTTTAGAAACCTAGAAGTGATTCACGTTTTGCAACTGAGTCCAAAGTACCTCCACCATCTACGTTGATGACTTCACCAACTATGTAGCTTGCACCTTTGGAAGCAAGGAAAACAACGGTTTCAGCTATATCCTCAGGTTCTCCAACTCTTTTCAATGGGACTTCGACTTTGATGTAGCTATCAACCTTTTCTAAAGTCCAACCAGTTCCTCGTTCAGCCATCTCTTCAGGTTTCCAAGTTCGAATCAGTCCGGGAGTTATACAATTAACATTGATTCCAAAAGGAGCGAGGTCTCCAGCCAGTCCCAAAGTGAGACCGATAATTCCTGCCTTACTTGCAGGGTATTGAACTCCAGAAGAGAGGCTTCCATTTGTTCCAGCACCACTTGAGATATTGATGATCTTGCCGTATCTCTTTGGAATCATCTTCGCAGCGCAGGCTCGCGCGAAGTTGAAGTAACCTGTAAGATTCACTGCAATAACCTTGTCCCAAGTTTCTTGTGTGGTTTCTGTCACAATTGCATATCCTCCAGAGATGTACGCATTATTGACAAGGACATCGATTCTACCAAATTTCTCAAACACGTCCTCCACCATTGCATCTACAGCATCTCTATCAACGACATCAATGTTGTATGCAACCGCTTTGAATCCCTTAGCTTCGATTTCAGATGCGACTCTCTTAGCTCCTTCAATATTGATATCAACAATTACAGAGATAGCACCGCGTTTTGCGAATGCCCACGCAGTTGCTTCACCAATCCCACGAGCTGCTCCTGTAATAATCACGACATGATCTTGAAATTCCACAATTATCTTCTCCGAAGATTCAATTGACTCATTGGCTAGACTGCTTTCCTCTATTAGAAACTAGCGAATTCTTCATTTTAGGTCGCTAAGATTGATCCTTATTGAGTCGTCTGAAGTTGCCGCAATCATAGTCATTTGATTCTTACTTCTGAAATCAGCTAGCTGCCAGATATATTCTATCATTTCACTTGAGAGGTTTTGGGGAAGTTCAATCTGTGGTTCTGGAGAATCAATGCCATGAGCCTGCAAAACCTTACGATTTTTCCAACCTATAATCGGGTATTCGTTTTTCTCTTGAATGGTCTTGATTTCAAAACCTATGGTTGAGAGTGCTTCCTGGATCAATGAGAATTCTCGCATCTCGCAAGTAGTTCCCATATTCAAATTTTCAAGTATTTCATAACCATAGGAACTAAGCCAAAGCATCCGTAAATCTGCATAATGAGTATCTACTGATTCACCAACGGACTCTAAGAGTATAATGCTCTCTTTATCAATTGGGAATTTCATTACAGGAACAAAAAGGCGATTCATTTCAGCAACCCTATTCTCAACGACATCATCAATACGCATCACTAGGTCACCCTGATGTTTCATAACTTGGATGTCAAGATCAATAGTAGGTTCTCCATTATCGATTTTTTCAGCAAGAATAGACACCAAACGAGCTTCTACTTCCTTTAAGTCACCTGAGCTTAAAGTGTGTTCAAGAATCGCTCTACTCTCATTCAGTCCAACATCGAGCATTCCCATCCATCCACTTCCGATGACCCTGAGTGAATTCTGGAACAGGTGGATTACTTTCCAATCAGGTTCGTGTTTTCGAATATAATCATAAGAAATCCTGATTGCATTCAGGCTGGGAAGAAATGTCAGAGCATCAAAGGTCTCAACAGCATCAAGAACTACTTCACGTGCAACATCCTCCATTGTATCATTACTCAGAAGGGTTTCTGCATCTGTTTCACCATCAAGAATTAGAGTCCTGAGATTCTTACAAGTAATTAGTGGAGTTACATCTAGTTGCTCAATCTTGTTATCATTCAAACAAATCTTGCGTATGTTATGATTCGAGTCTAATTGTGAAGTATCAAATTGGAGTATATCGAGATTTCTCAAATCGAGTGTGGAGTCTTTTGATTTGTAGGTAACTCTCTTCTTTTTGCCTGATGATGTGAAATACTCCAGATAATCACTCAAACTTTCACTCTCGTATGCTTAGAATATCCTCTAGAATGTCTTATTCCATTTTCTGTTTTGCAATATGGGAAAATTCAAGATATCGAATGTTTACCCAATCATTGAGTACAATGTGGAAAGATAAGGTTCAGTCATATATTGATGATAATAAGAGTCGCTTGGTTAAGATCAGTGATGAGATACATGCAAATCCGGAAGTAGCCAATAAAGAGGTGAAAGCTTCTCGGTTACTGGCAATAGAGTTGGAGAGAGCCGGATTTAAAGTGGAACTGGGGGTTGCTGGACTTGAGACAGCAATACTGGCAGTACATCCAGAGCAATCAGATGGACCAACCATTGCCATACTTGGAGAGTACGACGCACTGCCTGAGATTGGACATGCATGTGGACATAATCTCATTGCTACATCTGCTCTCGGAGCATGTCTTGCCATTGGGGCATTCAAGAAAGACATCCCTGGAAAACTGATCTTCATGGGAACACCTGCGGAGGAGGCCAGTGGTGGGAAAATCTTCATGGTAGAGAAGGGTCTCTTCAAGGACGTTGACGCAGCTATGATGTTCCATCCTTCTCCAGGATATACTATGACTGGGAGGGCAGGGCTGGCACTCACAGAAGTAAGAATAGAATTCACTGGAAAAGCTGCTCATGCTTCAGGTAGTCCTGAGAAAGGAATCAATGCGCTCGATGCTATCATCCAGACTTTCAATGGCATCAATGCTCTTCGTCAACATATCAAGAGCGATGCACGAATACATGGGATAATCACTCATGGCGGTGTCAAACCTAATATCGTACCAGATTATGCAGCGGCAGAGTTTTACGTGCGAGCCTAACTTCTGAGGAAGGTAGAGAACTGCGCTAAAGGGGCTGCTAGTGCAACTGGTGCTACGCTAAAATATACCGTTATCGAACCCTCGTATCAATCACGGTTAATGAACCATAAAATGGGTAAACTCTTCGAAGATAATTTGGCTATTATTGGTGAACCTCTCAATCCACTTCCACCTGGCAGCGGTGCTGGGTCAAGTGATATCGGAAATGTTAGTCAAGTTGTACCGACAATCCATCCCTACATATCCATCTGTGACGATAGTATTGCTGGTCATTCGATTGAATTCGAGAAAGCATCAGCATCCGAGCGTGCTCATGAAGCGATGCTGAACGCAGCAAAAGCCCTTGCAATGACAGCTCTAGATTTATTCACTAATACTGATGTAATGGAGGAGGTAAGAAAGGAGTTTCTCTCAGCAATCAATTAGCGAGAAGAAACTACATTGACCGTTTCCTAAGATACAGGATTAGGAGAACAGCGATCACTCCAATTCCAGCTGAACCTATGGCCACAATTACAGTGTTTATTGGTAGAATTTGGTCAGAACTGTGTACCAAAGTATAGAACATTAGCGGACTCTCATAGACGTTGTGTGCTGAATCCTCAACAACAATTCGATATTGTAAGTTCATGTTTGCATCAATGATTAGAATTTCCGCAATCCATACTCCATTTTGGAAATTCAGTACGAGGTCGCTTTCATTCTGCCAAGAATCAACTGTAAACCTCATGATCACACTCAGAATATCACTATCATCTGTAATTTCCACTTCAATGTGTAATACATCAGTCTGATTTACAGAAATTGATGTAACAGTAAAATTGACCTTTGGAGCAATTACATCCACTATCATATAGGAATGCATTGGAGAAATTTCCCAATTTTCTGATTGGTCCACTGCGTATATTGAGAAGTACACAGATTCACCAACAAATCCCATTGGTATTGACCCAATCCATGTACCTGAAGTAATGGACATAGTGGAATTAGTAAACGTCAATCCAGAATCTAGAGAGTAGCAGAGGATAACTTGTTTTACTCCCCCTGCATCCTCAATTTCAGCTTCTATTGGAACAACCACATTCTGACCAGTATCAGATAGGTTGGTCAATAATGAGATAGTTGGTGAGAGTGTATCAACTACTGTATAGGCATAAGTTGTTGAAACAGCCCAGTTTCCTACAGTGTCATTTGCTCTAACTTTATACTCAACAAAAGTCTCGAAATCTTGCCCGGGAATGTTGGCAATGTATAGATGCCCAATTCTATTCATCCAATGACTTACCCAAGAACCATTATTGATTCGAACCAAGAGCCAAGCTGTATCAACTATACTGGTGTCGTAGATTGCTGCTGTTACTCTTACCAGTTCGTCAATCTCAGGAGTCAGGATATTTCGCGAAATAATAATAGCTGGACCTTGAACATCATCAACTGTATAACCAGATACATTAGAAACACCCCAATTCCCTTCACTGTCCTCTGCTCGAACAAGATACGACACATTTGTACCAGCCAAGAAGAAGGGAATGTATTCAATCCAATTATTTCCAATCTGAAGCATTGTAATATTAGTCCATGTCAGCTGATTATCAGTTGAATAGCAGAGTTCGACTTGGTGTATTGAACTTGCATCCACAACTGTCGCATTAATGGTCACAATGTTAGAATGAATTGGACTAACAGGAGTTCTCGTTGTTGAGATAACTGGTCCAAGAGTATCAATTACTGTATAGGAGTACGATTGAGACACAACCCATTCCCATATTCCATTTTGGACATAGATTTTGTATTCAATCAGAGTATGTGCTGGAAGAGCTGGAATATCTCCAACCCATTTTTCATCAACTTCAGCCATGGATTGATTGATGAAACCTCCCCCATCTTGAGAATAGGAAAGAATCGATTGATTGACACCAGAGGCTGCAGATGTACTCATTGTAACATGAACCGATTGACTTTGGGAGGGTGAGAATGGAAACCTTGTGATAGATAGAT
>PJER01000066.1 GCA_002825465.1 Candidatus Thorarchaeota archaeon MP8T_1
TTCCATCATTCCGTAAGGTTCCCAACTCTCAATTATATGGTCTACTGGCCAGGAAGGGTAGGGACAGTGAAGCGTATGCTATGAAACTAAAGGAAAAAATGGCGAAGAAAGATAACTTCGATCTCAAAATCTACTATGATTGGGGTGACGTTTGCAAAGATCCTGAGGTTGATGCCGTGTGCGTTGCAGTACCTACACCATTTCACTATCCCTTGGGCAAACAAGCCCTTGAGGCTGGAAAGCATGTCTACTTGGAAATGCCAATAGCACCAAAGCTCGAAGATGCTGAAGAGCTTGGAGCAATAGCCAAGAAGAAGGGTGTAGTTCTCATGCCGATTCTGAATTTCAGACATTGCCCTGGCTATTTGAAAGCAAAGGAACTTGTTGATTCTGGAGCAATAGGAAAACCAATGGCAATCACGTTTAGAGAGTTTATTGCTGCTGAAGATCTTGCAGATCAGTGGCCATTAAGTGGTTGGGCTTGGGATATTGATAAAGCAGGAGGTTATCCTGATTACACATTATCGGTCTGGAGCCTTGACATGCTTCAATGGTTCTTTGGTAGCCCCATCACGAACGCTAAGTGGACTCCAAACTATAGTCCAATAGAAGGAATCAAAGATTTCAAAGGATACCAAACTGTTGGAATAGTGAAATTTGCAAATGACGTAGTTGGAACAATGATGCTTGGCTCATCTGTGGCAAAAGGTCTAGATCTTAGTCGGTTCGAGATTTTTGGAAACAATGGTAAGACTATTCTTGTCGATTGGATTCCGAGTAAGAATCGAGAAGTCTTTGATGTGACCTTATTTGGCAAGGGTGATGATATACAGAATTGGCAAGTACCAGGACCCGGTCCAGAAGTATGGGGCCATAAGCAAATGATTGCTCATTTTGTTCAGGCTTGTCTAGGTAATGAGAAACCCGAATATGGTTACGAAGCTGCGATTGCAGCACAGAAGTGGGCAAACAAAATTGTAACTGATCCTATGTAATGTATGTTAGAGGGAGGCTATACGCCTCTCTTTCACTTATTTTTCCTTTTTTCCTTTCCAAAAGACCACTACCTATTAGTCGGAATCCGCGTGTGATAGACCGCTCGTGTTTCTTTTTGCATAGATAGAACTCTCACGGACAGCCTTGGCATGTTTTCTGGCCTGCTCCTTTTTTTACTCAAGTCTTAATGGGCGGTCTTCTTTGTGTATATTCGGCAGGTTTCAAAACCTCCTTGAGATATCTGAAGTAAAAAGACACTGATGATGATTCTTATCCATGAGTCTGTCAATCATGTAATCACATCACTCCGGTTGGCACCATAACAATTATGTATCGTGAATCATTGTTTTCTGCTCGATGGCACGGAGGAAACACTCATGTCCGAGTACATTCATGAAAATCTTACAGGCGAGAAACCAGGTGGCCACCGTAACCAGATGATCTTGATGGTCATATTCTTCATAGTATGGATTATCGACTCCTTCGTACTACGTTTCACCACATTCCTGTGGAGTTTCACATACTTTTGGATCTTTATTGGCTTCGGAGGTATTCTTATCATTATGGCAATTTACTTCATTGACGCATCACACAAAGACCTCTTTGACATAAAGGTGGATGAACTAGCAACCACAGGTGTCTTCGCTCGTGTACGGCATCCAATGTATCTTGGATCCCATCTTTTCCTCCTGGGACTAGCAATATCTACATTCTCTCTTGCATCGATTGTCCTATGGGTGATAGCCTTTGTTTTCTATGACTCGCTGGCAAACTATGAGGAGAATAAACTAGAGGAGCGATTTGGCGAGGAGTTTCTTGAATATAGAAAAAATGTAAGGAAATGGATTCCAACTTAGTTTGAACTAACCGCACAGCTCGAGCTATTTGTTATTCAATTCTTTAGTCTGTTGAGGAAATACTTCCAGTAATGACTTTCCAATAGCAATTGTTGCAATAGCCGCTAGTATGACCTTGATTGGTGTGATTACTCCAGCTACTACCCAGAGTCCTTGAAGTAATTCCAGCGGCATTGCGTAATAGAGCCAATACATCTGACCTGGGATAAGAATGAATATTCTTGTCAGAATGTCACCTTCGAGACCTATCACGGTGGCTAGAATCATTTTCAGATTTGTAGACGATAGGATTCCATTCCCTGCTTTGCTTAATGTTGTCAGAATAGTGATTGCAAGTAGAAGCACAAAACTAGTTAGAACATCCCAGACGCCTAAAAGTGACAACGACCATGTGACAGGTGTCACGAAATAACCTACAATCATTACTGAGTAAATGGCACACGCAGCTTTCCATCTCTCTTCGAAAACTAGTCCTGCCACTCCAGCTCCTACAGGCGCACCTAACATGAAGAGTAATTCGATTGGGTCTCTGAAATATACCAGATGACCAACTAAGCCTCCTATTACGACTGAAATTACTCCTAGAACAGGTCCCAAGACTATTCCAACAATCGGGCTTAACATAAATCCCCAGGAATCCCATACTCCACCATAGAATCCAGGGACCATAGGTATTGAGTCTAGGACTGCAATCATCGCCGCAAAGATTGCAGTGAAAGTTATGGAGCGGCTTCCTGTGAGAGTACCTAACAATGCCATAATTTGCAATCCACACTATGCTTGTACCGATGTCGAATCGATGACTCGTGGAATCTCTAAATGTTCTCTGTATCTAGCTGGAACTGGATAGTTACTAAAGGAATGTGAGAACCACTTGCTCATCATTTCTTCGAGTTCTCTATCAATTCTTGCACTTAGAATGTCGTTGAGCTTTGGATGTACTGAATGGACTCGCGAGTGTATCTGTTTGACAACATTTCCTTTCTTTGAAACCTGTACTCCACCTTTGAAGGTAAACTCAGCTTGAGTGAAGTATTTCAGAATCAGGTCAGGATTGTTTGCCAAGTCTGTTTTTTCAGGATTGAATCCATATACAGCAACATCAGCATCAGCTCCAACACCAAGATGCCCTTTTGTCTTTTCCATACCAAGTATCTTCGCGGGTGCTGCTCGTGTCGTGATAGCAATATCGTTGAGTGAATATTCTCTTTCTATGCTAGCAATGGTCGAACGTTCATCTGCAAACTTGTGGACCATCTCCAACCAGAGGTCTCTCTGCTTTTTGCTCATCAACCACGATATCAATAACGGATATTTCAGAAATGGTCCACCATTCGGGTGGTCTGTGCTCAAGAACATCCGCCAGAGGTCCTTTATGTTGAGTGCAAATTCAAGAGACCCTACCCACTGCACTGCATTAGCTGGACTCTTTGGTTCAAAGGTGAAGGGCACAATGCCTGCTCCCCCAGGAAGTTCAACATCGACTGGGATGTTCGACCATTTTGCTTTCCCACCTGTCAGGAGGTAGAGTGAGTGTTGAAAAGGTCCATCTCCAGTCATTGTCATCGATTGCCCAAAAGTGATCTGTCCTAGGTCACAAGTGAAGTGCTTGTTCTTGTTATAGTAGTCTGCAAATATCAGACCACCAGACGCAACATCCTTCCAATTTGCCATTCCCCCTTCGACAACTCCAAGACAATCAAATGCCATGTGTGTCAGATGAACGACTTCTTTCTTCCTAGTGGAAGGTTTGACATTCTTGATTGCATCAAGTTGTTGCATTGTCGTGTATACATTTCCCGGCCTACCAAGATTGGTTGGGTGGAAATGCATCTGATGTGGGAGGTGCAAATCCTGAACTGCCTGAGCCAGACCTGTCATAATTGTTCTAGGTGTGACGTCCCACTCAGGGACTTCGTCATCCAGACCACAGACATTCTTGCCATATGCCCATGCGTAGGTTCCACCAGGATTAACTACTTTGACACCAATACCTCCTACTTTCTTCAGTGTCCAAGCTATGTATGCTGCAAGTCCACTGATGTCTCCCTCTTCTACATACTTGAAAGTGATCATGCTATTACAGAACAATGGAAGTAATCCAATATCCAGTCCTGGAATATCTTCAATCTCTTCCCATGAACCAAGTGCCTTTGTAGCAGGTAGTGCAGGTTCAACAACTGTTGTATACCCCATCGCTGAGTATAGAAAACCAGTAGCAAACGAAGAAGGAATAATTCCTGCAACACCAGAACGAGTCTTTGCTGTCGCTGGGTACGGGTGATGTCTATTTACTTCAGGAGCAGTCACTCTTGCAACATTGAGCTTGGAACCGATAATATGGGAGTGAGGGTCTACACCTCCCGCCATTACCGTATTCCCTTTGAGATCGAATGCCTTTGCTTTTGCAGGAGCTTTCTCGACTATCTTTCCATCCGAAATGCAGATGTCCATTACTTCTCCTTCTATACCATTCATTGGGTCGAATACTACGCCATTCTTGAGTATGAGATCTTCCGCCATTATTTCTTCACCTTCTCCAATGACTTGATTATCATTCTCAGGATATCTCGGTCTGGAATAACTCCTTCTGGAGGTTCAATTACTTTCTTCAAGTATAGAGGTAATCCATCCATTCTTGTCGCAGCCCCATCACATTCGATTCCTGCAATCGCTGCTGGTATATTGACCTCTGCTAATCGCGAAGTCATGTTGAATTTTGGATCGATGTTGATTACTGGTATTTTTGCAAGATGAGCTACAGCGGCTCTTGGAAAGTGTGCTACGGGATCTGCAGCAATGTTAAGCAATGCATCCGCTTCACCACGTGCAAGCATATCTACTGCAGTGTATTCACCAGGTGAGAATCTTGGATATCCTCTTGCGAAATCAACTGCATATGGGTATCCTGTCACCCATGTGGAAGTCTTGTTTGCACCAGACACATTATAGTGCCCTCTCATTGGCATCAATCCCCATTTCGTATGAGCATTGAGGTCCTGAATCAATCTAATTGCAGCATCTATATTCCGGTGTCTACCAAAACTTTGTGTAAGCCCCAAGCCAAAGAAGAGAACGCCATACTTTGCAGTCTTCATTGCTGTTGCAATCTCTTCAAGGTTCTTGATGTTTATTCCACCTACCTCATTTACATCAAGTTTAGTTCCACGAATCAATGCTCTCAATGTCTGGATAACTTCAAGGTCTGTTGCCGGGTCGATTTTGAAGAATCTATCAACCATCCTAGCGGTTGTTGTTTCACGTACATCAACAAGCCAAATCTGACGGTCTTTCTTTGGATCTTTGATATATTCACCTGGCTGTCGAATATAGTGAGGTATATGCCTTGGATGTGCAGCGGCAGGATTTGCACCCCAGTAAATGACAATGTCTGCGCGATGACGAGTTTCTGCTAGGGAGGCTGTCGCTTCTCCAGACTCCTGAGCTCCAAGGATTGTGGGACCATGACAGACTGATGTAGTATTGTCTACTGCACCACCAGCAAGCTCGGCTAATCGATAAGCTTCTCGTTGGGCATCATTCTCTGTAGAACTTAATCCATAGATGAGAAAACGTTTGGACGATGCAATAATCTCTACTGCTCTCTCAATTGCCTTTTCAAGAGTGACTGTGTTCCCTTTCACAGTCGGTTGGAGACACCTGTTCTCCATATGTCCAACATATCGTTCTTTCGAGATGGCGCATCCGTTTGTATTCTTAGTTATCTTATCTCCGTCTGTTTCAATGATAATGTCATCACATAGACATCCACAAAAGGTACAGACAACGTCTTTGAAGGTGTTACCTGCTTCGGTCATTTTGCTTCCTCCTTCATTTTCTGAGTCATCTCTTGAACGGTTAGAATTTTACCTCCAGGTGCAGCATTGATTGTTGCTTCCAGTGACTTGAATCCAGGCATGCCTGTAAATTGTGTATATGCATCTAGGAGGTAATTGAAGTATGGCCCGCATGGGATGAATGCCATTCCTTCCTGGAGGTTTTTGTCAAGTTTTGCTTTAACATTGATCTTTCCAAGTGCAGCTTTCACAAGGATAGTTTCACCATTCTCAATACCTAGGGCTTCCATTGTTTTGGGACCGAGTTCACAGATGGCGACTGCATCCTGGTACTCCTGAGTTATCTTACCTTTCTCCATAGCTCTTCCTTGACTTAATGTCCTACCAGATACCAATCGGACTTTAACAGATTCACTACTCATTCTTGTTCCTCCTATAATCCAAGTTCGTGAAGATGTATCTTGTATTTTCCAAGTGCTCCACCAAAATTGCCAGCAGATATTCTGATGACACCTGGGTGTTTACATACCTCTAGAATTGCCGCCTTTGTAGCCTCTGCAACTGCTTTCTCGGTGAGGCCATTAATGACAATTTCAACAACGAAATCACTATCCTTTGGCACAAATGAGTCTGGGACAATCCCTTTCATTGTTGGGCAATACCTCTCATTTGTAGATGCATGAAGTGCCTTATATCGAGAAGATGGTTTTGAGCCAGATCCAACCAGACCACCTGGGAAGGGTGTATACGCACCTTCGACTTTCTCTATTGCCTTCACTCCTGCTTTTCCGCTTCTCATTCCACTCTCAACATCCTTACAGAAGTAGATGATATTCCCGCCAGCGACTCCTTTAGTTCTACCAAAGCTTTCCTGGATAACGAAGGTACCACTCATTCGAGGTAATAGCCACAGAGTACGTCCATCAATAGGTCCTTTCTTTACTTGATGACCATCTCCAAACATAGCTATCATTTTTCCAACAGGATATGTTTCTGCCACATCTGGCGTATCATCATATGCACAGGCAGTCGGACTTGTCAAGACACATTGACCCAAGCGGGCAAGGAGTTGTTCCCGAATTCCATCCTTGCTACCAGTAGCAAAGACAACTCTCACTCCAGGTCTACCATCTGGAGTTTCATCCGGTTTGAGAATATACTCAATCCCTGCTTCCGATGGGGTCATAATGACCGATGTTGCAAAACCTGTTGTTTCAAGTGCTGTTGTTCTTGCCCAGTCTTCGTCATATGCTGTAATAATGGTCCTGTTCATATGCATACTAAAAGCTTCAGCAAACGTGTCATCAATAGGTACTCCATTGATCTCCATTTTTTCAACTCCTATTCCAATCTTCCTATGACTCGAGTGATAGCTTCAGAACATCGGGATCTAGTTCACCTGCGTTATACTCTTTTCCACTCTTGATGTCTTTAATTGCAATCTTGGCGGGACTGAACAAGAGTGGGTCTACCTTGTAGAAATCGAATCCCACACTCTTGAACAGCTTGTAAAATGGCGTTCCATACTGCTCCGATGTTGATGATGGAACATTCTTTGCTAGTTCCGCCAAATTATCTCCTTCAGCTGGTTCAATCTCATAGTATGTATCTCCAGTGAAAAGAATGCAGTCATTTGTGACACCCATTGCTTTACTATCATTCTTGGCAATTGGAGCAATCGGAGCGATTCCCTTTCCTTTCTTGATCTTCCACGGATCGTATTTGAGTTCGTGCATCTTATGCACACCCACTTCAACAATTCTGGCTGAAATCTGAACAGAACCGACCAGACAAGCAGTAGGCGCAACGACGACATGCATTCCTGAAGTGGGAACTCCACACTTCTCTGCAATGTACTTAGTGACATTCTCAGGCGGGAATTCGCGAGTTTCCAAGACAACGACTGCGACATCTGAATCTTCTTTGTAACCTAATTCTTTGTAGAGCTTTTCCCCTCTTGATAATGCTCTTGCGGGACCTGAGGCCATTGCGAAGTACTTGTCAACTTGAACTGTCCATCCTGCATACTGTGAACAGAGACAAGCCTCAGTTACCTTCTCTGTTTTCACAGACGCTGCAGGCAAGGTAAGATCACCTATTGTCACTTCAGTAAGTGAAACCTCTCCAGCACCTCCCAAACAGATTTCACTGACTAGTCTCCCTGCCTCATTTGAACCCGGTACATCAATACCTGTATCAAGGATAGTCGTTCTATTGGACTGCTTTGATACTGCACATTCCAATTCCTTACTTTGATTAACAATTTCCTCGAAAATCTTGAGTGCTCCCTTGTTTAGATTCATAACTATCAACTCGTTAGATGCGGATTCATAACCAATCTAGCGTAAATTTCCATTTTTGACTCCGCCTCTGCGAAGTCACCTACAAATTTAGCCCATTTCTCAGAGTACGAAATATCTGATTGTAGGAAATCTGGTCTCCGTGATTTCAAATATCGTATATAGTAACCAGTGAACTCTCTCTCAGAGTTACCACTGTACTTGAATGTTGGAAGCAATGAACCAACCTTACCAACAGCTAAGAGCATACCCTTTGTTGCTTCAGTGCAGGCTCGAGGACCTAGTTCCCCACACACAATGATGGATCCTCCTTTCATTCGCGTAGCAGCCATTGCTCCTACATTCCCTTTAACTGCAATGAAACCTTTACGCATGTGTAGGGCCATCTCATTCCCAACATTCCCTCCAACATAGACTCTACCACCAGTCATACCATCAGGGCTACCTCGGTATCCTGCGCAGAGATAATCACCAGCATCTCCTTCTATCTGAATATTGCCACCGCTCATCTCAGCGCCTGCATAGGCATCCACAGAACCAGTTACAGTGATTCTACCTGCTATCATCTCAGCACCAAGATGCATCCCCGCATCTCCATCGATATTGATTCTGCCACCATTCATGCCTTTTCCGATTTGCTTTACCTTTCGGAGATCCCCCCGGACAGTAATTTCGGTTTCCTCTGCACTGCCAGCAGGTTCTCCTGTTATCTCAAAGAAATCACGTAACTCCCGGGATTCTCTTCCCTGCATCACCTTGAGCTGTCCAATCTGAGCTAAGGTCTTTCCAGCAAAAGCAGAAGGCGTTATAGTATCTGCTTCAATTGGAATGTCAGGGACTTGTTTTAATGAAAGCAACACCGTCATGATTCTCCTCGCCTAGTTGCCTTTTTGCGGCAAACATATAGATAAAGACTCTGAATCCCGAAACCTGAATTAAAATGCCTGTGGTCACTGCATACTCATTTGTTTGATGAATCTCGGGAAGAAACTCAGTGACATAGTATATATTGTGGATGATTATGCATCACACTACTTGGAATGTGCAACATGCTATCTGGTATACGAGAATGATGCCTTTGAATTCAAATATCCTGATGGCGGCACTTGAATCTCAATGAAACAAGGATAACAACGACATACAAGGGAAGCAAAGATTAGCGTGAACGAAACACAGAGGACTGAGATAGAGCAAATACTAGGAAAAGGCAAGGTGTCCATTTCAAATGAAATTCTCTCGGTTTATACAGGGAATGAGTTGCCATCATTGGTGGTTTGGCCCTCCTGCTCTGAAGATGTTGTCAAGCTTGTGAAGTGGGCAAATAAAAATTCAGTACCCATTATCCCTGTCAGTTCAGGCGGACCAAAACTGCGGGGGTCATCATTGCCTAAGGTGAAAAATGCAGTAATCGCTGACATGAGCAAGATGCGGAAGATATTGCGAATTGATCGAAAGAATAAGGTTGCAATGGTCGAACCAGGGGTGACCTATAACGAGTTAATATTGAATCTTGAGAAAGAAGGTCTCCGGCCACTCATGCCTCTACTTCCCAAAGCATCAAAATCTGTCTTGTCAAGTTGTCTAGATAGAGAACCTATCACTACTCCAAGATATCATTGGGATATAACTGATCCACTCCTCTGTACCGAAACTGTGTTTGGCACTGGTGATGTTCTTCGAACTGGAGCAGCTGCAGGCCCTGGTACACTTGAGGAACAGTGGGAGTCTGGTCAGGCACAGAAGAACCCACAAGGGCCCTCACAGTTCGATCCATTCAGATTGGTACAAGGGGCTCAGGGTACAATAGGAATTGTCACTTGGATTACAATGAAGTGTGAGAAACTCCCTGATAGGCAAGTATTCCTACTAGCCCAGAGTGATGATCTGAAATCACTTCAAGAATTCAACTATGCTCTATTCAGACGTAGATTGGCAGATGAGCATTTTATGTTAAATTCAGTTAGTCTCAAGGCTATCCTCCCAACGAGCAAGATGTATTCTCCTTGGACACTTGTTCTTGGGGTTTCCGGTCATGGAATGATTGCTGATGAAGAACTGGAGTATCGCGTTAGTGATATACGGGATATCGGGTCTGAAACTCATGTAGATTTACAGCAGAACCTCGATTCCATTAAGTCCTCTGATATCGAAGGCATCCTCAATCGTTCAAGCAGGGTTCCATACTGGAAATTAGAAGTAGCTGGTAATTGCTTTGAAGTAATGTTCACAACAACACTAGATAGAGTTCAAGAATTCTATGAGCTCTTTCTTAATGTTGCAAAAGAGTGTGATTTCCCTGTTAATCAGATTGGCGCATATGTTCAGCCAATGAATCAGGGAACTAATACACATGTGGGCCTTGACATATTTTATCGCCCTGATGAGGATACAGAATCTGCTATTTCACTTCTTGCAAAAGGCCAGAGAAAACTCCTCGATGAAGGGGCATACTTCAGTCGACCTTACGGAGTCATTACAGATGCTGTCTTCGAAAAGGCTTCTCCAATCACGGTCACTGCGATGAAACGAGTTAAGGCGATTTTTGATCCGAAGAACATCCTGAATCCAGGAACACTTTGTTTCAAGGAGGTGCCATAATGACTCTCAGTGAATTTGAAGATATGATGGACAGTTGTGTCAGATGTTCCAAGTGCAAGTTCATACCTCAACTGGTGATCCAGAGTAAACGTTTCTCAAGTATCTGTCCATCAATTGACTACTACAATTTCCATGCCTACTCAGGCGGCGGACGTATGATCACAGCAAGTGCATATCATAAAGGACGTGTGGAATTGACGCCCGAGATGCTTAACGTGATTTATGGATGTACAAACTGTGGTGGTTGTGAGGTTTCCTGTAAATGGGTCTATGAACTAGAACCCAATGAGGCAATACACGAATTACGTGTAGCTGCAGTAGAGGCTGGAGTCGGACCCATGCCTAAACACACGAAGTACATTGAGCTCGTAGATCGTAACAAGAATCCATATGGAGAAGACTCAGAGAAGAGACCCAGGTGGATGACAGACGATATTGTTACAAACGATTCATCATCTACCCTGTATTTCGTAGGATGTACTGCTTCATACAGACGTGAAGAGATTGCGGAAGCGACGGCAAAGATTCTGAATTCAGCGGGAGAGGATTTTCGATTGATGGGTTCAGATGAGATGTGCTGTGGCAGCCCTGTCTATCGTGTGGGCGATGAGAAGAGAGCAATTGAGATAATGAAGAGCAACATCAAGCAATTCAAAGAAGCGGGGATTGAGAAGATTATCACATCATGTAGTGGCTGTTACAATATGCTCAAAGTGGAGTATCCCCGCTTCGTTGATCATGACATTGAGGTTGTTCACACATCTCAGATAATTGAAGGATTTCTAAAGGATGGTAAAATCAAACTCACAGAAAAAGTGCCTTTGAAAGTGACGTATCATGATCCCTGTCATCTTGGCAGAATGGCTGAACCCTATATTCCATGGGAGGGTGAGAAGATAGAGGTTCTATCACAGGTATATATCTACGATCCGCCCAAGCCAGATCGAAGAGGAGCTGGAGGCGTCTATGATGCACCTCGGAACGTTCTGAAACAGATTCCTGGTCTTGAATTGGTTGAGATGGAACGAATTCGTGAATACTCGTATTGTTGT
>PJER01000009.1 GCA_002825465.1 Candidatus Thorarchaeota archaeon MP8T_1
GACGGTCTCTTTCTCAGCAAAGTATTCGAAGAGTATAGTGAAATTCAACATTCCCTCTGCAAATTGTGTTGAATCAAGATTGAGAAGTATTTCAGTCCAACTACTACTAGCAGTAATATTGTTGTGATCGAAACCTGGGACGATTGCACCTTCAACGAAGAGAGTTCTATTTAGCGAAGTAAAATCTGAGCCCATATTCAAGGTAATATTGAAGTTTCCTGTAACTCTACTTCCATTAGCTAAACTAACCAGTGATGCCGTTATGTTCGGTGAATCATACGCAGCAGGACTAAGAATGTCTACTTGAGTGCTCATGGATTGATCTATGTTCGTTACTGTGTCTGTCTGGATAGAACCCAAGATCATGAATGCGACAAACATGAGCGCTAATATTCTACTTGTTTTTCTCATTCTAGTGCCTTCCTAAATCCCAGTAATCTCTTATCGGGCGGATGGCCCCAGAAAAGGTGGACTACTTAAAAGCGTAGCGCCAGTTACAGTGTTGTACAATTACTATTCATACATCTATTGCTTCTCTTTGTTGACAACTTCAAAGATATTCACTATGCTTGAAATCAGTAGATATGATCCAATTGGTGGAAACAAGAAAACAAATGCAAGCAATGAGCTATACCAACCTATAGTATCCGTTCCCACAAGAATCGCAAATGCTATCGACCAAATAATGAGTGTGAGTCCCACAACAAAGTTACTCTTGTCCGATGCAATTCCTATGTCTTTCGTATTACCTTCAGTCATTTGAAACTCCACCCTGCATTTTTATTCGAGCAAAGATAATCATTTCGGATTAAATTTTTCAATAATTATCAAAACATGTAATCTTTTAAGATGGTTGATGTTCATAGTCTTCGCATTTGCTAGGTGGATTCATTCGATGACCCTTGACGAAACTAAGACTCCTGCTATTGAAATCTGGACTCATTCTGATAAGTTACCTGAAAGAGTTCAAAAGTTACGTGACCATTTCTACTCGTTTCATGAACGTGAAGAAACAAACGAACCATACGCTTTCACAACAGGAACTGATTGGGATGAAGTGTATACAGTACACGATTGGGCAAATGAACCTGCTATCTATCCATTCTTCCCATCTATCAATCAGACACTCAAATCAATGGCTGTGAAAGTTCAACTCCCTGATAACTACTGGGACTTTGGTCTACCCATGAGAAGGGCGATTTTCTTCCATGAAGTGATGACTCATTATATGCCTACATTGATAATTGATGGAGAGTTGATTGTTGGATTTAATTTCAATACTGCCTTATCGAGGTCTCTGAATAAATCAGAGGCTAAGAATAGGAAAAAGGAATTGGAGAAATACTTCAAAGAAGCTACTAGACTGAATGAGATTGGTGTTGGTACAGCTTCAAGCGTTCCTGGTCATTTAATTCCAAACTATGCTAAAGTTATGAAGATTGGCTTGAAGGGTATCGTTGAGGAGTATGAGGAATTATTGAAAGGCGATTTGACCCCTGAACACAATGAATTCATTCGGTCATTGATTCTGAGTTGTGAGACTGCAAGGAATGTCAGTAAGAGATACGCAAAGAAAGCTCGTGAACTTGCCTCTTCAGAAATAAATCCAAAACGAAAAGAAGAACTTGAAACAATAGCTGAGATGTGTGATAGAGGTCCTTGGGAAGTACCTTCATCATTTTGGGAGGCTTTACAATCTCTATGGATCACTCATATGCTTGTTATGGCTGCGGAATCCTATCCTGGTGCAGGTCTCTCACACGGGAGATGGGATCAATACATGTATCCGTTCTACAAGAAGGACATCGAGTCTGGTGTTCTGACTAGAGAACAAGCAAAAGAACTCATGCAATGCTACTGGATCAAGCATAATTACGTGTATGATTTTCAAGGAAAGCTTGGGATCAATCAAGGAATAAACTCTAGTTTTGGGCAGCTTATGACATTGAGTGGCTGTGGGCCGAATGGTGAGGACCTCACAAATGACCTGACTTGGTTGGCATTAGAGGTCATTGAAGATATGAACCTCTTTGAACCAAAACCAAACGTACGACTTCATAGAAATACACCTCAGGATTTCCTCCTTCGTGTTTCAGAAATGGTTGCCAAAGCACAGGGGTCTCCTTTCCTGATGAACTTTGATGAACATAGTATTGAAGGAATGGTATGGCAAGGGGTCCCTCGTGAGGATGCCTGGGATTACGGTATAGTTGGCTGTCTCGAGAATACTATGCAAGGTAACGATAGGTCAGATACTGTTGATGTCAACTTCAATCTAGTAAAAGCAGTTGAGTACGCATTAAATGATGGAGAAGACCGTGCAACTGGAAAACAGATAGGAGCAAAAACTGGTGACCCTAGTAATTTTAAGACATACAATGAATTCCTTACAGCTGTTAAGATTCAACTTGCTGAACTTATTCGCCTACTCGTAAATGCAGGGAACATGGCTGATACTGTTCGTGCAAAGTATCAACCGACACCTTACCTGAGTGCGCTCATGGATAAATGCGCGGAGAATGGAAAGGATGTAAATGAGGGTGGTACTGTTTGGAATTTCAATACACTAGAGGGGATGGGAATCGCTACCCTTGCGGATTCTGTTGCAGCAGTTAAGAAGATGGTCTACGATGATAAAAAGACCACAATATCCGAGGTACTTGATGCAATAGCAGCTAATTACGAAGGTTATGAAGAGCTACGACAACTTCTACGGTCACGTGCACCTAAGTTTGGAAATGATGACGATTATGTCGATGACATTGCTCGTGATTTGTCTATGTTCTGGGCGCAAGAAGCCTTCAAACACGAGAATCCATACACTGGACGCCATTATCGAGCAGGGTATCTTTCTTGGAACTACTTTATTCCATTAGCTCCTCTCACAGCAGCAACCCCTGACGGAAGAAGAAGGGGTGAATTCATTTCAGGAGGCGTAGGTGCTGTTCAAGGAATGGACTCCAAAGGCCCAACTGCTTCTAGCCGGTCCGTAGGAAAACTAGGATTAGAGACTGTACCTAATGGTGCAAGTCATACGATAACTCTTAGCCCCTCAATGGTTCGGACACCTGAGCATGTAGAGAAATTAGCAGCACTTCTGAGGGCATATAATGAAGTTGGTGGGACTGCGTTACAGATCAACGTTATAGATGCTAAGACATTACGGGATGCGCAAAAGAATCCTGATGCATACTCAAACTTGATGATTCGGGTGACAGGATACAACGCCTATTTCACTCAGGTAGGTCGAGAATTGCAGGAAGAAATAATCACGCGAACGGAGCACTCACTCTAGGAGGTAAAAGAATGTCAAAGAATGTGCTTGATAATGAGCTTGTCGAAGCTTTGAAAATCTTTGAAACTCCAAAGTTTATGATAACCAAAGATGAGAATGGAGAACCTAATTCCAGCCTTGTTATGACTTGGAATGTGTATGATGGGAATACTATGGTCTACGGAGACTTCCTCGGTGAAAAGACACGTCATAATGTCAATAATGGCAACAAGGAGATAGCTGTCTTTGTTATGACAATGGGTCTGGATAGCTGGTTGATCAATGCTGATTTTGAGTCATATCATCGGAATGATGAGATCTATGAATTCATTGCACAGACACCTCTCTTTCGATATAATCAATATACGAATGCCAGAGGAGCGGGTGTTGCTGAAGCAATTTATTCCTCACAGAAATATGGTATTTCGAAAATAGCAGTTCTCTCGTCATTTCTGAAGACAAAGATGGCAAAAGGAAAAGTACCAGCGGTAGAATCCACAGAAGGTCACATGCCGAAGAATATCTTCGATGTTTTCTCTGCAATGGCCGCTGTTAAAGTACTTGCCTTTGTAGATGATGACGGATACCCAAAGGCATTCGTTGAATTTGGTATGTTACCTGCATCAACGAATACGGTGGTTCTTAGGCGAGATGAAGAGAAGAGAAGGGGATTCTCACTTCGTGATGGTCAGAGAGTAGCTATCTCTCTTGTGTCTCTGGAACCTGCAGCATTTCAATTAAAAGGAACTTTCCATGAAATTAGTGACAAGATAGGTTATGTTGCACTTGATAGGGTCTATGCTTGTTCACTTCCACGACCAGGGGTTCGAGTTGACATACCCATGCTTACTAGAGAACAATAGTTAAAGGTCCAAGCACGGAGTTTAATCCATAATGGTGTCAAGAGGTATAGTGACGAACATTCAAAGATGTTCGACTGAAGATGGTCCAGGAATCCGAACAACAGTATTCACAAAGGGTTGTCCTATGCATTGCACGTGGTGTCATAATATCGAGACCATTGATGCAAATCCTGCTGTAGTATGGTATGAAGCAAAATGTATAGGTGACCAAGCTTGCGTTAGGGCATGTCCCGAATCCGCTCTTGAACTGACTACTGATGGAATGAAGATTGATAACGAACTCTGTAAAGTATGTGGGACCTGTGAAGAAGCGTGCCCATCGGGTGCAATAAAAGTAATGGGGACATTTTGGAATTCTGATGATCTTGTTGAGGAACTACTACGTGACAAGGTTTTCTTTACAACATCCAATGGCGGAGTCACACTCTCTGGTGGTGAGGCAACTTATCAAGCAGATTTCGCAATTGATGTGGCAATTGGTCTACAAGAAGAAGGAGTACATGTAGCTCTTGATACTTGTGGATATTGTAGTGAGAAGGTGCTAAGAGATATTTTAGAGCATGTGGATCTGATTCTTTATGATTTGAAAATCATGGACCCCGAAAAACATGAAGAATACACAGGTGTGCCTCTGAAACGAGTTCTTGAAAATGCTCAGATTGTAGCTGACAGTGGGAAACCAATCTGGATACGTACACCTGTCATCCCAGGTTATACTGCTAGCGATGAAAACATTCGAAGTATAGCCAAGTTCATTGTTTCTAAATTGAGAAATGTGGAGAGATACGATTTGCTTGCATTCAATCGGATGTGCACTGATAAGTACAAGCTTTTTGGACTAGAGTATCCTCTCAAAGATGTAGATCTAATGACAGAGGAAACTATGAATCATCTCGCTGAACTTGCTCGAGGAGAAGGTGTTTCCAATGTATCATGGTCAGGTATGACTAAGAATTCTGCAAGGCAATCATCTGATATCAAAGTGGAAGGTCGTCCCTGTACGACATAATAGATACTTCTTTCATTCAGCAAAATCGGTTTTAGTCACACCGCAATCCTTTTTCTATGTTCCAAATGTACGAGGCTCGGTGCAGTGAATGAGAAATTGGGAATTCACAGCAAAGGATGGACGTTCAATCATAGTGCGGACTGCGGAGCGAGATGATGCTCCAAAGTTGCATGAGGGATTTCGCTCCGTTGTTGATGAAGGCGTATGGCTCCCAACATTCAATGCAAACTCTCACATTTCTGACTGGGTTCACTGGATTGATAAAACAAATCATAACAGGGATATCTTACTCATCGCATTTTTGGGCGGTGAATATGCTGGTCATCTTACACTTCAACCAGAAGAGTGGAATGCATCTCAACATGTTGCTAAGCTAGGAATTATTGTGATCAAGAAGTGTCGTTTGGTTGGAGTAGGACGTGCGCTTATGTTAGCTAGTGAAGAGATTGGATTGGAACGTGACTTCACAAAGATAATCCTGAGTACATTCGAAGACAATCAGGTTGCTAAAGCACTATACCTTGATTTAGGCTACCGTGTTGTAGGTATACGAATGAATCACTTCAATATGCCACATGGATTCATCAATGAAGTTCTTATGGAGAAAGAACTGCTCTAGTTTTGATCATTTTCTCCAGATTAATGCCTTGTAACTCCTTCCACGAGTCATCCCTACTGACTCGTATAGTGCAATTCCCTTCTTATTCTCAGCATGCACACGAAGTCTAGCTTGTTCATCTCCTTTTTCTTTCAGAGTTGCAAAAGCATAATGCATGATCTTTCTCCCATACCCTTTCCCCCGATGTTTCGGTGAAACACCTATATTTGCTATATTTAGTCCTTGAGGGCTCAAGTCTAAGATTCCAATTAAATCATCCTTATCATAGACAAAATTGAGACTTGTTGAATTGTACCAGTAATCAATGAATTGCTCTGGAAGTCCCTTGATGTTGCGAAAGACAATATCTATCATATTATCCTGAGAACCGCTCATGAACTCCATTGCTTTATCTATGAAAAGATTCACCTCTTCTCTTTGTACTTTTACAACTCTAAGATTCGATTTCTTTGCATCATAGGAGGTCAAGTTATAGCTCATTCGTAAACTGTGAGCAAGTTCTGTATAACCAATACTGATGAAATAATTCACGATTTCATCATTTTCTGCAGGTATATCTATGAATGAATATGCTGCGTGATGATCTTGCGCTATTCTCAATGATGCGTTAGCAAATTCTTGAAGAATCTCCTTTGATATGGTATAGTCTGTTATAAGAACGATTGACATTGGT
This sequence comes from Candidatus Thorarchaeota archaeon MP8T_1, assembly GCA_002825465.1. The sequence continues at coordinate 6,439 of PJER01000009.1, forward strand.
GTTCCGATAGGTTCAATCACTCTGACTGGTTCTTCTGATTTAACAACAAGTCCTACCAATTTTTTATCATGAATAAAAACATGATAGGGATCTTTCCTTTCATTATACCCTCCAACATAGGGTTTGAGTTCTTCTGCATATTCTTCAAGTCTTGGATCATCGTTTTCATATTCTTCCATAGTCATACCTCAGGAATGATTTCAGATTAGAATCAGTATTAATTGGTTTTGTACTTCGCAATATCTTAATCTCCAAAACGAAGGGCTTTATAGACCGAGTGCTTATTGAACAAGAATTAGTCAAGACAAAAATAACGGTGTATACTGATGTGGCGAAAAATTGTTGATTTCTTTAAAGACAGTCCTCAGAGACTAATAGTAGCCCAAGCAATTGTTCGTCATGGGTTCAGTGTTGAGGGACCTGGTCTCATAAAATGTGGTGACATCAGAATTCCGCTGAAATCTCTTGGAGCTGCTCTAGATATTGATAGACGGACAGTACGTGCAACAACAGAAGACATCTGCAAGAAATCAGAACTCTGTGATTTCTTTAAATTGCTTAAACCTGCAGGTCCATCTCTTGAAGGAGTTCGTGAGTTACTTGGATATGGTGTTGTTACGATTCTTGTACAATCTCCTGATTCTCCTGGAATTATCTCTGCTGTCACAGCTGTTATTGCTGGACAGGGAATTCCAATCAGACAGGTACTTGCTGAAGATGTTGCAATCTACCCTGAACCATGTCTGAAAGTTATTACTGAGGAACCACTTCCTGGAAGTATCATAAGAAATCTATCAGATATCAAGGGTGTTCGGAAAGTCATCATTGAGAAGTAATTGGTGTCCTAATTACGAACCTTGAAAAGGAATTGAAATTGGGAACTCTAGAGTGTTTTTAATGGACCCTAAGACAGAACCAGCGATTCCTCTAGAATCAATACAAGACCATGAGGATACGCCACAATCAAAAGGTATGTACCCGGTGTGGATGCTAGCTATCTCACTTAGCATACTCCAGATTGGATTTGGTATAATTACTCCGATATTTCCATTTTATATCGAAGAACTTGGTATGGCTGGAATCGAATTAGGTGTCCTTGCTGCCTCTTTTGCTATCGCACGAATCCTTCTAGCTGGCCCAATGGGAAATCTATCAGATAGAGTTGGAAGAAAACCTGTACTAATCATATCACTTCTTGGATTTGCATTTGCCAATGTTGTCTATGCCTATGCCTATGATGTGATCATTATGATAAGTGCTCGTGCATTAGAAGGAGCTGTATCAGCTGGTTTCTTTCCAGCTGCAAATGCGTACATCTCCGATGTCACAACAAAGGAGAATCGGGGGACGGCCATGGGATACCTCTCTATGGGTAACATGGTAGGCTTTGTCGTGGGTCCCTCACTTGGCGGATTTCTGGCTCAATTTCTAGGAATCCGTATACCTTTCCTACTCGCAGCTCTAGCTACACTCGCTACAATGGTATTCGTTCTAATTCTTGTTGAGGAACCTACAAGAAAGACTGTTAGAGATGTTATTCCTAAGGTGCCACTTAGTGAAGTAATTCAACGAGCAAAAGCATCTTACGGAGCACTTGGAATTGCAATGTTTGCAAACATGTTTGCGATGGGAATACTTGAAGTTGCGTTCATGTTGGATGCTGTGATTAACATAGGTGTTGAACCTTACCAGATTGGAATCTTCTTTGGTGTCATAGGCATCACAATGATTATTGGTAATATTGGATTTGGAAAACTTTCAGACCTTCGAGGTAGAAAGTGGTTCATTGTAATTGGTGCGGTTATAGGAGCAGTATCTATGATTATGTTCATGTATTCTCACGATGTAGTCGCACTCTATGTTTCTGGAATTGTTCTTTCGATAGGCATGTCCATGAGAGGTCCTGCCATTCAGGCTTTAATTGCTGACCTAACTGACCCACGTTCATATGGAGTCATAATGGGTGCATTTGGCGCAATTAGCAATAGCGCTTATGCAGTTAGTCCACTTATCGGTGGTAAGGTCTTTGACGATACTGGCTCCGCATCACTGAGTCTCTTGCTTGCTGCAGGTGTTTCACTTGCGGGAGCTGCTGCTGCTGCTGTATTCATACCAAACAACAATAATGATGTATTGGATTCTAAAGAGGAACTTCCATTTGATGCAGGAATAATTTCAGAAGATTAGGTGAATGCAGCTGACACGTAGGCAACTACACTCTTGGTATCACCAGTTATATCACCAGATGATGTATACTTGAGAAGATCGAAGAAGGTTGCTCCACATTCTTTGGCAAAGACCAATGTTGCTGCAATCGGTCCTGCTCCACAGATACTTATTCTGTGCCCTTGAACAAAACTTAGGAAACCCTTTGGATCCATGTATTCCAAATACTCCAATGCTTGATTATCTTTGAGTTTAGCACTTTCTGCTGATTCAAAGTGAGTAAAATCTGAACTGGCAATGACAAGAATGTCATCGCTCTCTGCAAGTTTTGCAAGAGTCATACCAATTGACTCACAGACAGCATAAGACTGGTCGGAAACACAAATTGGAATGATGTTCACATCAGGACCAAAAATATATTGGAGAAATGGGATTTGTACCTCTATAGAGTGTTCATTACTATGAGCAACGCAATCGTTCGTTGCGAACTTATTTTCTTCAACTATTGCTGAACCAAGTCCACGATCGAATAGTGCCTTTCCCAGAGGAGTTTCCCAGTCTTCATTGCATACTGCCAGTCTAGCTCCCAGTCCGGTATGATTCGGTCCGAGGATGACTATATGGTCTGGTCTTCCGTCTTCGAAAATCTTGAGATATGAATGGGCTGCTGGTTGACCTGAATACATGTATCCCGCATGTGGTGCAATGACTGCTTTCAGGTTTCTACTCGTACCCGGTTCACCTTCCGGTGCACGACCTGGTCCAAGTTTCCCTAAGAAGCAATTTTCGATTCGTTTTCTGAGAAGATCTTCTTTTCCTTCATAAAATCTTCCAGCAACAACAGGCATTCTTGTCATTGATTCTCCCGTGGAGTACAGTATGCACATCACGAGAAAAGCCTTTGGTCTGTCTTGAAATTACTTCCTCAGAGTTTTCTTGATGAATTCGACAACAGAGTCAATCTTGACTTGATCAGTCTCTTTAGTCTTCATATTTCTTACACTGACCTCGCCTTTCTCAATATCCCTTTCACCAATAATTACAGTAAGTAATGCATTCTTTGAATCTGCTTGTGCAAAGAGTTTCTTTAGAGACCTATCCATTAGATCTACCTCACAAGAGATACCCTCCCTCACAAGTTTATTCTGAATAGCCATTCCATATCGTATCATAGGTGGTTTAATTGGTGCAATGAAGACATCAAGATCTGGAATTATTCCCTCAGGTAGTCCTCTAGCAATTACAACTTCGATCATCCTGCCTATTCCAAGAGAAATCCCTGTAGCTGGTGTTGGTGGTCCACCAAATCTCTCAATCAAATGATCGTATCTACCACCACCTAAAATCGCACCCACTTGTGGTTCTCCAAGATAATTGCCTTCGAAGACAGGTCCAGTATAGTAATCGAGACCTCTGGCAAGTGACATATCAAACAGAACTTTGTCACCTACTCCAGCATCATCAAAAATCTGCGCCATCATCACAAGCTCTTCAACACCGACAATGCCTATCTTTGAACCTGCAAGTATCTCTCTGAATTTTTCAAGTGATTTAACACCTGAACCATTGATATCGATGGCATCGATTAAGAAATCACTTGACTCCTTACTGATTCCTCTCTCATCTAACTCTTTGAGAACGCCATCACGTCCGATCTTGTCTAGTTTGTCAATCGCTCTAAAGCATTCGAAAGCTAACTCATCAGGGACCCCTGCTCGTTCGGTAAGTCCCTTCAAGACCTTTCTGTTGTTTATCCTGATCCGATATTCACTACCAAGAACTCTTCTTAGAAATTCTAAAGCAATAACTACAACCTCTGCATCTGCAGCTGGACTATCAGCACCGATAATATCCACATCAGCTTGCTCAAACTCGCGATAGCGACCTGCTTGGGGTCTGTCATAACGCCAAGCTTTGCCAACTGCATATCGTTTGAAGGGTTTTGGTAAATGCGGATTCGTCGCAATAATTCGAGCTAAGGGCACCGTAAGATCAAATCTTAATCCAACTTCTCGTTCACCCTTGTCTGTGAACTTGAAGGTCTCTGCTTCAACTTCTTCTCCACCCTTTGCTGAAAGGGTCTGCCATAGTTCCATCACCGGCGAATCGAGTGGCTCGTATCCGAATTTCTGGAAGATATCAATGGCTGTCTTCATTAGATAATCTCTAACCCGCATCTCAGGGCCAAAGAGGTCTCTCATACCTCGAACTGTTCTCATATCACTCACTGGTATTCCTCCAAAACTCGTTCCGGTAACAGAAGTTGGCGACGGAGTATTCACTAAGTCTATCGATACTCTTGATGAACAAAGCCACCATCTTTCATGTTTGTCACCAACCCCGAATCTGCGTTATCCCACTTTAAGTGTTGCGCTAGTTGGATATTGACAATCTATACTATTCCCATTGAGAACATAACTAGATAGATTAGGATTATGAAACCTATGATTATCGAGTCACGCGCAACTATTTTGAGGAGTCTTGTTTCTTTTCGATCTGCAAGGTACACGTAGATTATCTTATTGAGAACTGAAATTATTGTTGTGATTATAATTGCGATTCCAACTTCAGTATAGAGTGAAGGATTGAGAACAAAGACAGCTGCAGAGCTAGCAACAACTGCACCTGCAGATACAAAACCTCCAATGATTGCAGCAATTATTAATCCAGTCCCACTAAATGATTGTGTGAGGACAAGTTGGATGAGATATACGCCTGCGAATATCGCTCCAAATCTTAATGCTGGTCCAAATTCGAATGGAGACACGAGTTTAGTATCGAAGAGTTGTCCCTCTTTAGTGGCCTGTGATTTCTTATTCTCTAGAATCATGCGTACCATACTTGCGACAATTAGAATGGTTATTGGAATAAGATATAATCTAACAAGCCAAAGTGTACTATCAATTACCAAAAGGAGCAATCCATTGCGGAGAACCATTGCTACATTGGCGAGGTTGATGGCAAGGGAGATTCTCCCCGATCCGCGTCTGCCTTCATTGACATAAAAATCAGTAACACTGGACACCGCTGCTTCACTGTTTGCAAGACCTCCGAAAAGACCGAAGAAGTAGATTCCACGGTCTTTGAATTTCTTAACAAGAAGATAGTTACCAAAACTTACTCCAAGTAGGAGAACCACGAGAAAATAGGTCTGGAAGGCTGGAAAATCTATAGTCCAGATTCTGATCGTTTCTGGAACTAGTGGCCAGAAGAATAGTATAATCACTGCTAGTTCTACTGCACTAATCATTTCTTCGCGTGAGATAACCTCAACTGCATGAGCCAGTTCTTCCTTGAATCCTAATATGAGAAACACAAGCAAAGATACTGACATTGCAAAAATCTGAAGGTTGCCAAATAACTGCCCTTCAATGGGAGTATCAAAACCAACTAATGCACCAAGAACAAATGAAATGGAAAATACAAGCGGAGTTGTCAATCCCTTTCCCATAGTTCGAAACAATTTCCAATATACTTGTGTTCCAACAAGAATTATGGAAATAGTAACACCGTATATCAGAACAACTGGATTTCCTGTTATCTGAGAAATGTAAACTGACATTGCACCAAGTAGGCTATGCAATCCAAAAGAGCGTACACCTGCTACTCTCTCACTCTCTAATTTCTTCTGCCGCTCTAAGCCAATCAATGCTCCAACAACAAATCCGAGTAAAGCCTTCACGAGTAGGTCTGGAGTGAAAAGGAATTCTTGCAAATTGCATCACCACTAGGACTTAAAGCAATAGTATCATCCTCTTTTAAGACGTAGCATGATGTCATATTAATAAAAATAAAAAGAACAGAAAGAGGCTGGAACTATTCCAGCCTCGTATTTTTGAGTAGAACGGATAATGGAATGTCGGTGAATTCACCTGTAGGAAGCGTTCTACGGACAGTCATAGGAAGTACTCCTGAACGAAGTTCTTCTTCTGCAAATCCATAACGGCCTTTGTCAATACCCTCTGTATTGATCATTATAGGGGCTCCCATGGATATCTGGAGAGCACGAGCACCGATGATACGAGCTTTCTCGTATTTGGTCAGCCATTTTGGACCTATGGTCACTCCAATAGCTGCTTTGTCCTCGTCATATCCTGTAACAAGGTTCTTTCGTTCCTCTGCTCGCGTGATCTCTTCGATTGGAGGTAATTCATGTCGGTCAGGTTCTGGCTCTGGTGCTTTCTTCCTTTTCGATTTGGATTTTGCACTCAAGTCTATCTCGCCTGAATCAATCTTCTCCTGAAGGTCAAAGGCTTCGCCAATTACTGCATCTGCTTTTGCTTCACTCAGGCCAGTGACAGCCTCAGCTAATGCTTCTTTCGCAGCTTCTGACACTTTCTTGATAGTGTCATATCCTGATTCAGCTAATTTCTCAGCTGTCTTTGGTCCGACACCGGGGATATTGGTCAGTAAAGATATGATCTCACTTAGATCTGAATCTTCAGATTTGGTATCGGTCTTTGTTTTTGCCTCTTCTTTCGCTTCTGGAGCATCTTTTTCGTTGTTTTCAGAGCCTTCTGACATGAGTTTCACCTGATTCCATTTACGTTTGACTCTTTCTATTCGTCATCGCCGCCCATGTCGTCGCCGCCAGGACCGCCGCCCATTCCACCTGGACCGCCCTTTGAGCTGATGACATCGTCGATCTTCAATATCATCATAGCAGCTTCAGCTGCGGACATGACGATCTGCTTGTTGACAACAGCAGCCTCGACAACTCGAGCCTTTTTCATGTCATCAACCTTGCCTTTTGAGATTTCGATACCGTGATTAACCTTGCCATCTGTGTGTGCTTTTCTCAAACTTACAATCATGTCAATGGGATCGAGACCCGCATTCTCTGCTAGAGTATTTGGTAAGGACTCTATTGCATCAGCAAAGGAGTTTACAGCATACTGCTCACGACCTTCAAGGGTTGATGAATAGTCTCTGAGTTGCTTCGATATCTCTGCTGCCAATGCACCACCACCATATGTGACTTGTGGATGCATCACAACATCTCTGACAACATAGAGTGCGTCATTCAGCGCTCTGTCAACCTCATCAACGATGTGGTCAGTACCACCACGGACGAGGAGTGTGACAACGCTAGACTTCGGTGTGCCCTCGATAAAGAGCATCTTGTCGTCTCCGACTTCTCTCTGTTCAATGAGTTTTGCTTTACCAAGGTCAGCTGCGGTGAGATTCTTAATCTTTGAAACAATTTGTGCTCCAGTAGTCTTGTGGACTCTCTCGACATCTGACTTCTTGATTCGTCGAACTGCTAGGATTCCTTCCTTAGCTAGATAATGCTGGACAACGTCATCTATGCCTTTCTGAGCAATTACGACATTGGCACCTGATTGAACAATGGTGTTAACCATGTCTTTCAAGATGCGCTCTTCTTCCTCAAGGAAACTTGTCATGGAACTTGGGTCCTTGATTGAGATCTTTGCGTCAAACTCTGTCTTGGTCACTTCAAGAGCTGCCTCAATGAGAGCAATCTTAGCTCCTTCAACTTTCTTTGGCATTCCTGCATGAACGACCTCTTTGTCAAGAACAAGACCCTTCACCAGTTCGGTTTTGTCAACTGTCATTCCAGTCTGCTTCTGACGGGGAATATTATCGATGTTAAGATCTTCACCTGCTGGTACATCCTTAGCAATTGCTAGGACTGCATCAACAACTGTCTTTGCAAGAGTATCACGATTTCCGGAAACGAACTTGCTGGACATTGAAGTCTTTGCTACATCCATGAGTATCTTCTTGTAGTCTGCACCAGCAGGGTCCACATCTTCTGCAACTGCTTCGATTACTTCTAGTGCCTTTGCTGTTGCTTTTCGATACCCATTGATAATTGTAGTTGGGTGTATCTTCTGGTCTAGCAGAGTTTCAGCCTGTCGAAGTAAATCGCCAGTTAGGACAGCAGCGGTTGTAGTGCCATCGCCAACTTCAGCGTCTACTGTCTTTGAAACTTCAATTACCATCTTCGCAGCAGGATGGGCTACATCCATTTCTTTAAGAATGGTTGCTCCATCATTGCTGACTGTCACATCTCCGAAGCTATCCACGAGCATCTTGTCCATACCTTTTGGACCAAGGGCTGATTTTACTGCCTCGGCAATAACGATTGCAGCCATGATATTGTTCCTTTGAGCATCACGGCCACGTGTTCTCTCGGTGTCTTCTCTCAGAACAAGCACCGGTACGTTTTGACTCATCAATTAGTTCCTCCTTGTCCTGACCATGACCGCACGAAGCAATCGCACTAGACTGGCCAGTTCAAATAAAACTGTACAAGCACTTCGCGGTCGTTTTCGTTTTTAAACGTTAGCTTCTGACACGAGGCAAGAGACTTGCATAGTTACCTATCCAACGAAGAGATAAAAGAGTCAACCTGTTACAGAATAATACTTCAATAGACATTAGGTTAGTAGTGGAGGAACAAAGAATGTCAGTATTCGATTCTGGTGAACGAAAAGGTCCAGGAATTATCACACGACTTGCAATTAAAATGCCAAAATCAAGATCTCTATGGAAATGGATGTTGATTCTTCTAACATTATTCTGTCCATTGTTCATCGCCTCTGGTGTGTGGTTTGGATTCGCAATATCCATGTTTAGTTCAGGGGGCTGGGTTATTGTATTTCCAATAGGACCCTCAAATAGTGGACCTCTTTACCTAGTTTTTTACATGCTTTGGTTACCGATATTATTTGCAATCCTTAGATTCAATAAAATGGCTAAGGACAGGGTACGTTCAAGAATTGCAAGGATTTTTACTTGGTATTACTTCCTGTTGATTGTTGGCGCTTTTCTATTGGTTGTTGTTATTACTGGTCCGTCCGTTAGTATTGGTTTGGGAATACCTATTGGTCTCTTTTCATGGTTTATCATGTATCTCCGCTATAAGCAGTTGAACTACTATCTTGATATTGAAGTTCCGAAATCTACTGCTCCTACATCTGCATTGGCACCAGCAGCAGCAACCACAGATTTACCAGTGAAAGTGACTTCTGGGTACGATATTGCTGGAGAGAACCTCAAGTTAGCTGTCAAGGTCAGCAATGAGGGAGACCTTGCAATCTTGAATGTCACAGTGAATCTTGATACTCCTGATGGGTTTGAATTCACAAGTGGAACACTACCTTCACAGAAGATTGGAAATATCAATGGTGGCACATTTCAGAGTGCAATATTCTGGCTCAAGCCCCAGCGATGTGTAGATGATGAATACACTGGTAGTGTTGTATTCAGAGACCCTCAGAACAAATCTCACACAGTCCTAATTCCAAGAAAGCGTATAGTCAATGTCTGTCCGATGTTAGAGAGTACTGATGATGTTGAAGGTGTCTTTAAGAAACTCAAGTTTGGCTCACTATCACGAAACTGTGCATCATTCAAATTCACCGGGAGTGCCAAGACAGTCTATGAATTAGCCAAGTCTCGTCTAAGAGGTCTTGATCCAGTCGACCGTTCGGAACAGACTCTTGATGATGGTAATTTCCTTGGATACGCATGCTTCGTCGGGCAAACGAAATTTGGCGATCAACACTTTGCTGCAGAAGTCCAAACAACTGGGACTGAATCATCAGGAGTTCTCACGTTGAGTGTATATTCAGATGATGAAAGAATCCTCAGCGGGTACATGGTAGATGTAATGCAAGATGTGCGTGAGCATGTCACTGTTGTAGAGGAGCAAGCCTGTCCTCTCGCAACCTGCCCCAAGTGTGGTGCTAATATTGATCCAACCAAGATTGATGAAAATCGTGTATACATCTGTACCTATTGTGGTGCTGCAAGTAAAGCTGCGCCATGGCTTGCATAGAATCTACGCTAATTTCGTCTTAGAATAACGCTATCTCCCTTGGTCGCACCAATGGCTTGGGAGATATGCGGACATTTAGCTCTTGAGATATAGTAAGTCTCGACCTTTATTTCACGTTGAATTTCAGGAAAAGTTTCTATGTTTGCTTGCCCCTTTGCAATTACAAGGTCACTATCTGAGATTAATTGCAGAAATTCCTTACTTACTAAATGAAGAGGAACTCCATGCGCCCAGGCCCCAGTGTCTGCAATTGTTGCAAGGTCCTCAATCTCTGTGCCAATGACCTCTGCTCGTGTAACATCGTTAGCCATTGCCTGTCCCTTTACCACGAATGTAATCGACCACCCCATATCTCTGATGAAGCGTAGCAACGGGATATCGAATACATGTTCTCCTGCATTATCTGCAAGGAATGTCAGGTTACCGGTCTTAGCGTTCAGAGACCTCCATAGGTGGTCTGAATCATCGATAGCAAAACCTTGAGTTTGAATTGATCTAAACATCTCCTCAAGATTGTCTAGGTCTGGTTCATGTCCAGCTGTATTGAAGTCAATCACATTTCCTGTGAGTGCTGAAGCAATGCAGGCTTTGAATCGGTCTATTCCTTGAAGCTGCTCAATAATCTTGTCAATTGTTGGAAGTGCCTTTAATGCTGCTTGAGTACTGATTTTTTTAATCTCCACAAAAGGGTCCATGTTTCCAGCTTTTGTGTATAGTTTCTGATACATATCGATTGATAGAGGAGCTGGTTCAATTCGATTTTCAAATCCATTAGCTAGAAGACGAAATGCGTACGCAAAAAAATCAGCATGTTTTGATTCATCAGGAACAAGGAGTGGAACAATCATCTTCAGACTATTCATAATGCATGCGCTACAATCAGGAATGAGAGGGACTTCAATACGGTCATTCAGCATCCGCCACTTCCTCTGCGCACCCTTCTGCTTTACAGACCATAAGATAAGCATCTTCACCGTCTCGGTAGTATCCACGGAGAACGCGACGAACTGAAAAGCCTAAAGTTTCATAGACTGACACAGCATGTTCATTTCCTTTTCGAACTTCTAGGAAGAATTCACTCGAACCATATTCTGCCATTGCTTGAGTAGCTTGGCTGATTAATGAAGTTCCTATTCCCATCTTTCGAAATTCTGGTAGTACTGCGACTGAAACGATATGTCCCTTTTTCACAGGCAAACGACCGAATGAGGAGATACCACGTTCGATTCGGCACATTATGTATCCAACAACTTTACCATCCGCTTCCGCAACAAGAAACGCCTTCGGTGCATGATAATGGAGTCCTAGGAAGAACTGGTCTGGATAATTCTCAGGTAGTGTTTCTTTGTTAATGTACACCACATGTCTGATATCATCCGACTTGAATTCTCTGACACTAAAGGACTCGGTCATGTTTTTTTCACTCTTCAGTAATCTGACGACAATCTGTTTGTCTTAAATCCATTATGAAAGGGTTTCCCTTCTGTATCTATTACTCAAAGCTTATCTTGGAACTGCATTCACGCAACTCTATGTCCTCTATCTTAATTGGTGGTACACCTGGAACTGGAAAGACAATGGTAGCTAAAGTCCTCGGAAGTAAGCTTAGTGTTGAAGTAATGGAACTAGGAGAACTAGCAGAAAGATCGGGATGTATCTCTGCTCAAGATAAGGCTAGAGACACAGGGATCATCGATGAGGACTGTCTTGTTGATTCACTCATAGAACTAGTTGAAGATAAGAAGAAACGGTATATCATTGAAGGTCATTACATTGATTTAGTTCCTAGTAGTGCTGTTCAATGGGTATTCATTTTACGAACTCATCCAGAAGCCTTGACTAAGAGATTGAATGATCGTGGGTATAAGGAAGAGAAGGTCAGTGAAAATGTGGAGGCTGAGGTGTTGGGAGTCTGTCAGCTTGACGCCCTTGATTCATTCGGGGAAGAACGTGTCCTTGAGATTGATACGACGAATATGTCTCCTCCTGAAGTAGCAGAAATGATAGAGCAAATGATGAAAGAAGAGACAGCGCCTACACGAATTGACTGGATGGTCACCCTAGAAGAAGAAGGTCGATTGGATGATTTTCTAAGTGAATGATTATTCCTTCTCTTTTAGTGCAATTGCTATCAGATTGAATACAGCAGCAATAATCATGATGATTGGTGCGAATGCCGCATACAATTCATCCGTTAACTCGGGTTGGTATGTTACTGCGAATGTTATTAGAAAGTAAACGTAGAGTCCCTCCATTGCCAATATCATTCCTGGGATTAGCGCAAACCAGGCGTACTTGGGAGTTGTATATGCGAAGTATGCGAGAATAATCATTATGATGCCAGAAATGATTGGAAGAATGAAATAGACTCCACCATATGCTAGGAACCCATCCCAAAATGTATCAAATCCTACTTCCGGAGGAACAATGACTCCTCTATGCATTGCTTGCATGAAATTAGAAATAATCGCTAGAATTCCCCCTATGAACAACGAACCTGCAGCCCATCGATAATTGAGCATACCTAGTTTACGTTTGCGAAGTTGTTTCTTCAATTCTTCAGCTTTTCTCTCTCTTTCGGTAACTCTACTAGATTCAATCTTCCGCTCCCGTTTAGTTAGACCATCATCTTGTTTTTTTGTTTCGTTTCCAACAGCATCAACAAGATCTTCAGCCATCTTTGTAGAATCTTTCTCTTCTTTCATTCTGATTCTTGATTGGTGAGTTATAGTCGCTATTTAAGCCTCAGTATCTGGGAGACTTTTCGATGTTAATTCACAGCAGGCTCTCGATTTGTTTCACAATAGGTAATTTCATGATCTCATTGATTTGTGATTTTATTGAGTTTGTTTTAAGTTTCCTACAAAGGGTTTGAATTTCTGTCATTTGTCCTTTTGAGTCAGCAAGGATCTTCGAGAGTCTATCTTCAAGTCGTTGTTCCTTCATGAAATATAGTTCATAAACAAGGGCTTCGCTGAATCCTTCTACTATATTGATACATGACTCTCGTTTTGGAATATCAGTACTATCATATAATGTAGATAGCATTTCAAATAGAAATGCAACTTCCTCAGGATGATTAGGATAGGCAATTGGCAATTCTTCTAATATTCCTGTATTCAAACATGTTGTGAGTTGAGAATAATTCGTAAGATATCTTGTGCAAATATATTGAATCAATTTAGAGTTGAGTATCAGTCCAAGAGCTCTAAGATCTATGTTCTCCTTTGTGGGTATGATACGGACAATTCCGCCTCCGTTAATCATCCCTTTTGGTTTGATTACACATCTTGGGTATCTGTAATTCTTCGTTGCCACAAGCCAGTCATTTGCATAGGACTCTTTCATTCCAATATTTCTAAGATACCAATCATTTGTGAATATCTTGTAGTTTTTATCAATGCGATATCTTCGAACACTTCGTCCACTGGTGATGTATGGGATAGGAAATTGTTTTGATCTTTCTCTCCTCACATACGCCTTTGGGATGTCTCTTCCCCGAGTTGCAGTGAGAAATCCTTTTTGTCCTCTTCTAAGAATTCTCTCAAAGATGTCGTCGTGATAGATTGAGATGATATTACTTTCTGCAAGAATTTCTCTCTTCACTGAATTTTTTTGTTGATGATTTGGTCGTCGAGACTCTACTGAGACTTCATCAAGAACTCGAGAATTCAAGTTTCTACAGAAAATTGTCACCATCTCCAAGGTGACACCATCGAAAGGACTTCCCTCATCTATTATCTTCCAGAGATTCATCTGTTCCAATAGGAATTCTCTAGTCTTTGTAAATTGTTTAACTCTGAGGATACTATTTGGAATAAGAAATCCGAGTTCTCCGTCCATGCGCAGCAATGTGCTTGCCTTTACAATGAAATGTGCAGCACTATTCCAAGTCCCTGTTCTGTTTCCTCCAACAATAAAAGGATAGGAGTCTTGAATAGTTGCTCTCTCTTTTTTCGAGAGAATATTGCCATATGGTGGATTTCCCAAGATAACATCAAATCCTGGGTTCTGTCGTTTCATTATGGAAGAGAATTCGTCCATCCAATCAAATGATGTTAGACTATTTCCTCTCCTTATGTTTTCACATATCTTTTCTCTAATCACATTATCATTCGATTGCCCTGTATTCCACAACTGAAGAAGTCCATCTCGACAATCCTCTACTGCTTCAATGTCTATATCAACACCATACAACGAATTTGAAAGAATTGATCTATGCCTCTCAGTTTCAGGTGTAATATCTCCAAGCTCTTCTAGGGTCTTGTCTAACCAAAATGCCGCGACCTTAAGAAATACTCCGTCCCCACATGCAGGATCAAGAATCTTCAAATTTCGGATCTGCTCAATCAAATTCTCTCTATCAATGTGCAGACGCTCATTTAGCCATGAGTTAAGAGATTCTGTCGCTATTCTTTCTGCTAGTGAAAGTGGTGTATAGAATGAACCAAGTTGTTTCTTCTGAAACTTTGAAGATATTGTTTCATTCTCCACTTCGTCCACCATCTATTCTCCATTCAATTTCAAATCAAATATTCCCCCATATAACAAGGTTGGCGTTTCAAAATACATGTAAATTAGGTGCCCGTATAATGTCCTTTTTTAGTGAATACAGTCGGGGAAAGGGCATGAGAAAGCTGTGGTTCATTGCAGTAGCGATGATATTTTTTATTCTGTCTCCAAGTGGGTATGCGATTAGCTCACCTGCTGAAGATATTCAACCGATAGAGACATCTCAACCCGCAGCTGATTATCTTCCACGAGTATATGCTGAGAATATCGCACGTGAAATCTATACTTCATTCAATGTTACCAAGTATAAAGACCTAGTAATTGAATTCATTGAAAATGGCTCACGGTACATCTATACTTACTCTGATATACCCGGAAGTGTAAATCAGAGAGCTCAACAATGGATAATTCAACAGATGACAGCTCTCTCTAATAATCGAATGGAGATCTCACTAGAGGGACAATTTCAGAATATTGTAGCCACACTTCCTGGATATTTACCATCATCTGACGAACTGCCATTCTTTCTCCTCACAGCTCATTATGATTCTGGACTTCAAAGCCCAGGTGCAAATACTGACGGTAGTGGAGTAGCAGTTCTCTTAGAACTTGTACGAGTGATGTCACAATACGAGTGGCCTCTTGATATCCAATTCCTAGTATTCAATGGTGAACATGCCTTAGGTAGTGACCTGGGGAGCAAGGAGATGTCCTCTCAGTACGCTTTAGATGATAGAGAAATTCTTGCAATGTATAATGTAGATACTATTCTCTATCAGAATCGAAACGCTCCATCAGATGAACGACTAATTCTCGCATATAATCCAGGAGCAGAACGGTGGGCTTACCTCGCAAAGACAATGGGTAATTTCTATGGTGGAGATATTGTGAACATGATTTCTGCCATTGATTTCTATAGATGGACTTTCTCTGGACATTACCACTTTTCTGACAAAGGCATTCAAAACGTTCTATTTGCATACGAATCTGGTTACATGTATGATGATTACTCAGGAACTCTATTAGATATATGGCAAAGAAGAGAATTCAATTACTTTATTGGGCGTGAAACAGCTGCTTTTATCGGATCCAGCATAGCTTTCGTAATGGGGCGTGGTTATGGGCATAAACTTCATCTCTTTGATATACGAGAGATTGATGAAGGAACCTCCAATATATTCTATATCCCTATCACCACATCTACTACAATTAACATAACATGTCGATGGTATGGTGGTGGAGCAAACTTCTCTCTATATGATGATGATCATAGTCTTGTAAATTCGATTCTACATACTTCTGCATCTCCTTGGGTGCCTACGCCTGTTATTAATCAAGTAGTTAGTACTCCAGGTCTCTATGAACTTGAGATTGGCAATCCTGGGGATTCAACTGTTGGTGTTGATATCTACATCGAGTTTGATTCTGACATGGATCAAAATGGTATATCTGATAGCCAAGAGTACTGGCTTGATACTTCCCTCTTTAATACAGATGCTGATAACGATTCGATTTCTGATGCCTTAGAAATTATTTATGGCTTGGACATGAATAGTCCTGATGGTGATCACGACGATATGCCGGACTCATGGGAGCTGCAAATAGGTCTTGATGCTAGAAATCCTCTTGATGCATTTGATGATCCAGATCATGATAATTTAACTAATGTCCAAGAGTATAATTATGGACTAAATCCATTCAGCAGTGATTCTGATAATGATGGAATGACCGACTCGTGGGAGTTGGCTAATGGTCTTAACCCACTCGTCAATGATGCTGAGGAAAATCCAGATGATGACCAATACACTAACTATGAAGAATTCCTGCTTGGAACTAATCCAAACATCTCTGATATGGTGCCCGAGGAATTAGATTTGACTTGGGTCATTATCCCTTCAGCTGTAGTTATTCTGATAGTATCTGCTGTCTACATCAATCGTCGATATGCGATGTGAGTTGCGTAAAAGATATCCTATTTTATACACAAATCCAGAAATAAACTGGGTAGGCAGAAATGCATTAACATAATCGGACTAAAATCTGGTTAACATTGGGTATCCTCCTTCTGTCTTCATTGAATACTCAAGCAGGATTTTATCCACCGCAGGATGCTAGCCTACCCTTCTTCTACTCTGAGAGTGCTCTAACTATTCTCCAACATTCACTCTTGCTAGGTCTCAGGATCTTCTCATCGACTGTAAATGATTCATTCTCTCTCGGAGTTGATTTAATATGAGCTCCCATTCTCCCATTTGATTCTGAATATCTGCAATAAGATTCTCTCTTGACTCTTCCTCAGCAAGCTGCATTATCTTTGCGAGTTCCGTGATGAAAGATTTTCCTTTGTCGTAGAGTGCTGCTATAACAATCTCATGATAGGCTGGTGATTTATATTCATGCATGGCATTATTAACATACCATGCTAGAATATCTCTTTGAGCCATAACAGATTCATTGTAGAGTGCTGGCGGATTACGACACCTCATTTTTGAAACCATGTCGAATGTAGTAAGTAATAAAATTGTCAAAAGAAACATTGCAAATGTTATCAGATAATTAGCATAAATGAAAGCGCATACTAATCCTGTAACTCCTGCTATCATGAGTGCAAGACTAATCACAATCCGAAACTGCACTTCAGCTTTCATCTTGGGTACCAAGGAATGTTTGCTTTTTTTCCTTAATTTACCTCTGAACAGCGCATTTATGGGAGATTCTGAATTTCAGTCTCTTTTTTCTGAAGCTTAGAAATCTGTTCGTTTCTTATTTTCCAGAGTCTTCCATGTAATTTCGCAATGATGATAACAACTGTACCTATTACTCCTACAATTATCATTCCAACCGCACCAAAGAAAACTGGTGGACGACTTGAACCAATTGTCTCAGCCCATACTCCAGCGATTGCCATACCTGTTAATTGTGCAGTATTGATCATAACACTCTGGAATGAAAAGACCTTCCCTCGCATTTTATCCTCAATTATTTCCTGCATGATGGCATTATTTGGTACGCCAATTGCGATGTTGACTCCACCTATCACTGACATAAGGAGTAATGCAGACAGGAAATCTCCTGATGACACTAGCGCCAAGAGTGCCTCTACCACGCCTGCAGTTATCATTGCAGCAGTTATGAGGAACAAAGGTCTCTTTATTGATGATTTCTGGCCTAAAACCAATGCAACAAAAATCCCTGAAACTGATGTACCACTAAGAATGAGACTAAAGTAGAATTCATCAAATGCAAGCTCGCCTTGGAAGAATGGAACAACTAGGGCATTGAGCATTCCTCCCACAACCATGAGGGACGTGAAAATGAGAAGGAGGAAAGAAATGATAGGATTCTTGCTAACTAATCCCGCCGCTTCTCGAATCTCGTTCATGTATGAACTACCTTCTACTAGAGATATATTTGGAACGAGTGCGGTCTTGATTGTAACCATAGCGAAGGCGGAAGCGACAAAGGCAGCAGAATCGATGAAGAATCCAACGAAGTAATCTGGCGCAATGAAAGCCATCAGTGCTCCGCCAAGAGGAGTAAATACAAGGGTCACAATCTGCAAAGTCATTTGCGATAGACTGTTTGCAGTCACGAGATCTTCTTTCGCAACAAGTTTGGGTACTGATGCATTTCGTGCAGGGAAGAAAAATGCATTTGCAGTCGCATATACGAATGCTAAGACATAGAGCCAGGTGAGTGGATCAAGGAAAGATGGAAATAATGAAACGAACGGATAAAGAATCGTTACGACCGCCCTTACAATATCTGATGAAATCAAGATCTTTTTCCTGTCCCATCTGTCAACATAAACACCAATTATACCTGAAAAAACCACAAGAGGGATTACCTGCATCATTGCAAGTCCTGCCATTGCAAGTTCTGAACCTGTCAAAATGAATGCATAGAACAGCAGAGCAAGACTACCAATGGATGAACCAATATTAGAAATCAATTGACCAATCCATAGTTTCATGAAGTCTTTGTTCTGGAGAACGACTCTGAACCCTTTCTTCTGTTCTCCATTTATCGAGGTTATGTCTACAGATTCGCTCATTGGTTATGTCCAAAAATTCCAAATTTCATCTAATACTTAAACTAAATCATGTGTGTAGATGATACACATCCCAATGTATTTCACCCAATGCATTTCAAATAATATGGTGAAAAGACATTCATGGACGAATTCTTTGAGCAAATGTGCAATGCAGTTTCAACTAGGCAATCCCATCGGCATTTTTTGCCTACCACTCTATCCTCAGATCATGAAATGGCAATTCTTTCCTTTTTAGAAAAAATTACTGTCCCTTTTACACACGACGTGGTGATTTCATACCATAAAGTAACTCAAGATACAAGTATAGTCTACTTTAAAGGACCACTCCAATTCATTGCTCTAGAATCTCCAAGGTCCATTGAGGAACAGACGAAACTCGGTTTCTTAGGAGAACTCATCGTACTCTTTGCTGAGAGTATTGGTATCAAATCTTGTTGGATGGGGCATTACAACAAGAAGAATGTAAGAGATACCGTATATGGAAGTACTCCTCAGGATAGTGAACGTCAATTGTATTGTATCATCCTTCTAGGATATGTTCCTGAAAAGACTGGAGTCCTGGACCGATTTTCTAAAAGAAGGTTCTCAAAGAAAAATCGTACAATCGACTCGTTCCTTACATCCGATTCATCGACTGACATTCCAGAATCCATCCAATATGGGCTTGCACTCTCATCGAAGGCTCCCTCTGCAATGAATACACAAAAATGGTATTATCATATTTCTAAGACTGAAAATGAGTTTTCTGTTGAGCTAGGTAAAATCAAAGGTTACAAACATTTCAAATGGCCATACTATGACATCGATGTTGGAACAGCAGCAGCACATCTATGGCTTGGTCTTAAGCAAACGCGTGAACCTATTTCAGTAACATGTTCATCTAATGATTCTGATTCAGTATGGACATTTCTAACAACATCTTCTTGATTGCGATCACGATTTGCTTCCGTAGAGAGGAAGTCTAAGTACAAATCTTGTTCCACTCGTATAATCCACAGGAATTCTGTTTTCCAGCCATATTGTTCCACCATATTGTCTAACAATATCACCAACTAAGGTTAAGCCTAGGCCAGCGGCAGTCTTTCCAGGTTTTCTATTCAACACCTCATCTTTTCTACCATCTGGTATACCAGGACCATAATCCTCAACGAAGATCTCTACGAATGGGTCCTCTACACAAGGTTTGGCTCCAATGTTGATTCTTACTTTTTCTATATCACCGAATTTTACTGAATTATGACATAAGTTGTAAAAAACATCACCAAGCAATTCATCAGCTGCTACAATACATTCACCTTCTGGAAAATCTAGACTAATCTCTATCTTCTTTTTTGGGAAAGTGAAATGAATAATGGGTATTACTTCTTCTATCTTCTTTCGTATGTCAATAGCTTGGATTTCTACTTCTCCTCTCGCTTCAATACTAGTTAGTTTTCTGACATTGGTAATCAATTCAATGCCTCTCTTTGCTTGATCTAGCGCTGCATCAGCTAATTCTATTGCTCTGGGTTGTAAGTCTCGAATTTCTTTAATGAGTTCAAGACTGACTAATATCCCCTGATGAATATTATTCAGATCATGCGCCATCAGGTCTGTATAGAATTCTGCTCTTCGCTTCGCTCGTTCTAGTTCGAGTTGTGAGTTCAATCGATTTGTGATATCCAAGAATGATGCTGCCATTTTATTTGGTGATATCTGAAAAGCATGAACCTCAAATGCTCCTGCTATTTTATCATCCGCGTATTCTATTTGTTCGTTATGCCACGGGATTCCCCTCGTTGCTGCTTCTTTGTAGACTCTCGGTACTTCTGATTCTATAAGTGGTGGAAAGGCGTCCTCAATGGTCTTTCCAACAAATTGATTATTCTCAATCCCAAGTAGACTATCCGCTGCTGGATTTGCGCCACTAAAAACAAGTTTACCTTCCTCTGTCATCTCATACAAATGTAATCCTATAGGTATATTTCGAACAATATTCCTGTAGGTTGTTTGCGACTCCTTCAGCGCGGATAGATTCCTAATTGAAGTAAGATACAGATTCTTACCCCGAAATAAAACTGGGTCTGCATTTAGTAAAGCTGGGAATGTTGTACCATCGCGACTTCTTATCGTCACTTCATAATCTTTTACTTTTCCAGATTTTTCGAGTTTTGACAAGTATTGCTTTCGATCTTTGGGATTCTCATACATAACTGATGCTTTGACTCTCATGACTTCTTCAAGAGAATAACCTGTGTCTTGAAGAAACGACTTATTTGCGGCAAAGAAATCACCTTCATGATTCGTAATGACCAGTCCAACTGGCGCATTATCAAATAGTAGTTTGTAACTCTCCTCACTTTGGTTTAACGCTTCTTGAGTTGAGACCTGTTCAGTCCTATCAATAGCAATAATGAGGACTGCATCTTTTCCCTGAATTGCTATGTGGAGACCATAATTGTCAATCGGAGTTATTTTTCCATCGCGACTAACCAGTCTGATCCTATCATGCCTTGTTTCATCTGGATGCTTTTGCATGTATTCTGCTGCCTCTAGAATTAGACTATGGTCATCTGGATGTATCATTTTGAGTGTGTCTTGAAAATCCATACCAATCAGGTCAGCGACTTCATATCCTAACATTTTCGCTTCAGCGGAATTTGTGAAAATTAATTTGAAATCTAGAAAAATCAAAATTCCTTGAGGAAGTTGCTCAAGAACTTCCTGCAAACTAGCAATATCATCAAGGATTGGCGGCAGTTCAGTCATGGTTCTCACTAGCAATTATTTTCGCGAAACTCGTACTTCCCCTGTATCCTTTTTAACATTTGATTTTATTTATCTTCAGGTTTCTATTCTTTCATCGTAAACCATGATTTCCATTTGTTAAACTTCCTCCCCGCTCTCCTTCTCCATAACGCCAGATTCCATGATGTCACTCTGTTCTTCTTCACTGCTATCTCTCTGGAAGAATGATGATATCCTAGTTCGTAGGGGGACTTCAATCATGTCTTCTGAATATCCTTCTGGCATATGAGCGAATTTTGCTAGAAGTAGCATAATTACTGGAAAGATTGGCAAAGGTATTTGAAAGAAACCGGTTGACACGAAAGCATTAGCCATAAAAGTGTAGAAAATCGGTGGAATTATGTTAATTAACAAAACAATTCCTATCGCAGTATTGAACCTTTTTCTAGGAATTTCTTTCCTGATGTATTGAAGTGTGAAAATTCCAAGTATAACATTGGCAATCCAAAGAATCTGTCCATACAGTGAAGTTCCAGATCCAAGTTCTACATACAGGGTTGAAAATGTAGAAGAGCCAAATCCACTTGTGAAATATCGATAATCATAATAAATGAAATAGATTCCTCCCAAAATGTGGTAGCCATATTGAATAGATGTTTCAATCGATTGTAGATAAATCGTAATGAAAGCTGGGATGAATGTCATGCACATCCAGATGAGTGTGCTAATATTTCCTGGAAACCATTCTCCAAGAGTATCACGCATCTTTGCAAACTTACGCTCTTTTTGAGGAGGATTCTCGGATACAGGCACATTCCTCCAAGTATTTCGTAGGAGAGTCCAAAACACAAAAACAAAGATAGAAACTGAAACGACATTTGGCACCAAGAAGTAGAATGTACCCAACCCATAGAGAGTATAATATGGAGAAAGTAAATTCAAGCTCAGAATTGATATCAGGATGGCACCTATCCCAATAATAATTGATTTCTTACCTGTCTTGTATTCTGCAAAACAGAAAGAAAAGAGTATCATGGGGCTAATGAACAGAAGTGAGAAGATGACCTGATTCTGTTCCCAAAATACAGTTGGCATGTCTGGCCATTCATATATGATTCCGGGTGATGATGTATAGCCTATTAATCCTGAGATGAGATATGTTGTTTCAGCTCTAAGAGCACCTGATGCATGGGAATCCAAAATTAAATAGTAAGGAATCAGCAGAACTACTATCGATTTGCCAATTATTCCCACTACTCGTTTCGTGTATATCTTCTCCTTCCTCCAAGTATGATTCGATGATAATTTCTCAAATTGGCATAAATTCTTTTCTAGACAAATGCTAGTAATTTGTCAATATATTTCTTTGACTAGCAGAAACCATCAACGAAATTCTTGAGTAGAGTATCATTTCCGCAAACTACAGGTAAAGACTCGATTATTGGGTTTAAATCAAACCCGAATTCCAAGACTAGTTGAGGGTATCACTATAATCTCGGAACGCGTAATTCTTTGAAAGAGAATATATAAAGGGTCTAAAATGGTCCGAGTCACCTTTTTAGCTTATTTCAGTACAGTTTCAAAATGCAACTGGAAATTAATTCTTTAAGATAGATGTTATTATACTGACTTCAGATGCTTTTCCTGCAGCCATTACGTCTAGACGTATTTGCTGTAATGCAATGACAATTGCATTATCTGCGGAAGGAGAAAAATGATTTGAAAAAATATATCATTTTATTGGGTCTATGCGCTCTAATTCTCGTGATGCCTAATTCACAAGCTACCTTGGATAATATTATCACTGATACATTTGATTCATCGACAGATGTAATTATAGAAGCTGATATTATTGAACCAAGTGATACCATTGTTGAAATCGATGTCAAACCAGATACATTGACCTCATATAGTAAATGCAAATGGATAACCTGCTACATCACACCATCCGAAGGATATACAGTTCATGATATTGATGTATCAAGTATTACACTCGGTGAATTGTCTATACTTGATCAATTTACAGGAATTGTTGATCTCGATGAAGATGGTGTCAAAGAGCTAATGGTCAAATTCGACCGTACTGCATTCGTAGCAATGGTCACTGGTTATGAAAGCGAAGTTCTTCTAACACTCATGGGAATGTATACCGATGGAGTGACTTTCACAGGAACAGACACTATGTTCCTTGCGCTTTAACAGCTATTTCATACATATGCATCCGAAGAGCAAACTTAGTACCCTCTGAGTAATGGCTAGTTTCTGATTAGTCATTACTCAGAACCATACCAGCTTTGATATGCTTTTTACTATGATTCGTAGTATGTATTGAAAATATAGAAGGTAAGTCTAATCTAGTGTATTGTATTTGAATCAATACTGAATCATTGAAAATTAAAAACGGTCATTGAGTAGTAGAGATCCTAATCCCCCAATAAGCAATGGAATGCCAAACATCAGGAACAAAAATCCTCCATCAATCAACCAAATGCCCCCCAAAATTCCTCCGCAAGCAATAGCTAAGGCAGCAAGCACTGTAATGATCGAGTCTTTCTCAGTCCGTTGATTTTCTTCAATGTATTCTTCTTCAGACACATTACATCCTCAGATATTTTTTACAACATCCAGCATAAAATTCTGTTGTGTGTTTTCAATTGTTAAATGAAAAAGAAACAGAGTGTTTGAGCTAAAACACATTACCAATGTTATTGTAATATCCTCTCTTTGAATGGATTATCAGACTAAAAATCACCTTATTTAAATACAAGATAGCTAGTCTAGTAATTCTAGTTGAGAGGGTGCAGAGTTATGAAGTACTATAGGTTATTTGTAGTAATCATGCTGATTACATCACTAATTCTTAGTCCTGCAATCATATTGAATAATACTTGGAATGTGGATGAACAATTAATCTCTAAGAAGACAAGTTCAATCTCATACACTTCACATAGTCCAATTGTTATTAATGCTGACATTGATTTTATATCACAAGGTTGGCCAGGGTATGGTAACGAGACCCATCCCTATAGGATCGAGGATCTTGAAATCATGAGTGATGATGTCTGTATCGAAATTAGTGGTACAACTGTGTGGTTTGTAATCAATAATTGTAATCTCACTAGTGCTTCTGGTAATCCATGGGCATCTGGTAACATAGGTGTCTATCTTAGTTCTCTCGAGAAAGCAGTAATTTCCAATTGTACAATTACTAAGATGTCTGCTCCTATTTACTCCGAAGATGTTCTTGATGTTACAGTTACCAACAATACTATCGGTATAGCATCGTGGGGTGGAATGCAATTCAGTGATTCAGAAAACATCACTTTGTTTAACAACACAGGTGCTGTCGATATCATTCGTTGTACACATGTGTACGTAATTGAAAACATCGGAAGGGTAATCCTTAGAAATTCTCAGGAATGTAATATTACTAGCTGCGATTTTGGGTCTAGTAGTTTAGCACTTGAAGGCGATAGTATTGGACACTTTCTACACAACATTTCAGATAACATTGCTAATGGCTTGCCCGTCGTCTATATGCGAGACATGTCTGATCAAGTTGTAAATCCCTCAGGTTATGGTCAACTGATACTAGCAAACTGCTCTAAAATTGATGTACTAAATGGGGTTGCATTAGACCTTGGTTACATTTGGTGGATTACTTTACTTTTCAGCAATTCCTGTACTATTCAGGGAAATGATATGCATGGACCTGCATATTCTATTATCCTAAAATACTCTCAAGATACATACATCAATGGAAATGTATTTGATGGTTCCTCTTCGGGTGTCCACGTGAGTTTTTCGCAAAACACCACTGTCACTGGAAATGAGTTCTACGATTGTAGCAACGGAGTAGAGCTCTGGTTTTCTGATAGTTCCATATTGACAGATAACCTAGCGATTGGTTCAGAGGCTGCTTACAGGGTAGCGTCGGATAATTGTCTAATAATTGGAAATGTTGCTTGGGACTCAGTAGCCTACGGAATCCAAGTGGATGGCGAATGGAATACGTTTAGAGATAATTTCGTTTCCAATGTGTCCCGTGGAAGTATACCTTATTACGAAAGTACTGGAATACTTGTCTTCGGATCTAACAATTATTTTGAAAACAATACCGTGGAATATGTTCAGGATATTGGTTTCAGATTAGAAGCTGCAAACTGCACCTTGATTGACAATATTTTGAGAGGTTCAGGACTCATTCTGAATGGTTATACCTATTGGGAGTGGATGCACAATATGTCGGGTAATACTCTTGATGGGCAACCATTGATGTATCTTCGAAATCAAATTGGTGGAGTATTGGATGCAGCAAGCTTCAAACAGTTGATAGTTGCCAATTGCTCACAAATGGAAATCAAAAATGGAGTATTTGTTGAAACACTATCCGTAGGATTTTGCGATCAAATGGTGATTGAAAATAATGTTGTATCAAATGCTGCGATGGGTCTACGGATACAAGGACTTACCAATTCATTAATCATAGATAACCATGCCATCGATATTATCATGGTTGGATTCTACATGGCATCCTTAACAAATACGAATGTTGTTAATAATTCTGCATTGTCATGTGGTGAACGTGGTTTCACAATTAATGAATGTGATAATTGTATAGTCTTTAACAACATAGCAAGTGATAGCATGCTAGGTATGGAAATTGGTGATTGTTTCAACATTACACTAGATTCCAATATAATTTACAGTAATTCAGATAGTGGAGCATATGTCTGGTTCTCTCAAGATGGTCTCATAGTAAATAACAAAATAATCTATAATGACGGTTTTGGTATTCGTCTTCAAGGATGCTCAAGTTTTACTTTATATGACAACTCGTTTGGCTACAACGGTGAATTCAATGCATATGAGGATGAGATTGCGAATCAATGGGATGATGGAGTAGATACAGGCAATGCATGGAGTGATTACGGCGGATCAGGAACCTATTTGATCCCAGGCAATGCAGGAAGTGAAGATAGGTATCCAACCCTCTTGACCCTAAAACCAGATATCATTCCTCTGGATGATGTTGTATACGAAGATGGTTCACCTCCCCCCCTGCTTAATTGGACTATTCTTGCTACGAGCGCGGACTCGTTTGTTATTTTTTTTGATGGAGATGTTCTCGAATCCGGAAAAGTGAATGGGTCCTTCGTTTCATCACAAATTAGCGAACTGGATCTGGGAGTATATAATGTCACTCTATATGTGAATAACACCAGCGGTGCATTCGCTGTTGACACTGTATTCATCACGGTTGTTGACACAATTGCGCCAACGATTATTGGACCTGAAAGTGAGGTGACTTGGACACTCGACATTGGTCCGTATAATGTAACATGGATGGCATATGACCTTAATCCAAAAATTTACAGTGTTTTCGTCGATGGATCATTATTGACTAATGGCCAATGGAATTCATCAGGAGAGTCTATAACTGCTAATCTGGATCATCTTGCAGTTGGAGAGTATAATGTGACACTTGTGGTCATTGATTTTGCAGGAAACTCAGCTATTCATACGGTAACTGTTATTGTAGAATCCCAAGCAACAAATACAACGGATACATCCACATCTACCACAACACTCACTGATGTTCCCATATCAATGGTAGTTATTATAGCAACCTCTGGAGCGATAGTGATAATCATCATTGCAGTCTTTCTTTTCAAGAGAAGACCCTAGTTATGTAGTCTGCAAAAATTAGTTGAAAAAACGAAAGATGGTTGGGCGAAAACACCCAACCATTGTTATTGTATTATCCGATCTTAGTACCACAGTTCGGACAGAACTTGGCACCGTTAAGACCTGTTCCACAGTTTGGACAGAATTTGGCACCTGCTGGAGCTGAACCTCCACCACTGCCTCCGCCACCGCCCATCATACCTGCTGCTCCTGACATGAAGCCCATGCCTGCACCAAAGCCGGCACCAGGACTCTTTCCAAGAGATTCAGCTGATGACTTGACGGTCTCTGAACCAAGTAGGTCTCTCCCGCTGACTCCTCCGGTTTTCATGAAGAAGAGTCGTTCACGGTACTTTTCAGTTGTATCGATACCTTCGAACTTCAGATCAACGAGTTCAAGTCCGATTCTCTCGAAGTTCATTCTGACTTGAGTCTTGACCTTCAATGAGGTCTCGTCAAGCTGCGTAAAGACAGCTTGCAAGTCATAATGAGCGAATTCGTCTATGATCCTTTCATTCATGAATGACCTAAGGAAGTCATTGACTTTCTGTGTACTGAAAGCATTCTGATTAGAGACGACTTCGTTTGTGAAAATCTTTGGTTCTTTTACTCGGAACCAGAAGTTTCCGTGAAACATAAGCGGCGCAAGATCGCTTGTTTGTCCTCTTCCACCAAACTTGCCTTGGAATTGGGACCTTGATATGAAGATACAAGTGGCTTCAAAGACGTCGCCCTTTATTTTCTTCTGTAACCATCCAACAAGGCTTGGCATGCTACTGGTGGTAAGTGTGTGGCGGCCCGCAAGGAACGTGTCCAGAGCTTGTCCATCTCTGTAGAAGATGGCTGCCTGGTTCTCCATAACGATCAGTTGTGAGCCCCATTTTATTCGGTTGTCTGGGAATCTCCAGACGATGTGGTCAGGACTGGCATTAGTCCATTCAATTGCATCTGCCATAAGAACACCCGTAATATTTTCGAGTTCTGATTGGTTAGAGTTTTCATAGGTTTTAAGGTTTCACATGGTGTGCTCAGAGAATGATTTGAGTGGGAAAATCGGGTTTTTGCATGTTTTGTGGTGAGATTGCCCATAAAGTCCTAATTATTAACAGAGAATCCGATGCAACCTTGTGCGGAAATTTGACCGAAGATACTCCACAGTCTGAAGAAAAGTCTAGTGACACAAGCAGCCGTCCACCTACTCGTGGATTTAATCCCTTGGTGAACTATCTCTTCTACACCATTGCAGTTGTTATTGCATACGTATTATACTGGGGATTGGGATACCCCGCAGTCATCGCAATGATGATGTTCTTTGTCATTCGATTAATTCGTGATACAGTACATGTATATCGAACATACGAATACAAGTTTGCAGGGCAGGCTTCTATTGTGAATCTTATCTATTCAATGACATTCTTCATCATCTTGGTTGTCAATGGATTTGCAATTACTCAACAGCTCAGTCCTGTGATATTTCCTGAATGGGTAGATCTCACTTCATGGACTCCTCTCTTCATTATGGGTGGGGTTTTTGGTATGATGAACATAAAGAAAATGTGGGGGCCTCAGCCTGAATTCAAGTACCCTGCTTAGATTCTAAAGGACATTAGGTCCTCTCCCATAAGAACTTCTGCGTTTGTTCTACGACTGACAATTTCGATGACCTTTTTCTTCTTACTAACAACCTCAGGTGAAACGTGAGTGAGAATGACCTTTTTTGGCGCAACTTCTTCAACAATCTCTGCTAGCTGACTTGGTGTAGTATGAACACCCTCTGGATTTGGACCATCCAGCCAATTGCATTCGTGTATGAGAAAATCCGTTCCCTTTGCAAGGTCAATGACGTCTGGACAAGGTGCTGTATCTGACGAGTATGTGAGTGATTTTCCTCCGCACTCAATTCGGTAGGCTCTTGTTTCCATAGTCCCATGCATTGTCGGTGCATTGGAGATTATGGCTTTGTCAACCTGTATTACATCATTTTCTTTGAGTTCTCGGACATTGAGAATCAACCTATCTTGTGCATATGGAAACCCAATATCAAAGAGACCTCTATACCACTGTTTAATGAATGGAGGTCCATAGACATTCAATGTTTTATCATAACCACTCAACCAAAGATGTTGACACAGCATCAGAAAATCAGAACAATGGTCAACATGGAAATGAGATATGAATATCGTTGAGATAGAATGAAGGTCTATCTCCAACTGGGTCAATCTATGATAGATTCCTGCGCCAATATCAAATAGAAGTATTTCATCTGCTATATCAACGAGATATCCTGATTGAACTCTTGTAGGATCTGGAGATGTTGTGCCAGTACCAAGCAGTGTAACCTCCATTTCAATCATCCATGCAATCGATGAAGCAACGAATGAACTTTTCCCTTATACATCAAGAGCTCTCTGGTTTGATTACATACTCAAAAGTATTGATGAGTAGGCGGAGATCTCTGACTACTCTAGCATGATCAATAATAGGACTTTTGAGTCTATTCGCAATTTCCTTACAAGACACATTTTTTGCAGCTCGAAGAACAGCAATCGACTGCACACGAATCTTACCTTCTTCTACATCTCTCCAGAGGTTATCAAGTGCGTTCTCCATCACCTTTTGTTGAGAAAGAATCTGAACTCTATCTACCTGATTAGTAGCATCTTGTAAAAGTAGACCAGTCATAAACTTAACCTCATTCAGAAAAGTTGCACTTGGGCAAACTCCTGAATGCTCCCGGTCTTCAGGTTTAGTAATAGAGTACTTATGAAACACTCATATGCACCAAAATCATGGTCTGCAAAGCCCTATTTAATCGCACCTATTTTTTTATTGCTGAAAAGACTGTTTGTAAAAAGAAAGAAAATCAGAGGAGTAGTAAACTACAGCCTCTGACTAATCTAAATGAGTTAACTATGTCTTCTCCAGATTAAGATTAATACCGCAGCAACTATAACAATCGTTAAGCCAAAAGCTCCTGAAAGCATAGATAGACTTGCATCAAAGGTCGCACCAGCTATAGGAATTCCTGTTGCAGCAGTTCCTGTCGGCATGGCTGGATAAGCAGTGTATGTAGCCGCAGGAGGAGGAATATATGTTGAGGATGATTCGGTAACTGGATCTTCTGTTGTAATAGGATCATCCGTTGTAATCAACAAGGCTGTGTATCCTTCTACAATTATGCCATAATTCATTCCTAAGTTGACTATCTCTTCTCTCAGCGCTAGAGTTTCGCCTTCAAGGTTAATCAATCTGAGAAGATAGGTGATTCGATGCTGTGCCCATAACTTCTCTATGTGTGGATTCTCCATCGTAGGCGTATTTGCGATATTCAAGTAGGTTTCATTATTATCGGGATATTCTATTGTAGTATGAACAGTTATCGATGATTCATAACGACCGCAGACTACAATTTCACTTCCATTGAAGAATGGGGATTCGTTCAATGGCATCAAGGTACTTCTATCTACTATTCCTTCGAATTCAATAGAATAAGATTCTGCAATTGGTGTAGCAAATTCATAATAGAATTCAACTAATTCAACAGCCGCCTCCTCGCTTGGTTGAATGAATACAAAGAACCCATCATTTTGAGCAGCAAGGTTTGCCATCAGATTTTCATCAGAGTCTGAACCAAATGCGACTGTGGATATCGATACTCCAAGGTCATTTGCTTCCTGAACTGCTGATAGTATTCCTGGAGAATCTACTATGTCACCAGCTGTCGGTATTCCATCTGAAAGCATTAGGAGAGCTTTGACATTTTCTCCTTCACTCATCATACCAATTCCTTCTATCATTGCGCCATGGAAGTTAGTACTTCCACCTGCGTTTATGTTTGCAACCCAAGTCTGTGCTTCATCCACACTTGATTCAGAAGCTGAATGCGGTTCCACCCATAGTGTCGTAATCTTTGTATCAAAGGCTATGACATTGAAAAGATCTGTAGGTTGTAATGTTTCAATCATTGAATTAAAGGCTGAACGAGCCTGTTCTATTTTAGTACCACTCATTGAACCTGACTTGTCCAAGATGAATACGTACTGCCTATGAGCACTCTCCTCCATCGTAGTAATTGATGGTGCTAGTAGATAGACGAAGAAATTGTCAGTTCCATTTGTATAGGTCAATAATTGACTTCCACCAAGCTGTCTATTCAAAGTGTATCTTATCTCTAAATTCTCAACATCAATTACACTAGAGCTTGTGAAATCCAGCTTAACTCCATTTGTCAAATCTGAAGCTGTGAATGCAGGTAATCCTCTGATGGAATATCCTGCAATTGCATCGAAATTCGAGCGAATAGATAGATCAAGGGTGACTCTAGTACTAATTGGTACACCTCTTGAAATTGGTAGGTCTATAGAATAAACGCCTAATTTTCGTGCAATCAGTCCTTCCACACGAACAGTCACTACAGCTTTGATTCCTTTTTCAAGATTGAATTTTACCATGTATCCCTCATCTATTTTTACAACGAGCAAGGCATTCCTGTTTTCTTCAACTGCAGAATGATACACCTGAACTGCAGTCTGTTCTGGCATTACACGACCCCAGTATGTTTTATCTCCAATAACTACTGAAACATTACTAAGTCGAATTCCTTCCTGAAGCTCAAATGGCCATGCTATCTCTGATGCCTCTGCTGATGCTGTATTATCAAAACTCATAGTATATGAAACATCAACATAACTATCGGTTATCGTTCCTTCAATTGCTACATTATCAGGGATCATTGATCCTAGTCTTGCTGAATCAGCTGGCTGTCCTATCAACCTACTAGTATCGTAGATTGGTTGCAGTTGTATCATCAAAGATGATACTAGAATTAAGACCCCAATTCCACTTAGTAGTAAATACCGTGTGTCCACTTTCACATGGTTCAACTCCCGAAGTAATACTGTTGACCATGTATATACCTCCGCCTGTGCTCCTCTCTACACATGATTGATTATATTCAACAAGATTACAATCACAAATAATGTACAAAGAATGTCATGAATCTAATTTTTGAACACATAGTTCTACTAATTGAACGGCGCCAAAATTAACAAATTCATTTATGGAAAATCTTTTAGAATTCGTCTTTTGTCGAACTGAATTTCACAAAAACATCATCATTTTAAAGGAGTTCGTATATGGTTTTTCCAATGCGTGGGCCTTAGGGCCAAAAGGAGTAGAAGAAATTGAGCGAAGAATATGATATGAAGACATTAGTCCAGTATATGTCTGCGATTGCTTTAGCATTGTTCTATATGCTTTACATTCCGTGGACATTTATGTCAGCAGCTTTCACAGCTGATCCGGCATTAATCTGGGTCTATTACTTCACCTTAGTAATCGGATTGCTCTTCCCGTTGTATTATGCAACTGGAAAAGAAAATATGGCTTGGCTCTGTTTGGGTCTAGCTCTGATTATTAACTCAGTGCTTTGGCTTGTAATTGAAGCTGCACAGGCTGTTGCAGCAATTCTCGTTCTCTTGGTTGGTTTGTTATTCTTTATCGGACCTTTCTTGGAGAATAAAATGAGCAACTGGGACTTGATCAAGAATCTATTTCATTTCTTGAAAGGTTTATTCTTGGTTTTAGCAATCGCATTCTATGCAGGATTTGATCTCAATGCGATGATTGGACCAAATAGTGCAAACCATATCATGCCCCAATTCATATTCATGGGTGGAGCTATTATGGTTGCATTCGCAGTCTGTTTAATGGTATATGGTCTGTTTAACATATTCAAGATGTTCCTCCCTGAGAAAATTGGAGGATTCTTTGGAGACCTAGGAAAGATCTTCTATATGTTAATGGTGATAAGTTTCCTACTAGGTATTGTTTACAATGTAAGTTGGTATCCAACAGAAGCACTTCTAAATCCATGGACTCCTGCGTATGCAATTGGTGTTTCAACATCCATTGACTTCTTTAGAGGATTGGCAGCAATAGGTTATGGAAACCTTGGTGCCATACTTCTCATTATCTTATTCCTATATGGAATGGGTAAGATTGCAAAGAAGTTCGAGTAGAATATCGTTATTTTTGGGAAAGGAGGGATTTCCTTCCTTTTCCTTTCTCTTTCTTTCTGAAAGAATGTATTGCTCGACCTTATACTTGTTCACGAGTAACAAGATCTGTGGAGACTTCCAGTTATGAATGAGAGAAAAAATCGCACATTGGAACAACACAGCAAACATGAAAAGATCTCATCGATTGAACCTCGAAGTAAATTCATATCAGTTACTCGTATGTTTCTGTCATCTGAAAAAAGTCGGGACGTCTTCTGTCCCTATTGTGGAAATCCATTAAATTTCGAATCAGATGTTGAATGGATGGGTCCAGATGCTTTCCTATGTACTTCGTGTGAGAAGCTTCTCCATATATCGCTAATCCATCGAGCACTTAGAGACTTAGGCGCTATCAAGTGATGGTGTTCTATTTTTTTGTTGTTTCCAAAATTATATCATCGAATGTGGAACCTCGATTTCACTCGAGACATACATTGAGGTCAACAAATGAAAAAGACATTGTATGATGTCATTGATTCTTGGACATTGAAATGGGATAGAGGGCTTATTGAGATTACAATGAATCAGGTAGCGGAAGTGTTCTATAAACACAAATGCATCTTTTATCTCCTAGAAGAAATCTGGGATATACTTGAACTAATTGACGATCCTCTTGAATTTATGACACAGGAACGAATGATTGTACAATTTGAGAGACTTCTAAGCGATGAACAAAATGAATTGGCAGCAAAATCAGTCCAACTTGAGCTCACGGAACCTCCAAGATTTACAATCAATGTTCTCAATGCCAAGGAGCTAATCACTTCTCATCCAGAATGGTTTGAGCCATATGAAGGGATGACACTTGGTGAATTTGGTGCAAAATTACTTGATGATTCTAAATAGCATGACGGTCTCATGAGTCTATCTTCATTACTTCTAGTTTGATTTGCTCTCTCTGAGTGAGTACATCATAGGTCATTATTACGAAAATAAATAGGTCCACAAAGACTAGCAATAATATTGGGAGACGGTCTGGTAGTGGAATGACACCTGAAACAAGAATCAACACTCCAACCTGTCCGAGACTCAAAATACCAATCAATCCCCCTAACCAGGACATAAGTGACAACCCGTCTTCTTTAGTTGGAAACTTTCGAAAGATACCATAGAGTATGTATCCAAAAAATAAGAAGAATTGAAACCCAATTGTTATTGACAAATATCCTATCTGCATAGTATAGAATAGTCAATGAACATAATTAGGCCTTATTATATAGCATAACAAAAGAAGATGGATTCCGGAGCAAGAGCTCCGGAATAATTTGAATAAATTAGTCTTGGTACCCTTTCATGTAGCCTTCTCTCTGAGCCCATTTCTCTTCGAGTCGCTGCATGATGGTCCACATGCGGTAGGTGTAATTCCAGGACTCATCGAACTTACCTTGGTTCATCTGGCTCTGAAACTCTTCTACTACATCGTTGACAGCACCGATATCTTCAATGATGGTTGCATCGAACTCATACACTTGGTCAAGTTCTCGCTCATTGATCTTTTCCTTTGATCCCCATCCAGCATAACCGTAGTCTGCGTAGCGGATACCAGATTCAATCTTATCGGTGAGGTTAAGCATCCTGTCGAAAGTTTCCCAAGTCTTAGATAAGTTGTATTCAACAACTTGCATCTGTAACTTTTCCAAGTCTTGCTTGACTAGACGTAGCTGGTCAGCAACGAATTCTCTAAGGACTTTATCAGCGGCGCGCCTCTCGTTCTTCTCTTGATACCCATGCCATCCTGGAATGTAATGAGTGATTAAGCCGAAGAAGCCACCTTTGATATCCTTGGCCGACTTCTTTCTGATTCGTTTTGCAATTGGGTCTGTTACCTTTCCCATGCTGTTAATTCTCCTGATTAGTTCACAACCCTGTGGCATGATAACTAGGGTTGACCTGCACGAATCTATACATGAGGACTTAAAAAACATATTACAAGGAACTCTATCATTGATTTTGAGGTATTTCCGATATTGGTGAGCATATTTCCTGTCTTGCTCATGCGGGTTTTTTTATATAATTGAAAAATTAAAGAATCTCATGGAACCAGAAATGAAAACATGGAGTGGTCTTTGGGATCTTCTTGCAGCTCATCTTGCTGAATTACTTGATGTTTCGATTGGCTCTAAAGTATTAGACGTTGGTACCGGTGGCGGATCAACTCTTTTAGCTGCCTTGAAGTGTGTTGGTCCATCAGGTTTTGTGACAAGCATAGACAGGCAAGAACAGTGGGCAAATCATGGTGCTCAAGAGATTAAACGATTGAAAATCACCAATGCAGATGTTCGACTCATGGATGCAAAATCAATGGAGTTTCAGGATAACCTGTTTGACTTCGTAATTTCTGGTTTCATTGGTTGGGGACATTGTTATGATTTTGCTAACTCGAGGTTTCGTGATCAAGATCTTGTTATGAGAGAAATACATCGGACTCTCAAACATGGCGGTAAACTTGGAATAAGTACCTGGCTTCTTCAAAGTGATACCGAATGGATAGAGGACTTTATTGAGGGAATGGGTCAGAGTGCAAGAAGAGTTTACTCTAAAGAAACGGAGAAAGATTGGAAGATCATTATGGAATCTTCTCCATTCTCAGACTACCACCTATTGCCCGAGACAATTGAATATACGTATCCCTCACCTGATATTTGGTGGGAAGAAATGAACGATTATGGTTGGAAACCGCAAATCGAAAAACTAGCTGAAGTAAAAGGAATGACGATCTCGGACATTAAGAAAAAGGCAATTGAAAAGCTTGGAGGACACCTCTCAAAAGATGGAATAATGTTCACAAGACGTGTTCTATTTATTTTTGCTACAAAATAGAACTGAGAAAGACAGAATAGCCCGGAAGGTTGCTCTTAAATACAATATATAGTCTTGACGAACTATGACAGATGATGGGATTATCCGCACTCTAGATTGGACAATTGACCCTACCGCGATTCGTTCTATTACTGATGAGTCAATTGATGCGGCTAGAAAGGAATTAGATCAGATTGCAAAGACCTCTCTTGGTGAGGAATCATTAGCAACTCTCCAGGAATTTGAAGAAGTAGGCGGTGCAATCCTTGAAAAATTAGGCCCATTGAGATTTTTGAAATATGTTTCCACAAATAAGGAACAAAGAGATGCTTGTGATTATACAGAAAAGCAGCTTCTCAAATTCTTGAACGAGACATATGGACGAAAGGAACTCTTTGATGTGATTGTTCGACTCGAGCCTTATTCTAAAACATTTGGCGAAGAAGAGCAGACCCTTTTACAGAAGACCCTAGATGACTTCCGTCATAGAGGTGCGGGACTTCCTGATGATGAAAGAAAAGAGTTTCTTGAGATATCTAACAATCTAACGGTGCTAGAAGCTGATTATAGCAAAGTATTAGCTGAAATTACAACGACTGTCCCATGTAGTAAAGAAGAACTTGATGGTGTTCCTCCAGAGATTTACGAGGATCTTCAGAAAGAAGGTGAGAAATTTCTTTTACCATTGGACTACCCAGTTCTTGTTCCTGTATTGAATTATGCTCACAATGAAGAGACTAGAAAGCGAATGCAGACAGCCCAGTATAATCGTGGTGGAAAGGAGAATAGTGAACGTCTATCTGACGCTCTTGCTTTAAGGGATAGGAAAGCAAAATTAGCTGGATTCAGAAATTTCGCTGAATATCAAGTAAGTATTAAGATGGCAAAGACTCCAGAACGTGTTTTTGATTTCATGTACGATCTCAAGGATAAATTAAACCCTCTTTACAAGAAAGAATTAGTTGCTATGAAAGAGCTCAAAGCAAAGACAACTGGAGTTTCTGTAGATGAAGTTCAATTCAATAACTGGGACCTTTTCTATTATCATGAGCTGCTTCGTAAGGAGAAGTATTCAGTAGACCAGAATGAAGTTAAACAATACTTCCCAATGGAGCGTGTTGTAAAAGGTGTCCTAGATATCTACCAGAAAGTACTCAATCTAGAATTTATTCCTGTGAAAGATAGTAATGTGTGGTATGATGATGTTGAAGAATATCGAGTGATTGACAAGGTTTCAGGAAGATCCATGGGTGTCTTTTATCTCGACCTCTATCCAAGAGAGGGGAAGTATAAACACTATGCAGTATTTGATTTCCTAAATCGTCGAGTAAGGGATGGAAAAGCTCTACTTCCAATCTGTTCAATGGTTGCTAATTTCCAAAAACCAACAGATAAACAACCCTCTCTATTAACACACAATGAGGTTGAAACATTCTTCCACGAATTTGGACACCTCATGCATGTTGTAAACAATCAGGCAAGTTATGCGAGTTTTGGTCTAGATGGTGTCAAACCTGACTTCATTGAGGTGCCATCTATGCTGTTGGAAAATTGGGCATGGAAAGAAGATGTACTACAGATTCTATCAGGTCACTTCAAAAATCCAGAAAAGAAGTTGCCTTCTGATTTATTGCAGCGAATGATACGAGCGAAATTGCTTGATGTTGGTGCATTGACATTACGACAAGTCTTCTACTCTCTTATTGATATGTACTATCACACTGAGCCTGTTGAGGATACGACTTCAAAATGGTACGAAGTATTCAATGAAATCACAGGATTGAATATCCCTCCAAATACAAAACCTGATGCTAGTTTCGATCATCTAATGGGTGGTTACCAAGCAGGATACTATGGATATCAATGGTCCAAAGTCTTTGCTGAAGATGTATTCACGAAGTTCGAGAAGAATGGGTACTTCGATGAGAAGACCGGATTAGAATATCGTCAGAAGATTCTCTCTCCTGGAGGAAGTCGAGACCCTGATGATATGGTCCGTGATTTCTTAGGTCGAGAATCAAATAACAAGGCTTACTTAAAATCACTAGGTATTGATAATTAGGAAAAAAGAAAGAAAGGGCTTGATTCAAGCCCTTCAATTTTTAATTTGAGGCATCTGGCCCTTCAAAACGTACGAATGCCACATTAAGTTCAAGTGTGTAGAGAAAATCAGTCACATACATGATAATGGGCTGCCTTTGTTGAACGTCACTATTCCATTCGAAAATTCGAATTTCAAGGTCACTTTGATATGGAGCTGAGACCTGAATCTGGGTTGCACCTGCTCTCAACCATACTACTTTGTGTGTAGGTCCATAGATTGTATTGAAGATAGTTGTTTGTCCAATTTGAGAACTATACTCGCTGATGTCTACCCCATTTGATTCTATTAGATGAACATCATCCAAATTGCCACTTTCAAAGTAAAGGATATTCAGTGATTCAGTATAAACTTCAGTATGCTCATCAGTATACGAATATTGAATATACTCAACATACGGGTTCCCCTCATCATCCATATCAAGAACCTCGACTGCTATGACATGCTTCACTGTCACAGTGAATTCAATAGTTACAGTATAAACATCATTCCAATCAAGACCATCGATCTGAAATTCAACTTTCATTTTGAAATCTGTGATGCCTTTGGGTGGTTCATTAGGGAATGGTACATTCAGTGGTCCTCCAAAATCAAATGTTGCGTCAGCATATCCCTTGTTATCAGTTGAATCATAATCCGTGACAGTATATTGATTTCGTGAGTAGTATTGCGTTCCTTCATACAGAAAGAGCGAAAAATGTCCTAGGTATTTTATATATGATCCAACTCCAGGAATTAAACCAATGGTTTCTAAAGCAAGACCAATTGCACTATTGTAAACTGGATTGCTTTCAGTTCCACCATTATACGCATTAATTTTGCTTGAAGTAACTTTTACATTACCTCTCTCATTAAGTTGCATATTTTCTACATATGCTGAAATTGATACGCTGTCAACAATATTATATTCAGTTAATGTAATCCCGTGAGATTCTGACTGATCATCATTCATCCCTACTGAGATTGCTGCTTCTAGTGTTGGAGACTGACTACTTGACATTCCAACAGTATTAACTGAGTTACCTAGAATGATATCATACCCTACACCTACATCATCAGTATCATACTCGTTTCCGAAAGTGAAAGAGCCATCTCCAGGAGTAGTAGTGATTCCTGCACAATTCTTTTCGAGTACGCCATCAGGAGATTCACTGGTTATAATTGAGGGATAACCATCACCTGAAATTGTATAATAATCAAGATAGGCCACTAATCCTCCATTAGATATAGTTGCGTCATTAAAACCCCAAGCTAGGTTGTACACTGCATAAGTAGGAACTCCAGGGTTATCTGCAGTTGGCACTCTGTTTATCGTTAGAGTTCGCACAAGCCATCCGGTATCAGAGATTCCTTCCCAATTGTCTTCATACTTCCAAAGCCAGTCATCTTCATCCAAGGGATCCCCTTGATATCGTATTATTCCCAATCTGAAATTCGCTCCATCAAGTATAGCTGGAGGAAAATATGGTGCATATCCTGGACTTGCAAATCTGAAACGAATTTCAATCTCAAGATCATCGAATCCAGTCCATCCAAAAAGATCGATTCTTCCTGAGATATATGTAGAGCTACTACCTGAGTTGGGAACTCCAATCACTGCAGCCGCACCATCTATAAGGTCCATTGTGCCCAAAAAACCTGTGCTGGCTACATCCCAGTACTCTTCCATCACCATTTGGCTATCATAATCAAATCCAAAAGTTGTTATTTCAGATTTATAGGGTAAACGTTGTATCACTACATTTCCCATATCGCACACAGTTCCTGATACAGCGGCTGTCTTCTCATTGCTCTGATATCCTTCCTGATTTACAATGACTCGGAAACTACTGATTGACAAAGTCGTTGTATAAGTATATGTAAAAGATCCATCAACTGCGTTTGTTGATGCATATCCTAGGAAGGTTGTATCCTGATATACAGCAACTGTAGATCCAGGCACATCAATTCCTTTGTGATAATCAATGACATTACCTTGGACAGTATATGTAGTAGAGGGTTTCTTAGTAAGATAGACATTCCCGAAGATGCAGTATGATCCGGCAGGTTCCTGGTATACTGTCTTGGAATAATACTCTGTATGTGACACTACAATCTTGAATTGTACAATTGGGTATGACGTCCGATATGTCATAACGAAGTACCCACTAGCATCAGTCAATCTGTACCCAATGTAAGTCGCATCTTTGTAGATGTTGACCCGCGCCTGATATATCGGATTACCAGAGCCCTCCTCCCTTATCCAACCTTTAATTGTGTAGGTGACAATTGATGGTGGTGGTGGATCAATTGGGTCTATAAAGATTGCATCAACAGAGGAAAACAATGTTGTACTTCCTAAGATTCCAAGTATCAAACATGTAAATAGAATTACATGTATTCGTCCTTTTTTATTCATGTGTATCCTTCCACGATTTTTTAGTTAGTAGAATTTCATCTTACACTCTAGTATGGTGAATCACTATGAAACTCTCCCTAACGCATTTTAATTGTGCGTATGTATCAATTTAAAGTTGTTCAATTTTGGGCATTGCAACAATAATTCTAGGGTTCAAAGATTGTCTTTTCACGATTTTATTTAATGCATTCTCACTTAGATAGAGGTCTTTGTCCTTGGAATGAAGACGAAGGGTATTGACCAAGCCAATGGATAAATGAATGACATTACAGCTTGAAATGGAATTGTGAACGGAGAGTAGAAGAATGCTATCACTAAGTAGCCATACGGAATAACATTGAGCAAGATCAAAGCAATGAAGTAAATTACAAGTCCTAAAGCAAATCCAAAGAATCCCAATCTTTCCTTTACATATGATGGACCAAACAGATTGTATTCACTCATTTCCCCACCAACCTAAATTAGACTCTGTTTGAAATCATATATAGTTTAAGAAAAAAGCAGATGAGGAGTAGAAACCTGAAAGGCTCTACTCCTATTTTAAACGATATTACCAGAGTTGGTATTGTCTCTTTACGAAGCCTTCCCAAACACGAGGTAGCTTAGCAATCACTTCTTCAGTGATAGACTCAACTGACTTTCTAACTTTATCTAGATCGCAATCTCCAAAGAGTTCAATATTAATTGCCTTTGGTTCAGTTATTGGAGCTCCGATCTGTGATACCAAGTAACAGTAGACTTGTGATAGGTCCGGGTGCTCCTTGTAGACCCGTTCAGTAATCTCTCGAGCAGCCACGTTGTAGGTTTTACCAACATGTGAAACTGGGTTCTTACCTGCTGCTGCTTCAAGTGTCATAGGTCTGTAAGGTGTGATAAGTCCGTTTGCTCGATTACCTCGACCTACTTGTCCATCATCTCCATGTTCAGCAGAAGTTCCAGTAACAGTAAGGTAGAATAGATTATCTTTTGGACTGTCTGCAGTGTTCACACTGACTTCGGTTTCCATATCAGTGATCTTCACAGCAAGGTCTGAAACAATGTCTTTGATGCCTTCCATAACACTCGCGTATTCATCTTTGTCTTTAGTTTCGCTTGAGATGATAGCTGCAGCGACCTGAACATGAATCTTGTCATCTATGCGAGTGCCCATGATTTTAATATCTTCACCAATCTGTGGCCATTGCTTCTTCACTTTTGGACTGTTCAATAATTGTTCAGACTCTAAGGTGATCAATTCAGTTGGTGACATTGGTGCATAACCAACACCAAAACTCGTGTCATTTGCACGTGGTATTCCTCTCTCAAGATCAAAGTTACCAACTAGGTCAGTACTTCCTGCACGAATCTTGTAATCAATGATAACATCGCTGTTCACATCAAGGTGAGGGAGATCTTGGTGCAACCACTCTCTTGTGTGCTCAACAGCAAACTTACCGACAGGCACCTGTCGTTCATAATCTTTATCGACGACATCTACAGCTCTACCACTCATGAGGATATAGATTGGCTCAATGACGTCTCCGCCTCCAAACTTGGCATTCGATTGACCACCAACTAGAAGGACTTTGTCAACATTATGATGTTGGACCTGGTCAAAGGTTTCCATGTAATATTCACTAAGGCGTACGCTCAATTCTTCAGCAGCCTTATCGCATAGTGTGTCTGGATGTCCCTTTCCCTTACGTTCAACGATTTCAACTTCGAGTTTATCTACGGAGGGTCCTGCTCCGCGTGTGAC
Organism: Candidatus Thorarchaeota archaeon MP8T_1; assembly: GCA_002825465.1. The sequence continues at coordinate 48,488 of PJER01000009.1, forward strand.
TTTTAAATTCATTATTATCAACCCGATTATCTTTCCACCGAGCTCGATTATTTACCCATAAATAACTTTTCATGGGTCATTCACATCAGTAATATTTCAAAGAATTTATATTACTAATGGGAATATGTTCATTTGAAGAATAATGATGTCAGTTGGAAGTCTTCAAAATCTTAGACGCGAAATCGGAATGACTCAATCTGATTTGGCAATAGAGGTTGGTGTTTCACAGTCTTATATTGCAAGACTTGAACGAGGCACATTGGATCCCAAGCTATCAGTAGTGACTAAGATTTTCGAAGTATTGACAAGTAGACAGAGCAAACCTTGTAATGAAATAATGACGAGAGATCCAAAGACAGTAGATGCTCGAGACCCTGCTTCTGTTGCTGTGAAAGCAATGCGAAGAAGAAAGTTTTCACAGATGCCAGTTCTTCGGGGAACACAGATTATTGGTATCATCACTGAACAAGATATCATTCGTAATCTCCAACATGATATGAGCGAGCTTTCAGTTCAAGCTGTAATGAGTCCTGAGGGTGTACCTATGGTAGATGGAATTACTCCTATTAATTTCATTATTCCATTATTTCAGAAATATCAGGCTATTCTTGTTCAGAATCAGGGTAGAATTCAGGGAATAATTACAAGATCTGATCTCCTTAAACTAACCTGAACTACATCGTTAATTCATAGATGTGAATCGTACTAGTTGCAAACAATATGATTTACAACAATAAGCATAACCCTCATACTTTATTTATCTGTGAGTTAAAACGAGCATGCTTGGAATCGGAGGAAGCGCACCACATGAAACGATTACATCCTGATTTAGTTAGAGTGATTAAAGCACTTGGAATCACAGAATTGAATGATGTTCAAAAGGCCGCAGCAAAGGGAGGTCTCTATACTAAGACTGGTGATTACGCCTTAGTTTCACAGAGTAGAACAGGGAAAAGTTTTGCAGGCTCACTTCTTGTGGCAAATGAAATGTTCAAGCATTTGGAAGAAGATCCGGAAACAGCTGCAGTATCTATCTTCATCGCTCCATTTCATGCGTCTGCGAGAGAAACATCGAATCTACTCTCAAAGCTCTTTGGATGGTTTTTGAGACCTCTAGTGTTAGTAGGAGAAGTTCGTCAGAGTGAGATTCTAGTTCAACTGTCTAAGGGTCTCTCTCCCAACGTCATTATCGCAACTCCTGGAGCTATGCAAGATGTGATTCGAGTCAAGTCTGCCAGGGAATGGCTACTTGCGAGAAAGATAGTGACAGTTGTTTACGATGATGTTCATTCAATTTTGCATGATCCTCTTCGTGGATCGATTCTGATAGAGATATCTGATTTCTTCGCTCATTGCGTTTCGTGTAAACCTCGATCACTTGTACTTTCTGCTGTATTTGATAATCCAGAGCGATTGGAAAAGTTGTTCCATGTGAATCTTCTCAAAGATACGACTGACTACAATCCTCCCACTTTCAATCTGGTCAAATACAAGTCTACGACCGAAAAGAAACAACAACTGCATGAATATCTAGAGGAATTGGCTGAAGAAGGCCAACGAACTCTTGTCTACATGAAGATGATCAGTAACATTGAGGAGCTTTTAAAGGAAAAAGGAGGTGAGCTGCTTGACCTTGTCACCTATGACCTAGATCCTCTCGTAAGATCTCGACTTGAGAAAATTGCTTTAGTTCTAGATGATTTAGGATATGTGCAATCAGAATTCATCACTAGAGGAATTGGATGTTATCATGGACAAATGGAAGATGAGCACCGTTGGTTTGTTGAATGGGCTTTTCGAAGAAAACATCTTAGGATGCTATTTGGTACTGAATCACTTGCGTATGGAGTCAATACTCCAGTATCACATGTTGTGATGGAGTCTCCAGGAATTGATGAGATTTTCAGACAATCTATGATGGCTCGGGCAGTTCGCCTAAGAAAGGGTTGGGGCAAACCAGGCACTTGCACCGTGTTCACAAAGACCATCAAGGATGTGAAGGCACTAGAGCAAGTGTATTTCAAACCCACTTTGCCAATCAGGTTCATGAGTAACAGTAACATCTCCAGAATTCAGCTGGGTATGATTGGACTTGGACTGATGAACTCTGATAAAGAACGAAAGATTCTCTCAGATAGATTGGGCTTACTCTTTAAGAAAGGCTCAACAGGTCGAGTCCTGAAAGAACTCGAAAAGCGAGAACCTATTCTCGTTGAGGCATCCACTTCGGGTTACACGCTAACTAGTTTTGGTCATGCGACATTCTGTAGCGGTCTCTCCGCAGAACAGTGTTACATAATTGTACAAGGAATAGACATGCTTGCAGAATCAGAGAAAAAACCTACTGAGTTTGATCTACTACTCCTCATCAATGCTGGGAGTGTACTAGATCGACCAGTGGGGAAGACGAAGAAGGAGTTGGACCATGATCTTCAGCAGTTCCTACAGAAATCTGCTGATTCTGTCATTCTCTCCAAGATTCTCGATACTGATGCAGAGATTGAATGGCGGATTCCAATCGAGTATGCCAGTTTAGCTTTTACACATATTTCTGAAGATTTGCATTTTGAACAGAGTTCGAGGAAAAGTATTGGTCGCCTTATAGTAGAAATGAGGTTGTTCACTCCAAATTTTGTGGCATTCTTGGAGGCATTAAGAGAAACTAAAGCATTTGGTGATGAGAAGAATTACAATGAGGTTGTTAAGAGGCTTTTATCTCTGCTCAGCTCAAAGAAACTTTCCGAGCTTATTTTTGGTTCTGAAAAGAGTACTAGTAGCTTTAGGGGGAAGGACCTCTCATTCATAGATTTTGGAGATATCGAAAAATCAATCGATGCAACTCTCACATCCACTCTAAATCCCTACCAGAAGATACAGCTCCTTGATCTTCTTGACACTGTTGAAAACACTACTTCTGCATTTGTTGATTTACTTTCAAAATCGAAAAATGATGAAGATGCTAATGCGGCACTGAATACGGTTCTAAATTTCAGTAAGGAAGGTCGAATAGGAAGTAACCTCCTTCGAGCTCTAGAAGAAGAAGGTGTAGTTGAACGAGGGACAATGGATAGCTTGTTGAATAGTTTCACTGAGCGTGCAGAAGAGATTCAGAATCGAACTGATGCTCCTGCAAAGGCTGCTAAAGTCTTGATTTCATTATTCACAGGTGATGTTGTTGGCCTTACGACCGGTGGAATCAATGCGCTCCGCCTTGTTCTTGGTAGAACCAGGGGTCGAGTTGACACAAGCGGGCTTTCATAACAAAGCATTAGCTCATTAAGCAGAAATAGTTACAATTTGTGCCCCAGAGAATGTCTTATATGGCAAAAAATGGGAATTACATTCGGAGTAGATGCATCAATTGGCCAATTACCTAGATACACTCGACGACCTCCGCGAGTCCCTTGATACATTTGTGGAAAAATGGGCAAACATTCAGCGCAAGTCAGCGAAAGCTATCCAGGCCGTTACAAATACAATTATGCAGATTGAGCATCTTGGAGGACCTCTTGGAAAACTCGATGGATTTGATAACATTCGAGAAAATACCAAAGGTATACTCCTCGTGAATTTATATGATAAACTTGTTCCAGCATTAGAATCCTCAATTCGTGAGTTTACGAAGCTAATGCATATGTTCGAGAATCTCCGACATACATCTTCAAGTATTCAGACTCTTACCGAAACCATGCGCTGTGATGTTTCTGAATCACCAGAATTAGAGGATCTTGTTGGTTTTCTTGATCTAATCATGATTAGTATACGAGATATCCTAAACATGTATGAATCTGAATTCTTGGTCAAGCTTACAATATTCAGAGACTTCGAAGAGAGTGCAATTGAGATAGGAGTTGTAAGTAATTATCTGACTATTTGGATGGTTGAACCAAATATCGAAGCTAGTTCAAGAGATAAGTTGCTCAAGGATTTGGACGAGCATATCGAATTACTTCGAGATGTCTTTAATGGGAAGACTGGTATTCGAATCCCTGACACATACAAGAAAGTAGAGCTCTGAAGTCTTGTTTTTAGATGGGCTAGACCAAAAGAGATAATTCTTGGTCCATCTTTGACTAGGTATGAGCGATTCCCATTATCCAAGTTGGGTGGATTTGTTAGATGATGTTACTGGTGTAGTAATGATAGCTGTGGCTATCGCTGCAATTTTAGAGCTTGGATTCGATGTTGTCATTGCGTTTGAAATATTTGCACTGGGACTGTTACTCACTGGTGCAACTTGGCTGGTCTGGGGTATTTATGTAATGAAAACGAATACCTACGCTCGAGCCTTCATGATTGTTACAGGGATTTCGGTCATGGGATTATCGATAATTGATTTCCTTTTCTTATCATTACCTGTAGATTTCCTGATAATTTTCCCTGCAATCGGAATGATAATGATTGGTTTATCTAGAATCGTTCTTGGGGTAATAGTCGGAGATATCCCTCTCTGGATACAGATGTTACAAGTCCTAGCAGGGATACTCACTCTCAATCTTGCTGCTTTCGTTTTCATATTTCCAAATGTGAATCTCGAGATTTTATTGATCTTCTTGTTAATCTCAATGATAGCAAACGGATTGGTTAGAGTTATCATAGGTCGCTCTATTGTTCCACAGAAGTGTGCTGAACCAACAAGCCCTCAGAGTTGAAGAAGTAGAAAGTTTCCTCTATTTCTTCAACATCTTTGTCATTCGCTTTCTTATCTCCTCGATGATGAATACTGGCATTGTAATCAGGAATATGAGAATCCATTCCATGGGTTCTACGTTACCTAATTCGAAAAGAGCTGTAAGTGGTGGAAATACAAACAGGACTGCCACAAGAATAACATCCACTATGTATACTATCCATAATACCCTATTCTTGAAAATCCCAAGTGAAAAAACTGATTCTGTTGGTGATCGACAATTCTGAGCGCTGAACCATTGGGTTATGATGAGAGTTACAAAGATCATAGTTCTGATCTTCTGTTCATCCTGTCCAAAATAGAGTAGATATACTATCAGAACAGTAGTACACATCATAATTCCATAGAAGAATGCTCTGGACAGTGTCTGCTTAGATAAGACTCGCTCTTTCAATGACGCGGGCGGCCTATCAAGTAATCCTTTCTCTTTTGGCTCTAAGGATACAGCAATATCGAGCATTCCATCTGTTACCAGATTGACCCATAATATCTGAAGAGGTAACAACAGAATAGGACTAGTAAAGAGGAGCATTATTGCGATAATCATGAAACTCTCTGCAAAATTGGTAGATGTGAGGAATAAGACAACCCTTCGGAAAGTGTTGAGTATATGTCTGCCTTCATCAATACCATCAACAACTGATTCGAATCGTTCATCTTGGAGAACAATATCAGCGGCTTCCTTAGCGATATCAGTGCCAGTGATACCCATAGCAATTCCGACATTAGCCTGCCGTAGAGCTGGAGAATCGTTCACACCATCACCTGTCATTGTGACGGTCTTTCCGAGATTCTGTAGCGCCTTTACAATCCTAAGTTTGTGTATTGGACTGGTCCGTGCAAGGATTGTTGTCCGATTTTCAAGTGCTCTTTCGAGTTCCTCATCATTTAATGCATCGATGGCATCACCAGTTAAGCTCTGATCTTCTCTATCTGGTTTGAAAATTCCAACCTCTTTCCCGATTGCTTTTGCTGTATTCTCATTGTCTCCTGTAATCATAATGACCCTTATCCCCGCTCTCTCTGCCTTTGTGATGTACTCCCTAACTCCATCACGAGGTGGGTCATTGATTCCACTCAGCCCAATAAACTCCAAATCATGGAGATCTTCTTCTGTGATTTGATGATGTTCTCTTGGAAGGTGTTTGATAGCGCAAGCTAGTACTCTCAATCCCTGCGAAGTGAATTCATCTACAATATTCTCAGTGCCTGATGGTTCCTTCAGGAATTTCTCTATTCGCTCTGGAGCACCTTTCACAATCAAAAGATTCGAATCTTGGCTCACCAAAGATGGATGGATTCCTATCACTGCCTTACTCGGCTCATGAAGAGTTGCCATGAATTTTCTATCACTTGTAAATGGAATCTCTGATATACGAGGCCAAGCCTCATTGAGTACATACTTGTGGAGACCTACCTTTTCTAGAGCAACAATCAATGCTGCTTCAGTGGGAGACCCGCGTATTCTCCATACTCTCTCTTCATCTGTACATTTTCTAATCGGATCATTTTCATCCAAGCATTCAGTATAGAGATCAGAATCATTACTTAGGGCAAAGTATGATAGAACTTGCTCAAGGTCTGGATAGCTCTGTATGTCTTCTTTCTTAATCGGCTTCTTAGTTATGTCTGATATTTCCTCATGGAGATGGTCAGATCGCAGACATCCTGCAGGGCCGCAACCTTCCAAGAAAATGCCGCCAGTTTCAGGGTTAAAGCCAACTCCGCTGACTTCGTAGTAATGATTTGGTGTGAATATTCTTCTGACCATCATCTGATTTCGAGTGAGTGTTCCTGTCTTGTCAGAGCAGATTACATTGACAAGTCCCAATGTTTCTACTACGTTCAAATTTCTAACTATTACATTCTTCTTAGATAATCTGTATACTCCTACTGAAAGCACTATGGTGATTACAGCTATGAGTCCTTCTGGAATTGCTGAGACAAGTGAGGAGAGTGCGAAGAGGATCAAGCTATATGTCTCAATTTGGCGGTATGTACCTAATAGAAGTGTAAGTGCAAGAAACACAAATGCAAGAACTATGAAGAAGAGACTTAGCCGTTTCAATCGAACCTCTATAGAGGTTTCTTCCTTCTTAACACTCTGAAGTTCCTTGTTAATTTCTCCAAGAGTAGTTTGATCTCCTGTTTTTTCGACAACAACGCGTGCTCTTCCCTGAGTCACAAACGATCCAGCAAAGACTTTGTTTGTCTCTTCATAATAGTGAGGTTTCTCAATTAGGCAGAGTACGTCTTTCTTTACTGGAACACTCTCACCAGTAAGTAGACTTTCGTCAACATGGAGATTTCTCTCGAATATGACCCTTGCATCAGCAGGAACTTTTTCTCCAGCTCGTAATAGTAGAAGGTCTCCTGGAACAATATCGCTTGATGGAATTTCTTGTTCATCACCATTTCTGATTACAATGGATTTCTCTTCAATAAGGCTCTTTACAGATTCAATGGTTTTTTCAGCTCTATACTCTTGAACAAAACCAATGATGGAATTAATGAAGAGGATGATAGCTATTACAATTGTATCTTCTACATGATTACCAATTAGTGAGATGACAGCTGCGAGAATGAGGACATATACGAGAGGAGATTTGAATTGCCTCAGAAACATGATAAGAGGATTAATTCCTGTATCAAGAGAGAGTCTGTTTTCGCCGAATTGTTCTCTTCTTCTTAGAATCTCTTCTGCTTCAAGACCTTCAGGATTACTACCCATGCTTAGCAAGCATTCTTCATAGTCAATGGTTTCTTCTATTTCATCGAATTTTGTCCCAGACATTCGTCCCACTCTCTCTCCGAAACACAAACTTCTTTTCAGATTTAAGATTCTCTATATAGCTAATCATTGCTGGAATCTGCATTCTTAGAAATATCCTGTTCATGCATCTGTTTACGAGTTTCAATCTCTTCAATATCTGCATCTATCTCACTCTTGAGATCCTGATAGGTTCCTTCTGAGATTTTTCCAGATTCAAACTGCTTTTCATAGAAATCAAGTTTAATTTTCAGTATCTCTTCCCTTTGTACAAGTTCTTGTACCCTTGCTCTCCTTTCTGCAACAACTCTTCTCAATTCATCTTCAAGTGTGAAAATTTCTTCTTCGAGCTCGGCTTTTAACCGAGAGTATAGAGAACTGTCTACCTTTCCTTCTGTGTACTTATCTACAAGATGAAGTAGTGCCTGTCTTGTAGCATTTCTATGAACTGTGATTTCAGTAGCGCGGTCTTGTTTTTCTACTAACCCTAAGAAGTTAGCAAAGAAAGATGTAGAAAGTCCTTGTACTATTAGACTAACAAGCAGAACTATGAATACTATTGCATAAATGGTCGGAACTACCACTGAAATCACTGAGATGTATGAATGATTTGAAGAGTAATGTATGATTACAGTAACTGCAATTGCAGCTAATGCAGCACTTGCTACACCTTTGATTCCTGCCCAGCTAAGAAAGAATCTCTCCTTAAAACCAATAGATCTATCTCGTGCAGTGACTAGAAACACTGAGATTGGTCGTGCTACAAATATAACCAGTACTGAAGTGAGTAATCCTAATACCAAGATTCCTGGATTGGCAATGATGAATGCAATAGTTTCAGTGGTAGGATTTCCTTCGATTAATGGCACACTCAATGAATATCCTAAGAGGATGAATACCACTATTTCGAAGAAGAATGAAACGTTCTTCATCACACCTCTCATCGATCTCTGGGGCAATGCTTCAATTCCAATTCTTCTTGCATTCGCCATAAACAGACCTGCAAATACTGCAGCAAGAGCTCCTGGATGAATGTATATGACTGTAAAGAGTTCACCTAGTCCATATGCTAGAAATGGAGTTGTAGCTGTTAGAATGGAAACATTAGTATCATCACCAGCTCTGGGAATTGCCCATCCAATTAATCTCGCAACTATGTATCCAAGTACAACACCAAGACCCATGCTTGCAAGAAATTCTCCAAGAATCAGTGCCCAATTTGTACCTTCAGTCACATTTGCAAGTGAAGCAATTACAATTGGTTCGAAAACAAGAATTACTAGAATGACTGATGTTGCATCATTGAACACTGCTTCTCCTTCAAGAATTGAAAAAATCTTTCTCTTTACTCGGACTCCTCCTGACTCCAAGACAGAGAATAAGGCAGCTGGGTCCGTAGGAGCTAGAATTGCACCTATGAGGAATGCTGCTATTCCAACTGGCACTCCAAGCGCTTCTGTTGATGCTTGAATCGCAAACCCACCAATCAAGGCAGTTGCTAAGACTCCAACAGTTGCCAAGAGCATTACATTTTCTATTGATAATCTGAGTTCCCTAAGGTTTAATGTCAGTCCTGCGTAGAATAGTACAGTAGCCAATGTCAATTGAGCAATGAAATCAAATCCTGCAATTTGAACTAATGGTGTTCCTGGGTTCAATACAAGGAGAACTCGCCCAAGTCCGAGACCAGTCAAAACAAGAGGAATTGGATGGGGTACCTTATATCGCTCTGCAATTTTGGCAATCGCTACACCAACAATTAGAATACCCGCTATCAACACAAGAATTGTTGTTGATAGTTCTTCCCCCTGCACAGACTATCAAATCTCCGCAACGATTTCTGCACACTCTTTGGCGTAATCTGAAACGTGTTCAAGGTCCGCCACGATCTTTCTCATCATATAACAAGTAAAATCAGAATCTCCACCTGTTGCTACTGATATCTGACGACAGATTACGATGTTATCTTCATCTATTTGTCGTTCTAATTTTATTAACAGTTCTAGAGATACTTCTGCTTCTTCAGAATTAGCCCCTCTTTGAGAAATCATCAATCTTAGAGCCACCATCATCTCATAGACTTTCTTGGAGATGGTTGTCATCGAATCCATGAAAATTTCATTGAATGATTCGTCCTTGAGAATATCAATCATGACCAGAACTCTGAGGAATGTATGTTGAATATTCAAAAGATGAGAAACAATGGCTTGAGCCATTATACCCAATTCATCACGAGGGAGTTGTCTAGAAAATGAATACTTGTCAATGAGGCCTCGTATCTGTTTGAAGGCTTCCTTTCTTCGTTCTATCCATGTAGGATCTGCTAGTTCATCACATTTCACGCACAATCTCTTATGGATATATTCAGCTATGTGTTCTTGAATTTCAATGATTTTTTCTAGTTGAGTTAAGATAGTCTGCCTATCAAGGACATCATTTGACATTCTCTATTCCTCCTGTCCTTTTCTTCTTCTCCAAGATAGAGCTATATCAACATGTAAGAAATGGCGTCTGATGGTGACTTCAATTCCAGTTTCAATAGGCTCTCCCAGAGGAACCTCAATGAATCCTTCTTTCACCGTCGGCATCGGGAGTTCAAGTTTTTCTCCAGCCCTAATCTGTTCCGCAATCTCGACAAGAAGATCCGCAAGATTATCTAATGTTTTCTCTTCTTCGAATTCGTATTCTTCAATTCGCATATTCCTAACTCCTTAGGTGTGATGCCAATGAACTGATTTCTTGTTTTTACCCTTTTTTAGAGTACCTATTCAGTCATACTATCTGTTTTCGCCTTCTCCTCAATAGTTTCCACAGTAGTTTCTTTTGTAACTATAACATTCTGCGTTTCAGGGATTACAGGTGCTATATACGGAAATGATGCAATCTCACGTTTTCTTAGAACATACCTGAATGATAGAAACCCAAGGATTCCTGAGATTAAAGATGCGATGAGAATAGCTACTTTGGATGCAACCAAGAGAATTGGATCTGCAATTGCTAGAGATGCTATGAATGTTGAAATTGTAAAACCAATGCCAGTAAGGAATGATACCGATATCATCATTTCCCAATCGACACCTTTTGGCAAGTTGATTTGACCAACTTGAATGCCAATCCACATAGCTATCAATACTCCCAACGGTTTACCTATAACTAGTCCAAGAATAATTCCAACTGAAATTGGATTTACTACCATTTCAGGATTCAATTGTGCTAGTGATATGGCAGAATTTGCTAATGCAAATATCGGTACAATGACAAATGCAAGCCATTTTGTTAACACATGTTCTGCCTGTTGTAATGGTGCTTCAATATCCTTACATGTCATTTCTAGGGTTCTTGAGAGATTAAGTAAAACTACGACATCGTCTTCAGCTGAACCATCTTCTGTAACCCTATTGATCCTTTGTACTAGTTCATTGCTCTTGTCTTTGAACTCTTTATGGTCTATTTTGGTTGTCGCAGGTATTGAGAGTGCAATGAGAATTCCTGCAATTGTAGGATGGATTCCTGACAGTAGAAACTCAAGCCAAAGAAATACTCCTAGTAATGCATAAGGTGCAACGTGCCTTATACCAATTCTATTCAGAATTAAGAGCATTATAAAGACTAGAGTGCCCAGCACCAGATGTAATAACGAAAAACCATGGGAATAAACGACTGCAAGAATAATGACACCACCGATATCATCAGCAATTGCAAGAGTGGTGAGAAAGATCTTCAATGATGTTGGTACTTTCTTTCCAAAAATTGATAGTATACCTAATGTGATAGCGATATCCGTAGCTACAGGAATTGCCCAAGCATTTGCTCCTTGACTTCCACTTGGATTAAACACTACAAAAATAAGAGCTGGAACTATCATACCACCAGTTGCTCCTATCACAGGAGCAAGAGCATTGTCGCGTGAGCTAAGTTCTCCAATCAATAATTCGCCCTTTACTTCAAGGCCGATCAGGAAGAAGAAGAGAACCATCAGTAAGTCATTTATCCATAGTATTAAGGGCATCTCAACATTGAATGGTCCAATCGATATTCCAATTAGAGTATTCCAAATTGAAGTATACCCTAATCCAAATGGGAGATTCGCAATGAGAAGAGAAACGATCACACAAGAAAGAAGAACCAGGCCACCAGATGCCTCATATTGCATGAACTGTCTGAAAGGTTTTATAATTTGGAAAAATTGATTGGTCTTTCCTTTCTTGAATTGCTTTCTCTTTTTAGACAATCAGCATCACACACCTAATTTGAAACTGTGATTGAATTTAACCTCGATGGATTGAACTAGGTGGTTTCTATTGAAAACAAACTAAATAATATTTGAATCGGAATATCTTGTAAGAAAATCATTCATCCTCATGAAATCTGAATTACAATGATTCTCAAGTAACCACCACCCTTAATTGGAAATCAACTATGTTTATCCTTACTAGCCCAAAGCTAGCGCGAACATCTAAGGTGACACTCATAATGAGTGATGAAAAAGACGACATGGTAGTTACACCATACAAAGTCAGTGGTAAGCTCGATTATGATCGACTCATCAAGGAGTTTGGTACTGAGCGAATCACTGCGAAATTAAAAGAACAAATGTACAAGATAGCAGGAGAAACCAACATGTATCTGGAGCGAGACCTGTTCTTCTCCCATAGAGACCTCGGTTGGATTCTGAATGAATACCAGAAAGGTAACAAGTTCGTAATTTACACTGGAAGAGGCCCATCAGGTCATACTCACATTGGACACTTAGTACCTTGGATGTTCACAAAATGGTTTCAGGAGCGATTCAAGACCCGCCTCTATTTCCAGATGACAAACGATGAGAAGTACTTCTTCAATGCTCATCTTAGTCTTGATGATGTTAAGATGTATACTTATGAGAACACTCTAGACCTTCTCGCTCTTGGATTTGAGCCAGAAGATACATTCATTATTCAGGATATCGAGCATATCGATTTGTTGTACGAAATTGCTGTAGAGGTTGCTAGAAAGGTAACATTCTCAACTGTCAAAGCCACCTTCGGTTTTGACAACAGTACTAACATTGGATCGACCTGGCACCCTGCGATTCAAGCTGTCCCTGCATTCCTCCATTCCTGGATCTATGGAGAAAATACTCCTTGTATAATTCCATGTGCAATTGATCAGGACCCATTCTGGAGAGTGACTCGTGATGTGGCTGAGAAGCTTGGTTACTACAAACCTGCAAGCATCCAATGTACTTTTGTTCCTGGATTGAAAGAAGATGGAAAGATGTCTGCTTCAGATCCAATGTCTGCTGTATTTACAACTGATACGCCAAAGCAGGCGAAGAAAAAAGTCATGGCTGCTTTTACTGGAGGAAGAGCTACTGTTGAAGAACAACGAGAGCTAGGTGCAAATCCTGATGTATGTAGTGTCTTCAAGTACTATAATTTCATCTTCATGCCGGATGACAAGGACCTTGCTGATATCGAGCGTAAGTGCAGAGGTGGGGAGATTCTGTGCGGTGAATGTAAGCAGATTCTCGCACCAATGATGATGGAGTTTCTTGAGAAGCATCAAGCTGCACGTGAAGATGTCAAGGATAGGGTAGAGGAATTTTCAGCTGCACGACTCCGAGATGACCTTCGTAGATAGACAATTTCAAAGAAACTGATTGTGCAAGAATTGTACTTGTACAGAGTTTTGCCTTTCAGTATTCTTATACTATCTTGAATTCTCGATTCAATCGAGGTTCATGTAATGTATAATAAAATACACGATACTCTGTTCGAAAAATTCAATCTAACCAATTCGAAGGTAGAGAGATATTTTCTTCTTGCTGGTCTGGGAGGATTGTGCACCGCATTAGTAGTTCTAGTAGTAGATTGGTTACTTTACCCAAACTATATTCTAGCTCTATTAGCTGGCGAATGGCCATATATTATAATAAGTGAATCAAATGCATTGCAAATACTTCATTTCTTAGATACAGTCAATCTTGTATTGATAGCATTAGGGTTCTTTTCCCTATTTAGTAAATACGGAGTGAAGGAGAAATACATGTTTTTATTTCTCTACCTATTCCCTGCATTTGACCCATTTGCAGTCATACTTTTCCCATATGGCGGGTACCTGATATTTGATTTACAATTCTATGAAATTGTGGATTATCTTCGAGTTGCTTTTACAACGATCATTGCATCATATATTCTCTTCAATTCTCGATGTAAAGTTCCAAACGCTAGGGTTGTAATCTATGCCTCTCTAATGCTTGCATTTACAAAGATTGTTCCACTTGCACAATACTTGATCTCTAGTCCACTCCGATTACACTATGATGAGGGTCTTCATCAAGTAGTTGGAACTCTTGTTGGACCATTAGCTATCATTGGTCTAAGTCAGATACCTGCAATATTGTGCATCATCTTCTGTTTTGTTCTTTTCATTCGTGAACTAAGAACAGGCGGGAATCTAAATGAAACTCCCACAGAAGTTGATGAACTTCTCACAAAAACAATTCACAATTGATGGTGGAAATATTGTACTTGTACAGGAATCTTCCTTTCAGTATTCTTATACTACTTTAATCAACCCTGTAGAATAGAGGCGTATGTAATGTCGTCACAAAACGAAATGATTGCAGTTCTTGACGAACCGTTGGTAGAGAGGAGAATCTACAGATTTCTTATGTATCTAGGATTAATTGCTTTACTAGGCACCATAATGATCTATTTGATAGAATTAGTGATTTATCCACCATTCATTCAGGTCATGCTAACAGAGGGGATGCTTCCCTCACTGAGTTACAATAGCCAGCTCAATCTAATTCATTCATTTGATTCATTAATCCTAATTAGCATTGGACTTGGTTTCTTTGGAATCTTTGCTAAATATGGAAAGAAATCAGGGTATGTCTTCCTCCTACTTTTTGTATTTCCTATATTTAGTCTTCAACCGTCTATTGCTGGTTTCGTGATTGGAATCACAGGAATAGATAATTTCTTGATTTGGTATTTGTCTGCATGGGGACCTGCAATAGGTCAGAGTTTGGTACTTGCTATTCTACTGTATCATTCACTAGAGCCTGTAATAGGTAGACGAATAACTGGATTGGTTTCCTTGACATTAGCTACCAGCCAAATATCTCAAGTTGTTTGGTATTTTTCCACTCGACACTTAGCTCCAGTTTACGATTTTGTCAATTGGACAGTAGAGGGTTCCATTGCAAACACACTACTAGTGTGCATTCCCATTATAATTGGTGCAATTACTTGCGTGATCATATTTGTCGCATTTTTTGTCATAACGATTCGGAAAGAATGGAAATCTATAGATACGATTCATCAGACCAAGGAGGTGATGGACAATATTCCAAAAGAGATAGTTATCAGCAGTTAAATCTCCTCACGCTCTTAGATTGGGTGTGAATTAGCGATAGAATGGATATTCCCCCTCTATCTTCATGCATGGGCATGCTACCTCTCTAAGGATTTTAGTTTCCTGTAACTGGGGGTATGGGCAAACAATCTTGCTCTGCAGTTTGTGTTGTTCTAGCAAGTGAGCATATCTCTCCTACTCCTGAAAATTAAACCCATCCTCAGACACGAGAGGTAGCATTCTTTATTTATTTAGATCATAAAAATCCATAAAATCACTCTATAATTTGTGATTAGGTTTATTTACTTTGGCGAGTGTGAAAGCCTGAATCGCGTAGGAAGGGACTAATCAAAATTGTTGAACGAGACCGATCAGAGTTCTGACATTGATTGTGATTTGTTACAGGTCGCTGTCAAAATAGGAATTTTGGGAACGTTGTTGCAAATATTCTGGACTCTCATCTCCACATATCTGATGGTTCTTAGTGCAGAGCTTTCACATATATTATCAATCTATACTGCTTGGAATATTGTTAATGCAACTGGTTTCTTTTATGCTATCTTTGTTTCTGTTGGATTTGTCGCAATCTTTGCTATGAAAGGTTCTAAACTCGGAATTGTCTATCCACTTATGGTCATTCTTTCTCGTTTATGGAGCTATTACTATATTAGATTATCATTTGATCTTGGAATATATTCTGCTGAATTTTATTCCCAATCTATCATAACTCTAGGATATGGAATAGCAATCATTGGTGGTCTTGCTTTACTTGCAATTCGTAACAAAAGTACGAATCGGGGTTTTCTCATAATATTTGCCATCTTCTATATTGTTCGAAACATTCTATCTAGCACAATCTGGTTAGCTATCTTTGGAGGACCTGTGCCAATTCACACCGGCTTTGATGTGCTGATCACATCACTTCCCAATCTTCTAATTGGAATTAGTTTTGCGATACTTGTTATTGTTTTCTTCATTATTGAGAGTAGGAAGGGTTGCATTGAGCAAGAACAAGTGCAAGAAGTACCATTTCTCGAGTAGATGTCCATTTGACGAAGTCTTAAATGGCTATAACAACCAATCATTCTTCAGATACAGACTCTGGAGAGTTTGACAATGGGTTCTGAAGCACCGGCGGCTGACATGTTCAAATGTCCCGTTTGCAATGGTAATGTTAAGATCGGGCCCGACGATGTTGTAATCTCTTGTTCATATTGTGGTAGTACAACCACAATTGAAGGGAAAGCGATTGGTGACCACTTGATGCAGACTGCTGTAGATGCTGAAGCACGAAAAGCAGGATTCATGAAGTTTCTTGACAAAAATAAAGGAATGAACAAGTCTCTATGCAAAGACTGTCAAGTTGTTGAGAATAAACTAATCTATGTTCCAGTATGGACAGCTAAAGTCAAGGCTGATTCGTACTACAAGGGTTACAAGACCGTTCAAGTACCCGTTCAGAAAACTAGGACAGTTCGTGATTCTGATGGAAATACTCGAACTGAAACCTATACAGACTATGAACCAGGTTACGTACCTGTTCAATCGGAATTGCATACTGACACTCACGAGCCACTACTTGCGAGGAAAGGTGCAAGATTCTATGGTCTCGAGGACTATCTAAAAGATGTAAAACCTGAGAAAGGTGTACCTTACAACTTTGAATCTATCAAAGATCTTGACCCGATGATGCTGAATGCAGAAATTGGGCAAGAGGAATTTGAGAAAGCAATTCATGGAAGAGTAGCTGATAACCATAGAGCACAAGCAGCAAGTGGCTTAACAGAGCTCTTTGATTGTCGTACTACTACTGCTGTAAGAGGCACGACCTATATGCAGGCTCCCTTCTCCTTGATCAGATACAAGTTCCAAGGTGACTTGTACAAGGCTGCAATTGATGGCCATTCTGGTAAAGTAGTCATGGGAGAAATTCCAATAACTAAAGGTCAACGTATTATGTGGACACTGATGGGTCTCATCGGCATCATTATCGCTGGATTTGGTGCAGAATATTTCTTGATGGGTCTTGATTTGCCTGAGGATACAGGTTTTCCTTTGTTCTTGATAGGTGGATTTGCTACGATTTTAGGTATCATCATGACATTCTTTGGATTTAGGGTGTTGATAATGACTCAACGTACCAAGAAGGGGTGAAAAAAATGGCAAGGTGTAATTTTTGCGATGCAGATTTTGAAGCTGGACCTGGCGATCTCCTACTAGTATGTCCATATTGCGGAACTGCACAATCGGTGGAAGGAGTCAAGTTCACAGATCATTATATGATTAGGGTTCACTATGACCAAAGTGAAGCACAGACCACCCTTCTTGATTGGGTTTCAAAGCAACTTGGTGTTCCCGATGATTTGGCAACATCTGCTCACTTCTTGAAAGCAGAACAGATTTGGTATCCGTTCTGGATTAGCAGGGTTGATGCAGATACTACATATCATGGACTCGGACGTGATGCGACTTTCCATGATGAATGGCCGCAGTACCGAGGAGCGTACAAGAGGTTCCAATACTTCTGGAAACCTGAGTCAGGTCAGTTTACCAGACGTCATGAGATTAACATAGCAGGAGTAAAGGACATCGATGAGGATGTTCGACACCATCCTATCCCTACTCGGGCAAAGGAGTTCTTCAGTCATGCACATGCTGAGGAGTTTGAAGGAAAGGTCCTGCACAGTAACATCAGTGTTGAACAGGCAAAACAACTGGCTCGTCAACAAGCAATTGATAGACAGACTCAACTCATTCTCAAAGAGGTTGACAAGATTGAGCAGAGAAACGACAACATCAATGTTGGAGAGACTTTTCTCATACATGTTCCTGTTTGGGAGTTAGAGTATAGGTATGGCAATAACAAGTACAAAGCCTCAGTTTCAGCACCGACTGGGTATGTTATCGAGAGCAAGTATCCTCGATCTATGGCATTCCGTGCAGGTGGTATCGGTTTTGGATTAATAATGCTCCTTCTAGGTGTGTCTCTCATTTTACTTGCTACTGGAATGTTAGTTGATCTAGGAATAGTTGCTGGTCCAATACTTCCTGGTGGCGGTTTAGTATCAGGCGGATTACTCTCAATAATTGGGTTAGTCTTAATGTACAAAGGCGCATCCAGTAAAGAAGCTAAAGAACAAGTATAGAGCAGAGCTTAGGCTCTGCCTCTCCTTCTTTTTTAGAATCGATTAAGTGGAGAAGAATTCTCTACAACCTTGAACGCTCCACTAAAACCATCAAGGATAGGATTATTTTGAGTCCATACTGAAATATCTGGAGCAAGAAATGATTTGAGAACCATCAATGCATTCTCTTTTGTATCAAGTTCGACTTGGTCTGTTTCAAGTGCTGCACGTACACCAGCTCTTACAATCCATGGACCGAAGATACTATTGCTACTATTTCTTGAGAAATGAAACACTGTCAGATGAGCAGCTTCTTTTCTCTTCACCAGATCCGAATATCCTGAGAATCTTGCATGGTCAGCGAAAACCGACGTCTTAGAGTCAGTGGTTTGATTTTTGATACCCTGAATACTCGCTCCTTGTTGTAATCCATCATTAGTTCTTTCAAGTCGAACATAGTCGACCTTTGGTTCACCAGGTTGTGCTAATATTGTAAAATTCTCTCCGAATAACTCAGATGTCCCAATACTATAGGAACTCAATCTGTCTTTGTCAGTCAATTCTATAAGACTATGACTGACGAATCCGTCGATGACTGCTTTGTAGGCACCTCTCGTAGGAACGAACCTCCTATTATCCAGTTTACCAAGTAATCCAACTGACATCAATCTTGCAACTTGATCTAGAGTATATTCGTAATCTAAAAGCTTCCATGCAGCATCTGCAGCTGGGATATCTTGTTCAGTAATTCTTTTGGCAACTCGACTTATCTCGGGTTCAGACATGATTTCTAACGACTTGATGTTTACACAAGAGCTCACTGGAAGTTGACCTCCCATTGGGCTTAACCTTTTCAGAGGTAGCTCTGCTGTTTCAACTTCAATTGCAACTGGACTGACAGAGAGTGCAATTTTCTGGAATACTTCCACAATATCCTTTGGTTCCAATGCTCTTGCATCAATAGGTATAGCAAATCTGTACAAGCTCTTGCGCATTGCTAGGATGGCTTCTCGATCAAGCCCCACCCAAGCCTCAGGATGATCAAAAATTGAGAGAAATTCTGAGGGTTCAGTAGAAGCCAAGATTCCAGCCATGAGAACAGGATATTTTGCAGCTTCAACAACAATGCCGGGAGGACTAAATGCTGTTAGCTGCCTACTCGTGACTGATTGGTCAAATTGTAATTGAGTCGTTTGAACTTGGTCGAGAGCCATCTTGCATACCCCCGGGTGAAGGTGGACCTACATAACAACTAACTCACTGACCTAAGTTGCTTCTTGCAACAACTATTTCATTCAAATGAACAACTATGTCCTCGGGAGATAACCGAAAGTAAAACCTCGGAGAAAGTACAAATATGCCTTAATCTCTGTAATTATGAGGTTGGTGAGTAGGATTAGCACAGAGGACCAAGAGTCTGATGCAAAAGTTCACAATCTAGCTATTACTAGGAAACTTATTGAGCACAGAGAAGATTTGCTACTTTTCATTTTCGCTGCTGTCATCACGCTTACGAGTTGTATCTATTATCTTGCAACAATGTTAACAATTTCAGACCCTGGTCTGACTTTAGATGATTCCTGGATTCATGTTCAATTTGCTCGTACTATCTTTGAAGGTCACCCATGGGAATACTCAACCGGATTTCCAAGCACCGGGTCTACCAGTCCTCTTTGGTCAGTCATCCTATCATCAATATTCTACTTCACCTCTGACCAATTTGGAATTGTTTGGGGAGTCTACATAATCTCCATTGGTTTCTTCATAGGTTCTACTTTCATTGCTGGAAGACTGGCAACAAATTATCTCGAACATCCCGGATGGGGTCTTCTTACAATGGTTGGATTTGCAATAATTCCACGCAATACTTGGCTGATGTTGTCAGGTATGGAGACTCCTCTTTTTGTCTTTGTTCTTCTTCTCTCTATTTGGATGTTGGATAAGGAAGAAGCAAAATACGATATTCTACTTGGTGTAGTTGCAGGAATTGCATATCTTTCAAGACCAGAAGGAATCATAGTATTGGTATGCATTCCAATAAGGATCTTAATACTTGGTTACCGAGGGAAATTCACTAGGATGAGATGGGGTCTTTTCCTTCTATCCGGAATATTCGCTGTAATTGTGGTTTTGCCTTGGATTCTACAGTGTCTATCTACAACAGGGTACCCTCTCCCTGATACATTCTATGCAAAAGTTCATCCTCCAACCCCAACTGAGATAGAAGCGTGGGATATCTGGTGGGGAATATTTGTCCGTGAAATGCCCTTCATTCCAGTTGCTGTCTTTCTAGGTGTTATTCTTATAGTAAAGGGTAAACCTTTTGCTTGGTTGTTTCCTGTAATTCTCACTGTACTTTATCGTCTTTCAACGCCCTATGCATCTTTAATTAACAATGCAAGATATCTTGTACCCATCTTTGATATCTTCATTATAGTTGCAATTATATCTGCTGGGATAATCTTCAGACTTATTCTTACCACCATCTTAGAAGTAGCTGATAAATTTTCAATTAACGCTACAGGAATTTTCTTACTTCTATTTGTCATTATAGTACCTTTGACACCACATTATGTATGGCAAGCAACGAACTATGGAAAAGCTGCAGGCAACATCAATGATATGCAAGTTCATATTGGATCTTGGTTAGATGAGAATACTCCTCCTGACGCTGTCTTTGCCATTCATGATGCAGGGGCTCTCCGCTTCTTTTCAAACAGAAGAATAATCGATCTAGCTGGATTGGTCTCTCCAGAAATCGTTCATGGTGATATGACAACAAGAGACAAGGTGCAATACCTCTATGATCAAGGTTGTAATTACTTTGTGTTCTTCGATGAATTGTTTCTATACTGGCGTGTTTTCATTCCAGAAGATGCTTTCACTCGAATTTATACAGTAACGTTAGAGGATAACGTAGTGTGCGGCCGAGATACAATGTCAGTCTTCCAGATTCATTGGGAAAATACATCCTTTCCAGTCACTTCTTTGTAAACCCTTAAATCGTAGATTATATGCTCACTCTACGAGTGCTGAAAAATGGTCGATATCAAGGGTCAGATTGAAGATTATTTGAATCTACTAGATATGAAACACACCTGGAACTCCAAAAATAGCCATTTTGAATTGGTGTTCAGCGAGAGAAAGGATGGAAAGACAGTGACTCCTGATGACAAGGATGCTTTCCAATATACTATATACGTTCAACCAGGTGAAAAATGGATTCAAATCCACACTGACATATATCCCCTTTCTGATATTACTCCTGATAATCGTGAGAAGGTCTTCATCGAATTACTGCTCGCCAATCGCAAATATGCTGAGGTGTGTTATGATTTTGATTTGGAACATAATCAGATTGGTTCCTCTCAAGAGATGATGGTTCAAGGTCTTAATTTCGATGGTTTCAGAGAAGAGTTCCTAGCTGTTCCGTGGGCAGTGAAAAAATTCTGGACTGAAATTGCTCCAAAATTCGGACTAAAATGATGTATCACTCTTGAATTCGATTTCTGACTCTTTCAACAATTTTCAGGAAAAGATCTTCAGAATTGGGAGACTCGGCAAAACCTCCTGTATAGGATTCAGCACTTCCTCCTCCTTTTCCTCCAAGATCCTGAATTATATTTGCAATGTAAAATGAAGTGTCTTTTGGCATTCCTTTTGTCCATACTACTATGTTTGTCTTCTTTCCTGATGTCAGAAAGAGAGTTAGCGAAGGCTCATCCATATTCAACTCTTTCATGAGATGACGTATAGTTGAGACCTCAACCCCGGGGAGATATTCATACCAAAAGGTTACACCATTCAGATTCTCTTTGTTTGGTCCTTCCTTCAGTAGTTGTAGAATCTTCTCTGTTGCTTTTTCATATGAATCTTGTAATGTCTTTGATTTGTCTAGAATAGCTCCTAACTGCTCTATCTCATAGGGATAGGTATACTTTCTTTCTAAGGCCATATTATAAATTTTTGAGACTCTATCAATTGCATTACTCGCGGTAACAAATTCGATGTAGGTATTTCCATCTGTTTCTTTCACATCTATGACCTTGAAAATTCCAATCTCTCTTGTATTAGATACATGGATTCCAGCACAAGCTGAACTATCAAAATCACCTACATTTACCAATCTGATCACATCGTTCTTTGATGTGACACCTTCTCTGGCTCTAACAGAGGCATCTACTTCATCAGCTGAAACGATTTGTGTTTTAACATCGATTTCATTCTGTATCATATGATTGACTTTAGATTCGACTGTCATAATATCATCAAATGGTATTACCTTGCCCTCAAGCACAATAGTACCATGGATACCATCTACCCAGATTCTACCTAGCTCTATCTCTGGATATTTCTTCTTCATCAATCCAACAAAAATGTGTTCTGAAGTATGATTTGCCATCATCGCTTTTCGCCAATCCATATCGATCTGCAATGTAGCTTTTCCCCTGAAATCAATTGGCGATTTCTTCATGACCATAACAATATCGTCATTATGAAGAATAGTGTCTATGAAGTTAAACTCCTCACTGTCAATTGAAATGATTCCTCGATCACCTGCTTGTCCTCCTCCTGTAGGTTTTACTACATTCTCCTGAATTTGCATGAAGTGATTTCCATCTACTTCAACAATTGAAATGACTTGTACATCAAATTCATCTTTGTGCGAGTCAGTCCAGTAGTATGGTTGAGAAGTCATTTTCTTCACACACTGCATGTGTACAACAGCCCTTTTGAATCTGGTAGATTGACCACTGATTTGACCTTCATCCGAAACCGATATAGCGGGTTCACATTACACAAATGATGTCTTGAGGCAAAGAGAGGACAGTAAAAATGTTCAAGTTTTTAAAATCTGACCCGTTGAAGAAAGCAAAGAAACTTGTAGAAAAGGCTCTGGATGAGATTGAGGATGGCTATCCAGAATATGCATGTACTGCATATGAAAAAGCTGCGCGGATTTTCTTTGAAGAAGAGGAAATTGATTTTGCTGTCAAGTATTTCAGAGAAGCAGCCTATTGCGCATTAGAAATGAATGATCACACTCATTGTGGAGAGCTTAAAATCTCAGCAGCAGAGTGTCTAATTCAAGAGGGAAGGTATGATGAAGGTGGTAATCTTTATTCTGAAGCATCTGATCACTTTCATAGAGAGAAGAAATACCGAGAATCAAGCAGAGCTCTAGGTGTAGCAATTATTGCATATTTAGGAGCAAGGAATTTCGGTACTGCAACTAATTTGATGCGTAAGGCTGAGAAACGGCTTGTTGAGTCCAATAAGAAACCTGATGCAACGTATGAGTTATCTAAGTTGTGCGTTTCTATTCTTTGTGATGGTTCTGAAATTGAAAAGAATACATTCGAAAAAGTTGCAGGTAGTGTAAAATCAGTACCAATCGTTGAGCCACTTGTTAACTTCGTTGTGAATTCTGTTCGATTAGCTATTGATACAGAAGTCACTCTGGATTGGGCTGGTAAATCAACAAAAGATGTACCTGTGAAATCTCCAATCGAACTTGAATTACAATACAACTGTCCTGCAGAGGTGCATGTCATTGACCATCGAGTTTCTCTGTCGAACAGTGTTATTATGGCAAACGAGCCAGATTTCAAGCGGTCACCTTCAAAAGAGGAGTCTTGGTTGATTCAGTTCACTCCAGTATTGAGTGGTTCTGGAGTCATCGGTCCTTACACAATCACTCTTGAAGGTGATAAGGTACTCGTCCACAAACATAGTAACACCATTAACTTCAATATTGAAAAAGCACCTTCAGATTTGGAACTCAAAGTATCACCTGAAAGGGTTTCATGCACATTAAGTGATGAAGCAGGTTTCGAGATTGAACTCATGAACAAAGGTGATGGTCCTGCAGATCATATTGTCATCAAGATAGAGCTATCAGATGGGTTAGAACTCTCTCTTGGTAGTGAGGAAAAAACTGTCAATTTCATTGGTAGTGGTGATAGTATCCGCTTCCAAATCTATGTGCGAGCAATTAGTCAAGGTGAAGAACTTGTTACAGTTCATGCAGTAGATGGTCGAACAGGTCAGGAAGTCCTTAAAACATCAATGGTGAGAGTTGGGTAATTTTCTATGTTCTTAATTTCTTCCTTTCTGCATCTTCTCTAATGCTCAAACAAGCTCCCATCACTTCTTGGATTGCTTCCTCTTCTTTAAAGACTTTAAGAAGATCGTCTGCATCATCTAGATTATTATTGGCCAAATTCTCGCTGAAATCAAGAAGTGTTTGTAACCAGTCCCATCGAGTCCGTCCTATTATCTTCTTAGCCTTCTCAATTCTTTCTCTGGCCTTTTCCATTTTCTCAATAGTTGCAAAGCCCATAGCTGCCAGAGATAAATCTATGACAGCTCGTTCGGCATTCCCATTATCAATGGCTTTCTCAGCTGCTTTGTCGTATAGATTCCCCATATTCTGGGCTGCGGTGAGGAAGTACTCAGTATTTCCAGTCTTATGGCATGAGTAAGCTGCCCAGAGATATGCTTGAGCTGCTGTCTCAGTCATACGCTCAAGTAATGCTTCCTTTGCAGCGTTTTCATAAAGAGTGAGTGCTGTTGAAAAATCACTAATTTGCCTATATTGAGTCGCCGCCTCTAAATATGCAGTTGCTGCGGCTTTGTGATCATCATTTTCCACACTCTCCTCAGCATGCATGTGGTAATATTCTGCTGCAAGCTTGGTCATTTCGTGAACACGATCGAGATAACATGCAGCTGCCTGTTTGAATTGATTTGCTGCCTGATAGTAATTCTCCGTTTCCAGGAATTCATTAGCAAGACGTTCCCATTGACTGCATTCGTCTTCCATTTATCTCGACCTCAAATTCTCAACATGATATACTCTCAGCTTGAGTAGTGTATCAAATTGTCGTCTGTGCTGCACAAATATGTTGTGCCGATGTAGGTGTTCTGAAAATCGACAAGCAGATGTGGTCATTTTGTCAATTCATCAAGCAATTCTTTCGCTCGTTCGACCTTCACATTCTTTTCTTTGACAAGTTTTTCTGCAATGATATCTACTTGTTCACCACGAGCCCCTGCTGTTGATGCAACATTGCGAGCATGAAGAGCCATGTGCCCTTTTTGGATTCCTTCAGAAGCTAAGGCTCTAAGAGCAGCTAGATTCTGAGCAAGTCCAACACTTCCTATTACATGGGCTAATTCAACAGCTGTCTTAACACCTAGAATTTTGACGCTTGCCCTTGCTACTGGATGAACCTTTGTTGCTCCCCCAACAAGTCCCACAGCCATAGGAATCTCAATTGATCCTACAAGATTACCGTCAGTATCTTTTTCGTACTTTGTCAAGGAACTGTAGCCATCAACCGCAGCATAGCTGTGTGCTCCAGCTTCAATTGCTCTGAAATCATTTCCAGTTGCCACAACAACTGCATCGATTCCGTTCATAATTCCCTTATTGTGGGTTGCACATCTGTAGGGATCCGCCTCTGCGAAAGCCCAGGCCGCGATGATGTCACGAACAACTTCTTCTCCTCCTAGAAGTTCTTTATCGAAGGTTGCTCTGACACGAACTAATCTGAATTCTGCAAGATTTGATAGAATTCTGAGAATCACTCTTCCACCAGTTATCTTCTCAATCCTTGGTGCAAGTGCTTCTGCCATGGTGTTAACTGCATTAGCACCCATCGCGTCGCCGCAATTGACAATTAGTTCGCACACAAGCATTGGTCCTGCCTTTGAATCAAAAATCCGCACTCTGATGTCTCGCGCACCACCACCAAATTTCACAAGAATGGGATCTTGCTCATTTGCTAGTTCAATTAGTTCCTTCTTCTTTTCCAATATTCTATTCTTTGCCTCGAATGGTGTAGGAACCTCTACAGTCTGAATCTGTGCAATCATATGTGGTCCTGTATCTGTTGCTGTGAATCCCCCGAGGTCTCTCGCCATACGAGCTGCATTACTTGCAGCTGCTACTACTGATGGTTCCTCAATTGCCATGGGAATGAGATAGTCTTTTCCATTGATTTTGAAGTTTGTAGCTATCCCTAGAGGTAAGGTCATTGAACCAACTACATTCTCAATCATATGGTCTAACACCTCTAAATCGACCTTACCTGGATCAATCATCGGACCCAGATCTTCTTCTCCAAGACCTGTGACTTCCATGAGTTTCTTGACACGCTCTTCACGTGACAATTTGTAAAATCCTGTCATTTTTGAATCTTCGACCACTATGAGACCTCCACAGCGTTGTAGAAGTACACCAAACGTTCCATAAAAGAATGTCCCTAAGACAATTTTATTTTGTTTCATTACATGACAATCATATGTCGGTGGCTACTGGTAGAGGAATAGGTGCATGTTTAGGAACTATGTGCGGTGGGATGATGTTACTCATGGGTGTAATGTTTACATTTGCGTTCCCACCTATTTCTGATTCATTTTTCAATACAATTTCAACTATTCTGCTCTATGGAGGAGCAGTCTTCCTTGTAATTGGGCTTGTGTTAGTACCAGGTGCAAGAACGGAAAATGCGAGAACCCAGAGCATCCTGCGAATTGCAGCTGTAAGGAAAGAAGTCACTATTCACGAAATCAGTCAGGAAACCGGCCTTGATCATGAATATGTTCGTTATACCCTTGAACGATATTTGATGAATGGATTCCTCTTTGGATATATCGAAGGTGATCTCTTCGTTCGTGATACAGCTGGACGACCTCGATATTCAAGAGGTCAGACTGGTCTATTTACTATGGATGGGGAGTGATTGCTATGACGGTTTATCCTAAGAAAGGAATTGATCCATGCATATTGATGTTGTTTGGAATCCCAGCTATGATTGTTGGATTTGTAATGTATCTCATTGCTCCTACTATCAATTCCATTTTTGACACATTGTTTGTTTTTATCCTCGTGGTTGGTATTCTTCTATCAATGATTGGTCTGTTCCGGATTCCAAGTTCGACTAGATACTATAATCACTACAAAAGTGTAATAGATATTGCAGCTGTTAGAAAAGAAGTGACTTTTTCTGAAATTAGTGAAGAGACAGGTCTTGATGTAGAATTTGTCCATGATGTCATTAAGAAGTCATTGATATCTGGTAGACTTTTTGGTTATATTGAAGGTAACCTCTTTGTACGAGATGTTGGTGCTCGACCAGAACCTATTGACGGAAGTGATCGGGTTGGTCTGGATAGTATATTTGATTAAGTTCCATCAGATATGTCAAGAACCATAGGGTTTATTTCTCATACTAGCGACGTTGCTGATTAGTTGAGCACCATGAGTTCAGAACGAGATTTTAGTGATGTCATTACTGGTTTAGCCAAGAATAGAGGTTTCTTTTGGGGTCCTAGCCCCGAAATATACGGAGGTAGTTCTGGATTCTATGACCTTGGTCCTTTAGGAAAACTCTTGAAGAATCGACTTGAGAATGCCATTCGCACCTCATTTGTTCGTGCGAACTTCTGGGAAGTCGAATGTCCAACAGTCTCACCTGAAGCTGTCTGGAAAGCCTCAGGCCACCTCGATGGTTTCATTGACCCTGTTGCAAAGTGCACTAAATGTGACCAAGTCTATCGTGCAGATAATCTCATTGAAGAACAAGCACCTGGTACAAACATCACTGGTAAATCCGTCGATGAACTATCTGAAATAATCAGCAAGCTAGGAATTGTGTGCGCTTCCTGTAGGAGCGCGTTAGGTCCCGTCGAGACTTACAATCTAATGATGAAAACGCGATTAGGTCTAAAGGAAGATGCTTACCTAAGACCTGAGACTGCTACAACCACATACCTTCTCTTCAGACGGTTTCTGACATTCTTCAGAGACAAACTTCCAATGTCTGTATTTCAGATTGGCAAAGCATACAGAAATGAGATTTCACCTCGTCAAGGAATGCTCCGTCTGAGAGAATTCACTCAAACAGAAGGGCAAATCTTTATTCTAGAAGAGGATGAAATGAACTGGCCACAGTTCGAGGAAATAAAAGACAAGGAACTTCCACTTCTTCCCTACCAGATACAAGAGAAAGGAAATCAAGATACTACCAAAATGAAGATGTCTGAGGCTTTCAAGAAAGGTCATTTCCAAAAACCTGCTTATGCGTGGTGTGTCTACATTGCTTATGATATCTTCAGAAAAATGGGCTTTTCTGAAGAAAAGATGAGATTGCGCCAACATTTGCCCACTGAGCGAGCTCATTATGCAAAAGATGCTTGGGATATTGAAGTTCACACTGATAGTTTTGGTTGGGTGGAGTGTTGTGGTGTTCATGATAGAGGTGATTATGATCTCACTCGTCACCAAGAATTCTCAAAAGAGAAGTTGCATGTGAAGGTAAACAAGCAACCAGTAGTTCCCAATGTTCTTGAGATTGCGTTTGGTATCGAGAGGCCGCTCTACTGTTTGATTGATAATTCCTTTAGACCAGAGAGTAAAGACCGTGACACAGATTGGTTGCAATTTCCATCAGAAGTTGCTCCTATTCAAGTTGCTGTATTTCCATTGATGGGTAAAGATGAGTTGAAAGATCCTGCTCAGGAAATCTTCGAAGAGATCGTGGATTCTGGTCTCATATCTCAGTTCGATATTAGTGGTTCAATTGGAAAACGATATCGAAGACAGGATGAGGTTGGTACTCCATTCTGTGTGACTATTGATTACACAACACTTGAAGATGGAACTGTGACAATTAGAGACCGTGACTCAATGGACCAAGTTCGAATTGGTAGAGATGAGATAGTCCCTACTCTACGGAAACTTGTAAAAGGGTCTGCACAATTTACCTCTATGAAATCCTAGACTCACAAGAAAATTCTAGTCATTTATGATGTATCTTTATCCAAAGATAATGTCTTTGTGCATTGTCACTTTACCTTTGATTATTGGGACTCCTTCTTCAATACAATGCTGACATCTACCTTCAGCTCGTTTTCTATCTCCGCCAAAGCTGCCATCTTCCTTTACAACTCTATGACATGCGACTACGGGGAAAAGTGGATTCTTGTGAAGGGAATTCGCTACTGCACGATATGCTTTTGGACTACCTATTATCTTTGCAATTCTTCCATATGTGCTGATTTTCCCTTTTGGGATTTTGAATGTAGCAGCATAGACTCTGCTATCAAATTCTGTGTATCCTTTGATTTCAAGAGTTGCCTTGATCACATCTTCTTCAGTTTTGATTTTATTGAGGTCCATTATGATTTTCTCCTGGAATGAATTCCCTACATTTTTGAATAAGGGTCTTTCACTCGCAGCAGTTGAGTGAATCTTGCGTAAGAGAGATAAGGCCGATAGACAATGAAATTCGAGAGAGGTTGATTAATGAGCGAAACAGAAGAACGTCTCGCAATTAAGAGCATCCTTGTTGCAGTGGATGGCTCATTACATTCGGATAAAGCAATCCGTTACGCTTGTGCGATGGGTCCAATTTTGGGTGCAGAAATTGTCCTTTTGCATGTTGTACCAATGGTTGTATCAGCCACACCGTATCACGATACTGTTTCAGATCAACCCTTCTTATCGTTACAGAAAGTAGGGGAGGACATTTTAGAAAAAGCAAAGCGACTGGCAACTCGCTGTGGTTGTGAAGTCATCGACATGATCTCACATGGAGATCCAGCTATTCGAATAATTGACATTGCCACCGAACGAGGCGCAGATCTAATCATAATCGGTTCTCGAGGTGTCAGTGGTATCAAACGTTTATTCACTGGCTCAATTAGTGATAAGGTATCTAAGAATGCTGCTTGTCCAGTTATGATTGTTCGGTAGACAATACAAGCATCGGGATGATATCCTGTGTCAGATCAAAATCAGTATGGGATTGCTGTTGATATTGGAACTACGAATATCACAATACATCTTGTTAGACTTGATGATTGTAGTGTTCTTCAGGAATCAACTCTAAGAAATCCTCAATTCCATTATGGTGCTGACATTATGACTCGTGTTAGCTATTCACTACGTAATGATTTTAGTCGCCGTATCCTTATTGACTTGGTACGAGATGCAGTTAGACAAGGCATCGAGAATGTATTGCTATCTCAGTCTATTAAACCATCAAGAATCACTGATGTCACGGTCGTTGGAAATACTGTGATGCATCATCTTTTCTTCGACCTTCCTGTCAATACTCTTTCGAGACCTCCGTATATTGCAACAAACAAAGAATCACTTCTTTTGAAATGTACAGAAGTGGGATTAGGATTCTTAGAAAATGCTCGATGCTATTCTCCCCCAATCGTTGAATCTTTTGTAGGATCGGATGCAGTTGGAGTTCTCATTGCAAGTGGATTTTTAGACAATGATGAGATTCGACTTTCTATAGATGTAGGTACAAATACTGAGGTCTCTCTAACCACACCTCTTGGTATCTGGATTGCATCTGGTGCCTCTGGTCCCGCATTTGAGGGGTGGGCTACTGCATGTGGAATGGCTGGTGAAGAAGGAGCGATTAGCAAAGTAGCAATTGACCCGATATCATTTGCTCCAAATATTACTGTGATTGGTGATAGGAAACCTGAAGGAATTTGTGGCACTGGAGCAGTTTCAGCAATGGCTGCTCTACTTAATGCTGGTCTTCTATTAACACGAGGATCTTTTGACCGAAATAGAAAAACAAAGTGGCTCTCATTGGAAGGAAGTGTGGTCAAGTACATCCTTGCATCTGGAGGCACAACTGAAACAGGTGAGGATATCTTTGTATCTCAACCAGATATTCGAATGCTTCAGCAATCTAAAGCAGCAATTCGTGGTGTAATAGAGATGGTGTTGAAGTTGGCTGGTAGAAAAGCTGAAGATGTGCATGAAGTACTTCTGACAGGTGTCTTTGGTTCTGACCTCGATGTTGAAGATCTTTATAGAATTGGAATGTTTCCTAGATTCGAGAATGCAAAAATCATCCAGAATCCTAACAGTGCCATAGAAGGAGCTAGGTTATTACTCATTGAATCATATCGCAAAAAGGTAGAGCAACTAGTTCCTGATTTGAATTACATCGAACTTACTTTGGAAGAAGAGTTCAAACGACTCTATTTGGAATTCATGCAGTTTCCTAGTAAATGAGCGTACTAGGATCAAATGTTTCTCCATCACGAATTCGGGATGATGATAGAGGTCTCCCATCTAGTGTCCTAACACGAGGTATGATAATGATATGGTATCGTTTCAGACCGTTATCAATTCGCATCTGATTGATATCAAACGCATTTTGTACAACACCGATCTCATCTGAAATAATAAGTGCTTCAAGATCTTCCATCTTATCTCCACCACCTTCCTTCGTTTCGATGGGGATGATAGTACATCTTTCGATTTCGCATTCGGTCTTGATGAAATTCTCAAGTGTGTTATATCGTTCCTGATATGATTGAATGAGATGCTTTTTGGATTTCTTCTTAAGCATCTTATCTGTA
Source organism: Candidatus Thorarchaeota archaeon MP8T_1 (assembly GCA_002825465.1). Next base: position 79,824 of record PJER01000009.1, read on the forward strand.
GTCAATCCAACCACTACATGTTGTCCTATCTTGAATGCATTTCTTAGTATATGCTTGTGTCCTTCATGCAGATGGTCAAAGGAACCTGAGAAAGCGACCTCGTTGTACAACCATTGGTCCTTTCCCAGGAACTACACACTCCTAGATTCAATAATTCCTGCTTCTACTAAATCTTTGACAATCTTCAGGAGTTCTCCCGATTCAATATCATCAAATTGGAAACAAAGCATATCCCATATGGAATCGAGTGATGTCCAATCTTTTGACATGTTAAGAAGTTCATCTAATCTATTCCCTGAATTTGGATCTTGCTCATGCATCTCTGCATACTTTGCAGCTTTGTCTCCAAGTTGTTGGAGGAGAAATGTCGGACTTAGTGCATGTTCATACTTACGTTTGATTTCTAGTCCAAAGCTTTGAGGATCTAGAACTATATCATCTTCTTGCATGGCTTCAAGACCTACTTCTGCACATGCCCCTTCGTATGCCTTTCTTGCAATGACCATCTCAGTAGTGTATGCCATTTGAAGACTGGTCTTCAGCGCATTTCTGATGGCTTCTTGTTCTGCAATCAGAGACCACTCGGATACTGCTTTGTCAAGGGTTGCTTGGCCTAAATCATGAGCAAGTCCTAGCCAACGTAGAACTCTTGGATATATTTTTTCAGGGTCTCCAAGACAACGAGACAGTTCGGTCACTCCGTTGATTGAGACTGCTTGCATTAGTTCAACGAACTCATTCCTTGCTAGAGTCAGGATGGTTTCTTCATACACATGCTTGGGCAAAACCATCGAGAGTGATGTGAGTGCAGCAATTCTTGAGGCATAGCCCATTTGTCGCGTATCGATTTTTTCTATAGTATCTGTTGATGTGTGATAAAATCTATCTGGATCTTGATTTAACATTACAGCTGGAATTCCTACTGTGCTGTCAGTCAGCATGAAATGATCACTACCTGCACTGTATCTATCAAACTTGAATGGGAGTGGTGTCATTGTACCACCTTCCCTTCTATCATCTTTTCGTTTCGCTTCAGCTTCGCACCAATAGCGAACCACATTGTTCAATGTGGTTGGCAAAGAGAATGGTGTTCTTAAGAGATGAAGTGATGAGCCTGCTTTTGCTGGATCTGCTCCAACCATATCCATGTTGAGCATTCCCATACAACCTTTCAAAGCTGCTTTCTCTCTATCAATGAAGTAGATGGTTCCTGACCACTCAGGCATCCATAGAAAACGGATTGAGTAAGTTGGTTTTGGTATTTTTCCTTCTGCAATCAGTTGAGAAATAACTCTTAAGGCTTCCATGATTGCACCGCTACCTGAAGCATTATCGTTTGCTCCTTGATTAGGATGACAAATGTGTGCTGCAACCCAGAATTCCTTTGTTTTATCTTCTCCAGGAATAAGTCCTGAAAGGACTTCGATTTTACCTTCTTTAAGAGAAGCATCAACTTGGGCTCTCACTTTTACTGTCTTACCTTCATCTAACATTCCTTTTAATTTCAAACCATCTGCTTGAGTCAAAGAAAATCCAAAGGTTGCCTCTTCTGCTTTATCTGGCCAGATTGCATCATATCGTCGCAGGTCTGCAATCTCGTCTCTGTCTGATGGTGGTACGAAGGTAAGAAGGCCAGCTGCTCCCATTTTGCCACATGCAATTTGGTGCACCATTCTTGCCAATCCTTCTGTGAGGACAATCTTCCCTTTGACATCTTTTCCCTCGTAATCATCAGACGTTAATCCTTTTCCAATGAATACTACCTCTGCTTCAATATTGATAGTTGTTGAATGTGCGATAAGAGAAATCGGTTCTGCTGTGTAATCTGCAAGTAATTTCTCTTCAGGTTCAATTAGAGTTAATTTGCCTGATTTTGCTTCCCAACCATGAACTGCTTTCCATGTTCCAATTGTTGTTTTTCCATCTGCAGGATACTCATGTAGCTTTACTTCAACCCTTGGTAGTGTATCAATTTCGTTCTTAAGATACATTAGAGCATCATGCAGGCCTGGACTTGCCTGTATCCGATGATGGGTTGCTATTGCTTGAACATATCCTTTGGCTCGAATACCTGAAACGGTATCTGCCACTACCTTTACTATCTCTTCTGGTAGCATAATTACCACTCACACAAGAAAAAAAGGTGAACTTCTACCATAAGAAGCCTACGAATACTGCTCATTTACAGTATTATCAAGGAAAAATTAGAAAGATAGTGCCGGATATAGCTAATCCGGCATTTTTGAATAAATTTTGAAGAATTTACGGACCTGCAGCACCTACTGGAACTGATGGGGCTGTTGAACTAGCTGGGACTGCGGGAGCTGGCGGTCTTGCACCAAGCTGTGTATCAAGCTGCAATAGTGCAGGCATTGAACCTTCGTACAATTTCAGCTTGTCCCGAATTTCCATCGTGTTCTTTTCTTCCTCAGTTTGTTCATTGTAGAACCAAGTCAACATTGACTGAGTGGATCTGTCTCCAAATTTGTCAGCAATGGCACCAATCTTGTAGATCCTCTCTGTGACAATCAATTCATGTTTATGTGCATCTGCGAAAACAGCATGAGGTGAATCCCAATCAGTCATAGGACCTTGGATTGCTTTCAGAGTAACCCGAGCGCCACGCTCTGTAAGGTGGCGATAGAATCTCATTGCATGTGTAAACTCTTCTTGATACTGCACTTCCATCCAATGAGCCATACCATCGAGGTTCTTTTCCTCGAACCATGTTGCCATTGATAGATAGATGAAGGCAGAGTATAGTTCAAAATTAATCTGATCATTTATTGCGTCTACTAATTCTTGTGAAATCTCCATGTTACGCACCTCAACTAACGGTATTTTTCCTTCCGCTGTTGATATGCTTCACAATAGCTAATTCTTTTGTATTTAAACTTTCGATATAACACCAATTTTTGTAGAGTCACAGATGAATATCAATCAGAAGGGTTTAACTCTCTCTGAGCTAGTTAATGGATAATATGGATACTATTCGCCGATTCACAATCCTATTCTCATTATTCTACATTTCTGCGATAGTATTAGTTGTCATATATATGATGTATTTTTCTCTTGATGATTTTGAGATACTAACTCCAATTGGTGTTATCATAGTACTAATGCTAATTGTACTATGTTGTCTTACAGATCGCCTTTTATCCGAGAGAAAGAAGAACTTCTCTGAAATTGATGCAAATCCTACATCCGACGAACCTTTTTTTGATACAAATTGAACGTTGTGATTTGTATTTAGCCCGGAGTGAATACTATGGCGCTACAAGACCTTACGCTTCTAACAATTCTCTTTGAGTTTCTTCCCCCACTAATTGTGACTTTTGTCTATCTTCTATTCTTTAGAAAGCGACAGAGTAAACTCATTGAGGTATTCATTGGTGTAATGTATCTCAAGAGTCTTACATGGTTCTTGTTTACAATCGCACTTGATAATAATGTTGCAACAATGGCTGATCCTAATGTTGATACTGTAGGATTAGCATGGGCACTCTTCACTGATATGATATTTCAATTTGCCTTTTCCTTACAGGACTTCCTAACTTGGATTCTTATTGCCTTCTATGCAGTTCTATTTGGAATGGTTGTACTAGCAGTGAAACTACTATTACAAGACCCATTAAAGATGCGATTCAAGAATATCATTCGACAAATCACCAAAAAAGAACCTGAGAGTGATGGATTTGCTAATTTTAGAGACCGTGTGAATAACATTAGATTCACAGGTGTTGAACCTCAACCATTGGATCCCGAAGTTCAATCACGTGCTTGGCGTCATGCATGGAAAGATTATCTGATTATTGGTTTAGCTACTCTAATCCCATCGATTAGTGTTTACATGGGCAGTTTAACTGTATATATTGAACACGCCTATGCTGGAACAGCTCCATCGGTAAATAATTACCTTCTTGCAATAACCATTCTACTAACATGGATTTACAGATTTGGTTACCCTGCTTCAAATCGAATTGCAAAAGGTGCTGGTCTCTATTTAGGTGATAGAGATATTGGTAGTGAGATGATGCGTGGTGTTCTCGGATGGTTCTTCAGGCTGAATATTCTGATATCATTGTACACTATTCTTACCCAAGTTTTGACTTTCTTGAGTTATGATATTCCTGGTGTAGCGATGTATGTAGCAAGCTATTACATATATGGTCTACTCTACGCAGCTCCACCAATTATCTTTGCCATTCTTATCTTACCAATTGCAGAGGACTTTGCTGTAGTCTTTTACAAAAAGCTATTCGATGCAATAGTCTTTGCCAGAAGAAAGATGCAACATATCAATTTTAGACAATCACTTCAGAATCTCGCAGCAGGGATTGGTACAGGATTACTTGTTAGTTTAGCTGTGACTGGTTCTATCATTGCAGCGACTCTTAATTATACACTTGGCGCATTCCTTTTCCCACCACAACTTGGCGACTCAGTTCAATACATAATTACAGGTGCAAGTAATAATTATGAGATATATTCTCCCGTAATATGGACTTTATTGATGCTTGGGATTCCTTTCACATTCATGTTGTTTATAGGAATTTTTGGACATATGGTTCGAAAGAGTATTGGTCATGGTGGTATTGAGACTTTTGCTTTTCTCTCTGGTTCAACAGTTGCACTACTTACATATCTGGAATTTATTCGCGTTGACTATATTCTAGCTGCATTCACTACATCATCGAGTTATGCAGGATTTATTTTCAATCGGATCATTCCTGTTCCAATAGTTCCCGGAGATGATCTCTGGGTATGGAGGTTACTTTCGCAGTTTGCGATTAACCTACCTATGTTTGTCTTTACTGCGTTGTTTGTTCTCTACTTCTTTGATTTTAGAGCAAAGTGGAAGGTGGCTACCGGTGATATGGAAGGACCTCTACTTAACACTCACAAACGAGATATTCTGGATTCGGTTTTGATGTTCTTTGGGGGCCTTGCTGTATCTTTAGTTGGCGTTTGGTTCTTTTCAGTAGCTCTTGGAAATCCGGGTTTTGTACTTGAAACACTCGATTATCTACTACGTAAAATTGGCAATCCTGATGGGCTTGAAGCTCTGCTTATTCCAGGTGGTGCCAGTGGTCCTGGTGAATTCTTCATATTGCTCGCCGAACACAATATTGTAAGGACCTTACTCATGCTGATAATAGGTCCAGTTTTCTGGTCTGCAGTATTATGGTATGTGGGTGTGAAGAAGGAAGGAAATACTAAGATTGTTGGAACATGGAGTATTGTTCTTCTTGTAGTCTGTTCTGGTCTGACTTTCATCTGGACTGCAATTGATATGCGAAATGCTATGCTTTATGGTCTACCACCAGATTTAGCAACCCAGCTT
>PJER01000067.1 GCA_002825465.1 Candidatus Thorarchaeota archaeon MP8T_1
TGAAGAAGAAAACTTGGGAGATTCCAGCAGAACGAATCATTTCTTCAATAGGAAATGCGATTTCTATTAAGAAAATGACAAACAAGTTTGGTATCAAGAAATCCGTTGATAGCTATAGAATTACAAAGGATGAGGCGAAGGTAGCAGACTTGGTGACAGAAGGAATTAGATTGTCCGGTCTTGAAAGAAGTGAATATCTAGCGCCTTGGGAACTCGATAGAAGAAAGGTTCAGCACTTGTTGTCAAACCTCTCAGACCGGGGTGTAATTCAGTTGTTTTATGATGCTTCAGACCAGAAACTCATTTCGCTAGCCACAATCGTTCACGGGCCTCCTGAAAAAGTAGCCTCACTATGCTCTTCATTCCTTGAATGCACACCAACTACATTAGCTATGCTCGGAGGGGGAGGGCAACAATCCATTCTTCTCTCTAGATTACCAGAAACACCTGCTTATGATTTGGCAACACAATTGCCTACACTGGGACTCGAGTATGGCTTGACAATTAGGTGTCTTCGGCCTACAACTTTCCAGAGCTATGGTCACAATCTCTTTCAGAGATTATTGAAAGAAGACGGGACTTGGGATGATGACGTGAGTATATTCCTGTCACAAGCTAGATCAAAGAGAAGAGAGCTGTCAGAGAGTAATGCTTAAAACCAATCATAGAAACAAAACCTCTTGATGGCGGCCATAGTACTGAGGGTACACCTGAACTCGGCCGAACTCAGAAGTTAAGCCTCAGGACGTCGTGTGGAAATGTGCATTGCGCGAGCGTGTGACAAGCCCACGAGCTGCCACATTCTCCTTCTTGCAATTTCTCCTAAATTGTTTAGATAGAAGCCATTAAAAGACTAACAAAAGAAGACGGATTTGATTTACATGCAGCTAGGCGGAACGAACGAATACAGTTGGATTATCAATATAGCATTCTTCGCTTTCATCATGCTCTTCAGCCTCTATGGTGCCAAGTTCCAGATGTGGCAGTGGTTGAAGCAGATTGAGATGGGACTGGCCGAGATGAAACGAATGTTTGTTGAGTCACGACAGACTGCTATTGATACATTCAAGAACTATGGTAAGTCCGAGGAAGATATTGCTAAAGACCTGGACAAGTGGATGGACTACTTCACAATCATGCCTGTGGACTTAGATCCTGCAGGGATACTCAAAAGACTAGACCACTTGCTTGATGAACGGAGAGACAGGTTCCAAGAGTTTGTTGCAGACCTAGCTCCAGAATCAACCGTTAGTATGAATCAGAACCTAGAGAACACACTCGAGGTTACACAGGTTTTAGGATTGATTTACAGGGTCGTCAGGCATTTTTACATTCTTGGAAAGAAGACTGGTAGCCAGATCATGATTATGCAGATTCAGATGCAGATGCCAGATCTTCTTAGACTGGCAAAGGCATACTATGATGCGATAGGAGCCTTCTCAGAGGGAAAACCCATTGGTGATGGTATTGGCCCACTTATTGTGACCAAGTTTGCTAGAGCATATGGAGCTACACCAGAGAGCTACAATCACGAGATTTCACGAGAGGTTGGATACTATGTGGTTGAGTCAGAGGGCAGGACTGTCTATGCTCTTAGAGCAACAGGTCCAGGCGGAACGGTAGGTAAGCCAGGCTTTGGTGTGCAAAAACTTGTCGAGAAGAATAAGAATAAGATTGCTCGAATCATTACAATTGATGCAGCTCTAAAGTTTGAGGGTGAAGAGCTAGGGAGAGTTTCTGAAGGAACAGGAGCAGCAATTGGCGATCCGGGACCCGAGAAACACGCTATAGAACAGACAGCAACCGAGAATGGAATCGGTATAGAAGCCATTGTTGTAAAAGAGGACGAGGCTGCAGCTGTGGGAATAATGGATAAGAAGATCCTTGATGCTATTCCTGAAGTACTCGAACGAATAAAAGAGTCTATCCTGAAGAGAACAAAGCCAGGTGATAGTATCATCCTAGCAGGGATTGGAAACTCAATTGGAATTGGTCTATGAGGTGTAAGAAATGGGAGTAGTATCAAAAATACTTGGTGTCGCCCTTGCTGGAGTGGGTTTTGTCACCCTCTTCTATGGAATGAGTACAGCTGATGCATTATCATTCCTTTGGTCATTCATGGGTCTTGTCATCATGTCCCTTGGATTTGCTTTGATTACTGGAGGAAGACAGGCTGAGAAGAAACCACCGCCGCCAACAGTGACAGAGATACGCTGCGGTAGCTGTGACTTCAAAGAGATACGTGATTTCAAGAAAGGTGACTATGTCTTAATGCCTGTTGAGGACGCGTGTCCAAAGTGTCAGAGTTCGATGACTATTGAAGGCGTATACATCGTAAGAGAAGAGCCTGAAGTCAAATACAACGTTTAGACTCTATTAGTCAAGATTACAGGACCCTCTTCAGACACAAAGATTGTATGTTCAGTCTGGCTGACTGGTCGACCCTTCTTCTCTATTTGAAGAGGGAATCCTCGAATTGCCTTTGCTCGAATAAGTGCTCTAATCTCATCGACTATATCAACATCCTTACTAGAGGATCCAACCCATCTTGATGCAAAGGGTAGAGGACCGTATTTCTCACGAAGATAAACTCGGAGCTTCTCTGTAGTTCCCGTAAGCTGTGTATCTAATCCAGTATTAGCAAAAATGTAGACATATTCACTATCAACCACAGTTCCAATCCCGCTAGTAGCAAATGGCTCAATGGCATAGTATTCTCCAACCTCAACTATTGCAGCTCGACGAGTTTTCGTATTTGGAACTTGTTTTCCTCCATGAAGTTGATATCGTTTAATGTTATGACCTGTTAGATTAGAAATTGGTCGGAGACCGTAGGCTTTTATGACCTTCTCTATTTTTGCTCCGACTTCTCCTAATGACACACCGGGTCGCATCATATCGATGGCTTCCTCAAGGGCGTCCTCCGTGGATGCGATGAATCCTTCAAGAGTCCCATCAATATCTACAGTTAGAGCAGTATCTGTAATGTAACCATCTACATGCACACCAATATCTAACTTGGCCAGCCCAAATTCAGGCACCTCACTACGATCACCTTTCGGAGATGTGCTGTGGGCTGCAATATGATTAATGGAAACATTGCATGGAAATGCAGGAATACCACCATATTCCCGTATCTTATTTTCTGCCATTGCACAGATTCTGATTATCTTTGTCTTTGGCTCAATCATTTGACGGATTTCTTTCAGAACCTTTGAAGCAATCTCACCTGAGCGGAGTGCTGAGGGATGAGGACTGGCAACCATAGTTCCAACCTGCAAAGAAGAAGTAAGCAACCACTCTTAAGCGGTTCCATGCCCGCTATAGTGACTCATCATCCCTTCGTGTTGTGACGATTGCACCTTCTTCTCCTACGAACACACTATGTTCAAACTGTGAGACCATGCCATCCTTTCCCTCAAGCAGCACAGGATAGCCATGGATGGCACCTGCTCGTTGGAGTGTTTTGAGAGCAATATCGACATCAACTCCTCCAACTCTACCGTGTAACCAGCGTGACGCCCACGGCAGAGATTTGAACAACTGACGTGACACATTCCTTACTCTGAGAGACGATTGATCAAGTTTCTTTTTGTTCTTCCAGTCATTCGAGAAGATATAGGCAATGCTCCCACTCTTAATTGTTCCATTTCCGTTTGTTGCAAACGGTTCAATTGCATAGGTTTCTCCCAAATTCATTGTAGGAGAGATTTTTTGTCCAATATTGGGTACATTTTTCCCCGCATGAAGCATCCATTGTCTAAGTTGATGCCCAGATAATTGGTGAACTGGCTTAAGCCCGTGTTTCTTTATCGTTCGTTCGATTGCTGCTCCTACCTCGCCTACATGAGCCCCTGGATGAACTGTTTTGATAGCAGCCTCTAGGGCATCCCTTGCTGCAGCAATGAACTTCTCATATGATCCATCTAAGTCAACAGTAAGTGCTGTATCAGAAATATGACCATTGACATGAGCGCCTATATCCACTTTTACAAGACCTGCATCAGGAAAGATCTTTGAATCAGCATGAGGACTAGTGTAATGTGCAGCCTCATTGTTGATAGAAACATTACAAGGAAAAGCAATACCTGTAGCGCCAAACTCTAGTATCTTTTCCTCAGCAAGCCGGCATATCTTCAAAACTTTGACGCCGGGGCGGACTTCGTTCTTCACGAGACTGAGAACCCGCCCTGCAATCTTACCAGCCTTCAAAAAATCTGGATGAGGACCTTCCGTCACAGTTAATCACTGGAAGTATCAACGGTGTGAGGGTTTATTTAAACTTCATATTGACACTTTTTTCTAGGGATTTTAGATCATTATACTAGTGATGCGGAGAATCGATTGGATTCCAGGAGAAATGATAGTTTACATCGATTGTTGATAGAAGAGAGAACAGATTTGGAAAGAGGTGTCGACACCTGTATCCCTACACACTAACTCCCAGCATCACGGCTTCAGAAATGCATCTGGCTCCGCTGAGCTGTCTCGGGTTGGGAATGATGGTGCCGACCAGCCCGTCAATGTACGAAACCAGGGTGACCCACAATTCATCTGAAGGACAATCATCCCCATCATGCGAGTCCGTTGTGGCTCGTCCTTTCGGTCCTTGACAGGCAAATGTTCAAGGAAATTTATTCTCTTGAACATATGGTTTGATGAGTGAGAATTTATTAGCGTTACCACATGGCGCGAAATCAACACAGGTAAAAAATCAGCTCAACAACTTTCGGTCAAGTTTTATGGTAGTAGCGACATCTTCAAATACGCTGAGGAAACAGCTCAGCTCGTATAGTACCGCTGCAATCAATCAGCCGTACTTTGCAAATCATCATATCACATAATCATTTGCGCCACGTATCCCCCGACAATGTTCAAGTTGCAATAAGCGGGAGAGCTCGCGCGGGTCTTAGGACTATTATCATTCACAGGATCATCACATCACGGTTATCATATCACGCTCCAGACATGGAATAGAATGAAAGTCGAGGTAGACTGAATCCACGCATAGGCATGAGGCATAGACCTAGGTAGTAGAAAAACGCAGGCACAATTCAACTTGGTTGATTGGCGAGGGCACGTGGTAGTATAGCACAGGAGACGTGCATAAAAATAGGAACAGATTTCGACCAAAGTACAGCCAAATATGTAATTAGAGCAAGGATAGAGATAGATGGCGTGGTCGACAAACCGGATGTTGTAGGAGCTGTCTTCGGGCAGACAGAGGGATTACTTGGAGAAGATCTTGATTTACGTGAGCTTCAACGAACTGGCCGCATAGGTAGAATTCAGATTGCTATTAGATCTCAGGGCGGTAATAGTACAGGGGAGATTGTGATACCTGTATCACTCAATAAGACCGCTACAGCAATACTTGCAGCCGCTTTGGAAACAGTGGATCGAGTCGGGCCATGTACAGCCAAGGTGATTTTAGAGAAGCTTGAAGACATCCGTGGTGCGAAAAGACGAAAAGTTGTGAGCAGAGCAATCAGTATTTTGAAGGGATGGGAGGAAGACATCTCTCCAGGAACTGAAGAAATAACTACTGCGGTAACAAAGGGTCGTAAGTTTTCAGTATCTAAATACGGTCCGGATGGGTTACCTGCAGGTCCGGAATTAACTGGTAGCTCTGAGATTATTATCGTCGAAGGTCGTGCAGACGTCATCAACCTCATGAAATGCGGAATAATGAATACAGTAGCAGTAGAAGGAACCCATGTTCCGAAAACAATTATCGATCTCACAAAGAAGAGGGGAAAGAAAGTTACAGCTTTTCTTGATGGAGATAGAGGCGGAGACCTCATTTTGAGAGAACTCATGCAAGTTGCTAATGTTCATTATATTGCTCGAGCGCCTGAAGGCAAAGAAGTTGAAGAACTCACCAAGCGTGAGGTAATGAAGGCACTTCAGACTCAGATTCCGGCGGATCAGGCTTTATCTCTTGTTCAAGATAGAAAATCGTCAGTCAAACCTAAGAAACACGAAACAAAGAAGATCGTTTCATCTAGGTCTGCAGGAGCAAAAACACGTAGAGAAACAAAGAAATTGGAGGAGATTGCCCCAAGACGAGAAAGAGTCTCCACACCAATTAGCAGACCTGTATCATCTCGAAAAGCACCTGTATCTGTTGACGAGGTTTATGTTTCCAAAATTCAAAGCATCAAAGAAGCTTTCAAGGCAGTCTTGTTCAATGCTGACAAGGAGATCATAGCTGAGTGTGGTGTAGCAGAGCTAGCAAAGAAACTTGAAGAAGAAGAAACAGTTCCAGCAGTTGTTTTTGATGGTGTTATAACTCAACGGTTAGTAGACATTGCTGCCAAGAAGCAAACAACACTACTCATTGGAGCTGCTGTTGCCGATATCGACGACAAACCTAGCAATCTCATGATTGTTACCTTTGATGATCTAGGCCAGTAACCAGCAGATTGCGACCATGTAGCTCAGAAAACTGACTCAAGTAGCTTTGAGCCATGAGCGTGAGAGCTGATACTGAGCTTGTGTTATCAGCAAATCATGAACGCCAAAATATGGTTTGATGTCCTGTTGATTTGTACTACAGTAATACTCACAATTATCTCATTGGGACCGAGATTCATTCATGGAGCATTTGTGAGGCTCTCAATTGTGACATCGATTCTAGATGGACTGGAAACAACAGCCCAGGTAAAAACACCAAAGGATCCATTTCAGAGGATTATAGGTCAAGAGCAAGCTGTATCAATAGTGCAATCTGCTGTAAAGCAAAGAAGGCATGTTCTCCTGTGTGGAGTCCCAGGAATAGGAAAATCTATGCTTGCAAAAGCAGCCTACTCGCTTCTCAGTCCACCAAAGCAAGAGATACGCCTCATGAAGAATCAATCTCAACCAGACAGGCCAATTGTTGTAGTATCAAAGTCTGAAAACAAGGCATTGAATCCGAAAATCGAAGACAAATCCAGCTTTTCCTTCTATCTAACACCAGATAGGTTACCAATTGACATCTCGATTAAGATGGGATATAGATGCCCAAAGTGTGGAGAGATATCTTCACCTACGGACCCATCATGTTTAGACTGCGGAGCAATTAAACGATGTGACTGGTTAGGGAGTGATTCATATCATGCACTTTTTAGAATATTAGATGTTGGAAGCGAACCTGCTCTTCGGACTGTAACTAGCCTAGAGGAAATTGGGGGTTTTTCATATCATACAATATATGAGTTGTCGAATAACAACGAGATTTCTGTAACACGGCGTAGAGTGGGAGAGAGCACAAATACAGAACACGAGCAAATTACAGATGCTGAACGAGTTTTGATTGCCAAAGATTCGTGTAGATTCATCAGAGTAAGCGGTGCCAGTCATGTAGAACTCCTTGGCGATGTCAAACATGATCCGTATGGAAGCGCTGAATCGCTCGGCATGGCTGCACATCTACGTGTGATTCCGGGAGCTATTCATGAGGCGCATGAGGGAATTCTCTATATTGATGAGATTTCGGCCCTCGGGCCCCATCAAAGCCACTTGTTGACCGCAATGCAGGATTGTGTCTACCCAATATCAGGACATAATCCCCTAAGTTCAGGAGCTGCGGTACGAGTGGACAATGTACCCTGTGAGTTCATCCTTTTCGCATCATGTAATCCTGAAAACATTGGTTCCATCCTACCAGCCTTGAGATCCAGAATCCGGGGGTACGGATATGAAATAATGTTGATGTCGTGGATGAAGAAGAATGATGAAAACATCAACGACATTATCAGATTTATTTCGCAGACGGTTGAAGAGGATGGAAAAATACCGCACCTTACAATCAAGTCCATTGAAGAAGTAATTACAGTGGCTGAAAGGATGGCAATCCATTATGATGGACAAAGAAATGCACTCACATTACGCCTTCGAGAACTTGGAGGTCTCGTGAGGATAGCAGGAGACCTAGCTGTTCAAGATTCGGCTCAGTTGGTGCAGCCAGTACATGTGAAAAAAGCAGAGGTGCTGAGTCGAGGTATTGATTTGGAAAACTTGCATTCGTACTCTTATAGAGCCCCAGAGGCAGCGAGCAGAGACTATTTCTTCTGACGGCGGAATCGGTCATGTGGTGACGTATTGAAGATTCTGAAACGCATTCTCAAGGAAGGAACAATCGTCCTTAAAATAGAGACCTTAGATGATCTCTGGCACCTCTACAACACTGTTAGTTCTGGAGATATTGTGATATCAAGAACAGTCCGTCGAGTAAGAGTGGGAGATGAGGATAGTAGAAAACAGGAAAGTGTCAGAAAACCTATGACACTAAAACTTCGTGTTGAGGATGTAGCATTTCATACTTTTTCAAACCGTGTTAGGATTAAGGGGCAAATCTTGGAAGGACCAAGCGATCTTGTAAGCATCGGTTCTTATCATACCATAAATATCGAACCTGGTGATACACTGACAATAATAAAGGATCACTGGCCAAAATATGTCTTAGACAGACTTGAGGAGGCTTCAAAGGACCAGTTGCGCTCTGTCTGCCTCATTGTGACAATAGAGGATGGAGATGCTGAGCTTTTTCTTGCTGCCGATTATGGGATAAAAGAGGCAGTGCGAATACGTGCAAATATCTCTCGCAAGAGAGGGGATCAAAAGACGTATGACTCAACAATGAATGAATTCTTCACAGATGTAACATTAGCAATTCGTTCCCAATTAGAGCAAAGTCAGATAGGGCTTATGGTTTTGGCAGGTCCCGGATTTGTAAAGGATCATCTCAGAGAACACCTCAATAAGGCAGGAATTAAGGACTTGCCGCCCGTGGTTGTCGAAGGCACCAATTCAATAGGCATTCCTGGAGCAAAGGAGATTCTCTTTAGAGGAGTCATTGGAAAGGTCATTGCTGAGCTAAAGGTTGAAACAGAAACCAAGCTAGTGGAAGACCTTGTGACACACATATCAAAGGATGATGGTCTTGGAGCCTATGGTCATGATGAAGTGAGTAAAGCAGTTCAATATGGTGCTGTTCAAGATCTTCTCATTACTGATAAGAAACTTAGAGAGGGTTCTGACGATGTTAGACGACAGATGGACACTCTTATTCGGAACACGGAGAAGACGAAAGGGGCGGTTCATATAGTATCAACAGATCATCCCACAGGAGAACAACTCCACCGACTAGGTGGAATTGCAGCAATTCTTCGCTTTCGAATAGTTGAGTAATTACACAGGATCGAACATAGTCTGAAGACGGTCCCATGATGGATACTCATAGGAAAGTCCAATCTCAAGATTCCTGAACTCCTTAAGGCATGTCTTAATCTCTTCAGCATACTCTTCAAGAATTCCAGGAGCCAACTCTATTCGCATTCGGACTGTATCAATATTTAGAAGATTTTCAGGCAGTCCAAATTCGTTTCTGAGAATGTCGTAGATGCGATTTAACTGTCGTATGTTCAGACTGGACCTGTGAGGCGCTCGAATGATACCCAGTATCAATAAAGGGTCAGCATCATCTCGCTCCTCAAATTCGCGAATTGTCTGCTTGAGCCTTCTTTCGAGCCGGTTCCTCATCTGGACTGCATCCTTGTATCGTGCAGAACAGAAATGAACTGTAAGTTGTTTCAGGTTCTTGGAAGCCCAGTCTAGGAATTCCTTTGCTGTTTTGTCGCTCCCTTCAATGCTAGCACTTGCCATGTCTGTTAGCCGCATACCTTGAGCTAGTAGACTTTCAAAATTCGTTTCGCTTGCCTCAAGCTCATTGATGTTGAGAAAGGATATCCCAATTTTTTCTGCGCGAAGTGCGATTTGCTTTAATGATTCGATTTTTCCAGGGATCGCAGGAACCTCCAATCCCACATCTATACCTAATTGTATTGCATGTTCTATTCCACTCCAGTCATTTCCCTGAGGATGAAAACGAATCTCGTCAAGTCCAGCCTCTCTAAGCTGTACAAGATTATCTTCACTGACTGTGGTCTTACTAGTATAGAGGTGAATGTGAAAATCAGGTCCGTATTTTGACTTCAGTAGACGAATATACTCCAAGGTCCGATCCAGTACACAGAGAGGATCACCGCCACTTATTCCTGCACCCTCACCTTCTACTGCATCAACTTCGAACAGAATATCGGCATCAGAAGACACAGGGACTTCATCAGCAAACACAAGATCCTTACCTGTCTTTTCCTGCGAGAGTGGACAGTAGTAACAAGAGCTATCACAGAGACCGGTCACAAAGAGGACCATCTTCGACCCTTTGGCACACAGCTGACAGCCGCGTGGAAGTCTTCCAATTAGATGTGAGCCGCCTTGAAGCTGCTTTATTTTACGGACTATTTTCACCGCCTCCTTCCTTCGCGACGGTCTATCGTACGACGAAGCGCAGGATCACTATCCTGAAGTTGTTTTGCAACTTCCTCAAAGCTTTCTGATTCAGTCAATGGACGGGTAAGATAGACGCCTGTTCTACCTACATTATCACGACGTGTTAATACACGTACTCTTTCTTTTGCAATATCAATGCTGACTTTGAGCTTCTTTGCAACTTCATGTTCATGGCCAATTACGCCATATTCTGTATGACCAGTTGGAGTAGGTTCAATTAATACGAGTCTTTTATCCACACCAGAAACTCTCATCCCATCCTCTAGTTCCTTGGTGTTC
>PJER01000010.1 GCA_002825465.1 Candidatus Thorarchaeota archaeon MP8T_1
GGGGTCGCTGTCATTCCTGACCTTGGATACAACCAAGGGCCAGATTAACATCGCACCGGATGTGAGCGAGGGCCTAATATTGGTCGTCCTCAAAAATAATGAATGAATGGAGTGTACTTGAATGAGTGATCCAAAAGCCTTCGATAAGATACTGACTGAAATCATCAGACAGGACAAAGGAATCAAGAAGGTCATACTAGTCGATAAAACTGGGCTTACTATAGCAAATGTTTCAAAACTATCGTACTACCCAGTAGATGTCGATTCAATCGGTGCTATCGCTAGCGCAGTCTTCTGTGCAAGCGAGGAGCAGGGCAAGAACCTGCAGATTGGGGAGCTTGAGATAGTCACTTCTGAGTTTTCAGAGGGCAAGATCTTCGCCTCGGCCTGTGGGAAAGGTGTACTCTGTGTAGTTTCAGAGGCAGAAGTCAATATTGGTCTGATTCGGCTTGTGATGAAGAAACAAGGCGTACAGCTGGCTGATGAACTTGACAAATTCCTTGCAGTTGAGCCATTGTCTCCCAAAGATAGCGAACTCGATGAAGAAGACCTAAAGTCTGCACTGGCTGAGCTCGAACGTGTGTAAAGATATCTCTCTTTGATGAGAAATCTAATTCCATTGGATATGAACACGTTGCAGAGTTGAGTTCTGTCTATTATTCTACAAAAGGCAACCTGCGAAGTATCTTTTATGAGGTAGACATATAGCTATCTAGATAAGATTAGACGTTGTTTTGTACGGGCAAACATACGCGAGGCATGATTGATGGCAGATTCGTCGATGAATTCTCAGAGTAACGAACCTAAGCGAGGATTGACATCATCTCAAGTACTTCAATTAAGGGAAGAATTCGGTCCAAACGAGATTCCAGAGAAGAAGAAGAATCCTGTCCTTGCGTTCCTGAGTTATTTTTGGGGACCTATCCCATGGATGATCGAGATTGCTGCTTTTCTATCTGCATTCCTCCAGCGATGGGAAGACTTCTCTGTAATTGTTTCCCTCATGCTCCTTAATGCAGTTGTTGGCTTTTGGCAGGAACACAAAGCCGATAATGCAATTGAACTCATAAAACAGAAACTTGCCCATCGAGCAATGGTCTTTCGTGACAATAAGTGGATTGAGATTGATGCCTGTGAACTGGTGCCAGGTGACTTTGTACGTGTCAGACTTGGAGATATTGTGCCTGCTGACATTAGACTTGACGAAGGAGACTATCTTCAGATAGACCAATCTGCTCTCACAGGCGAGTCACTTCCGGTAGAGCAAGGGGTTGGGGGCATAGCCTTCTCAGGTTCGGTCATCAAACAAGGTGAGATGAACGGAACTGTGACTGCCATAGGTGCTAAGACGTACTTTGGAAAAACAACAAAACTTGTGGCTGAAGCGAAAGTCAGAAGTCATTTTCAGAAGGCTGTAGTCAAGATTGGTGATTATCTGATTGTGCTTGCACTTGTTCTTGTCACTATCATCTTTATTGCTGCCCTTTTCAGGGGTGAAAGCATTCTCGACACTCTTCAATTTGCCCTAGTACTCATTGTCGCAGCAATCCCTGTTGCATTGCCTGCTGTACTGACTGTAACACTCGCGATTGGCGCAACATCTCTTGCCAAGAAAGAAGCTATCGTCAGCAGACTTGTGTCTATTGAAGAGTTGGCAGGAATTGATGTCCTTTGTGCTGACAAGACAGGAACCATCACTAAGAATGAGATTAGAGTAGCTGAAATAGCTCCATTTGGAGAATATACAGATGAAGATGTGTTAGTCAGTGCTGCATTAGCTTCACGTGAGGAGAATAGGGATCCGATTGATAATGCAATTATTGCAACCACAACTGCAAACTACGCATCCAATGAGCTACTTCAGAATCACCAAGTACTTGCATTCAAACCATTCGACCCTGTATCGAAACGAACTGAGGCTACTATTAATGGTCAGAAATCGGGTACATTCCGGGTTACAAAAGGTGCTCCCCAGATCATCATGTCCTTAGCTCAGGCACCAATACTGTCTGATGAGATTACACAACGGGTTGATGCCTATGCAGCTAAAGGTCACCGTTCTCTGGGCGTGGCTCGAACAGCATCCGATGGAACTTGGCAGATTTTGGGAGTGGTTGCCCTTTACGACCCTCCCCGTGAGGACTCCAGAGAAACAATCGAGAACGCCGGAAAAATGGGTGTTCAGGTGAAGATGCTAACTGGTGATCATACAGCTGTAGCAAAAGAGATTGCCAAGGAAGTAGGTCTAGGCACAAATATAGTCCCAGCATCATTATTGCAGAATAAATCCGATATAGAGGCCATACGAACCATTGATGAATCCAATGGCTTTGCTGAAGTCTTCCCTGAAAATAAGTATCATATTGTTGAGCTTCTGCAGACAGAGAATCACATCGTCGGGATGACCGGTGACGGGGTCAACGATGCACCAGCTCTAAAGAGGGCAGATGCAGGTGTTGCAGTCGCAGGCGCCACGGATGCAGCAAAAAGTGCTGCTGATATTGTCCTAACGAGTCCGGGTCTCTCGGTCATTATTGATGCGATTAAGGAGAGCCGCAAGGTCTTCCGTAGAATGGAGAATTATTCTGTATATCGGATTGCAGAAACAATCCGTATCATCATCTTTCTCACTCTATCCATTCTCATCTTCAATTTCTACCCTATTACCGCGCTCATGATAGTCTTGTTAGCGATACTGAATGATGCCCCCATCATGATGATAGCATATGACAATGCTACAATCGGTGGTACTCCTGTTCGTTGGGAGATGCGAAGAGTCATCCTTATGGCGCTCTTTTTTGGACTGGTTGGCGTTGTTTCAAGTTTCACGTTGTTCTGGATAGGTGATGTCGTATTTGCCTTGGACATGACAACAATTCAGACGTTGATATTCCTGAAGCTTACTGTGGCTGGACATATGACCATTTATAACACGAGGACAAAGGACAAGCATTTCTGGACTCGTCCGTTCCCCTCGCTCAAGCTCCTTGGGGCTGCAGAAATAACTCAGGTCATCGCAACCGTCATTGCAGTCTATGGATTTCTGTCGATGGCTCCTCTCGGTTGGACTTGGGCCCTCTTTGTCTGGGGCTATTCGATTCTGTTCTTTCTGATTGCAGATGTATTGCGAATACCGATGGTGAAATTATTGAACCATTCTGGGATCATGTTCTCTCGATAGATACTCATGAACAGGTTTTTCCTGACCCCTTGTTCCCTCAAGACAACTAATCATAGTTATCCCTAGTTGTGTGAAATTTGACTACCGGGGACATATGTACATAGTCAAAGATTCAATTTGAGTTTTCGATTGTTAATTGATTATCAAAACTGTGTTACTAACGATTATGTATTAAATCAACTAAAATCGAGATGTATCCAAACATAGTTAATATTGAATAATGGTTCAAAACACAGGTCAGAACTAATGCGGTAAGAGTTTCTTGTCCCACAAAGGCTTTTATGAGACATAATTTCTTACTCAATCAATCTCCCAATAGAAGGACCGTACTTTCAACATAATGAGGTGTTTACAATTCGCAAAGACGACAAGGGTAGAATTCACTTGAAACTGGTCTTCTATGGACCATCCCTTGGTGGTAAAACTACAGCACTCAGATGGCTCTATGGAAAAGTAGAAGGTCTGCAGAAGGGAGAATTTACAGCTATCGAGGATGAAACCAATCGAACGCTGTTCTTTGACTATGTGCCTATGAGTGCTGGTGGCCGTGTTCTCTTTGACGTATTTACTGTGGCAGGACAGAAGCGACATCGACACCAGAGAAAGGTCGTTCTACAAGGTACAGATGGAATACTCTTTGTTGCAGACTCATCACCAGATCAACGTGATGAAAATACAGAAAGTTTTGAAGAATTGAAATTATTCTTGGGCGATGCTCTTGGGCGCGAAATACCCATTGTGGTGATGCTCAATAAAAGAGACCTACCCAATCGAATGTCCCGTGATGAAATGCTTGACCTCCTAGGGCTTGGTGGTAATGTTCCTATCTATGAAACCATTGCTGTCCAGGGCGTAGGAGTTAAGAGGGCGTTCCAAGCTATAGCACGAGAAGTCATATTGAAAAGGATGTATAAATAATAATCAGGTGAGGCAAAATGGGAGAATCCCGCGAAAATACACTCGAAGGTGTTCTGAACGAACTTCAAGGAAGTATTCCTGAGATTGAAGCCTGTGCTATAGTAAGTGTTGAAGGGCTCCCGATTGTATCAGCTCTTCCAACAGATGTTGATGAGGCAAAAGTAGCAGCCATGACAGCGGCGATGTTGACTCTTGGTGAGAAGGCTGCAATCGAACTTGGGAAAGGAAATCTAGAGCAAGTTAACATTAAAGGCGTTGATGGATGGTTACTTGTAGTCCAAGCTGGAATGAATGCTTGCCTTACAGTATCTACAACTGCAAATGCAAAACTTGGCCTTATCTTCTTAGATATGAAACGTGCAGCAGAAAAAGTTGCACAAATGATTTAGTACAGTATTATTCGTAGCATTAACTCTATTAAGGTCGCTCAATAAAATACGCCTGTCGAGTGTGCTATCTTTGAATATTACGGGTCCTGTCTATAGACTATACGAATATCTCTTACATCGTCAATTAGACAAGAAATTCGCACCTCGTCATGTTGGTATAATTCTAGATGGAAATCGACGGTATGCTAGAAAGCAGGGCTTAGAAGTTCCATGGTTTGGTCACCAAAAGGGTGCAGAAAAGGTCATGGAAGTTCTCCAGATTCTCTGGGAGGCTGGAGTCAAAGTATGCACACTTTATGCATTCTCTATAGAGAACTTCAACAGGCACAAAGACGAAGTTCAAGAAATTATGAAACTGGCGAAAGAGAAGTTCTCAGAGCTTGTTGGAAATAAAGAAATCCACAAATACAAAGTACGAGTTCAAGCCATTGGTCGTGTTGATCTTCTTCCAGAGGATGTTCAGATTGCGATAATGGCAGCTGAAGAAGACACCAAGGAATATTCTGATTACATTCTGAATGTAGCTATAGGTTATTCTGGTCGTGCTGAACTTGTAGATGCAGTCAAGGCTATTGGAGAAAAAATCGAAGCGGGTACGATGACTCCTGCTGATGTGACTGAAGATGTGATAGAAGGGCATCTTTATACTAATGGAGTACCTGATCCTGATCTGATTATTCGAACATCTGGCGAAGAACGACTCTCTGGTTTTCTTCTCTGGCAATCCGCATATTCAGAACTTTACTTTGCCCAGATTTACTGGCCTGCAGTTCGTCGTATTGACATTTGGCGAGCATTACGTTCCTACTCCTCTCGTTCACGTAGGTATGGGAAGTAGTTCTATTCCATTATGACACAGTGGTTTATATGGTATATTTGCTTGATGACCATTACAGGAGACTATGAGACATTGGCTAGAACTCCAGTTGATGTCTATCGAGGTCTCGTGAACACGCAGCTCGATGACAAAGCAGTGGAACAAATCAACTCAGTTGTATCTAGGTTTACTGATTTTGTCTTTGCTGGTGAAAAACTATCAATACATCTCAATAGATTTCTAGATCTTACAACTCGGCTCATTGCATTATTGGATTCTCAGACAACAGTCAATCAAGAGCATCTTACAATGTCCGTTGATCTTCTGGATTATCTTACTTCTGCTTCAAAGTGGTGGACTGTTACAAGACAAGAACCTGGAATTGTCTTGCGCCCGCCCTCTCGCGAAGCTCGTGGATTTATTAAATCAATAACAGATCTCCATGTAGGTGGTACTACCCTTCAACGAATTTCAGGGGCTACTGACAAGCTATCTCGGTTTCTTGAAGAACATGATATCAAGTCATCAACAGAGGTTGAAAGTTTCTGTAATAACATGTTGTCTGCATGGGTACTGTTGAGTGCATTTGCTTGTAAGGGACAGGGACGGAATGTTACAACTGAGGCTGATTTTGAAACAGCATATGACGTTGTACGTATTCTCCTATTTTACGTTGAACTTGAAGATTTCAAGGCGCTCACGGTAATTCGTCAATTAGGCTCGCATCCTCTTCTTCCAAAAATAGCCAGTGTGAATTTCGCCCCGGGATTTGAAAAAAAATTGAATGCATCTGTTGCAGCCAGTTTGGAAAAAGAATATGGGAACTATCTAATTAAGATGGCAAGAGCGACATCTGGAGCAGCTCGTCTGATTCTTACAAATTCATTAAGATTACTCGCTCAATTTCAAGCAATAGACAAGGGAATCAAGCGTCTTGAGGAAGAACACTATGATTCATCCATCATTGGTGCTTTGGAATTGATTGAGAGTATTGGAGTTTCAACCGATTTTCTTCAAGATGATTCTGCAGCAATTACTATCTTTAAGTCACTTCAACCAGGAGATGGTGTTGACGAACGTATTCAACTAATGCTTAGACGACTTGAAGGGCTCATTGTAGATTCTACAGGTAACAAAGATTTTCTTTTACAATATGCTAGATTAGTACCTCGACTCATTGCCTTGATTCTACTCTTAGCTAGTAAGACAAAAGAATCTCCAAATTCACCCATTGAAGACTCTGACATAAAGAGAGGTCTGATTCTTCTTTACCAATTGATCAATGGCTAGATTCAGGATTATCAATTAGAATCCTTGCATCTACAACCAATGTTCCTTTCCCTTTTTCATATACAAAAGTTGGATTGCAATCAAGTTCAGTAATCTCGGGATTTTCAGCAACCATTTTTGATACTGCTAACATGACTTCGACTAGAGAATCGATATCTCTCTCAGGTTCACCACGAATTCCTTCAAGAATCTTGTATGCCTTTAGTTCTTTCAACATCTCCCTAGCATCATTCTCATTGAATGGAATAAGTCTGAATGATACATCCTTGAGAACTTCAACAAAGATTCCGCCCAGTCCTGCCATAAGAGCATGACCGAACTGAGGGTCTTTGGTCACACCAACGATAATCTCGGTTCCCATGTCTGCGAAATCTGAAATAAAGACACCACGACTAAGGTCTACCTCAATCCCTTTCTCTTTGCCATATTTCATTGCATTCTCCATAATATCATTGAATGCTTTGCGAACGTCATCTTCATTCTTGAGATTAATCTTGACCCCACCAGCATCGGATTTGTGCAGTATATCCTTAGAGAGAATCTTTAGTACCACTGGAAAACCAATTGCTTTAGATTTCTCTACAGCCTCATCTGCAGTTGATGCAGTATCATACGGTGGGATTGGGATTCCGTATGCTTTCATAATGTCCTTTGCTTCGTTCTCTAACACAAACGTTCTTCCCTCATCGAGGGCAGTCTTGAAGATTTTCTTCGCTTCTTTCATTCATTCCAGACCTCTGCTCTATTCTGCTACCGCAAGTTGTTCCTTTTATGGTTTATCAGAGATGAGTGTTTTGTTGAATTTATCCCCGTGTTTGATTGCTCCATATTGTGCCAGTGCTTTTACTGCGAGTGCTGCCTTTTCACCGGTAGCATAGGTTGGCACCCCCATTAACTCCATTATCTCTCCTGCTTTAGTAGTGAATCCACCGCCCATTGAAACTACTACAAAGGGAAGGTTTGACTGTCGCTGATGGTTCGCTATGACATTGGTAATCTCCATACTAAGACTTGGAGTCTGAAGGAGCATACCAACTACAAACATATCATATTCACAACTCTTGATTGCCTCTTCGAAAACAATATCATATCTTGATGAATCTGCATCTCCTACTACATCAATTGGATTTCCAATTGCACAATACGAAGGTAGACGCTCTTTGTAAATCTGTGTGAGTTCTTGAGAAGGTGATGGGATTGATAATCCAGCATCTTCAAGTGCATCAGTAGTCATGACTCCTAGTCCCCCGCCATTTGTAACCATTAGCACTCTATCTCCCTTCGCACAGTG
The DNA here is from genome assembly GCA_002825465.1 of Candidatus Thorarchaeota archaeon MP8T_1. Next base: position 7,887 of record PJER01000010.1, read on the forward strand.
TTGCATAGCGAGTGCTTTTGCGGCATCAAACATATGCTCGAAGTTATCCATTCTAATCACACCAGATTGTCTGTATGCGGCGTCAGCCACTTTATCCGAACCTGCAAGAGACCCTGTATGTGAACTTGCAGCAGCCTTTGCTTTCTGTCCTCTTCCTGATTTTACGACAAGCACGGGTTTGTGAGGAGTCACTCTTGATGCCATCTCAAAAAAGGTACGCCCTTTTTCTTTATCGTATCCTTCTGTATAGTAACATATGACCTGTGTTGAATCATCATCTGCAAGGTAGCAGAGAAGATCATCATCGTCCACATCACACTTGTTACCTAAACTGATCAGTTTGCTAACACCCAGTCCTAACTCAGATGTCCAGTCTGAGATAGCAGCTGCGAAAGCACCTGACTGAGATACAAGAGAGATATTTGCAACATTACTTGGTTTAGGTCTACCACACCTATACTCCGGTAGGAAGAAAGTATCGATATGGCTTAGAGTGTCTACAACCCCAACACAATTTGGACCAATAATTCGGATTCCATGTTTCTGTGCAATGGTAACTACCTCATTCTCGAGTTCAGCCCCAATAGGACCTGTTTCAGAGAAACCTCCTGAGATGATAATTGATGCCTTCACACCCTTTGCAGCAATGTCTTCAAAGACTCGTGGTGTTATTCTCGCAGGAACTGCAACTATAACAAGATCAACAGGATCTTTGATATCTTGGAGGGTTGGAAAACATGGAATTCCAAGAACCTGATTATATTTGGGATTGACTGCATATACCTTCCCGGTATATTGTGGCTTGATGAAGTTCTGAACAATCGAAGCGCCAACACTATTCTGGCTTGCTGATGCACCATAGATTGCAACACTCTTCGCATTGAAAAAGACATCAATTGACTCTGTAGACCCACAGTTCACCATTTACACGCTCTGATTTCCTCTTAGGGATTGACAGTTTTCGCTCCTAATTAGTACTTGTTCTTTGTCATGTAGTCCTTACTGATAATCCTAAAAGGAAAACTGATAGGGTCAATACTGAGGTCTAGTAGTGAGCTTTGATATTCTGAAAGACGGGCATCAGATATTGAAGTCACCATTAGATGAATTTGATGACTGGTTGTATCAAGCATTTCAAACAAGAGTGAATTCTTTTGGGACCCAATTAATCTGTTATAGCCCTACTGCATATCCCTACGAGATTAAAGATCATAGACAAGCACATTCAAGCAATTTTCTCTCTCTCAGCATAACTGGATCATCCTGTTCGCTGAACTGTGAACACTGTGATGGAAGACTCTTGAAAGGGATGGAATCAACTATCACACCCGACTCGTTGTATGACCGATGTGTCGAAATCAAGAAGCAAGGTGGTGCGGGAGTTCTAATCAGTGGAGGGTCTGACTCAAAAGGTCACGTTCCATTGGAACGTTTTGGAAAAGCAATTGGTCGAGTCAAGAAAGAGTTAGGTCTTCAGGTAGTAGTCCATACTGGTCTTGTAACTCCTGAAACAGCATCTCAGTTAGCAGAAGCAGGAATCGATGCCGCAATGCTTGATGTCATAGGAGATGATGATGTTTCATCGAAGGTATATCACATAGTAGATGGACCAAGGAAAATGAGACAATCTCTAGACATCCTTGAAGAGAATAAAATACCAACAGTACCTCATGTTCTTGTTGGTTTAGACTACGGACATCTTAAGGGAGAGATAGAATCTCTTCAGATGATATCTGAAGGTTCTCCTTCAGCTGTTGTTATAATTGCACTCAGTCCTGTGCGTAACACTCCAATGGAAAATGTTACACCACCCTCTCCTGAAAATATTGGGCGAATTATGACTACAACCCGTCTGGGTTTTCCTGACATTCCGATTCTTTTGGGTTGTGCTCGTCCAAAAGGACAACACAAGATTGACACCGATATGTATGCAATTCAAAGTGGAATGAACGGTATCGCACTCATCAGTCAAGAAGGGGTTGACTTTGCACGTAAAAAGGGTCTTGAGCCCATATTTGAAGATGTGTGCTGTAGCCTTGCATTTCAGACACTATTATAATTTCTAACAATCCATCCTGCAATCTCGTAACCGAGGTCAAAAAACCAGAGTCCTATTGCTGCCGGTAATAATAATGGCCAGATTATTGAGATTAGAAGACCTGACACCTTCAAAGTAAAGCGGTATTCAAAGAACTTGTAAGCTCTAGGCGAAAAGTCCTTGTCTGCCCAATCATTTCCTTTTTCATCAAGAACCGAAGCGAGAAACAACATTATCACGAGTGTGAACCAGTCTAACCAATTATTGATTTCTGGCACTCCAATTAATATCAGTACGACAAAGATTAGCACAAAACCTACTGCAAATTGAATACGATTGACTTTTCCTGAAACAAGAACACCGATTGTTATACTTGTCATCAAGATCAAGTCCCATACCGATATTGTCATAATGAGGCCAAAGAGAATTCCCGAAAGAGCCAGTGGCCACCAAGCAAGACTTGGCCTATCCATCTCATCAAGAAGGTCATCTCCTATTTTCAGAGTTAATCCTGCAAGAAAATATGCTGTGAAATACGCCACCCACTCTAACATCTAAATTCACCATTAAGAAACAAATAATATTGCAATAGTGGCCCCTCAGCTTAACTATGACTCGTAATCGGACCCGAAAGCCCTACGATAGCCATTTACATCACCGGAGCCAATTGGACTTCCGATGATATATTGATAAAACTTCGTTATTGTCCTACATGAGGAAAACAGGTGTACCAATAGCCTGTCCAGGGAGGTTTGTGCGGAATTTTGCTCGAACAGCACCACTGTTTCCATGCACACCAAGTACTTGCCCTAAGAATTCCTTCTCTTCTGGTGAGACCCACTTCACTTTTCGACCGACGAGTGTTGCGGCCTCCGCCCGAGTACTACAATCACTGAATAGCAATATCACCTGATTTACGTGTTGTAAGTGCTTGCCTCTTCGATAGCTAGTGACAACACCTTTCTGACCAGTTGATACTTTACTTTTAGACATGCGGAGTTCCTCCTAAGGAATTCTGATGAACGCCCTTTGGATTCGGATATAAGACTTACTGAATGAACTTAATTCTTGTAGATATTAGTCAATCCCTGGTCCAGCACTTGTTTCCGTAGTAGAATCCTCTGAACTTGATTTGGAGATTTGCCTCTGAAAACGAGCATCTTCTTCTTTTCCTTTTTCGATAAGCACGTCTCGAATGACCCATCCGACCTGATCCTGCCTCTGCGCAATCTTGAACAATGCAAACCATGTTCTCCCATCACCCATTGCTCCTTGAAGATACAAATCATCTACCATCATTTTTGCTACTCCAATCTTATCAGTAGATGTCTTGATTGCAGTTATGATACGCCCCTCTGCCAGAACTACATCTCTCACTCTCCATGCATGCTGTAATGCACTAATTAGTGAGAGAAACACAACAAAGAGTACGATTGGAAATGCATTGTTAACATCAGTGATTGGAAATAATGAAAATCCTAGAGCATATAGCGACGCTACTAATAGAATGAGGAAGATTGCACCTTCCCCCAATGCATTTTCAAAACGGTTTGCGCGCCACTCATAATACTTGGATAACCTTGTAGATGGAGTGCGAAATGACATGATATCTGCAAGATACTGGTTTCGGGAAATTCGTCCTAGATACAGCCAGACCGATTGAAGGAATAATGCGTGCATGAAGAAAACTACTATTACGGGATTGAAGAAGGTCTGCATACCTTAACTCATAGTTGTTTATGTTTAAAACATATGGAATGACGCTTTGAAGAATACTTTCGGAACCCTCCCCAGAATACGATTGTTCGTCCTATGATACGATACACTATAAAAAATCTGAACCCTTCTTGAGGTAGTGTATTCATAGGGTTTATTCTGGATTGTGCGGGTCCGGGTCTTGCCCTCCCGGATTGTACCTGGGCTCGCCTCCTCCTCTTTTTTCTTACAGAATCACTTATCTCTAGTCTCATTATTTGTGACTCTCATGGATAGAGTTCATCATATCGACCCTACAACCATTAAAGATTCCAAGGGATTTCTGGAAGCAATGGATAGTGTTGGAGTACTTGGTGCTGGGCGGATAGGCAGAGCCTCACAAATAATCCAGCGTATGTTCGATGATATCGAGTGCTTCACGTTCCTCTCAATGTCAGGTCCAATGGTTCCCGGAGGATTAAGAAAGATTGTAAGTCATCTGGTTGAGACTGGAAAGATAGATGCTATCGTCACAAGCGGTGCAAATATTGTGCATGATTTAGTGGAAGCATATGGTGGCGCACACTACCGAGTTCCTGTTGGAAAAGATGATTATGAGTTAAGAGAAGCGGGAATGGGTCGAATAGCTGATATCTATGTGAAAGAAGAGGATTTTGAGAAGTTCGAGAAGGGAATCTACCAGTTCCTTGACGACCTTCCAGATGATAAGATGACCACCCTTGCTCCTAGTGAATTTCTCTCACTACTTGGTCAGACAATTAATGATGATGATTCAATCCTGAAACAAGCTGCACTGAAAGAAGTTCCAATCTTCTCACCAGGACTGATGGACTCGATGTTAGGATTCCATCTCTACACCTATAGCACAACTAAGAAACTAGCACTTGACTTTGTGAAGGATCTACGTATCTTAGGTGAGATAGTCACCCAGACTAAGAAGACAGGAGCAGTCATGCTTGGAGGTGGGCTCACGAAACATTTCACCATGGGTTCTACAATACTCAGGGGCGGTCTTGACATGGCTGTTCAAATTACCCTGGACCGTCCTGAAGGTGGGAGTCTTGGAGGTGCACCTCTAGTAGAAGGAGTATCCTGGCAAAAAATGCAAACCGAGTCTAATTTCGAGACAGTCATAGGTGATGCAACCGTTGTTTTTCCACTCTTAGTCATTGGAATACTGTCTTAATCTTCCTCTGAAATTACCTCTTCGATCGAGTCTAGAAGTTCTGCCATTTCTAGGTCTATCAAATCCTGGTATTCTTTGGTTTCCCTTATCTGCTTCTTTTGACCCAGTATGAATACTAATGCTATTGCGAATACTGGAAGAGCCCCTAATAATATCACAATTGAAAGGTTACCATACAAGATTTGCATAACAGAGAGATTCGCATCATTGGGATCAAATCCATTTCGCAGCTCCCATGCATCAGAATACGAATCTGAATCTGAATCAACCATATCTGGTCTTGTTCCAGCTATATACTCCTCAATATTCGATAACGTATCCCCATCCAGATCTAATAAGGCATCGTTCACAAGTGGATTCAGTCCATATGCATACTCCCAATTATCTGGTAGTGAATCCATGTCTGAATCGCTACTAAGGGGATTTGTACCTAGAACTAGGACTTCAAATCCATCAGATAGAGTATCTTGATCACTATCACTATTTTTTGGGTCACATCCATGGATATACTCTTCCAGATTGTCTAGTGTATCACCATCATCATCCAAAAAGGAATCGTCAACCAGCAGGTCGAATCCGTATGCATACTCCCACCCATCCGGCATAAAATCAAAATCTGAGTCTGTATTGTTTGCAGAAGAACCAAGGGTTGCTTCCAAAAGATTACTTAGAGTATCATCGTCTTCATCTTCATTTGCATCATCAGCAAGGGGATTCAATCCATTATGTACCTCATAGAAATCCAACATGAGATCTGAATCAGAATCAGGCAACATACAGTTAGTGTGGTAGACCATGTACTCCTCCCAATCTGATAAGAGATCAAAATCGCTATCAAATTCAGTAGGAAGCGAACCTACAATGTGTACCTCAAATCCATCTTCTAATAGATCTAAGTCTGAATCTGCACATAGTAAATTGGTACCGTACTCGTAAAGCTCCTCCACATTAGTTAGCATATCTCCATCATGATCTAGATCACCATCGAGTGTTCCATTACCAAATGTGCAATTTGAGAGAGGATTAGTTCCCAACTGATAGATCTCGAGATAATCTCCTAAAAGATCAAAATCGGAATCAGGATTACGAGTGTCCGTTCCAAGTATCATCTCTTCTGTGTCTAAAATCTCGTCTGAATCCCAATCCGAGCTATCTGAAATCGCTGATACAAAGATGTCATACCCATTATACCCTCCTGGATTGTACGTGGAATCCACGGGATTCCTCATTGGGAAATCCTCTGATTGAGTCCAACCACATATGTACATAGTATTTCTACTATCCACTGATATTGAAGTGGCTTTATCAAGTAGCGAACCGCCAAGGTATGAACCGATTACAACTGAGCACGATTCAATATTCAATCTGAAGACAAACACATCTGCTCCTCCGTTAAAGGTTGAATCATAGGAGTTCTTGATCAAGCCTACCAAGGTGTTTGACATCCCACAAACATATACACTCCCCACATCATTGACAAAAAGGTCCTGCGGCCATTCAGCACCAGATGTACCAAAGAATGTAGAATAATTCAATGTCCCCTCTGGATTGAACACAGTTAAGAAACCATCAACCGAATCTCTTGTATAGGAATAAGATGTTTTCAGTGCTCGGAGAGTGGGGAAATTAGAAGAAGTAGTAGTTCCAGTCACATATATACATCCTAGAGAATCTGAATCAATTCCCTCTGTGCTCTCGACATCAATTCCTCCAAGAAACGTTGAGAAATTCAGGGTATAGGATGGATTGATTTTAGTCACAAACCCATCATTCTCCCCCTCAAATGTTTGGTCCATTGCATTCAGAATTGGAAAATCAAATGACCAAGTTGTGCCGCTAACGCATATTGCTCCTTCCTCATCTACAGAAATTCCACTAATCTCTTCACGTTCTCCTCCTCCTAACAATGTTGAAAATAGGAGGCTAGTTCCGCTACTGCTCAACTTTGAAACAAAACACTCTTCATATCCATCAAATGAATGATCGACTGGACTTCGTGTTGGAAAATTAGTTGATTGTGTCTCTCCTGCGATATAGGCTTCCCCGTATTGGTTGACATCAATAGCTATTCCGCTTTCAACAGATGACCCTCCCAGAAAAGTCGAATAAACAAACCCTGTCCCTGCTTGGTTAATTTTGCAGACAAAACAATCTGATTCATCTAGAGTACTATCGAAAGCGCTCACAATTGGAAAGTCTTCAGAATCAGTTCCCCCGGTCAGGTACACAAAGCCTACATCATCAACAAAGATGTCATAAATTGCATCATATCCTGCACCCCCAATGAATGTAGAATACACTATTGTTCCATTCGGATTGATTTTTGTAAGGAATCCATCAGGGGTCCTGCCATCAATTGTATCATCTAGTGGATTGACGAGTGGGTAGTCCCTCGAGGTTGTTGTACCTGCAATGTAGATATTTCCTGCGGCATCTGTATCTGAACAGATGTCTTCCTCATCGCCACCCCCTCCTAAGAATGATGAGAAATTGAGAAGTGAGGGGTCATCTGAAAATACCATATGCTTCTCTGGTTCTATAGATCCTACCAACACATTAGATCCATCAGTAATGTAATAGCTCTCTGTGTTTCCCCATGGCAAGATTAGAGTTAGCATGAAGATTGTCAAAACGCCAATCGCTAACCTATTTTTTATCAACACCTCTGAACGAACTCCCAACTACTTCACTTACTATTTTGCATCAAACCCTCATAACTATTCTGAACTAAGAATATAATTCATAATAGTCAAATACATTTTCAGAAATCAAGTCAGAGTGGTTATTATGAGAGACAAGAAGTGGCCAATGCCATATAGAGATGGATCTGTATACTTTCAGTATCAAGTGAAGGATTTTACTCGAGCCACGAAGTTCTATGAGGAAATCATGGGGTTCGAGAAGAAATGGGACGGTGGTTCAGAGGCTGGATGGGCAGAGTTTGAACTTCCAGTTGAAGGAGCAAGACTTGGTCTCAATCTGATTCGTGGTGGTGAGCACCGTCAGGGGTCTGGTACTCTCACAATAGATGTCATTGATCTTGAAGAATGCAAGACCTACCTTGAAGGGAAAGGGCTTGAAACCACTGATATAGTAGATGTCCCCAATATGGTTTCATATTTTAATACCAAAGACTCTGAGGGCAATCCGATTCAGTTTGTTTCTGAACCCAGAGTCAAGACTGAATAATGTTGTTCTAGTTATCATACTTGGCTGCAATGTATAGTCCAATCAGCATGATTATGATTCCAAGATAGAGATGATGGAACTGGAATCCTCCGATGATATAGGGATCAAAATCTGGTAAGAAATGAAGATAATCTGGCACGGTAACAAAATCATGCAAATCATCTACAAACAATACTAGTCCTAAGAGGAAGGTCAAGATACCTCCTGCAACGCCTGTCTTTCCCACGTTATTCAACTCCTAAAGTATCCTAGAAGACGCTATGTATATGGTAATGAAGTGTTATCAATCATCGCACTCACCAAAAATGCGCTCTACGAGACCGCACTCATCAAGAAACAGATAGTACAACTAATGATCTTTGAGCACATTGAAATATCAAACTAATCGCACTTGCAATGTAGGAGGAGAAAAATGCCTGACAGAGAATGGAGATTCTTGGATAAATGGGCAGAGTTGATAATGACGTTGGCAACGATTGTGGCCCCGTTTATGACTATCATGTCCAATATTACCGGTCGGGGTATTAGTATAGCAATAACTGCGCTCTTCTGGGCGATCTTTCCACCTACATCTCCCACTAGTGGATTTCAGATTCTAGATGCGCACTGGTTACCTGGTAGTCTCTCACTTGGGTTCTTCAATATCCTTTTTGCATTCTTTGTAATTGGTTACATACGAGGTAAGTCTAGTAAAAGAAAGATGCTTGCTGCTGGAGCTATGACAATAATAATCCCAATGATAGCATTCTTCTCAGTTTTGCCATATATGATTTTGAACGAGTACTTTGTCTATATCGGTCCAATTCCTATTCAGCTAGCTATTGGTCTTTTTCTAATGCGTTCTCTTGGTCCTCAAGAACCCACAACACCATGGTGAAAGAATGAGATGATAACTAGGTTCCTAAGGTTATTAACCAACTTTTGTATATTCTTAGCAGGAGTTCTGTAATGACGAAGCGTGTAGTATTGTGTGTGTTCCTGATTATATGTTTCACATTAAGTTTACAAGAAGTACAAATAGGAACATCCTCTACTTCCTCAATTCTCGCTCACCCATTTTCTGAAGAACAAATATCTCAGACATCAAATGAAAACATTAGATTAGATGGAAATTTAACTCAGGGTCCTTGCAATACTGTCTTCGTTAAAGGTGACTTGGCATATATTGGCAATGGCCGCCATATGGAAATTCTAAATATATCAAATCCAAGTTTACCTATTCATATTTCAGATGTTTTTTTGGGGTATGTGGTTGAAGGAATATATGTTGATGGAGATTTTGTCTATATAGCGTGTCGGCTTGGCGGAATTCAGATCGTGAGCATTGAGAATATAATTACTCCTCGAAGAATCAGTTATTTTCCAACGCCTGCTTGGGCAACTAGCGTTTATGTCGATTCAGGGATTGCCTATGTATCAATCTCCTATCGAGGTATTGTTCTTGTTGACATTAGTAATCCTTTCAAGCCTACTGAGATTAGTCAATGCGATACTTCAGGAAAAATATCAGATGCGACTGTTTTTGGTAACTATGTATATGCGTCCAATGAGTATGGAGGACTTCTCGTATTTGATACCAGTTTAAAGAGAAATCCTGTAGAGGTGACTCAGTTTGACACCGAATGGCCATCCTTGGGAATAGATTATGCTGAAAATCACATCTATTTGGCAAGTGGATATGGAGGATTTCATATTGTAGATGTAACAAATCCCTTATCCCCTACTCTGGTAGAAAATTCTAGCACTATAGAGTACGCATCTGATATCAAAATTGCCAATAATGTCGTTTATGTTTCAGAAGGTGATCCCAATGAAGGAAGTGGCGCTTTATCGATATTTAATGTTACATCTTCACCTCTCAATCTGCTAGGTCGTTGCGAGATATCTGGACCCGGCTATGACATTACGCTTTCTGGAAATCATACTTATGTTCCTGTTTCTGAGAGAGGTCTGTGTATCATCGATGTAGAAAATAAACAGCATCCTTTGGAAGTTGATAACTATCAAACTGCTGGAAGTCCTAGAAGAATCTCTGTAGTTGGAGATTTCGCTTACATTGCAGAAAATCTTGCAGGCTTAAGAATAGTAAATATCTCTGATCCTACAAATCCCGTAGATACCGGATTTTATAGAACGCCTAGCCATGCTGTAGGAATTTCCGTTGTGGATAATCGTGCCTATGTTGCTGATAGGGACAATGGACTCTGGATCCTTAATGTCACAAATCCTTCAGATATTGCACTTCTTGGTCATTGTAAAACATCTGAATTTACATATGATGTTTGCATCAGTCAAGGACTTGCATACCTTGCATGTGGGGGAGATGGACTGCGTATTCTCAATATCAGCAACCCAACTAGTCCATATGAAATTGGAGCCTATGGTTCGTATATGGATATCACAAGACTAGAAGTCATCAATACCTTTGTGTATTTACTACATGATGGTGGTCTAACGATAGTTGATACTAGTATTCCCACCAGTCCCTTTCGTAGTGGAGGCATATCAATTACTGGCGAAAAAACAGGATTACATGTGAAGGATAATCTCGCTGTTGTCACTATCGCAAATTATGGAATCAAAATCTATGATGTTTCAGTTCCTGCCAATATCATACTCATTGGAGAGAAAGACCTAGTAGGTTGGATTCGCGGTTCATATATTGACGGAAACATGCTTTTTGTTGCAGCTGATTTCAATGGGCTTTACATTCTGAGCATTCAAAACATTGCAGATATCCAAGAGATTGGTTCATACAACACTAAAGGTTGGTCAGCTGATATCTTCCACAAAGACGGATACTTGTACATTATTGACATTGATTGCGGATTCTGGATTCTTGAGCACGATTTTGATGAAGATGATCTCTTTTCTGGTGCAGAGTTTGAATGGGGAACACCTCTTGACAATCCTGATGCAGATTCAGATACTCTCACGGATGGTTCAGAAGTGTATCTCTATTTTACAGATCCTCTCAATCCCGATTCAGACTTCGATTTGATGCCTGATGGATGGGAGGTCCAGTATGGTTTGAATCCCTTGGTAAATGATAGTGATTTGGATTTTGATGGTGATGAGCTCACAAATTTGGAAGAGTATTACGCAGGAACCAATCCAACCAATGCTGATGAAGATGAAGATGAATTGACAGACAAAGAGGAGCTAGAGTATGGCACAGACTGGCAAAATTGGGACTCTGATTTTGATTCGCTGTCTGACTCAGATGAAATATTCGTATATGGTACAAATCCCCTCTCGTCTGATTCAGATCTTGACTCAATGCCCGATGGATGGGAAGTGTTGTACTCCCTTGATCCGCTATCCGATGATAGTTCTCTAGATCCGGACGGGGACTATTTGACAAACTTGGAGGAATTTGGTCATAATACCAATCCCAATAATTCTGACTCAGATTTTGACCAGATGCCTGATGGTTGGGAAGTACAATATTCACTAAATCCGCTTGTGGATGATTCTTATTTAGATCCTGATTTGGATAACTTGAACAATCTCAAAGAGTATGAGATTGGGACAAATCCGAGATTAGCTGATAGTGATAATGATGGGTATCTGGATTCTTGGGAATACAATAATGGCTTTGATCCATTAAATCCAGATGTATCCATCTCACAATATTTTGTATCAATACAGGGCTGGTTGGGATTGGGAATTCTAGTACTAATGGGAGTTATAGCATCTCTCTATATTAGAAGAAGGACTTCTTCTTGAAACCAAGAGGGAATATCTCTATGATAGAACCCTTTCACGAAGAAATGTTTGATTAGTATGAGATGGTGCTCATCAAGAAACACTTGCTGTAATGCGAACGAACTCAAGGCTCTAGCCCCAATCAAGAGTTTCCTTCGCACAAGTATCTCATATTGGATGGTTTTAATCCCCTATAACTTGAGACGGGTCCGTGCATCATAAAATTTTGGATGAAAATTGCCATCCACGCCATAATCCTTTTATTGGAACATCTCGCGGATTCGTTGAGTCTTACTACTCAAGACCATCAATATTAGGTGATTAAACAATGGGAAAACGCCCCGGACAATGTTACCGAGAATGTGACAGACCTCCATTTCAAAGAACCAAATACATCCACAGGAGACCAGCTAGTCGTATCACAAGCTTTGACATGGGAAATCCAGCTGGAAAATTTGAGGTTGAGTTGTCATTAATTGGTCTTGAGCGATGCCAGATTAGACATCAAGCTCTAGAAGCAGCTCGTGTTGCAGCTAATCGTGATATGACCAAGCGAGCTGGTAGGCTGAACTATCACCTTAGGGTTCGAGTTAAGCCATTGCAGTATCTTCGAGAGAACAAAATGATTTCAGGTGCTGGAGCAGACCGTGTACAAGATGGAATGCGAAGGGCATGGGGTAAAGTGATAGGTTCTGCAGCAAGAATCAAACCCAATCAACCAATTGTCACAATTCGTGTGAACCGTCAGCACATTAAAGTTGCAATGGTGGCGCTGAAGAAGGCAGCACCAAAGATACCTACACCCTGTAAGATTACATTTGACAAGATTGATCCTGAAATTAAGCGCAGAATGGGCTACGGAATCTAATCCGAGCTCTTCTCACATTCTTTTACAAGCCTGTTTAGTTTTCTTGCAAGACCAGTCAAAGTAGTCACTTCACGTCCGGTCATGTAAGCCCTCCCTAGTAAATTTCTGAAGACCTGTTTAACAATTGGATTTCGATATTCTTGCAGATCAAGAGCATCAATGACCTCGTCCATAAAAATCAAGACTTGTTCACGTTCTTTACGAGTGGCAGCTCTGGGAGGAACAATCTCTGATTCTATTTCAACTCGATAATTTTCAAACAGGTAATGCAGGACAATTGCTACCGCATGACTAAGATTCAAGCTAGGGTATCCTTCTGATGTTGCTATGTTGTATGCAAGATCACAGTAGCTGAGCTCTTCATTTGTCAGTCCCGTACTCTCTCTCCCAAACACAAGAGCAACCTTTCCTTCACACGATTTTGGATCAGGTAATTTCGTCATTGGTACAAGAGCTCTAGTCACACTGTGATTTCTTCCTGCCCTTGCAGTTGCTGCCCATGCTACTTCTACATCCTTCAGAGCTGATGGTAAGTCGTCATAGATACCTGCTGAATCAAGGATTGAATTAGCGTGTACTGAATATATCTGCGCAAGCATCTCCTCTCTTGGGTCCCAGCCCACTATTCTCAATTGTCCAACTCCAAAATTCGCTAAGGTTCTGGCTACAAAACCAACATTACCAGGTTCTTCTGGTTCGACCAGAATCACTACAATATTTGGTAAATCCATGAACTCACACTCCACTCAACTAACTGTGAGCTAGTTGTAAAACATCACCATCTTGGAGTGGATAGTTGAGACCTACAGTTCTACGTTTAATCTTATCATTCTCTCTAAGAATGACTGCAAAGCGAAACCGTTCCACAAACAGTTCCTTGTGGACCTTACGAGCTGCGTCTTCTACGACAGACCCTTCTGGAAGAACAATTGGTTTGTCTTCTCTCTTCTTTCCTGGGATTTTTGTATAGACTCTAAGAATGTCAAGATGTTCATATAATGTCCAGCTCATTCCATCTAGGTTCTCTTTTCTGTGAGCAGATGTCGGAATGATATCAAAACGATCACTATACTTCTCTTCAAGTTCTTTGAAACGTACTCCTGAACCTTGAGCATCACCTTTGGTTGCAATGACCATGGCTCGAACATAGGCTACACTTGTATCCATTGCATCAACCAACTGATCGAAAGTTGCAGGCTTCTGGAACCGAACAATGATATTTGTAATCCTTCTTGCCCGTAGATATTCCATGACCTCTTCGATATCGCCTTGATAATTCTGAGCTCCATAGATCATGAGCCCTCCAAGTCCCACTCTCTCGACTCTAACTGCAGTCTTCTCTTTATTCAATCGAATTCGTGATCTATCTATTTCGCCAAGAACGGTTTTCATTTGTGATTCAACATCTTGTGACAGGTCAATGATTATCGCTATACAATCGGTATTTCGGGCAACTGCAAGTGCTTGCCTACCGATTCCTGTTTCATGACTACCTTCAAACACACCTGGAAGTTCAACTAGCTGAATATTGATATCTTCCAAAGTTAACATCGCAGGTGTTGGAATCGGTGTTGTGAATGGATAGTCGCCAACATCAAGATTTGCATTGGTTACTGCATTGATGAGACTTGATTTACCAGAGTTAGTCACACCAATCAGGCAGACCTGTCCCGCCCCTTCTTTTCTAACTACTCCTTCTTCAGCTCCGCCGCTTCTCCTAGCTTTTTCCTGTTCTCGCCTCTTCTCTAGTAGTGCTTTTAGTTGTGCTAGTTTCTTTCGATAGTCTGCAATCATCCTTTCTGCGCCTTTATGATTAGGTGCAAGTGACAAGAGTTTCTCTAATTCTACTATCCTCTGAGCTGTGTCCTCTGTTTCTTCATAGATTATTCGTTGTTTATCGAACTCTGGAGTAACGTTGGTTGGCAAGAGAATTCAACCATAATTTGTAATGCAGGCATTATGAAGCTTTCTTCAAGCTCAAATAACATCATCATCTGAGACCATATTGACATCCAAGATGAATCTCTCAGGGTGGGGTGGGCGATGCAGTTGCTTCAAATTCCATTTACTGCCTTTGAGTTCTAAAGCAGGTTGTTTTGTATTTGAATAGATTAACAACGAATTTACATAATCGAATTTTTTCATCACAACCTGTTCGACTTCTGAATTTGCTTCATAAATTCTCTCAGGAGAATATGTTTCAATGAAATCTAGCATATTGGTCCTTCTAATCGCTATTCCATTGTCCATTGTTCTTAAACTATTCATTTCTAGTTTCTCTGCGACTGCGATAGCTTTCAAAAGAAAAAAGGAAATTGATCTTTCATCTGGTGACACTCGTTTCAAGTCCACTCCGGGAAATGAAATTACTATCATCTCATCTAGTGGTCCGATCGCAAATGAGACCACTACATCTCGACGCAAATCACCTGATAGGAAAAGGCCAACATTCACACATCTTACAGCTGTGATGACTTCTGGAGAATTGTCACCCGACTTTACAGATGCATTATCAACTGGCATCTCTTCAAACAATATCAGGAAATGTTTCATTTTGATTTCAATTCCAGACTACATTCCGGGGAGACCTGGAAGACCGGGAATCCCACCTTTTCTTCCACGACGCTGTTTTCCCATCTGTTTCATCATTTTCTTCATTTGGTCGTGCTGTTTGAGTAAGTCTCTGACGTCTTTTAGTGATGTACCTGAACCCATAGCGATTCTCTTTATTCTCGATGCTTTGATAATTTTAGGCTCATCGAGTTCTTCCTTTGTCATGGAGTTCATGATCACTTCCCATCTCTTCATGTTCTCCTCTTGAATCTCTGCTATACCGTCGGGCAATTTATACTGAAGTCCCAACATTTCCATTACTTTACCAATTGGCCCCATCTTCTTGAGCTGTTTTAGCTGCGCCATCATATCATTCAAAGAAAATTGACCTTTCATGATACGTTTTACAGCATCTTCCTCAACCTCAATCTCAGCCTCTCTGACCTTGTCAACTAAACCTCGGATATCAGACATTCCCAGTAGACGGCCTGCGAATTTTGTTGGATTGAAAGGTTCTATTGCATCCATCCCTTCACCAATACCAATGAATTTGATAGGTGCCTTTGTTGCTGCTACTGCTGATAAAGCTCCACCACCTTTAGCACTACCATCAAGCTTGGTCACGATAATTGAACCGATATCGGTTGCTTTACTGAACGCATTAGCCTGCACTCCTGCTTGTTGTCCAAGTGTACCATCAATGACAAGGACAATCTCTTGTGGCTTGACTGATTTTGAAATATCTCGCATCTCTTTGATGAGACTAGTTTCCTCTCTATGTCTTCCTGAAGTATCCAAAAGAATTAGTTCAATTCCTTTGTTCTTCATCTCTTTGAACCCTTTCTGTGCTAGCTTGACTGCATCTTTCTCCCCTTCATCACCAAAGAATGGTACATTCGACTTCTCTGCTAGCTGCTTCAACTGGTTATATGCTCCAGGCCTGAAGTTATCTGCACAGATTACGCCTGTCTTGATACCTCTTTTTTGATAATACCTAGCAAGTTTTCCAATCGTGGTGGTCTTACCAGAACCCTGAATGCCAACCATCATCACAAGATTCGGTTTTCCAGGGTGTATCGTAAGAGGTACTGCTTTTTCACCTAGGAAGAATGCAAGAGTATCCCATACAACCCGGATGATATGTTCCCGTCGAGATATTCCTCTAGCTAAGGTCTCATCTAGAGCTTGATCTTGTACTCTTTGAGTAATCGACATTACAAGATTGACATCTACGTCTGCCACTAACAGTGCCCTTTGAATATCTTTGACCAGCTCTTTCACTAATTCTTCATCAATTACACTTGCGCCAAAGAGCTTCTTTAGAGCTGAATTTAGGGACTTTCCAAGACCTTCTAGAACCAAGACATATCACCGTCTTCTGCGAGTGTTCTTCCTGTAATCCATATCAACCTTCGCCTTTGTGTTATGATAATGAAGGATAAGGGATAAAACCGGATGAGAGTAGAATGAACCTGCGAGTGGTCATATATGTCCGAGAAAATCGGTGACGAAAAAATTAGAATCGTGAAGATCCACGATGGAACTGTGATCGATCATATCCGTGCGGGTAAGGCACTAGAGGTTCTAAAGATACTAGGAATTACAGGTGAAGATGGAAATGTTGTCTCTTTGGCTATGAATATCAGCAGCTCAAAAATTGAGAAGAAGGACATTGTCAAAGTTGAACATCGATTCCTCAGAGAAGAAGAAGTCGCACGTATTGCTCTTGTGGCTCCTGAAGCAACAATCAACCTCATTGAGGACTTCAAGATTATCAAAAAGACTCGGGTAGAATTACCCGAAACATTGTCGGATATCATGCCATGTCCTAATACTCGATGTGTGACCAATAAAGAACGAGAACCTATCAGTAGCAAATACCAGGTGGTTTCACGGAAACCGATTCAACTCAAATGTCTGTATTGTTGGAATCTTGTCGAGGAAGAACATATAATCTCCGCCTTTACAAGCTGACTCGGTCAAATTCCAAACGCTTTTTAGGCATCCTATAAAGCAATCGTAAGTCGTTTCCAGTAGGTAATCTCATGTCAAGCGATAAAATTGCTGTCATTGGTGACAGGGACACAGTCACAGGATTTCGATTAGTTGGAGTTAGTGAATGTGCAGTTCCGAAGTCTGCTGATGAAACCCGAGATATACTCTACAGCTTCTTCCGAGATCCAAGTATGGGTCTGATTATGATTACAGAACCTCTTGCAGAAGAAGTGGAAGACACTATTGTCGAACTCTCACAATCACCAGTTCCAGTAATCTTGCTGATCCCAGATAGAACTGGATCTACTGGTACTTACGAAACAGTACTGAAGGAACTCATCAGACGTGCTGTAGGAATTGAAATCAATATCTAACATCAAATTGGAGCTAAGAACCTTGACCGAATCAATAGGAAGAATTGAAACGATTGCGGGTCCCGTTGTAAAATGTTCAGGAATCCCCTCTGTAAGAATGTATGAAGTCGTCCGAGTTGGGAATCAACAATTGATTGGCGAAGTCATTGAGGTGGGCGATGAGGAATTTACCGCTCAAGTATACGAAGAAACCTCTGGCATAGCGCCTGGAGAACCTGTCGAATCTACTGGTGACTCTTTATCTGTAGAATTAGGTCCTGGGCTTTTAGGTGCAATCTATGATGGTATTCAGCGTCCTCTTCCCAAACTCCAAGAGATGTCTGGAGATTTCATCTCACGTGGCCTTAATGTTGATGGTCTAGATAAGGAGAAGAAATGGACCTTTAAACCATCCATCAAAGCTGGAGAAAAGGTCAATCCCGGAGATATCATTGGTGAAGTTCCTGAAACAGGTATCATCACATCAAAAATTTTGATTCCTAATGGTGTCGAAGGCGAAGTTGTTGAAATTGTTCCTGAAGGTGAATTCACTGTCGTCGATACTATTTGCAAGGTAAAAGATGCACATGGCGATATTCATAATGTAATCATGATGCAACGTACCGCGGTACGAATAGGTCGTGCCTTCAAAGACCGCGTTGCAATGGATACTCCACTCCTGACAGGGCAGCGGGTCATCGACACATTCATGCCTCAGGCAAAAGGTGGAACTGGTGCTATTCCAGGAGGCTTTGGTACTGGTAAGACAGTAACTCTTCACCAGTTTGCCAAATGGGCGGACGCTCAGGTTGTTGTCTATGTCGGTTGTGGGGAGCGAGGAAATGAGATGACTGAGGCTCTTGAAGAATGGCCCCACCTGAAAGATCCAAAATCAGGAAAACCGCTCATGGAACGTACAGTCCTGATTGCCAATACATCCAATATGCCAGTCGCAGCTCGAGAAGCGTCTATCTACGTTGCTGTGACTATTGCTGAATACTTCAGAGACCAGGGCTTTGATGTTGCACTGATGGCTGATTCTACATCACGATGGGCTGAGGCACTTCGTGAAATCTCAGGAAGACTTGGACAATTACCATCCGAAGAGGGTTATCCAGCCTATCTTGGTTCAAGACTCGCTCAATTCTATGAGCGTGGCGGAAGAGTAAAGACTCTCGCCAGTGGAGAACGACTCGGATCAATCACACTGTGTGGTGCAGTATCACCTCCTGGTGGTGACTTCTCTGAACCGGTCACTCAAGCTACTCTGAGAATTGTCAAAGTATTCTGGGCGTTGGATAAAGACTTGGCCGCAAGAAGATTCTTCCCAGCAATTAACACACTCACAAGTTATTCACTATATCACAATAATCTACAGAAGTGGCATGAAGCTAATCTAGGCGAAGATTGGCCCGAACTTGTGAAAGAAGCACTTGCACTCCTACAGAAAGACCAAGAATTGCGTGAGATTGTGCAACTTGTAGGGCCTGATGCCTTACCTGAATCAGAACGGGCAACTCTCGAAGCTGCAAGAATGATCAAAGAAGACTTTCTGACTCAAAGCGCAATCCATGAGATTGATACATACTCCCCCATTGGCAAGACTTACAGAATGCTTAGGATCATTATCGGATTCTCTAAGAAAATGGCTGAAGCTGTCAAGATGGGAGTACAAGTACGAAGAATCTTGGAATTGAGTGTTCTGGACAATATTGCAAGAATGAAGATTTCTCCTTGGGACTCGTACGAAAAACAGATGGATGAAGTAGAAAAGAAGATGGAACGCGAATTTCAATCATTATTCCAGGAACTCGCTGAGTCTGGACTTCTTTCTGAACCAGCTGCATAACATGCGTGGTCTTTATCCTGCAATGATATGGTAGGATATTGAAATGACACGAGATAAGGAACTAACAGGCCTTCATACTAAGATTAGAGAATGTACCCTATGTGAGTTGCACAAAACAAGAACCAATGCTGTACCAGGAGAAGGTTCTCCATATGCCAAATTATTCTTTGTCGGAGAGGCACCTGGGGCAAAGGAAGATGAAACTGGTAGACCTTTTGTAGGCAGGTCCGGGCGACTCCTTACAACCATGATTGAGGAAATAGGTCTTTCCAGAGAAGAGGTCTTTATCTCATCAATTCTGAAATGCAGACCCCCTAACAATAGGCTTCCTACGCAGTTTGAGCGGGAAACTTGTAGACCATATATTGAGAAACAGATTGAGTTGATTCGCCCTCGAGTCATTGTCCTCCTTGGTGGTACTGCAATAGCATCAATGGTTGGACCTTGGAAGGTAACAGAATCCCATGGAACTTTCTTTGAAGCTGATGGACGAGCCTATTTTATGACATTTCATCCTGCGGCAGCATTACGTTCTACAGGGGTAAAAGAACTAATGCGCTCAGATTTCAAGATTCTTCAATCTGAATTTCTTTGAGTGGGCATTATATTGTCTGGTAGTTACCTCATATCGTGAGATTCTATGCTCCTCTATGTCGTTCCAATGTTGATGGCACAAATTCCACCTGATTTTGCATTTCCAAGTGATTTTCTTGGAATTCTATCATTCCTTCTCAACATGTTCTATGCACTATCAATTCGAGGATACCTGATTTTCATCTTGATTGGATTCATTGTATACACCACTACATATGGAGATGGACCTGGAAAATTCATGGTTGCTGCGGGATTCTTTCTCTTTTTTGCAGGTCCCTTGATTGCTAACGTGTTTGCACATTTCACTGCAGTTGACCTAGTGACATTTGAGAGTGCTACACAGACCTGGTTGAATTTCTTTGGCATGTCTGATGCAGACCTGATTTATACAATAGTTTGGATTGGGGATGCAGTTGGAGCCATCTGTTGTCTTACTGGAGCAATTCTTTACTTCACTAAGACTGCAAATGATTTGGAATCAAGGGGAAAGTCCCTAATTATCAGATCTTTGATACTTTTTGCCATCTTATCCTTCTTCCATGTTGCTCCCTACATCATTTGAGATGCTACGTAACTCTTAAAACTCGACAGTAAACACTGTGCTGCTATTGATTGGCAAAAAATCTACAGGAGATTTCCCATTATGTCCAACGATTCCATCGTCTACCGGTCTGTTTCTGATGTAAGTGGACCTCTACTTGTTGTTGAAAATACTCATAATGTAGCTTACAACGAGGTAGTCAAAGTACGGTCACCAAATGGTGAATTGCTCACTGGAACTGTTCTTGAAACAGGAAAGGGTAGAGCTGTAATTCAGGTTTTTGAAGGAACTAGTGGTCTTGATGCCGACCTCACTGCCGTTCGATTTACTGGTGATACTTTACATTTACCTGTATCCACAGAGATTCTTGGAAGAGTCCTAGACGGTGCAGGAAATCCCCTTGATAAGGGTCCTCCCCTTACAGCTGAGGACCACTGGGACATCTATGGTTCACCAATCAACCCCTATGCAAGACAATATCCACGACAACCAATTCAGACAGGACTCTCGTCAATTGATGGTCTGAATACACTTGTTCGTGGACAGAAGTTGCCTATTTTCTCTGGTTCGGGGCTTCCTCATAATCGTATAGCTGCACAGATTGTCCGACAAGCAAAGATCCCAGGTGAGGAGAGCGAATTTGCTATTGTCTTTGGTGCAATGGGAATCACAGCAACTGAAGCACAATACTTCATGGACTCATTTGAAGAAACTGGAGCTCTTGAACATACATGCTTGTTCCTGAATCTTGCTAATGACCCAGCCATCGAACGTATTATCACACCTCGAGCAGCCCTTACTGCTGCAGAGTATCTTGCTTACGAGTCAGATATGCACGTTCTAGTCATTCTAACAGACATGACTAACTATGCAGAAGCACTCCGAGAGATTAGTGCTGCACGCTCTGAAGTTCCAGGAAGACGTGGTTACCCCGGATATCTTTACACCGATCTAAGTCTTATCTATGAACGTGCAGGTCGTATTGACGGAAGAAAAGGAACCATCACCCAAATGCCTATCCTTTCAATGCCACAGGATGATATGACTCACCCAATCCCTGACCTGACAGGGTACATCACTGAGGGACAAATCATTGTTGGAAGAGGAGTCCACAGAAGAGGTATCTATCCACCTATTGACCCTGGTCCTTCACTAAGTCGATTGATGAAGGAAGGAATTGGTGAGGGTATGACACGATTTGACCACAAAGAAATCCAAGCTCAGCTTTACTATGGATATTCTGAGGGTCGAGACCTCCGAGATCTAGTAGCTGTTGTTGGTTCAGAAGCTCTGACAGAAAGAGACCAGAAGTATCTACGATTCGCGGATAGATTCGAGGCTGAGTTCATCAACCAAGGTGAGTTTGAAGACAGATCTTTCGAACAGACTCTGGATATTGGTTGGAATCTTCTTAGTGACTTTCCAGAACGAGAACTCAAACGATGTGACCCAGATACAATTGCTTGGGCAAAGAGTCAGAATCTCTACAAGTCTTCCTAGATTATAGCGTTGTCTTAATCAATGAATGTAGAATACCTCTTTGTGGAGGTCATTGATTGCGTATCTTAGTGGTTGGAAGTTGTGGTAAGAAGAAGTTGAAGCAGACTTCACAATCACCTACCTGTGCTGATCTAACAACGTCGAAGGAAATCAAAGAGTGGCTACAGAAACCTGGTTTTAGAGTCCGTGAATTATACACAGGAAATCAGAATCGCGAACTAGTAAAAGGAGTTGACTTGCTTCGCCAAATACCTATGGTTCATGTCAAGTTCTACATAATTTCAGCTGGCTTTGGTCTTGTAGAAGAAAATGATATCCTTCCACCCTACGATTGTACCTTTTCAGGGATGAAGAAAAACGAGATCAGAGAGCGTGCTGGACTACTGGGCATCTCCTCCGAATTTGAGAAGTTACTGACATCCAGGTTTGATCTAATCTATCTTGCCTTAGGAGCGGATTATTTTCTCACCTTAGATGAAACTTGGTTCAATGACAGCGATAAATCAATCATTGGCTTTCATAGAAGTCTATCTGGAGATGGAATGTTATGTATTCCGTCAGCACATGAAATCGTATCCTCCTTTAGTCAGAATGGTCACAAAATCCATGGCATTACAGGATTCAAAGGTGATCTGCTCAGAATTTTAGCTAAATATGCCTTGAAAATGAGTGACCCGTATGAAGAATTACTTCGCTGGACTTATCCAGAATATCTTCGCGAAGTAGTGATGAGGTTAGGGAGTGTTGAAATCTAGTCTTAGAGTAATGAGATAGTTGTAGAACTTTCCGTTGAGACCTCACGGACTCCTTTATCACAATTATCAAAGTATACCCTACCTGATATTAGGTAAGTGTCCCTACGTTCTCTAATTGCTAGGTCTATCGAGATCTCTGTTTCGAGTGGATTCACTCCAAGACCTGCTTCGAGAAATCCCACACGGATTATCTTATCATCTGGTCTCCAACTATATGGTGAAATACTAGACACTGTTAGATATGGGCTGAAATCAATCTCTAACTCGACATTCTGATATGGATGAAGATAATCGTTTGAGAGCACAGAAGTAATTCTGATAGTATCGCTGGCTAGAATCTCCCATTCTCTCACAATATCTACTATTGGTGGTCGATGTTTTCCCTTCTCTTTCTTTCTCCCTCGACGAGCCTTCTCTATTGATGACTTTTTCATTCGCCGTTTCTCTGGGTATTCGACCCATCCTACAATTGTTCGCAATGTTGCCAGTTTAACATCATTGAGCAAGTATTGTGAAATTCCTTGTTTTTCTTCAGCTCTCCTTACTCCTTTTACAACTGCTGACCTTATGACTGAAACTCTGACATTTTCTAGAATCTTATCACTTTGCAAGATCTTTACCATCTTCTCCACAAAGTCAACAACCTCTTTTCCTGTTTCAGCACGGAATTTATTCTCCTCGAACCAATTAGTGCGAGTCACATGGTCATAATTTGGTGGAGCTAATGATTTACAAGAAGCCTGCCAAGATAGAAGATCAATCTTAGCTAATTTACCAACAACAAGATTTTCTATGTATTGCAATTGCTTCTTTGTTAGTTTTGTTTTTTGAGCCATCTTACTCCTGCCCCCAGGTACACTAGATCGATTATTGGTCTGGTCTATAATTTAATGACTCAAAATCTGTATTAAACTACTAGAAACTACATTCTTTGATGGTACACTGCGAAAGAGGTCCTTTGTTGTTTGTATTCAAATTCTCATTCGAGACCATGGTGCAAGTAATGATCCTTCTCCTTTTTTGCACCAAAACTTCGAATACCCTCTGATTTAAGTTGGCTTTTGATTGCTCTTGCTTGGCCTTCAGAAATTTCTCCCTGTTTTGCCAGAAAGTCTACAATTTCATTTGCTTGGGCCAATGTATCACAACGTCGTATATAATCTACGACATCTGGAGTATACGCGACTGTTTCCTCTTCTTTGGATTCTTCGGACAATGTTCGGACACCATCTATTTGGAAGGTCTGTGTATTCCCTTCTTCAAGTTCTTTGCTTAGAGCCGGGAAGTTCCGTCGAAATTCCTCGTCTTCAGACATTGATTTTCACCAGAAGCCCTTGGTCTTTGGACAATGGCTTCTTCACATGTAATTTCTGTAAGTTGACTTAAGAGGTTTACCAAGATGCCCATAGTTTTTCTATTTGACCAAGTACGCCCATGGAAGTTCATTTGAGAGCCGGTCCGAGTTATTAGCAAGGGTCAAAAATGTCACTCCCACCTCTTTTTCCGCTCTTCTCCAACCACCATGTCCTCCATATTCTGCAGCAAGCCGAATGACTCTTCCAAGGCTCTTATCTCCAATAGATAGTGCCGCTTGAATTCGTGCATCTCTCAGATCTAGAGTTTCTAGATACACACGTGGAATATTCTTTATACCTTCCTCGATGTGTTTGATTTTTTGTCGCAATACCTCAATCGTTGGCTGAGGTTCATTTTGCCATCTTGTTTGTGCTTTAGGAATGAAGGGGTTAACACTTGCAGTGACCTTCATACTAGTCTTTTGAGCGATGCTTCTAATCATCTCAACTGTATCTTCTACATCTGTGTCAGTTTCCCCTGGTAGACCGATTATGAAGTACATCTTGAGTGCATTGTAGCCTGCAATTCCAGCCAGTTCTACAGCTCTCTCAATCTCTTCATTCTTCAATCCCTTCCCCATCATTTTCCGTAATCTTGATGAACCCGTTTCGGGAGCTATGGTCAATGTCCGCTGATTTCCCTTTACTAGACATTCAAGGAGCCTTGGGGTTACAGAATCCGCGCGTAGTGATGGTACTGATACTTCAACATCTTGGTCGACAATCCAGCAGACAAGGTCTTCTAGTCCATCCATGTCTCCTAATGACGATCCTATCAATGATACTTTTCGGACCGGTGTATTTTCCAATCCATCTGTGACAATTTGCTTCAATCTACCTAAGGAACGAGTTCTCCGAGGACGACAAACATGCCCTACTAAACAGAATTTGCACGAATGGCCACAACCACGAGTTACCTCCAGGAGAAACGATTTCCCAAAAACAGGTTCTAATTTTGAATCTGCTTCTACATCAGGTATAATCTGTGCAACGGGATAGTCGAGAGAGTCAAGATCCTCTATGATATTGCGTCCTACATGTTCCTGTTTCGCAGATGGAACGTATATCCCATGAAGTCCAGCAAGTCCTGCAATTGCTTCAGTTCGAGACTCTGCATCACGTATTATGTCAACTATCTCATGTACTATGAGGTCTCCTTCTCCTATGACAAAGGCATCGATGAAATCGATATAGGGTTCTGGATTTGCGCTCACAACAGGACCACCAACGATTACAATAGGATCATCTTCTGTTCGAGTCTCTCTTAATATTGGAATAGTTCCAATCTCTAGCATCTGAATTAGATTGAGAATGTCTTCTTCATAGGTTAAAGTAAAACCAACAATATGATTATCTCGGAGTCTTCTTCCGGTTTCCATAGATGATGCGGGAGACCGTGTTTGGTGCCTAAAATAACGCTCACATGATGTATCTTCTCGCTTGTTTAGAATTGAATAAAGAATCTGTAAAGCAAGACCCGTCATTCCTGCACGATATGTGGAGGGATAACAATATCCAAAGAGAACATCAACTCGGCTAGAGTCCTTCACCACTGCATTGAACTCTCTCACCGGTGCAGACGACAAAACATTCACTCTCTATCCAGATCTATGATTTTTTGGTCTTGTTTTGCAATCAGCATCTTGAAGGGTTCAATATCCCTATCAACAATAACACCGATTCCTGTTCTTGCTCCCTGATGTATCACAACTCCTGGTGATATCGAAGTACCAATGCCCGTCTTCACATTGTCCCCAATAATGGCTCCGAGTTTCCGTCGTCCTGATGAAACACGTTTGCCTTTGATAGTGACACTGATGTTTCCATCATCGTGTCTTAGATTCGCAGTGATGGTTCCTGCTCCAAAATTAGACTCCCTTCCAATAATTGAGTCGCCTATATATGATAAGTGACCTACATTTGTTCCATCCATAATCATACTGTTCTTAATCTCGACAGCGTTTCCAATCTTCACTTTTCTTCCAATCACAGTATGTGCTCGAATGTAGCAATTTGGTCCTATGACAGAGTCTTCTCCTATCAATGCAGGTCCTTCAATATATGCACCCGTCTTGATAATAGCCCCCTTTTTGACAATGGTCTCTCCTTTAATGACCGCCCCTTCTTCTACAGTCCCTTCAATTTTTCCGGGCATCTGACTCAGAATCATCTTGTTTGCCTCTAGCAAGTCCCAAGGTTTTCCAATGTCTTGCCACCAAGAGGGTAGCGTGTATGCTCCGACGTTTCCATTCTCTATTAGCATAGTAATAGAGTCTGTTATTTCCAATTCTCCTCTTGGCGAAGGTTTCGTCTTCGCGATGGCATCCATGAGTGATTTACTAACTACGTATAGACCTGCATTTACTAGATCACTGACCATCTCATCTTTTGCTGGTTTTTCAATCAATCTGACAGCCTTTCCACTCTCTACTTCCACAACACCATATGCGCTTGGATCATCTACAGGTCTCACTGATAGAGTAAGGTCAAAGCCACCCTTTTCGTGATAAGCTATGACTCCCTCATAACTACCAGGTCCAAGCATTATGTCACCATTCATCAGAACAGCAGAGTCATCTCCTATGAATTCTCTAGCATAACCAGCTGCATGAGCTGTCCCTCTTCTCTCTTCTTGATGGACAAAAGAAACAGTCAGATCTCCCCAATCGTGAGACTCTATTGCTTCACTAAGCTTCTCTTTATGATATCCATAGATGACAAGTACCTCAGTAATCCCTGCCTTCTGTAGAGCCTTTAACGTGTGAAAAATCAAAGGTTCTCCTGCAATCGGAAGTAGATGCTTTGGTTGATTTGCTGAGAGCGGTAACATCCTGGTGGAGTCACCTGCTGCCATTATGACTGCCTTCTTCATTATGAGTCACCATTCTCCTATGTTCTGTTACATTAAAGGCTTTGGAGATTCAATGAATGTACTCTAATTACCCTCTCTGATGTGACTTTCACCACAAAAATTGAAGAAAATACGAAACCCTCTTAAAATGCCTCTATTAACGCCGTTAATTATCGCGGTGGTAGACCGCGTTACAACATCCAGAAACTGCGATAAATTAATAAGCAACTTTGTAAGACAAATAATCGTTTGATTTAGGCAATTTCTCTATGATGTGCCTGAATCAAGAATAAACCAACAATAAAGGGAAGGTAATCATAAAATGATGAGTGACATCGAACTTCAAGAAGAGCTCAAGAGCATGAAGCTCACTAAGAGCCAGATGATTGTCTTAGACATTCTTAGACACAGTGGTCAAGACGGCGTAACACCAAAACAGCTTCTTGACAAGGTTTCTTTTGCACCAAGGACAGTCAGATACGCACTTCGAAAACTTCTGAAGAAACGACTAATCAAGCGTGTACCCTGTCTACAGGACATGCGCCAATGGATCTACGTACCAGCATAATTTCTGTACGTAGAATGAAATTTGATGAATCGACACTAGTAGCCTTTTTGGCTATTAGATGTCGTGGATTCATACTATCTAAAATTTAAGAACTCGGATGGGAGGCACATAATCTGCAGGGCTCAACTCCGTTAGATACACTAAAGATTCTTACCGGCGATCAAGCTATTGAAGCATACAAAGCACTGAGTGACGAAAACAGGCGACAAATTCTCCATGCATTGAGAGCCCGAAAGATGTCTACTTCGGAATTAGTTGAATTTCTCTCAGCTCAAGATCCAAATAAGGAAGTCAAACCCCAGACGGTTCGTTATCATATCAAAGAACTTGAAAAGTGTGGCTTGATAACTCAGGACGGCTATGAACCAGCAGGCAACGGTGATAGCCATATTATGCAAAAGCTCTGGCGTGCTACAGCTGAAAATGTGTTTATCACAACTGGTGATATGGATGGGCTGCCAGAGAGAAATGGATATGATCTTGACAAAACCCTGGATATCATTTCCACTATGCGTGAACTTGGATTAGTCTTCAACAATGAGGATGAAGTACAAGGGATTGCAAATGATTTCACAAAACGAGATAAGTTATACAAGGCTGGACTCGAATTAGCCAAAGAGAATCTACGAGATGCCTGTGTAATAGATCCTTTACTATATGTTCTCTTTCGCAGGATTCTCAGCGTAGTCCGTTTACGTGACAAGGACTATCAAGAATATTGGGAAGTCAGCAGGAAAATAACTGATGCGCTTAGAGAAGCCTATCGTCGAGGCGAAGGCAAGAATCCCAAGGTATATTGAAATATCACATATTCTCTTCTTTGAATGCTGGATATTTGCTTTCTAAGAGACGCTTTATTCGACCTGCAATTTTTGGCCCTACTCCTTTCACTTGCTGTAGTTCCTTTTCTCCACTCGAGAAGATTTTCTGAAGAGTTCCAAACTCTGATAGTAGAGCTCGGGAGGTCACGGTATCTACACCAGGAAATCCAGAGAGAATATACTCGAGTGTATCTGCATCTGTTCCTTTACTTTCTCCAGACCTTGTCCGAAGTGGTTTGTTAGATGTTATCTGTTCAAGATGCGCAATACGATACAATACATTAGCTGTTTCTTCTGCATTCCTTGTCCAAATAATTGGAACCTGTATTCGGATTGCAATTGATGCCAATGCTCCATAGATTGATGCTGGATTCACAGCACGCAATCCAATAATCTGCTCTCCCTCAATGATAAGGACAGGTCGACGATATGCGGAGCGGAGCGCGCTTAATTGAACAAATAGGCGTCCATCAATTAGGGACTGTATGAAGTCCATGGATTCCTTTCTCTCCACAGCAACATCTTCTGAAGCAATATAGTCTCCAATCTCTAGACTCTCACCAGAAAGTTGCACATCCAATCGAGCTAACTCCCTAGCTACTCCTGTAGGAAGTTCCCTTGAATCAACAATCAGTCTGATCTTATCATCTGTCTTAGTAGGAGCCATCCTCGTTAGAGGATCAGAGTCTTCCTGAGGTTCATCGCTAACAAATTCCTCAAGGCTTGTCTGTTTTTCCTTTTCAGTATCTTCTGCCTCTTCAAGTGCTTTTGGCATCTTCTTCAATTTACTCATCACGCTCCAGTGATAGAACTCATCATGAGTTTCTCTTGCAACAAATATCACAACCCTACCAGGTGTACGTCGCCCAGTTCTTCCTTTACGTTGAATATATGGGACAACTGAGGGCACACAATCATAGAAAATCACTAAATTGCATTCAGGGATATCCAATCCCTCTTCACCAACCTGTGTAGCGACAAGAATATTGAACTCATTATTTCTGAATCCCTCAAGAACTTCTACCTGCTTTTTCTGACTAAACCCTTTATCAGCACCCCGAGAACTCTGTCCTACGAATCTACTAACTCGTGCATCATCTAATTGATTCAAGGTCTCAGTGACCTCAACAGCCGTATCTCGGAATCGTGTGAAGATTAGAATTCTAGAGTCCAAGTCGATTGAGAGTTGGTCACTTACAATCTCAAGAAGCGCATCTGCCTTTGGGTGTCTATGACCCTTTTCAATCAAAGCATTAAGTAACGATTCAAACTGCTGGAATTCTGCCTTTGAAATTAGATCCTTCACACCTTTCGAAGTCTTCTTGTTTCGAATCTCTTCATATATTCCCTGAATATATCGTTGAGTGGGCGTTAAACCCTGTGTACCTACAAACTCTAGAAGATGTACTGTTCTCAAAAGCGCAGTTAGATTCCTAATGACAAAGAATAATCCTCTAGGAGGTTTGGTGTAGGTTCCTATCTCTTTTCTAACAGCACTCTGAGTTCTAAGTATCTCGTTGCGTGTCAGTCTTCTTGCTTCAGGAAGTCTATATCCGTGCTCCACTACTGGTTCTCTATAATCATTCATAATAGAATACAGAATATCTCGGAGTACTTCAATCTCAGGAGGTAGTCTGATATAATGAACTTGCGAGTCTACTGAAACAATATACTCTCTTACATCTCTGCTTGACTCATTTCTTACTTCAACATGTGAAAGTCTGAGATTTTCACACACTGTCTTGATATGTTCTGCTTGATGTCCAGGTGAAGCAGTCAGTCCTAAGGAACGAACGTTCTTACCGTCTCGCTCATACAATTCTGCAACAAAGGTATAAGCATAATTTCCCACTCCTCTATGCGCTTCATCAAATACGATTAATGAAACCTCAGATAAATCATAACTACTTTGAACCAGATCATTTTGAAGTGCCTGCGGAGTCATAACAATAACTCGGGCATCTTGCCAAGTATTTTTTCTAGTTTCTGGAGAGTCTTGGCCTGTAAGACAAACAACAAGATCCTCTTTCAAATCAAGAACCCTACTGAGATATCTTGCCTGTTGATCAACAAGTGGTCTTGATGGAGCAAGGAATAGTACTTTTGATTCTGGAAATTCGACCAAACGTTTTGCAGCAACTAATGCTGCAATCACAGTCTTACCTAAACCTGTGCTTAAGACTATCATTGTGTTCCTTTGCGCTGCAATTTCTGCAAGATTCACCTGATACGACCTGTAGTCCACTGAATTCTTCTTTATCAGTGGAATATCTACGAATTTCTCAGTTGATGTCATATCAGAGCCTCTGAATGTAGGATTTCTCGCACATATTTGATAGTACTCACTGTAAAAAGCCTCCTACAGAGATTTTACATTTTGTATAAAATCCACAATTACGAGAGATGTTAGATGTTCAAGAATAGGTTTGTTTCAAATTACGGAGGGATCTCTTTTTTCACATACCTTTAAAGAATTGATTTTCACCTTCAATCTAAGTACACTTGGGAGCCAATCTAGTTGACAGATGCATACAAGGTTTTGATCGGTGGAACATTAATTGATGGAACGGGTGATGAACCACTGAAGAATGCGATAGTGGTCATCAAGAACTCAAGGATTGTTGATATTGGTAAAGAAGGCGATATTGAAATTCCGCCAGAATCCAACATCATTAGAGTAGATGGTTGCACTATCACTCCTGGGTTAATTGATGCACATCTCCATTTTACTGGAACACGATCACGCGATATGATGGAATGGATTCTTGAAACAAATCCAGCTCTAAGAGCGCTCCGAATTGCTGCAGATGCAAAAGCTTTGCTTCAGGCAGGATATACCGCAGTAAGATGTTGCGGTTCTACAATTGCTATTGCTCTCAAACAGGCTATTGAAGAAGGAACCACTGTAGGGCCACGAATAATGGCATCTCGTCAGATGATTACTCGTACAGGAGGACATGAACTCCATTCAGTTCCGAAACACTGGATGAAAGAAGCGGGAGTGACTAGATTGGCTGATGGTGTCGATGATTGCTGTCTTGCAGTCCGTGAACAACTCAGAGGTGGTGCAGACTTCATCAAAATATGTACGGGTGTATGGGGTGAGAGTAAACGATTTCCATATGCAAATCCAGACTACTCCAAGGAAGAAATCGCAGTTTTGGTTGAAGAAGCACATAGAACAGGAGTACGTATCGCATCTCATGCACTTGGTAAAGAAGGAATTCTTCGAGCAGTAGAAGCTGGTGTAGATACAATTGAACATGGACGTGAATTAGATGAAGAGGTCTGCAAGATGATGGTAAAGAACAACGTGATTTTAGTACCAACACTTGCTGCAACCATCCTTAAAGAAAAAGATCGAGCTACAGAAACAGACCCGAAGTGGATAGATGCATATGCACCAGGTAATTTGGAACAAATGAATGAAGACACCTATAATGCCGTCAAGCTGGCGTATGCATCAGGAGTTAAGATTGCAGCTGGTAGCGATATAACTGGAGCTCCACTATTCGGAGGATATCTAATGGGTAATAATGCCGTTGAATTGGAGTATTTAACTCGCTGTGGGCTTAGTCCGATGGAGGCCCTAATGGCTGCTACAAAGATAGGGGCTGAAGCTTTAGGTCTACTTGATACGATTGGAACGATTGAATCTGGTAAACTGGCAGACATCTTAGTAATAGATGGGAATCCTTTGGAGGATGTTAAAATTCTACAGAATATTAATGCAATTAGAATGGTAATCAAGAGTGGAGATATTGTTGTAGACCGAAATAAGTAATGAAGCAATTCCTATCCACATGGAAAATACCTTTCCAGTACTCAATATCTATCAAAAAATAGTACCTAGATGATAATACTCACTGTAAAAAGGCTCCATCAAATAATCAATACAGGACAAGGAGCCTAGATGAGATGACTGCTACAACAAAAGAACCTATGGCAAGTATTGAAGCTGAACTCTATGAGCTAAGCATGCCCGGTAGACTGATTGGAAAAGAGGTTTTAGATAATAGAGCCAGGCGGATCGGTATTGTAAGAAGCATTAGAATAGCTCTCCATCCAACTCGTTCTGAACTCATCGTGAAAGGCGCGGAAGTAGAGTTTCCGGTAGATTTCGCAAAAGTTGATGCTGTTGGTACTGTAGTCCAACTAAACTCCGTAGTGAAAGATGCAGAGGAAATCGAGGTCCATGACGTCATCAGACTACAAAAAGAGGTCTTGGATGATATCAAATCATACCTTGGTGCTCGATAGGATTAGTCCGGACCGTTTCGAAGGGTTAATAGTGTCAAATGTACCTCTTTCACATCCGGAGGTACAATTATGCCCCTCACTGTAGAAGAACTAGCACAGACCATCGATCATACTGTGCTAAAAGCAGATACAAAGCAAAGCAAAATCAAACAGCTCTGTGAAGAGGCAATGGATTACCATTTTGCGGCAGTCTGCATCAATGCAGTTCATGTAGAATATGCAGCTGAGTTATTGAAAGACTCAGATGTGAAAGTCTGCTGTGTCATTGGTTTTCCATTGGGTGCCACTTTACCACAAGTGAAAGCAACAGAAACTCGAGAAGTTGTTGCACTTGGAGCTCATGAAGTTGATATGGTAATCAATGTCGGAGCCCTACGCGATGAGAATTACGATTTAGTAAAACAGGACATCGAGGCAGTGGTTCAGGCTTCAGGTGACGCTCATACCAAAGTCATCCTTGAAACAGGTCTATTGACAGATGAGCAGAAAGTGAAGGCATGTCTCATCTGCAAAGAAGCAGGAGCGGATTTTGTGAAAACATCTACGGGATTTGGTCCTATGGGTGCGACACCTTATGATGTAAGATTAATGCGAAAGACCGTAGGTGACTCCATGGGAGTGAAGGCTGCAGGAGGAATACGTAATTTCAAGGAAGCCTTACGTCTTATTGACGCTGGGGCTAATAGAATCGGAACTAGTGGTGGAATTGGAATAATTGAAGATTATAGGTGGGCACAATATAGTGATTCATGGATGCAACCTGACAAACCATGCTGGACCTGTCCAAGCCGAATGGCAGACATAAACAAACAACCTAAGGAAGTGTACCTCTGGTATAAGCAGAGATGTCTCACCTGTCCAGACAAGGAACATAACGTCTTCACAGATTAGGAGGAATAATGAATGTCTGATACTTCTCAACCATATGTAAAATCTGACTTGCTCTATATTTCATTAAGTGATAAGAAAATCACGCGAAAACCCATTCCTGATGAACTATATCGAGAATACCTTGGAGGGCGAGGATTAGGCGTAAAATTGCTCTACGATAGCCTCACTCCTGGTACAGACCCATTATCTCCTGATAACATGTTGATCTTTGCGGTAGGACCTTCTACAGCTACTGCAGTACCAACAGCAGGACGTTTTGTTGTCATCACAAAGTCTCCTGCAACAGGTACAATTTTTGATTCACATGCTGGAGGTTATTTTGGGGCTCAACTACGACGGGCTGGATTTGCTGCAGTCATCATAACTGGTGCCTCTACCTCTCCTGTATACCTGTGGATAAATGATGACGAGATTGAAATTCGTGATGCATCCAAAGTATGGGGAAAGAATACTGATGTTACCACAGATGAGCTAATCAAAGAAACCGATGAGAAGGCACAGGTTGCTTGTATCGGTCCTGCTGGAGAGAATATGATTAACTTGGCTGCGATCATCACAGACAAGCATCGTGCTGCCGGACGTGGTGGTGTTGGAGCAGTCATGGGATCAAAGAAATTGAAAGCTATTGTGGCAAAAGGCACAAAGTCTGTTGAGGTCCATGATAAGGAACGATTTCGTATTGCAGTTGAAAGATCTAGGCGTTTAATCAAGAAGAATGGAGTTACAGACAAATCACTTCCTGTCTATGGTACCCCAGTTCTTGTGAATGTAATCAACGAGCTTGGTATGTTGCCCACGCATAACTTCCAAGAAGGTACATTCAATGATGCTGATGGAGTATCAGGGGAGAAGTTACTCGAACGCTTATCTCGTAAGAATTACAATTGTCATGGCTGTCCTATTGGTTGTGGGCGAATGAGTCATGCACGTGGAAAAGATGTCGGTGGCCCAGAGTTTGAATCAATTTGGGCACTCGGGCCAGAGTGTGGTATCAATGATCTAGAATGGATCGCTATTGCAAATCATATGTGTAATCTGTATGGTATCGATACAATCTCGGTAGGTAGTACGATTGGTTGCGCTATGGAGCTTGTTCAGAAGGGAAAATTAGAACACTCTCTCAAATTCGGTGATACTACGGGCATTCTTGAGTTGCTTGAAGATATCGCACATGCTCGGGGTCTTGGTACTGAACTTGGCAAGGGTTCGAAGATTTTTGCAGAACAATACGGAGCTCCTGAGCTTGCCATGCATGTGAAAGGACTTGAACTTCCTGCTTATGATCCAAGAGGTGTCCAAGGACATGGATTAGGGTACGCTACATCCAATAGGGGTGGTTGTCATCTTCGTTCATATCTTATTGGACCTGAAGTTATGGGCAGTCCCGTGCTTGTAGATAGGGATAGTACTGAAGGCAAGGCTGACCTAGTCATTCTGTTCCAGAACCTTTCTGCAGCAATGGATTCAATGGTTGTATGTCGTTTTACCAATTTTGCTTGGTCTGTTGATGACTATGCAGAGATGCTAGCCGCAGGAACTGGTCTACCAATTGATGGAAAAGAATTACTCAAGATTGGTGCTCGAATTTGGAATCTTGAACGAATATTCAACATCCGTGAGGGATTTACTAAGGATGATGACAAACTTCCTCAACGATTCTCTACACCGCTCCCTGAAGGAGGGTCTCGAAACAGAGTCTCACATGCTGCTGAATTGCTTCCCGAATATTATTCGCTTCGAGGTTGGGATAAGGATGGAAATCCAACACCTAAACTTCTAGACGAATTAAACATCCCTATCGAAAATTGAAAATAGAAACAGCTGCTGACTTCAATTAGATTTACTGGAGATGCTCCAACTGGCTAGAGGAAAACATAGTCGTAAAAAGTTCCGAAGAGGACATGCACCGTACCTGACCAAGATTAGGTTCTATTGGTGTGATACTTGTAATGTCCCCCGAATTGCAGAGACTCCGTGTAGTATCTGCGGTTCACAATCCCGAAAAGTAGTTCTCTCGCCACCTGGTGATCCATTCCCTGCTATGGATGGGCATCTTGAACGAGCAATCCAAGCTATTGACAATCAATATGGTGATGGCGTTGGTAAGGCTCTTCTTCCTCCGTTAAAGACCATCATCATGAATAAGGTTTCATCTCTTGACGCTATGTACGAGATAATTGTTGATGGTTATGTAGTCGGCCGACTTCGATTTGATATTCCTAAAAGGGGATACACATTCCTATTATCCCCTGTTGGTGCCCGAAGAATAGGTACTATCAGCAAACAGAAGTGGGTCTCCATTCATGATGGTGTTCTTCAGTATCTGAAAGATGGCGCAAATCTCATGCTACCTGGTGTTCAGGGCTGTGACTCAGGGATTGAAGTCGATGATGATGTCTGGATAATAAATTCTGATGGAATTGTTATTGGCTCTGGTATTGCTCGAATGAGCGGCGAAGAGATGGCTCAGGAAACAAAAGGATTTGCTGTTAAGATTAGAGAGGTATCAGGTTCCACCGAGTTTAAGATAAACGAAAAAACCGCATCATGGGATGATGCCGTTGAGGCTAATAAGAGAGATCTGAATGTTATAGAAAATGAAGCAGCATCTTTTGTTAATCGAGTCATTGAGCGGAATGGAAATCTTCCTCTCGTAGTTGGTTTTAGCGGTGGCAAAGACTCACTTGCAACATACCTTGTTGTTGAAGAGGCAACAGGAGAGAGTCCCCCTATCTTCTTCATGGATACTGGTCTTGAACTCCCAGAAACAATTCAATTCATCAGATCCTTTGCAAAGAAACGGGCTGTCAAAATCATCGGAGAAGAGGCTGGCGACCAATTCTGGGAATCCATCGATACCTTTGGGCCCCCTGCAAGAGATTTTCGTTGGTGTTGTAAGGTCCTGAAGCTTGGACCAGCTGCAACTTCAATTGCAGAAATAATAGGTAGTGAAACACTTTCTTTTATGGGGCAGAGGAAACTAGAATCATTTCAACGTTCAATCGAACCAAGAGTGACTGAGAATCCTTGGGTTCCAGGACAAATTTCTGTAAATCCAATCCAAAATTGGAATGCTCTTGAAGTCTGGTTGTATACGTTTCTGAAGAAAGAGGAGTTCAATCCGCTTTATACTCGAGGTTACCATAGAATGGGTTGTTATCTATGTCCTGCTTCTCCTCTAGCTGAATTGGAGAGTCTACGAGAGACCCATCCTGCATACTATGAGAAATGGGAGAGCAAGATGAAAGAATGGGCTGAGAAGTATGGATTTCCCGATGAATGGTATGAACTAGGATTTTGGCGCTGGAAAACACTTCCTCAGGGTCAGATGAACCTTGTCAACCAACTTGGATTGAACATCTCATCAACACGTCAGAGTCCGGGTGAGAAGTTAGAACTGAATGTAACAAAAGGAGTTGCTCCTTGTACAAAATCCGGATTCAGTCTTGAGGGAGCATTTTCTACAGGACTTGATCTCAATAGAGTTTCAAAAATAATGCCAATTTTCGGAAAGACGCGGTTATCAGAAGAACTTGGGGTTCTTAGGACTGTATCTGGAGAGAATCATATCTCTCTTTTCACTTCTGGTTCTGTTGTTGTACGTGGACCTGATGAAAAATCCGTAGGGGAATTGACAGAGAAAATAGAACGCGCAACAAAGAGAGCCTTGCTCTGTCAGGCATGTGGTTCTTGCGTGCCACAGTGTGAATATGGTGCGCTCAATCTAAAGGATGGCAAGATTAGCGTTAGTGAGAACAATTGTATTGGTTGTCTTGAGTGTGATAATTGGCCTTGCCCAACCTATCTGGCCTAGATTCAGATTGAACTTGGTGGGAATTTCTTTTTCCACCTTTTTGCCAAGTCACGACATGTAATGAGTTCTGGGTCAGCTTCTTTGATAAGTTTGAGGAGAGACCTGTAGGCGTTGTGATATTTTGGGTGTCCGAAATCCTCTTGGTCTGGATGAACAATGAATGTAGCGACACCACCTCTTGATTTGATATACTCCATTTTCTTCTTCCAAACACGAAGAATACTCTCTTCGGAGAGTTTGTAATAATACAATAAAGACCAATCCTGAGGCATTGAAACTGGTATCTCAAGCATTGGGCTTTGTTTCCAAGTTCCGCCATCTTTGTATAATGGATAAAATGGGAATATGGTCCTACTGCCTGTATCTGCGTATCCTGGTGTAGAATCATCTGTATCAGGAAATGAAGAGTCCCAATCAAATCCAGCTTCTGTCAGGTACTGTATCATCTTCTTAGTTCTATGAAGCCATGGTGCTCTATAACCAATAGACGGGAGTTTCAATTCCTTTGCTCTTTTTGCCACCTTAAAAATACGAGTTCTTTGTTCCACATCTGATAAGAATGCGAATTTTCCATCATGATGTAATCCATGCATTGCTATATCAAAGCCATTACTCATAAGATTCGCTACGAGATCTGGGTCTAAATTATATGCTAGTGAGTCAGGTACAATATTGATTGTTGAAACAATATCTTCTTGCCTTTCCATCTCGATAAATTTTGAGAGGCCATATTCATAACCCTCTCGAGTATCAACATCATGGGTCAATACTACACCAAAGTCT
Source organism: Candidatus Thorarchaeota archaeon MP8T_1 (assembly GCA_002825465.1). The sequence continues at coordinate 46,075 of PJER01000010.1, forward strand.
TTTTTCCAGAGCTCTGACTTTTCTTCAGTGGTCGGATCCAGATTATCTGCTAGATCATCAATTGGAAATTTCCGTCTCTTAGAGCTGTGTGATGCTTTTGGTCTGAATAATGAAAGGAGTGAAACAAAAGAGTCTCGAATCTGGAATGGAAGGTACTCGACCAGACCAATGCCTACTCCAAGTTGCATAGTCGAAGGTGGTGTATATTGGATATCCATCTCATTCCTGTAGTAATCACTCTTAGTAATTTTCATGAGTATCCCGCCTATTCAGGATGAATACTTCATCCAGTGGCCATACCTCGAAAGCCAGAGGTTTATCACTTGACTCACTTTTGTACGTGGTCCTCCCCAAGTACTGTTTGCCAAGTCGAACCACCAGCATCCATTTTCTTCCAAACTCAAAGTTCTCTTGCTATCCATAGGAAACAATGTAATTGCAAACGTTCTCTCTTCAATCATATCCCAGTACTCTTGCTTATCTTCAAACATGAAGATCACATGATTATCTCGCATTGATGAAGGTCCTCTTGGAGTTCTGAATGTAGTCTTTGCATACGCATTATCCAGTATTGGATCGGTCGCACTCCAATCCTCCATACGAAGATATCCTACAAGTTCCACTAACATATCTTTGAGTATATCGCGTTTTTCTTTGTCAGTATATTTCTTGATGTATTCCTCATCTTTCCTCAGTACCTTTGCCGGAACCCCTGCAGCAAGACTTCGAGCTGGAATATCACGATTGATTACTGATCCTGCTCCAAGTGTTGCCTCCTTTCCAATGTGCACATTTGGAAGGACAAAAACTCGCCATGGGAACCATACTCCATCTTCAATAGTAATTGGTCCAAAAGCAACTGGAAAACCATCAAGGATGGGTTGCCAAGTTCCATGAGTAAATATGTAGTTTGAACCACCAATTCCGACTCTTTTCCCTATCTTGATTGGATGTGTGGGATTAATGACACTTTGAGAAAATATCATCGAGAGGTCTCCAATCTCGATGGTTGATTTGTCCGTCTTGAGACCTCCAATGTATACCTGCTCCTGTATTGTCACTTCTTCCCCGATAGTGACCTTGTGTGTATCGATTATAACAAGCATTCCAAGTTTAGAATAACGCCCCATATGGAATTCATTTGCACGAATCATGCATGCCATTCCAATATCTGCATGGTCTCCAATCACTATCTTCTTGCAATCCAGTATTGCTAAAGGTCCTATCGAAACACCTTCTCCAATCTCTGCTCCTCTCCGTCTATAATACGCTATCTTTAGACTCGATGGTAATAGTCCAATTGTTGCCATCTTTCCAATGGGCATGCTGAATAAATCAGGATCTCCTATGTGTGTGCGAACCATGAAGAATGGGGCAAATAGCATCACGAGAAGGAGAAGCCAACGGAGCCTACCTGCGAATATGTTGTAGTCTAGTAGAGTGACACTTGGATTTATTGCGAATATGTAGTATTGCAGAATAACATCGAACACTAGAAAGAGAACCATCCAGAGGAGTCCAACTGCAAGCATCTTACTTCTACGATATCTTGGAACAAATCTTTTGAATGAAATATTGACAATAAGAATGAGGAGTAAGAAAAGGAAGAGATATTGTAGAGTATAAGATAGATCGCTAGTCAATATAGGAGAAATATATCCCCACCAAAACCACTCAAACACAATTGTTGCTATAGGCATGAAGATCCATGCTGCCATAGCATAGGCTCTGTTATTCTCGATGATTCCTTCCAACTCAAATACCTCATTCAATATTCAGTGGTATTGAACCGTTTTGATGGATTGGTGTTTATTATCCTTGTCATACACAGATGTAAAGATGGTTAGGAAAGGTAATATAATGGACTGCTATCAAAGCCTTAGGTTGTTAGTGAAATGCTCTCTGCGATTGGTATTAGCATCTACGAACATAGAAAGTACTTAGTGCTTACACTAGTTGTATCAATGATTGCAATCCCGATTGCTAATACCCTTATTATTCAGAGAGACCGAAATAGAAACGAGATGTATGGAGAAGCCTTCTGGATATTCGGTTTTAGTGTATATGACATGAATGATACCGAATTAGCATCTTCACCACAAATGGCTAGCATGGGCTTTAACAACGAAAATTACACACTTCCTGATTATCTTGGAGGTGTAAAATATGAATACCCTGTATTTGGTTTGATATTCTTCGCGATAGCTACGTGGCTAATCCCTGGGAATCCCCCCATACAAGCATTATGGTTGAATTTTCTTCTTGTACTTGTCTTCAATCTAAATCTTGCATTGATTGCGATTTTACTTCGTGAGAAGATATACACGACTCACTGGGCCCGCATGTTCATTGGAGGATATTTCATCTATGGACTTATCATGTCTGCAGGCGGAGGAAAGCTAGAACCTATAGTGGACTGTCTCATGTTGATGTCCTTTGTTCTCTGGAAAGAAAATCAGAAAGGGAAGGCTATGTTCACACTTGGTCTTGCGGTTCAGACCAAGATATATCCAATTGTAGCTCTTCCTGCATTCTTCCTCCTAAGCCCTACATCAATTGTGTGGTTTCTCGCTTCACTGTTCTTGACGGTTGTTCCAGTATTCATGGGAGCTAGTTTTGATTCCTTAGTTTCACATATGTTGAATCTTTCTAGTTATAGTCCATACATTGTCAATCCCATTTATCCAGGACTCGTAGTGGGTACTCCAATCTTAGATAGTCCGCCTGATTCGTACATCTGGTTTCCTGCTGCTATACCTCTGGTAATCTATTCATTCTTCATGCTTGCTACATTCAAGATATTTCTTCCTTCTAAATCTGAGTTCTTGGAGAAACCATTAATAGAAAAGTTGAGGTCTCTCATTCCTCTATACCTGTACTCTTTTCCATTCCTTCTCTTCTTCCTATTCAGGTGGGTAATGCCTTGGTACCTCTATTGGTTAGGTCCTGTATCCTTGCTATTTACGAAAGATGAGTTTTCAGTCGCCTACATGAAACAAATCGCGCTGATTGGCTTGTTGTATCTTCTAGGCCTGGTGGTCAATTGGCCATACTTCGTCTCCGGTCCTATTCCAGAGTTTGTCAAACATTTCCCCTATAATTGGAATTCAATTTACGGATTCATTCTACTAGGTGCACTGACTGCAATTGCCTATGTGATCTGGCGATGGGAATTTGATAGAAGAGAACGAAAAGCAGAATTTATTCGAGCTGCAGAAGCTCGTGGCGAATTGATTATCTAGCAACTATCGAGGTCTTCCATTCTCTCTATAGAAATCGATTATACGTTTCCTAATGAGTGTCGATGAATTTAGACCATCTGCGATGATTCTTTCCAATCGGACAATCTTTGCATGAAGTCCTAATTCACTGATACGTTGTTGAAGATATTCTAAGTTTGTATATTGGTCATATCCAAGAGCAATGATATCAGGTTTAGTCTGAATGACAATTTCTGTGTGGTCTTCTGTATCTAACCCAATTATTGCTTGGTCTACAACTGCTAGTGCCTCAACAAGTTTCCTTCTTTGTTCTTGCGGAAAGACTGGTGGGGCTCCACGCTCTCTCTCTATTGTTTTATCCAAAGCTATAATGACTATAAGTTCTCCTTCTTCTCCTGCAAGTTCTTTTGCTTGCTTGAGATATGCTAAATGTCCCAGATGAAGGATATCGAATTTTCCTGCTGCAAGAACTCTCTTTCCGGCCATAAACTAACACCGCAGTATATTGTGCTAGTCTTCATCAACCGCAAGAAACTCTGTTCCTTCGGTAATCACTTCAATTCTTCGTTTTGTCTTTGTGATTTGACCAACATGTATGAGTCCGTTAATCTCAAGTTTCAGCAATGCGTCATTCAATTCTGCTTCACTAGGTTCAGATCCAAGTTCTTTCTTCAATGCGCGAATAAGCTCATCATCAAGAATGACTCCTCGACGCTTCGTTATTATCTGTACTATAAGATTGGTCATGGGAACTGCATTCCAAGGCGCCATATTTCATCACCATTATTATCTATTTATCCAAACATTGCTGCTGCTGATGAATCTACTTCAGTTGCTCTTCGTAGCTGCTCATCCAATTTCCTATATCGTTCAAGCATTTCTTTTGTTGTCGAGGCATGAACATCATTCAATGCAGCATCAAAGTGTCTAGCTGCAACTGCTGTTACTTCTTTGCCTTCCTCATGCTCTTCTCTCATGGCACGCATTCCTGCTTCTCTACATATAGCTTCGATATCTCCACCCACAAAGAAATCCGTTGCATCTACGAGTTTATTGATATCAACGTCTTCAGCAAGAGGCATATCTGCAGTGTAAATGTCAAATATTGCTTTTCTACTCTTCTTATCTGGAGCCTCGACATTAACGAACCTATCAAATCTCCCTGTTCGAATCAGTGCTTTATCGATTAACTCGGGGCGATTTGTAGCAGCAATCACAACTACATCCCTCATAGTTTCTAAGCCATCCATCTCAGTAAGAAGCTGGCTGATTACTCTCTCAGAGTGATGGAAATCTCCAGAACCACCTCCGCGTGCAGGTGCTATAGCATCGATCTCGTCAAAGAAGATGATTGCTGGTGCAGCAGTTCTTGCTTTTCGAAAGATCTCTCTGATCGCTTTCTCACTCTCACCTACCCACTTTGAGATGAGTTCGGGTCCCTTAACGCTGATGAAGTTAGCTTCGCTCTCAGTAGCAACAGCTCTGGCTAGTAAGGTCTTTCCACAACCAGGTGGACCATAAATGAGAATGCCTTTTGGAGGGCTTATTCCAAATTTTCGAAATGACTCTGGTTTTTTAAGTGGCCATTCGACTACCTCTACTAATCTTTGAATTACCTCTTCCAGCCCTCCAATATCACTCCAATGTACATTGGGGACCTCAATGAAGACCTCTCTTACAGCTGATGGTTGAATCTCTTTCAAAGCTTCTGCAAAATCTCCATTGTTGACCTCTAATTGATCAAGGACATCTTCAGGAAGTTCTTCATCTTCGAGATTGATTTTTGGTAGATATCTACGCAATGCCTTCATTGCTGCTTCTCTACAGAGAGCCTGAAGGTCTGCTCCAACAAATCCATGTGTCTTCTTTGCAAGGTTTTGGAGCTCAACTTTTCCTTCCCCTTCAGCTGTGAGAGGCATACCTCGTGAATGAATATGGAGTACTTCCAATCGTCCAGTTTCATCTGGGACTCCAATCTCAATCTCTCTATCAAATCGACCAGGTCTTCGAAGAGCAGGATCTAGAGCATTTACACGGTTTGTAGCACCAATAACCACTACTTGTCCACGTGACTTTAGACCATCCATAGTTGCTAGAAGCTGTGCCACAACTCTTCGCTCTACTTCCCCTTGTACATCTTCTCTCTTAGGTGCGATGGCATCCAATTCATCAATGAATATGATACTTGGTGCGTTCTCTTCAGCCTCTTCAAAGATTTTCCTGAGTTTCTGTTCTGACTCACCATAGAATTTGGACATTATCTCTGGACCATTGATATGCACAAAATTAGCCTCAGACTCACTCGCGACTGCTTTTGCCAATAACGTCTTACCTGTACCCGGAGGTCCATGAAGGATGAGACCTCGTGGCGGGTCAATTCCCAATCTCTTGAAAATTTCAGGATGCTTCATCGGTAGTTCTACCATTTCTCTAATCCTTTGGATTGCATCTGAGAGACCGCCTATCTCCTCATATGTGACACTGGCAGTACCTACAACATCTCCTGTTGGTTTTTCTGCAATAGCAAGAATTGTGGAATGCTGAACAACAACAGTTCCAGCTGGTTTGATTGAAGTGACCTTGAATGGAATTGCTCTACCAAGTATAGGGATGAATACAGTATCTTGAAGGGTCACAGGACAGTTCAGAAGTTTTCGCTTTACAAATTCCTCAAATCTTGGTTCAGGACGTATTGGTACTGAGGTCGGTGCAAGGGTCACACTCTTAGCGGGTTCTTCGTTGGCTCGTGCGACTGACACCTTTTCACTAAGGCTAACTCCTGCATTTCTTCTGATTCTGCCATCCATTCTAATAATCTCATGACCCTTATCTCCCTGATAAGCTGGCCATGCAATGGCAGCGGTTACCCGCTTTCCCTTAATCTGAATGATATCTCCAGTTCTGACTCCCAGTTTCTCCATTGACATAGCATCAATACGTACTATGAATCTTCCAATGTCTCTGTGTTCAGCCTCTGCGACTTTGAGTACAATTTCGACCATTATCTGGTAACATCCTCCAAGACTGCTATGATTTAGAAACGGGTAAGGAGCCTTGAATCATTAAACTCCCCTTTTTATCCGTTAATCAATGTTACTTTACAGACCAATATAATCCAGTATACAAATTTCGAGATAATGAAATTGTGTATGAACTATATTTCTTATTAGTTATTTTAAGTCTAAACGCGAAATGATGTAAATGTTAGTCTAGTTACATTCTAGAAACCATTTCCACTTCAACTTGGGCTACACCTTCAACCGCGCTAATTGCAGTTTCTATATCATCGGTTCCGCCAAGTGACTCATCTCGAACAAGGTTCATCCTAATAGCTTTTAGACCAAAAGCAACTGGTTGCACCTCGACAGCACCAACATCGGTCCCCTCTGGAACAACCTTCTTGATTTGTTCTAGTAGATCATCTAAGTCTATTTCAACGCCATCTGGCATGATTTTCATTGTCATTACAACTCTTGCCATTAAGAATCAACTCCATTCAGAATCTATGGTCCTTCAAATCCACAATTGGGACAGGTGTATCTATTGGAAAATCGTCTACAAGACTCACAACGCCAGATTGTGTGTTCTCCGCACGAAGGACACTGAAGTTTTACGCTAGACTCTTGTGGCGAAACTGATGCATGACATGAAGTACACCTTGTAGCTTTCATAATTACCAACCATCACCAGAAAGTTGTCATCGGTATAGAAGTACCGATTTTGGCATCGACCTGTGGAATTGTTATAAATCTGTCGAAGTAACCTGACATCTGAAAAGAATAAATCATCTTGATGGTAAGATAGAGCTGCTCTTATGGAGTAGATTGTATGGGTACTAAACTTGCAGATATCATTGAGGCTGAAACTCTCACATTGAGTGATCTTTCTGGTAAAAAACTCGCAGTTGATGCTTTCAACACAATCTATTCTTTCCTTGCTACAATACGACAGCCTGATGGTACACCACTATCAGATCGACACGGTCGAGTCACAAGTCATCTCAGTGGGATGTTCTATCGTAATATCAATCTTCTAGAAAATGGAATCAATCCTGTCTATGTATTTGATGGTGAATCTCCTGAATTGAAAACCGAAGAGGTTCAGCGTAGGCGAGAAAGCCGTGATGCTGCTTATGAAGTGTGGAAAAAAGCCAAAGAGGAAGGACGTATTGAGGATGCAAGAAAAGCTGGTCAGGCAAGTTCAAGACTCACTGGTGCAATGGTTGACGAATGTAAGGAGTTACTTAAAGCTCTTGGAATTCCAGTCATCCAAGCCCCCTCTGAGGGAGAAGCAGTAGCTGCACTCATGGCAAGAGAGGGACTGGTTTGGGCAAGTGCTAGCCAAGATAATGATTCGTTACTTTATAATTGTCCTCGAATGATTCGAAATCTCTCAATTTCTGGAAGACGTAGAGTCTCTCGTTCAAAGAGCTATAAGAGTATCGACCCAGAGCTTATCTTACTGGATCAGAATCTTCGATTACTTGACATAACTCGAGAACAACTCATCGATATTGCAATTCTTGTGGGAACTGACTACAATGATAGTGTCAAAGGTATTGGGCCGAAGACAGCTCTGAAATTAATCAAGACACACGGAAATCTCGAAGCAGTTGAGGCTGATAGAGGTGAAAAGTTTGATTTTCCGTATAATGAGATTCGCGACATCTTTCTTAATCCGCCACCCATTGAACTACATCCTCCGAAATGGACAGATCCTAAGCCTGATGAGATTAAGCGAATTCTTTGCAAGGAACACGATTTCTCAGAATCAAGAGTTGACAAATCTCTGGAGCGGCTTCAAACAGCTCTTGAGGAACTTCGCGGAGCCAGTCATCAGAGTTCTCTCTCTGATTTCTTTTGATAGCTCAATGACAACAGCCATAAACTAGTGCGATTGTGTGGAGCAAGTTTCCGTGACTCATAAATAGTAACCTACTCTAATCAATACAAGGGAAAAGGAGAACCACCCAAATGAAAAGAATGACTGCAGTCCGAGCCACTATTTCCGATGTTATCAATGGCACATATGGTGATGATAATGGAGCACATGTTACATCATCATATGGTGTTGAGCTTCGTAGAGTAGTTCTTGTTGGATTTGTTGTGAGTAAATTCACCAGTGAGCCAGAAGATGGAAAGAAGAGGATTACTAGCATTACTCTTGATGATGGTACAGATACTATCAGGGTCAATGTATTTGGAGAGGAAGACTCAGTTCTTCTTCAGGGAGTAAAGAAAGATATCTTGGTACTTGTTATCGGAAAAATTCGAAGAAGTAAGAATCCAAAATATGAAGAGGATGTCTATATTATTCCTGAAATCGTGAAGGAGATCAAAGACCCGAACTATATGGCTCTACATCTTATGGAGCGGTACCAAGCTATACTCACTCTAAGCGGAATCTCATCAGTTGAAGGAATCGATGAAGACCAAGGGCAGCTAACCACAATCATAGGAGGTCCTACTCCAACTGGTCTTGCCAAGCAAATTCTCGATTATATCGAGCAGCACGCAACTCATGATGGTGTGAATCTAGATGACATTCTTGTACATTTCGAGGAGAAAGGAAAGAACCCCATTGAGATTCAGAACAAGATCTTTGTATTGATTGCTGATGGCCTTATCAATGAAAAAACACCTGCTTGTTACCTTCCTGTGAAATGATAACACAAAGGTGTCGAAGCAATACCTTCAATAGCATTAAGGAGGAAAATGAAGTATGGACGACTATGATAGCCTTCTAGACCGTGCAAGGTCACAGGTACCCGAAGATGCATTCAAAAAATCAGGCGAGAGATTCAAAGTTCCTGATGTAAAATTGATGGTTCAGGGAAATAGAACTCTCTGGCAGAATTTTCAGGATATCATAAACGTCCTGAACCGCCCAGGTCGAGAAGTTCTCAAGTATGTCACAGGTCAGATTGGAACTGCTGGGAATATGGAGGGTGGAATAGCCATTTTCAATGGTAAATTCACATCAGAAGCAGTGAATGATGTTCTTGATAGATACATCGATGCCTATGTCATCTGTCCAGTCTGTTCACGACCTGATACTGAGGAAGTCAAGGAAGATAGAAAATATCTTTTGGTCTGCTCTGCTTGCGGAGCTAGGACAGCAATTAGACCTGTGTAAACTTGGAGTGATAATCTTGCCACAAGTGTACATGCGTGTGAGCGAAACCCATGACCATTATGTTGTTGCAATATGTGACAAACCGCTTCTAGGAAAGACACTCAAAGAGGGTAAAATCCAATTCAAAATAAGCGAAGAGTTCTATGGTGGCGACCTCGTTGATCCAAAGACCTGTCTTGGTCATCTCGAAAAGGCAACCATAGCTAATATGGTTGGAAAGAAATCCGTCCAAACTGCTGTGAATGCAGGACTTGTGCATGAACAGGCAATTCTCTATATTGAGGGTCATCCTCACGCACAATGGGTTAAGCTTTAGATAATTCTATAGATGCCTAATCAATGATGATGATCTCCGCTACCTCCACATAGACCATCTCTGTTCATCATTTGATGAGTTCCTTCTATGTAGCTACGTATGGCTTCTCCAACTGTACCACCATTGCTTCTAACAACTGCAAGTCCTACTTGTTGAGCTGCCATGTATGGTCTTCCACCCATACCCATTGTAATTAGCACGTTCACACCTAGACTAGCAAGTTTGTTCACTGGTTCAGCACAACTTGTATGTCCGCCATTTGGAACACTCTCAACTTTGATGATATTTCCGTCTTCTACAGTAGATACTATGAATGTTCTACAATGTCCAAAATGCCCGCTTACTGGACTATCAAGTCCATTATCAATATCAGCAGTCACTGCTATCTTTTCTATGCTCATTTATTATCACCAGGTCTCTTGCCTTTCTCCCACCGAAGCCATCTGAGTCTTTTAGATCCACATGATTGGCATGTACTTTTGTCCTCAGAGGACATGTCGACAGATTGTCCGCAATCAATGCATTCTAAGATTCCAGTTCCATCTGCAAGGAGATATCTTCCTCCTTCAATACGTAGAACGAGTCCTTGTACTAGACCACTGGCTACCTTATGTCGTGCAGAAGATAACACTCTGTTAAAAGTAGGCTGGCTTATGTGCATTGCAGTACTTGCTTCTCGTTGGCTCAGTCCTTCGAAGTCAGCCAGTCGTAATGCCTCAAATTCATCAATAGTGATTAAAATCTCCTCGAGTTCTTTTGCAGGAATTCCTGCAGGTTTATAGACAGATACTGTGGGTTCTTTAGTTACCAGTCTATGTCGTTTTCTACGAGGCATACCATTTCCAGATATCAGAGTAACAAAAGAGTTGCGTTATGTTGAATTTTAGAAAAATAGCGATATAGACCATATTTTAAACGAACAACTTCTGTAAGGAATGGTGATTCAATTGACAGCACCATGTTATCTGTGTGGAAAAGATGCTGCAGTAGAAGGTCTCTGCAGTAGCTGCTATGACCAGCAGCATCCTCTCATCGAGGTTTCCACGCCACTCTCTATTCTTGCTTGCAAGAAATGTGGTTCTGTCAAAGTTCCTGGTGGATGGAAGAAGCTTTCCTTTGAAACCTTCGATATTGATGAACAAGCTGAAAGACAGATGGAAACAGTCCTAGAACAAGAAATCAAACTTCTTGTTCCGGGAGTCTCTTTAGAATTCGAAGAAGAAAAGAAACTCGACCGAGTCACTCACCTTATTGTATTCGCATCAGGAAAATCTCATGAATCCCTTCCTACCCATGAAGAGAAATATCCTGTAGAGATGCGTTTTAGCTATGGTACCTGTGATACCTGTGGAATGATGAGCGGTGGTTATTATGAGGCGATTCTTCAGATACGAGCGGATGGTAGAGAAGTGACTGCTCAAGAAAAGAAAGAGCTAACACAAAAAGTGACTGAAATGACCATTTCAAGGTACAAATCCGATGACAAGGCTTTTGTTACAATGGTCGATGACAACAAATATGGAATTGATTTCTATATAGGGTCAGAGCATCTGGTAAAAGAGATTGCTGACGAGTTTGAAAGTCAATATATTGCTGAGCGAAAAGAGAATTACAAGTTGGTCGGTGAAGATAAAACTGGAAAACAGAAGTTTAGAATTACTATTCTACTCAGACTCCCGAGATTTTCAGCTGGAGATTTTGTACTGATTAACGAACATCCCTGTCAAATTCTATCCATAAGTCGTAATAACTTGACTTGCTATGATCTAGTAAATCGTGAACGCTTCACAATTAATCCAAAAAGTGCTAAATGGAGAACACTTCAGTTCTTGGCTCCGATTAGTGAACGCAGTGAATATATGATTGTTACATATATTGATGGGCAACCTATTCAGATTATGGATTCCATCAACTTTGAAGTTATAGAGGTTGAAGAGGATATGTTTGAATCAGAAATAATCTCGGGCTCTAAGGTATATGGCATTCTAATCGAAGACCAACTCTATATTCTTCCTGATCAAGTATCAATTGTGGTCAAAAAGAGTTGAATCTTGCCATTTTAACCAACAATTCAATACGCTTAAATGCTCCACAACCGAACCCAAACTAGTCACTTGAGGATTTAGGTCCAGTGGCATATCGGAGGAATTCTTTGTCTTCTAAAAAAGGTAAACAACGTGGAGGCGGCCCTCCAGCAGATAGCGAACCAGTGAGAGTTAGGACTCCTAGACAAAGCGATGGTGAAATGTTCGGAATCATCATTCAGATGCTAGGTTATGATCGCGTGAAAGTCCGATGTGAGGATGGTAATATCAGAGTTGGGAGAATTCCTGGTCGAATGAAGAAAAGAGTCTGGATGAGAATCGGTGATACTGTTCTTATAGTTCCTTGGGATTTCCAATCAGACGAAAAGTGCGATGTTATCTATCGATACCGTGGTAACGAATTAGATTGGCTTGAAAAGAGAGGATTACTCAAAGTATTTTGAAAAGGCTAAGCCTTTTTTGAGGTCTTTTCATCTATATAGACACAATTACTGAGAAATAGGAGAAGGCATCCATAATTGAGAAAAGCTGAAGAAAAACACGAACAATATCTATCCGAACTTGACCGGCGAAAGACAAAACGTCGGAAAGATGTGGATGAGTTCAAGGTAGTTGAAGGTGTAATTGATCCTCCTACACTCAAGATTTTGTACAAACTACTTAATCGTGCGACCCTCTCTGAATTACACGGGGCAATCAGTACTGGAAAAGAAGCAAATGTATATCGAGGAATAGACGGTGATGGAAAACCTGTCGCTGTGAAGATTTACCGTGTGAGTACGGCAGAAACTGATTTTATGCTCGACTATATTGTTGGAGACCCTCGTTTCAAGAGTGTAAAACGTCGAAGCAGGTCTCTTATTCCCCAGTGGGCCAATAAGGAATTCAAGAATCTCAAACTATATCATGAAGCTGGAATCCGAGTTCCTCGGCCAATTGATATTGAACGTAATGTATTGGTTATGGAATTTATTGGTGATGCTGAACGAGTGCTCCCTGCTCCACTATTAAAGAATGTTGAAATTCCAGATCCTGTTAAGACATTCAATAAAATCATAGGAATGATTCACAAGGGATACACTAAAGCAGGTCTTGTTCATGCTGACCTTAGTGAATATAACATTCTCTGGTCCAATGGTCCAGTTATGATTGATGTTTCTCAAGCAGTTTTGCTTGCTCATGATTATGCCAAAAAGTATCTACTCCGTGACATTCAAAACATAATTAATTTCTTCAAGAAACTCGGTGTAGAAACAGAAGACCCTGAAGATATTGCTAGATATATTGTCAAAGCGGGTGAAAAATAAAATGGCTTTCCAAGAAACGATTAGAGTCCCTGTTGATAGAATTGGAGTAATTGTAGGAAGGGATGGTAAGGTTCGAAAACGGATTGAACAACTGACCAATGTCAAACTTGATGTTGATTCTGAAGGTGCAGTTACAATCTCCAGATCAGAAGACTCTGAAGATCCCGTTCTCGCCTGGAAAGCACGTGATATTGTAAGAGCGATTGCAAGAGGATTCAGTCCAAAGAATGCAATGACTTTGATAGATGAAGATACAATGCTTGTCGTGATATCACTTCGTGAATCTGTTGGAACCTCTCCAAGTCAATTGAAACGAGTGGCAGGACGAATCATTGGAGAGCGTGGTCGTACAAGACGAGTAATCGAACAAGTGACCGAAACCAAGATTGTTGTCTACGGACGAACAGTTGCCATAATAGGTATTAATCCTGGATTGGATTATGCACAACGCGCTATTGATATGTTAATCCAAGGTGCTCCACATAGTGCAGTCTATTCGCGATTGGAACGGATGCGCCGTGATCTGAATCGCCAGCGGTCTGAGCTCTGGGAAGACACCGATTTGTGATTCTTCTAGGTTTAATATTAGATAAGACCTAATCCCAGAGGAATTCCAAGAATGTACAAGAGTAAGGCACCATAGACAAGAATCGCTTGGAAGAGTAATAATAGACTAACATTGCGTTTCTCTGTAATATTATTGAAAAAGTGTGGAAGGATCCAATACATCGTAAATGGGCCTGCAACTTTCAAGGTACCATCCTCTCGTGGTGTAGCAAACTTAGCCCAGTCTGCATCCTTTCGCTTCACATATACTCTATAGATGAGATACAATATGAAATTGATACCAAATGGAGTGTACATCAGAATTGCTAGTCTATCCATGTTTCCAATAATTAGAGCTGCAGCCATCGCTGCACCAATAGGTAATGTTCCTACGTCACCAGACAATATCTTTGCAGGATATCTATTGAATATGAGGAATCCAATTGAGGCTCCAAGAAGAGATGCTGCAATGACACCTGCCTGCATCTGTTCTGGAGATATTGTTGTTCCTTGTATTAACGGAATGAGAAGAACATATAGGATGAGTCCAGAGGCATTGATTGAACCCAATCCGGCTTCCAGTCCATTCATTCCTGCGTACATATTTGTAGCATCAATAATGAAGGTCATCATGAGTGGAACGATGACAAGTGCATAGGCAATACCGAAATTAACCACTCCAATAAATGGAATATTCATTGTTGGTGTACCAATGCTTAACGCAATCATTGGAATGGTAGCTACCATAGGTAGGATGACCTTTGCTCGATTTCTGAAATCCAACTGATCATCTAAGAGTCCAATCATACTGGCTAGTAAGATAGAAACAAGTGCTCCAAATATCCCCACCATCCCTACACTAAATGTTTGGAAGGTAGTCAGACCAATTACAACTAACAGAGCAAATACAATGCCAAAAAGGAGTACAAATCCGCCTCCCTTTGGTATTTCAGGTCTCTCCGGTTTGTGAACATCTGTACCTGTAATTTTCTTCTCCTTTAGCATCTTTATTGCACTGGGCATAAATACAACGACAACAATAAAGGAAACAATGGCTGCAAGTAGGATTTCAAGCATTCAGCACACCTTACTGGGTCAAAACGTTTTATTTTAGTTTTGACCTTTTCGGACAATTAGATTTGCGTGCAACCTTTGAACGTCCGAAATCTATTTTAACCAACCAAAGAACGAGCGCATCATCATAGGGCAGTGGACCCCACATATAACCCCTAAAAAATAACGGTGATTCGTATTGAACCCAAACAGAAAGATAGGAACCATCATGTTACTTGCACTGTTCTTGTCAAGTAGCCTGTTGGCACTCACCCCCGTCTCAGATACAATGGAATCAGGAAACTTGGTTCACAGAATAGATGATAATTATCTCGCTGAGACAATAACAAATATTTCCATACCTTTTGTTGATGACCATTACGGTTCATCTGATGGCATTATTGATCCAACAGAGTATGCTTTTAGGTATATGGATCCTATTTCTGGGGTTACATCGTATTTTGAGCACAACGGGACGCTACTCTATATTGGTCTAGAGGCTATGACTCACGGTTGGATTGGAATGGCTTGGCAGAATTACACATCAGAGTTCACTTCTGCTGGATTAAACAACAGTGATGTCATTATTGGTTATGTTCCAGGGACCACTCTGAGTAACATGTGGAGAGTACTGCCAACCGATGCTGTTACAGTTCACTACAAACTGTACCTCCGAAATGGCACAATGATTCAGGAAAATGATTACCCTGACATTGCATCCACCAGCCCTGTGTCTGGTCTTTCAGCGTTGCAGATGTACAAGGATGCAATCATTGGAATGCGAATTGGTGAAATTCGACACTTCGTAATCCCTGCTGATAAAGCATACAACCAGAAAGGCCATGAGCTTTACGGACAAGATTTGATTTACGATATCAAATTGACACGTATCTACAGATCGGGTGTAGAACGAGTTGCAAATCCTGCAAATACAGGTGATATTGTTTACAGTGATGAACATGGTACGAATTCATTTCAACATCTAGCAGATGTAGATCAATCACGAATTCTGGCAGCAGGTGGATCTGATAATGGTACAGTAACTCAGATAGAATTTACACTATTCCTGAATAGTACAGATGCTAATGATATTGCACTTTTAGACAATGTAACTGAAAGATATCCATTCATCTTCATGTTTGGAAACACTGAGGAGCTTAATGGTCTTCCAGTTCAACATACATATTGGTCTAATCCTGCTATGATTGAGATACTTCCTAATTCACCACCAACACTAATCGTTGTCAATCCTGCACCTGACGCGATACTGGATTGGGTTGTAGACATCAAACTAAATGCAACAAATGATTTCGTTCGACAAGCATCTTTCCGTATTGATGATGAGGATTGGTTTGCCTTAGAATATGATTTTCTCTCAGGGTATTGGATAAAAAATCTGGACCTCTCTATCTATGATGAAGGAGTTCACATATTTACTTTCAATGCTACTGATCCATCAAACGCAACAGCTGTGACTCAAATCAGCATTGAAATTGATAGACCTTTTTTGGCTCTTCTTGGAATGCGAATCGAAGCACTTCGCAATTTCATTACTACTGCCAGCTATGGGTCTAGGATTGAAGATGCATACACTGTTACCAACAATGGTTCAGCTCCAATAAACGCGATAGATGTATATCTACCCGAGAGATATGAACAGAATTTCCTATCAATGATTGCAAAAGATGGTAGTGACAACATTCTCCAAGTAATTCGATATGAGAATGAGAACGGTTTTATTCACTGGAAGGTGCATTTTCCAAGACCTGTAGGATTCCAGGAAACCTACTCTTTCACAACTACAATGTACATGCACTCACTCTTCTGGTTATCAAATCCAAATGAGTACGAGTACCAACTTCGATTCATAAAATACCCCGTCTTGCCTTATGTGCTTTCAAGAGCTAGATTTACGTTATCCTTCGAGGACGAAGGACAACTAGTGCCAAATGAAGTGTCCCCTGACTCAGAGACTCGTAATCTTGCACCATTTGATGAAACTGAATTTCAGGTTGGTCTTCGATTATTCACAGCAAATATCATCGTTGACCGTCACACACAAGTTGTTGTGGATGCTTGGGGTTGGCTATCATATGAAGAAACAATTACACTAGAGAATACTGGTGGTAGTGCCGTAACCACGACACACTTTGTTATTCCTGCACATGCATATAATATCAAAGTCTATGACGAAGTTGGCATTCTTGCACTCTCGCAGAGAACAGTTTCTACCATTACCAACAGAACAAATGATGTGTATGTCTACCTTGGAAGTGACAGATTTGGTGGCTCTGGATTTTCTCCTGGTTACAAATACACCTTCAAGGTGTCCTATGTCATTAAGGCTAGTGAATATCAGTCTCAAGGTGAGGATGGTATCCATCAAGATATTCCAATGGCAAATATGTTGAGTAATCTTATTCTAACACATGTCGTTGATATTGTATTTCCGATATCAGTGACTCCAGTTAGTACAACTGAAAGTCATCGGACATTATTCGGAATTTTCGACACAACATACCAATATGTTGTCTATAATCAAACCAACCGAAATATGGAATCGTATTCAGTTGTCTATCAAGTGTCAATTGGAGCAATTGCGAGACCTGCATTAATCTCATTGATTGTTGGATTTATTGCAGCCCTCTATGTTTCGTATAGAAAGGTAGAACTCCCTGAAGAAATAGTAGGTGCACGAGTTGAAGATGATACTGATATCTCTCAACCAGGGCAAACAGGAGCCCCTGCAGAGCTTCTCAATGATTTTGCCAATCTGTATTCCAGAAAGACTGCACTCAATATGGACTTAGAGAAACTTGAAGCCTCTCGAAGAAGAGGAAAGGTCAAGAAACGAGAGTATATGATTCGTGAACGGGATCTGAAAGAGCAAATCGAAGAAATCGATTCTAAACTTCCAAAGGTGAAAGAAGAGATGACCCGATATGGCGCTCGTTATAGAGACCTAGTGGCTCAACTTGAGCTCCAAGATGAGAGAATTCAAGGCGCAAAGGCGGGTCTTCGACAATTACTCCTACGAAAGAAGAAACAGAGGATTAGTCGTGTTGCCTTTGAAAAATCACGACAGGACTACCTCAAGACAATTCAGAAGGCAACTAGTGCAACAGATAGAATACTTCTTTCAATTCAGGAAGAAGCTGGAGAACTCTAGATAGGTCACAAGCCTATCTAGTCCCCTCTTTTTTATCTAGAAGTAATTTTACCAGTTTAGCAAGTCTTATCAAAACAGAGTTCTCTCATCTCTGCCCCTTAAGAGTGGTTTTAATGACAAACAATATTCCCATAGACCGAGAAAAGATACGTGCACGAGACCTAATTCCAGATAGTACTCGTGCTCTGGAAATGTACCAATACCTTTCAGGATCACCTACAGTACAATCTTACCTTAGAACTGCAAATAGGATGGCAGTGTCACGATTAGGTTATACCGACCATGGTCCCATTCATGCAGAAGTAGCGACATGGAACGCATTGAAAGTCTTTGATATTCTTGATGAGACCTTTGAACCCAATGTAGTTGCTGAGGGGATAGGTGATAGCGATGATGCACGCCTCATAGTTCTTGCTTCAACATATCTTCATGATATCGGAATGGTTGTACATCGAAATGAACACAATCAAGCTGCCATTCAACTTGCTGGTCCTATTCTAGAGAAAAAGCTCATGA
This sequence comes from Candidatus Thorarchaeota archaeon MP8T_1, assembly GCA_002825465.1. The sequence goes on from PJER01000010.1 coordinate 64,383, forward strand.
ATATCTATAATGACCCGGGCAAAGCAACGGACATTCTCTCCTTTATCTACCACGGTATCTATGCTCATGATGATGATACTCAATGTCTCACGCTTGAGGCTGGTATAACCAAGATTGGTGATGGTGCAGATATGACAAAAGGCCGAACAACTGTCCCATTCCAAAAGGGCAAGGTAGACATCCATTCGGTCAGTGCCATGGCAATTAATAATATCATTCTAGAAAAGGGTGAGAAGAAACCACTGAGAATTACTGTAGCTATGGACAATCCTGCAGGAGTCTTTCAGGTTCAAGCAGTTCTTGAAAAGAAACTGTCAACTTCCAATCTTCAAGATCATGTAGATATTGACGTTCTTGTAAATGGCGATAGATTAGTGCTCTCACATGTTAAACGTCTCTTCAGAGTTCAGATGGCTAATTCAGGAGACCTCCCTCCGGTAACAAAAGAGTAAGAAGTGGTAGCCCCGCCAGGATTCGAACCTAGGTCCAAGAGACCAAAACCCTCGATGCTGGACCACTACACCACGGGGCTATTATGTAAGTCCAAAGGGCAATCCATTCTTCAAGATGTCGGTAGGTACTTTCTCACGCCATCTTTCCAGAAATGCGGTCTCTTCAATATGTTGTTTGCCATCCATTCGCAAATCATCTGGGAGCATGCAAGCAATCCCATCGATTATAGGATACCATCTACCACATTTTTCACATCTGAGAAGTCCCTCATCAATCTCCTCTACCTTTTCTTCTTCTAATTCCAGCATATGGGACTTGTAGACATCAAGACTGATTTTACTTCTACAGTCACTTGCAGGACATGCGAGGATATCCATGAGCCATCGCTTCATCGTGAGCTACTCCAGTGGTTGCTTGTCGGTTCACCAGTTGTGGTTAAAAATTATTCTGACTCTGAATATCAAAACTTTGTCCGACCCGAAACCTATTTTGCTGGAATGCTCTGCACTCCAGAACAGTGCTTGTTGGAGAAACAGACGATGGAGTACAAACATCCGTGGATTCCAATAACAAAGGAAACTGAGAAAGAAATGCTAGAATCTATGGGAAAAAGGAATCTAGAGGATCTTTTCTCAAATATCCCAGAGAAATTTAGGGTTAAACAAAATCTTAGACTCCCAGAATCACACTCTGAATTTGAGGTCTCTGAACGAATACAAGAGCTTGCTGGGAAAAACAAACCTGCCTCTGATGGTAGTGTCTTTCTTGGTTCTGGTGTTGGAATGCATTATATTCCCGCTATAGTTCCTGCTTTAGCAACAAGATCTGAATTTGTCACATCATATACAAGCTATCAAGCAGAGATTAGCCAGGGTATGTTACAGACTCTATTTGAATATCAGAGCCTCTTAGCAGAAATATTACAGATTGATGTTGTGAATTCTTCAATGTACGATATGTCAACTGGTGTTGCAGAAGCCGCTCGAATGACTACCAGGGTAAACAAAAATCGTGACAAGTTCCTTGTACCAGGCACAATCAATCCTGAGTTCTATGATATTCTTCATACATACACAGAGCCTGCTGATATTGAGCTTGTCAAAATAGATTATGAGAAAGATACAGGTCTACTCTCAATCTCTGACCTAAAAGCAAAGATGGATGACAAAGTTGCTGGAGTCTATATTGAGATTCCAAGTCACTTGGGATTCATCGAGACTCAGATTGATGAGATTGAAAAGATCGTGCATGAAAATGGAGCGCTCCTTGTTGCAGGCGTCGATATTCTTTCTCTTGGAATCCTTCGTCCACCAGGTGATTATAATGCTGATATCATTGTTGCTGAAGGTCAACACCTTGGTTCTCCGGTGAGTTTTGGAGGACCTCTCCTTGGTATCTTTGGTTGCAAAAATGATCGAAAATTAATCTATCAGCTCCCTGGGCGTCTTGTTGGTATGACAAGAACCGTGGAAGAGCCATATGAAGATGGATATGTACTCACACTCAGTCCCCGAGAACAGCATATCCGTAGAGAAAAGGCGACAAGTAACATCTGCTCTAATCAAGCGCTCGCTGCAGTAACTGCTGCAATCTATATGTCCGTTCTTGGTCCGTCTGGATTGCATCAGATTGGGGAAACCATAGCTCTGAAAGCAAATTATGCAGCAAGTCAGCTCAATTCCATTAAGGGAGTAAGGGCACCTGCAATTGGTGAATCTATTTGGAAGGAGTTTGTTGTTCAGTTCGAGAATGGAATAACTTCCAAGCAGATTCATGATGGTCTGTTGCGTGCTGGGATTCAAGGTGGAAAGATCCTAAATGATGCCTTTCCTGAATTAGGGGAATCTATGTTATTCTGTATTACTGAAATTCATACTCAGCAAGATATCGATAAGCTTGTGAAAACGGTCGAAGCTATCATGAAAAATGGAGGTGCATCGAAATGAGTGACGAGTACAAGGGGCGTCAAGCAAAGTGGGAAGAGCCGCTCATCTTTGAGCGAACAAATCCAGGCGTCATTGCGCATCGATTCCCAACTCCTGAAAAAGAGATTCAAAAGCAGGTAGGAAAAGTTGCTGACCTTATTCCTTCATCAATGATTCGTAAGAATCCTCCTAAATTACCTGAGGTTTCGGAGCCTGCTATTGTTCGACACTTCACTAGACTATCTCAAATGAATTACTCGGTAAGTTTGGGAACCTATCCCTTAGGTAGCTGTACAATGAAATACAATCCAGAACAGAACAATATTGCTGCAGCCAATCCTGGATTTGCATGGATTCATCCTCTGCAAGATGTTTCAACCACTCAAGGTGCACTGGAATTGATGTGGGAACTTGAGCAATGGCTTGGAGAAATTACAGGAATGGATGCAGTTACCTTGCAACCTGCGGCAGGAGCTCAAGGAGAATGGACTGGGGTCTTGATGATACGCGAGTATCATAAGTGTGTAACAAATCAGTGTGAGCAAAGGAAAGAGATGCTCATCCCTGATGCAGCCCATGGTACCAATCCAGCTTCAGCTGCAATGGCTGGTTATAATGTGGTAGTAATTCCATCAAGTAAAGAAGGTCTCGTAGATCTTGATGCCCTAAAGTCTGTGGTTGGATCAAAGACTGCTGGTTTGATGCTCACAAATCCGAATACTATTGGTGTTTTTGAGAAAGACATTGGTGAAATTACTGGAATAGTCCATGATGCTGGTGGCTTGGTCTATTACGATGGTGCTAACTTCAATGCTATAATGCACAAGGTGCGACCAGGTGATATGGGCTTTGATGTTGTTCATCTGAATCTTCACAAGACTTTCTCTACACCTCATGGAGGCGGTGGACCTGGAGCTGGTCCTGTAGGAGTCAAGAAATCCCTTGAAGAATTCCTCCCAGTTCCGCGAATCATGAGGAATGAGAATGGTCTGTTCGACCTCGATTACAATCGACCGAAATCCATAGGAAAAGTGAAATCATTCTATGGCAATTTTGGAGTTCTTGTAAGAGCATATGCATACGCATATTCATTGGGCCGAGAAGGTCTCAAACGAGCCTCAGAAGTTGCAGTCTTGAATGCCAACTATATAGCTCATCATGTAAGGAAAATCCCAGGGTTTACACTTCCCTTCTCACAAGATGCTCCAAGGATGCACGAATGTGTCATCTCTGCAGAAAAGCTCAAGGAGACCACCGGGGTCACAGCAATGAATGTTGCAAAGAGACTCCTAGACTTTGGTGTTCATTCACCTACTGTCTACTTTCCATTGATTGTACCAGAAGCATTAATGATTGAACCAACTGAGACCGAATCCAAACTGGAACTTGATCATCTCATTGGTGCTCTCCGTCAGATATCAAAAGAAGCACATGAAAATCCAGAGATTGTAAAGACAGCTCCACACAGTACTGCTGTTCGTCTATTGGATGAATATCGTTCAGCACATCCAAAGACTCTTACTCTTTCGTATAAGATGCATCAGGAACGTCTTGCTAAAGGAGATTATGATTAATGATATTGGAACGAAAAGCAGGTCGACATTCTATCTATCTGGAAGCAAAGGAAATTGGAAATGATCTTCTCATTTCCATCCACGGTGGAGATGAACACCATATTGGGGGCGTATCGATTGCTTATGTGACACCAAGTCATTATCGAGATGCTTCTACTGTAAGTCTGAGTTCACTAACATTTCCAGGTCATAAGGACTATATCGTTGCCAATTCTGCAGCTGAGAAGATATGCAAATCTGTCGAACGGTCAACAGTAGTAACTGTTGGGATTCACTATGAAAAGGCTACTAAACAAGATATAGATGAGATAGTCAGAGTAGTTGATGCTCTTGTCGATGACCTTCTAGAGCACTATGCAAAGGCTGAATAGTGCACCCTTATTGAAATCCGTGAACAATGATAATCTACTTCAAATCTTTTGGTCCAATTCGTAGGTTGCTCGAGAAACAGTTGATAGAAGTAGAAATTCCAGAAGAATCAACTGTGCTCCAAGTAATCCAAACGGTAGTGGAACTTGCTGGTCCTGCTCTAAGAGAATTAGTCTTGAAAGACGGAAATATTGATGGGAATCTCATTGTGATGCTTAACAAAAAGGATGTTTCAACTATTGGTGGTGTAAACCTAGTAGTTACCGAAGGAGATGAGATTGCGCTCCTTCCACACGTGCAAGGTGGTTAGGTGTTACGAATGGCTGTCACATTTTACTTGGAAACCTATGGCTGTTCACTTAACTCCGCAGATTCCGATATTATTGTGGGAATATTGACAACCGCTGGCGCAACTCAAGTAAAATCGCCTGAAAAAGCAAATATTATCATACTTAACACATGTGGAGTAAAGGAACCTACCGAAGATCGAATAATCAGCAGACTTGAAATATTATCTGTTGGGACTACCCCCGTCATTGTGGCAGGCTGTCTTCCAAAGATATCACTGCCCAGAATTGAGAATGCAATTCCTAACTATGCAGCAATTATCGGACCACAATCAATCGAATCTCTGAAGGAACTACTACCTCGAATTCTTAGAGGCGAAACAGGTATTGTTCACCTTGATTCTGCAGATGAATCCAAACTGAAATGGTTAGAAGGGCCTCCAGGCAGTGTAATATGTACTATACCTGTATGTGAAGGTTGTCTAGGTAATTGCGCTTATTGTGCAGTACGTTTTGCTAGAGGATCTGTCAAAAGTCATACAAAGCGTGAGGTCTTCAATACAGTAGAACGGTGTGTTCACTCGGGCTATCGTGAGATACGAATTACATCCCAAGATTTGGGGACTTATGGTGTAGATATTGCTAGTAACCTTATTGAATTAGTTACAATGATTGACAAGGTTGATGGGCCACACAAATTCAGATTGGGAATGTTCAATCCTAATTTGGTCTTAGACTCGATAGGCGAATTAGTTCAGGTTATGAAATCAGACCATTTCTTCAAATTCTTTCATATCCCTCTTCAATCAGGAAGTAATGATATTCTCAATGCGATGGGACGGAAGTACACAGTTAAAGAATGGGAACATATAGTTAACACAGTGCGAAAATCTTTCACATATTCAACAATAGCCACAGACATCATTGTTGGATTTCCTGGTGAAACTGATGCTGATTTTGAACTTACAATGGATTTGATTGCTAAAATCCGACCTCCCGTAGTCAATATCTCTAAGTATGGTGATAGGCCAGGAACTAAGGCATCATCCGCTCAAAATAAAGTAGACACCTCGGTAAAAAAGAATCGTAGTCGACGATTAACCAAGTTGGTCAATAAGATTCTCGAAGAGAATAACAGGTCGTGGGTTGGTTGGATCGGTCCCATCATAGTTACCGAGAAGGGTTCACGAGGTGGATTTCTCTGTCGCAATGATTCATACAAACCTATTATAATCACTGATGAAATCGAGCTTGGTGAAACAGTCACTGTTCGGATAGTGAATGCTGAGAGAACACATCTAATTGGTGAAATTATTTCCTAGGTTCAATGTTAATATCCACAACTTTTCCTGTATTTGCGCTTTTTCTGGCTGCCTCTACAACCTGAAGAGCCTTTAATGCATCATCAACACTCACTTTAGGAGTCTTTCCAGTCTTGACGCAGGATACAAAATCATTGAGAACTTCCCTGACAGGTTCTCCGTATACTTTGATAGTTGCTCCCCTCTCGGGTAGTTTTATAGTATCACTAGCAGCCATTGGGGCTTGATCCAGATGTTGTATTTTGATTATTTGACCAAATAAGTCAAGCAACAATGAACCCTTACTACCTGAAACATCCATGTACCTTCTTCGACCTGCATATTGGCGGGAGAGATGGAAGAAATGCTCTGAACCTGATTCAAAATTAATCATGACAGTCCCATTATTGAAAATACCACTCTCTTTGCTACTCTGTGCGTAGAGTTTAGCTTTACCATGACTGATTCTTGCCATGATATCAAAGTCGTGAACTCCTATATCTTCAAAGACATCACCCAGAGAAGGAATTCTTGCTGGTGGAACAAATCCTCTTCTATCATGAATTACTGTTCTTGGAATACCGATAGCATCAGTTCTGATTAATTCCAACGCTTTACCTACAATTGGGTTGTATATTTCAGAGTGACAAACAAGAGTAACTATTCCTTTCTTTTTAACAACATCTCCAACTTTCATTCCATCTTCGAATGTGCTAGCTAATGGTTTTTCAATCAGTAATCCTCGAACACCATCACATTCTGATGCAATTCTCTTTGCAATCTCTGCATGAGTAAATGTAGGAGTGGCAATGACTAGTGCGTCTGGATTGGTTTCCTCAACTAAAGTCATACAATCATCAAAGGCGGGAACATTGTACATTTCTGCAGCACTCTTTGCAACATCAAGCGCAGAATCAGCAATACCAACTAAGACATTCAAATCATTCAATATTCTTGCATGAATCTTTCCCATATTTCCGGCGCCTATGATTCCAATTTTTAATAATGATGACGTTTTGGTTCACCCCAGACATTCTCAAACTGTCCTCAATGAGTTTCTTCCTTTATACATTGTCATGAGTCATCTGACCTATCTGGTTAAATTCAGATATACCACAGTTTTTCCATTTTGATATACTAAATTGACGATTTCTTTCATGATGACCTTATATCTCATCTAATGTACATACTAATGGAACTAAAGTTACACGCCCTGAGCGATCCCTCCTCTTTGGATCGTACACATGCTACATCCCTTTGTAGCATTCACAGACAAACTCCCTCCCCCGGACCCACCCGTGGACCCAGTACGCTTCTGCCTCTACCGTGCTGTGGGTGGGTCCATTCACTTGTGTTGGTTATTTCGTATTAATGAGCCGCAGTACAAAGTACTTAAGCGTCCAATTTCGAAATTTATGTGCAGGTATACGGAAAGCGGATAGTCTTTTCTATCATCGGAATTGTCGAGAGAATTTTTTTCAGCATCGCAAATTTGACAGAAGGATACACTAGTTTTAGCGACTTGCAAATATCGCATTGGCGAGTGAATAACAATGAGTTATGAAGAACGTGAGCCTATTGAGGCTACTGTGGCTGAACTTAAGCCTCGAATGAAAAATATCACCATTTCCTTTAAGGTGGTCAGTATCGGTGAACAACGCGAAATTGAGTCACGAAACGATGGATCCTCCCACCGTGTCTGTGATGTCACCGTTGGTGACTCCAGTGGAATTGTACAAGTTCCACTCTGGGATGAAACAATAGATGCAATTGAAGAAGGTTCAACCTACAATCTGACTAATGGATATACTGGTCTTTTCCATGGAAACTTACGTCTAAACGTAGGTAAATACGGAAAACTCGAGGTATCTGATAATGCCATCGAAGAGGTTAACATGGAAGTTGATATGTCTGCTGAAGAGCACCCAGACGACCGCCCGCGTAGAAGCTATGGTGGAGGCGGTGGACGTGGTGGCTATGGTGGCAACCGAGGTGGCGGCTATGGCGGAGGCGGATACAGCCGTGGTGGCAACCGTGATCGACGAGGTGGCGGTGGCGGTGGCGGTTATAGCGACGGTGGCTATGGTGGCCGAGACCGAAGTGGCGACAGACGTCGTCGCTACTAGATTACTAGTCTAGAGTCATTCTAACACAGCAATAGCTGTTTCATTGTGGGCAATCGTTTTGATTGCTCACAAAATTCTTTTTTTTGGGAAATCTCAACTTGAACATCTATAATGCTAGAACAGGGATGAAACCCCGCGTGGTCCATTAAATCTTAATACTCCAGTGTGTGATTTTCTTTATGTGAATATAATGAACGTTGAACCATATCCCTTCTGTATCAAAGATTTGCCCAAAGCGATTATTCCGATGCAAGGAGTTCAAGCATGGATTGCACAAGGGATCACCTTCCAAGTTGCTTTTTTCGAGATTGAACCTATAGGTATTGTACCGCCACACAAACATGGTGCACAATATGGTTTTGTAATTGAAGGTGAGATGCAACTCACTATTGGAGATGTAACGAAACTCTACAAGCAAGGAGACTCCTACTATATTCCAGAGGGAGTTGTTCACTCTGCAGAGTTCAAGACTTTTACTCGAGTGATGGACTTCTTTGCTGAACCCACAAGATATGAATCTGAATAAATCAGAGTGGGATGGAGAGCAAGATTTGATAAAGAAGTGAAGCACTAATTATAGTCAAAATGACAGAAAGCAATCATTTTGATATATGCAAGAAGTGTGGTGGATACTGCTGTACAATGGGAGGCGCTCTTGCAACAAAGTCTGAAGTGGACAGAGTAGTGCAGGCTGGGTACTCGAATAAGTTCATTGAAATCACGGAGAATTGCTATATTACTGATTTTGAAAAGGACCTGTCTTGTTCCTACCTCAAAGATTCTGTATGTGAGATTTATCCAGTCCGTCCCTTACTCTGCCAGAAATATCCTATTTTCTCGACAGATGGAGAAGAGCATTACTTAGTGCATTGCCCCTTGACCCAGTACCTTTCAAAGGATGATATTGATCAGTGTCTTGCTACTGCATCAGCAGTTCCTGAAGAATTATTCACGTCTGTTCAACGATTCATGGCTCCTTTCGGTGCAAAAATCGATGAACGAATGAGGAAATTCAAGATGGAACGAATTGAACTAGAATAAAATCAGAAATCTTCTGATAACCATGGTGTGGCTTTAGGGAACCACTGTATGAATTCTGATGGAAGTTCTCCTTTCAACCACCCAAGTCGTTTCATTTGGTCTTGATTTAGAGTTCCATAGAGCAATGAGGTCAATCCCTCGATGGATACTGTTGTAGAACATTCTTCCTCTACCCTTTTCACATTAAGTACTCCATTATTCTCTATGAATTTGTAAGTGCCATTATTCCATGTACAATTAGCATCAGTTATTTCGACAAGCGCCTCTCCCTTTTGCTTAGCTAATTGCCCGTTGAAACTTTCTTCGACATTGATTATTCGAGCCATTGAAACTATGTGACCAGTCGTCTTTGGAGTATGTATTCCTGATGTCCAGTGGTAATAGTCATCAATTCTGGGTGATAGCATTATCTTTGCCTTTATGATCTGGTCTGCATGCCCGTAAAGATAGGAGAATAATGCATCTCTGCCTTCTAGAGTGGACCACAATGCTTCGATTATTGATATCTCTCCAGGTTCTGCCCATGAATGACCTTCTCCATACCCCTTTATCGAGTAATACATGAATCCTTCAGGATTGGTTTGTGGATTGCGAGCAATTACTATCTTGCTCCTGATGTTTGCAACCTTCTCCTTCCACCGTGTTTCCCCTCTCTCAACTGCGCCATGTGTTTGATTTACTACATGTTCATGCAGTTGCTTCCAGGCTGCTACTGCACCTTCACCTTCCTCCCGTTTAACCGTGTACCCCAGAGGTCTCTCGATATGTGCAAAATTCTTCGGATTGACTTCAAGTATTTGAGTAGGTGGTATCTTTGTGTACCCAAGTGCTCCATAGAACTGATCTTTGAATGGATACAATGTACTCGTTGCATATTCCTCTGAGTTAAGATCCTCCAATATCTTCAGCATCAAAGAATGAACAAAACCTTGCCGGCGGAATTCAGGAGCGCTTGATACCATTCCGATTCCTGCCATTCTCTTCATTTGCCCTCTGATGTTTTGTTTGAATGGGTGAACTCGTGCTGCTGCTGTCGGTACATCGTCATGCAGATGGATATAGCACTCTTGGATTATCCTTCCTAGATTCTCCCTGAATCTTTCTAGAGAACTCTCGGGGACACTATAGGCATATGCATCCAGTTGAAGAATTGATTCGATATCATCTTCAGTGCAGGGTCTGATGATATTGGTCATACTCTTGCTGCATAGTTCATCGCACTAAAAGTTGTCCTTCTCTGTATAAATTTTCAAAAACAATCTGAACTAGACTGTAAAGACACGACGGAGGGCGAGAATTCATATTCAAGGTGATGCACACCATAAATCGAATACAATTGACAATAGAAATCGAACATGCAATCGATTCTGATTTGGATGAGATTCTTTCCCTCGTCAATAGGGTGGTTGCTGAGTGGTTCATCAAGATCATCCCCGAAGAATACTACAAAGAACCGTTTCTATCAAAGAAGCAATTTAGTCAGATGGCTACTTTCATGGAATTCTTTGTAGTTAGGATAGAAGGACAAATCATTGCTGTTGGATCTTTTAGTTCACGATATGAAGAAACCGCCTGGATTCCATTAATGCATGTTCATTCCGAGTACCAGAGAATGGGGATTGGAGCTTCCCTAATAGAATTTCTAGAGAAGAAAGCAAAATCCCTCGACTACAAACATATCAAGCTAGAAACTGATAGTGAAGCAAAGTGGGCAATCAATTTCTATCAGAAACATGGGTATACTGTTTTTCAGAGGGACGAAAATCCATGGGGGTACCATGTCTGGTTAAAGAAGTCTTTGAGTTAGATGAAATGGTATCGAAAGAGAAATTTGAGAAGCAAACAACTTTTGGATAATAAAATATTAACTATGGTTAATATTATATATACTAATGCACATGAAAATGTGTGGGATTATTTTGAGTAAGAAACCTAGTATCTATCAAATAGTAAACATTCTAGCAATTCTCATTACAATTGTAATCAATGCTATAGTAGAGGCGATTCCTCTTAACGGTGTAACGTCAAAAGACGTTTCAGACTACTTCCCCAGTCTATTTACACCACCCGGCTATGTCTTTTCAATATGGAGTGTCATTTATACTCTGTTGATCATCTTCATGATATATCAAGCACTTCCAAGTCAAAGGGATGCCTCATATCTTAGACCAACGGCAATATTCTTTGTAATTGGTGGAGTAATTAATGATTCATGGTTGATTCTATTTCATTATGCATATGCTAACCCTGGTCTCTATGCTGTCACACCAATTCTAATTGGACTGTTCCTTTTTCTAATGCTCTATACATACACCAAACTCGAGATTGGTAAAGTCAGTGTTCCAATAAAACAAAAAATCGCAGTACACCTTCCAATCAGTGTTTATGCTGGGTGGGTCTCTGTAGCAGTTATCGCAAATATCGCATCGGTTCTTAATGCCATAATTCCTGGAATTCCAATTGCTACACAAGAAATATGGACTGCACTCGTAATCATTGTTGCTCTAGCTATCACAATGCTAATGCTTGTACTGCGTAGGGATGCTGCATTTGGGTTAGTAGTAGTATGGGCGGCAGTAGGGATTTCAACCGCACAAAGTGCAATACCAATAATCTACTTCTCTGCAATTGGTACAGCACTAATCATTGCGATTGCAATTCTATTGCTTCCAATCGTCACGAGGAAAGGCTATTCTAATTTCTATCTTCGAGATGAAGAATAGGATACGATATTGGAGTGGTGCAAATTCACACCACTCTGCATTATTTTTTATTTTGCTCTTCTCTGAAATGATAAAGAAATGGTGCGGAGGGCGAGATTTGATTTACCTGTAATAGTTAAACGAAAGTAGCCCGTAGGCTTAAAAGCTGAATAATGACTTTCTCCTTGAATGTGGTTAGGTATGATTAATGCAGAGGGGAAACTCAGGTTTGGATTTGCCCAGAATGCTTTTGCTCTTATTGAGTTTGCACTTGGTGCGCTCATAGTTCTAATGGGATTATATGGCTTATTTCCATCACCTCAATTGAATATAATTATCATAATCGGTATATTTGCAACTCTACCATTGATAATCTATCTACCATATCTTATGATTAAAGGTGTTCCAATTAGATCTCTTAGTTCCTCAAGATGGGTTGATGTAGTTGCATGTGTTCTGGTGGGCTCCTCTTTGTTTCTCATTGATATTCTAAGTGAAACAGGGATTGCCACTGTAGCTATTATTTGTGGGTCAATTATCGTGGCACACTCTTTTTGGCACACGAAGTTTTCAACTCAAGATAAGAAGAAGTTTAATGAGCAATAGAATTGGCTGACTCAGAATAGAAGGAGTTGTGCGGAGGGCGAGCTTTGAGTGGTTCAAATCATTTCCGAGTCCCATATACTCCAATCAATACTAACGAATAGAGCACAACTAGAAACATAACTATTGGAACAATCACAATTTGTGAATCCGTCCATATTGGTTCAATCAGTTCTGCAATCATTAGTTCATAGATTAGTACTATCGGAATGAAGAACAGGGCACTTACTAAAATCATTATTGTAATTTCTTTTCGAGTAGGTCCAGTTCTTTTTCGTTTCTCGCGAAGACACAACAATACAAGAAGAGTAAAAATATAGAGTGCACCAATCCCTTCCACCAATCCTGCTGTTGATGGTGAACTCGTATCAAAGATCAATAACAACTCAAATATCACTCCATCCGTCATAACAAAATTACTTCAACTGCAAATAAATTCACTCTAGGTTTGAAGACCTATCATTTCTCAAACAGGACTCTTTGAAGAACAAGTGAAAGGTGTGTGGAGGGTGAATTTTGTTCATATTCTAGGGAATTCTGAATTTCTAAGGTATCATATTATTTTATTTTTCATTGGTATTGCATAGAAATGCACCAACTTAGAGAAAATAGACCTTGTATACAAGTACTTAAGCATCCAATCCCGGAAATACCTTGCAGGTATACGAGAAGAGTTTTCTATCATCGGAATTGTCGAGAGAGTTTTTTCAGCATCGCGAATTTCACAGACGGATACACTAGTTTTGACAACTTGCAGAATCGCAATAAGCGAGTGAATAATAATGGGTTATGAAGAACGTGAGCCAATTGAGGCTACTGTGGCTGAATTAAAGCCACGAATGAAAAATGTCACCATTTCCTTTAAGGTGGTTAGCATAGGTGAACAGCGTGAGATAGAATCCCGAAAAGATGGATCCTCCCACCGTGTCTGTGATATCACTGTTGGTGACTCTAGTGGAATTGTTCAAGTTCCACTCTGGGATGAAACTATCGACGAAGTTGAAGAAAATAATACTTACAATCTAACAAATGGATATACTGGACTCTTTCGAGGAAATTTGAGATTGAACGTGGGTAGGTATGGAAAACTTGAAGCTGCCGAAGATGATATAGAAGAAGTCAACATGGACGTTGACATGTCTGAAGCTGAGCACGAAGATGACCGACCTCGTAGAAGCTACGGCGGTGGTGGTGGTGGCTACGGTGGCGGCGGCCGAGGTGGTGGCGGTTATGGTGGCCGAAGCAGCGGCGGTGGCTATGGTGGTGGCAGCCGAGGCGGCGGTTACAGCGGTGGCGGCCGAAGCAGCGGCGGAGGCTACGGTGGTGGCAGCCGAGGCGGCGACAGACGTCGTAGATACTAGATTATCAACTATAACACTATCAAATACAGCGCTAGCTGTTTGAATGTGAGTGATCTTATCGATTACTCACAAACTCTTATTTTTAAAATCCTTAATTCAGCTTGATTATCTTTAGATTACAAGTGAAGGAATGGTGCGGAGGGCGAGATTTGAACTCGCGAACTCCTACGAGACTAGGCCCTCAACCTAGCGCCTTTAACCTGGCTGGGCAACCTCCGCATGTAAGAGTTCATCTCTGAGGGTAATTCCCTTTCCGCCTCGTTGTGGTGTGTTCAATACCACCTGATAGCGAATGCCTGCTTATTTCTCATATTTCTGATTCAAAAATCCCTTTCTGAATAGAATACTTGCTACCAAGGAAAATGAATCCTAGTAGCAGGATGATCCCAACACCGATGAAAAAGAACCAGTCTGGCCAGAGGAAGGTCGATATGAACAATATTCCGAAAATCACCTGAAACTGTGGCCAATCTCGATAGTCTTTGATGTTCTTCACTAAGAAATTCAAATCATGGCCATTCAATTTGTCTGGATCCTGTCTTACAATGATTCGAAGATATCGTTCATTGTTAGAGATATTATCAGGACCACTATGAAGTGCTAGAGCAAAAATAATAGCCACAATGAAAAATAAGAGATGTGGATAACTTGCAGAGAACATGAGAATTGTGAGAAACGCAGTCAATGTTAGAATCACCAATACAAAGAGCACCATTGGTCTAGCATTAATCTCCGATTCTATTCCTAGATTCCACTTTGCATCTTCTGAGGGTCCGTTTAGAATTTTATATGATACACAATTATCTGGAATCCCTTCTTCACTTCTGTTCGCTATCTTCTCTCCTAATTTATTTGCAAAGGAAACCCGATCGAGTCTGCTAGCTCCTTCGAAGAGTATGATACATCCCACTGCTATTGTAAAGAAATCCACGAATTCCATTACTATCCCTGAATTATAGTATCACTGAAAGCGAATATACTTTTCATTAATTCAAGAGAATTTACGGAAGAATTAGAATGATTGGAACAGAAAGAGCCACAATGTGACAATCCGATCTGTTCTCACTTGCGAACTACCTTAATTATCTGGTAGTACCTGCTAGCCACTCAAATAGGCCTGGTTTTGTAGCCCTATTTGGGGCTCTAGTTTCTTTTCTGTCATTTTTCATTTTTATTTCACCTTGTAAAGTAAACTTGCACTGCGAAAGTGTATAAAGCTGTGGTAATCTGCACAGGCCTTAGAAGGGTATAATTACGGCATTTTCAGCCCATCCCAAGGAATGTGCATTATCGCTAGTCAAAATTTGTTATTACTAATTTGAGAGAAAAATGGAGCCCCGGGCGAGATTCGAACTCGCGGCATTCTGCTTACGAAGCAGACGCTATAACCACTAAGCCACCGAGGCACTGGCAATGCGACCTCTGCAGATTGCTATAAAACTTTATCATGAATCCATCATGTCAATTGGTGGGGTCTTCTTATGGATAAACCAATGCCAAGTGAGCGTGAATTCCTCCAACGGATTAAGAATTATGTGCACACTCTTCAGGGTGCTGCATTAGGCTTTGATGAAGACGCCTCCGATATCCCGTTGAAGGATGGACAGCACCTTGTAGTCAATGTGGATACATTTGTTCGTAAGACTGATTGGTTACCAGAAATGACGGCTGCTCAGGCGGGAAGAAAAACTGCAGTGATGACTATCAGTGATGTTGCTGCAAAAGGAGCTCTTCCAAAAGTAGCCTTGCTCTCTCTGTGTGTCCCCAAAGACTATCCTGTTGAGGAAGCAGAAGATCTTGTTCGTGGCTTTTCTCAATATTGTATGAAGAACGGAATCTCATTCATCGGGGGAGATTTTGGAATTGCTGATGATGTGATACTTACTGGTGTCGGAATTGGTTTTGCATCTCCGAATGGTGTGGTTAGAAGAGGTGGTGCACAACAAAACGATATTCTAGCAGTTACTGGAGAACTTGGTCTTACGAGAGTCGCTTTTGATCATCTCCTTAATGGAAAACAAATCAATGATAACTTGAGATACGATGCACTAGCTGCAGCTCTTAATCCTCACATCCATCATGAACTTGTTCATGCACTAAGAAAAGAAGGTGCAGTCAATGCATCAATGGATAGTAGCGACGGGATAGGAATCACACTACATACAATGGCTAAACAGAGTGGATTGGCATTTGTTATCGAAGACTTGCCTATCTCGACAGAAGTGATGAAATTCGCTCGCAACAACTACATTATGGAATTCAATTATGTGATGCAGGGCGGAGAAGAATTCATACTAGTTCTCTCAATTCCAGAAGAGAAATGGGAACGAGCATTGGAAATTGCAAAACAACAGAAGGTGCCACTCTACAGCATTGGCTTTGCAACATCTGGAGAGGGAGTAAAGTATGAGACTGAAGAGGGTTACATAGATGTTTCTGAGTCTGGTTATGATAACGTGAAGGGATGGGATTGATTGGAAAGGATTGCAATACTAGATGGGTATGTAGACGAACCTACTATTCTAGGTGTACCTCCCTACGTGAGCACATATCCACGATATATTGCTGGTTCAATCTGGACCCTCTCTCCGCAGACTCAGATCCACTATCAAACAATTGATCAGGTGCGGACAAGTTTTGAGAATGCGCAAAAAGAATGGTCGAAGATGGACCTTCTCGTTCTGATAGCGGGAATGATAGTTCCCGGTAAATATGTAGGTGGCACTCCAATATCTATACGAGAAGCACGAACTCTCTTCTCTTCCCTATTACTAACAGATATTCCAAAGGTGCTGGTTGGTCCATGGGGAAGTTTCGGTTGTGGGATTGAGGGAGGTAAGCTTGCCCTCAGTTCTGATGTATTATCACCTCCTTTCGATTACATTGTCAAGGGTGATGCAGAGGTTGTCTTCTCACAGATCTTCAATCCTTCAATTGGACTTGAATCAGCAAATATGGATGCAACAAGAGAGAGTGCTGGTGAGATTGAGGAGTTCATAGTAAAAGGTTCTAGAATAGTAACTCAACATCCCGGATTCTCTATCAAATACATCATCTGTGAGATAGAGACCTATCGTGGGTGCCCAAGATTTCTTACTGGTGGATGTTCATTCTGCATTGAACCATCCTATGGAATTCCTCAGCAGAGGGATGCTAGAGCGATAGCAAAAGAGATTGAATCCCTTTACGGGCTCGGAGTTCGTGCGTTTCGACTTGGCCACCAAGCTGACTTCTTTTCATATGGCTCAAATGAGATTGGTGAAGATGAATTTCCTACTCCTGATCCCACAGCTATTGAAACCCTCCTCTTAGGTATTAGAACAGTAGCACCTGAATTAGATGTCCTTCATATCGATAATGTGAATCCTGGTACGATAGCATACCATCCCAAAGAATCTAGACAAGTTGCCAAGATAATAATGAGGTATCATACTCCCGGCGATGTTGCAGCATTTGGTGTTGAGTCTACAGATCCTGAGGTTGTACGTAGAAACAATCTGAAGGGCCAAGTCGAGGATATGATTGATGCAGTTCGAATTCTTAATGAAGTTGGAGGTGTGCGAGAACCCAGAGGACTGCCACATCTTCTTCCTGGGATTAATCTTCTCTACGGATTACCCGGAGAAACAAAGAGAACATTAGACCACAATATGATATTTCTCAAACAAATACTGGATGAGGGGTTAATGGTTCGAAGAATCAACATACGCCAAGTCATAGGACTTGAAGGTACTCGTCTTGATAAATCGAAAGGCAAAGGCATCAAAAGAAATCAGTTCTTCAAGCACAAACAGGAGATTCGAGCGACCATCGATCAACAGATGATTAAACGAGTCGCTCCTGAAGGAACAATACTTCGTTCAGTCTTTTTAGAAGCTGAGGAAGGTAATCATATATTATTACGCCAACTTGGTACATATCCTCTCCTTTGCCATCTTCCAAAGGGTTCCAATGATTTGATTCCGCATGATGTCTTTGTAGTAGACCATGGACCAAGGTCTCTCACAGTCCTTCCATATCCCTTCCGACCAAAAGATGCTTCTATGGCTACTTGGAAATCTATTCCTGGTATCGGTAGCAAACGGGCAACAAGAATCAAGGCTACAAAGCAAATTCAGTCTTCAGATGATCTCTCTAAAGTACTAGATATGGAACTACCTGGTTGGCTTGAGGACTCGCTCTCATTTGATTAGATTCGTCCAGAAAGAGGATGGCGGGCCCGGTGCGATTCGAACGCACGATTTCCAACTTAGAAGGCTGGCGCCCTATATTCCCACACAACGCAAGATTGCGTAAGGTACCGGGCTAGGCAACGGGCCCTACAATTTGCGAGTTTTTTGTTAGGACATAAAGCTTTCCGATAGGTACTTTTCATTACGTTCTTCCAAAGATTTATATCTTTACAAAGTACTTTGTATTACAAAGTACTTTGTACAGTGATTATAATGAATGAAAAACAAAATCTAAAGAAAATTGAACAGGAATCTTTTCGAGATTTGATGCAGGATGGATTTACAGAGATGCTAGCGGGATTGCTATTTCTAGTATTTCCTGTACTAATCCAACGTTCCTATTTTATCCCCATTTTCGTGGTTTTCTACATATTCTTTCTTCCAGTCTTTCTTGAATCGATTAGGAAAAGGTATGTATATCCTCGAATTGGTTACGTGAAACTACGAGAAGATGCGCCTCCAAAGGTTACCGCAAGGGTTGTTGCTACCGTCATTATTCTGATTATCGGAGGAATTCTCGTAATCTATGCAGTTGTGACTGGTTTTATCACTAGTGAGGTTGTATACAGATGGATACCTGCTTTCTTGGGAGTGATCATGTGGGCACCATCTCTCTTTCTAGTTGATAAGACTGGACAGAAGAGATACTATCTGCTTGGTGGTCTGATGACCATCTCTGGAGTGGCTGTTTCTCTTGCTGATTTCCTCCCAGCCGAATCTACAACAATTGTCTTCGGTCTTATCTGGGGACTCTCATTTCTGATTGTAGGTATCATAAGATATGGACTCTTCATCCGAAGATATCCAGTCATTGAAACTCAGGAGGACCTAGCGAATGACCAATGATGACACCTCATCTATTGATATTGACAAGCTAATCCACGAACCAGCAAGACTACAGATAATGTCCCAACTCTTTGTTGTCGACGAGGCTGATTTCATCTTCCTTATGAGAAAAACTGGACTCACATGGGGAAATCTTTCTTCTCACATGACCAAGTTAGAAACTGCAGGATATATTGAAGTCCGAAAAGAATTCCAAGGAAAAAAGCCCAATACGATACTTCGGATGACTTCCAAAGGTAGGATTGCTTTCAACAAGTACAGAGAAGCAATTCAAAGTATCTTGGAAAATATCTCCGAGTAGAAAAAACAATGAGGGGGGTAAAATCCCCCTTCTTTTATTTATATTCGATATTCAAGTTAGTAACTAGTTTAACACAAGATCCAATCAGACAATTACCGATTGGACAGTTTGAATGAGCCATTTCATATAATTTCTGAAGTCTTTCTTCTTTAACACCCTTGGGAACAATTACTTTGGTAAAAATCTCAATTGTGCTAAATCGGCTCATTGCAGTTACTTCATCTGTTTCATAATGTCCGTTAATATCAGATGTGATATCAATCACTTCTATGTGGGCTTTTCTAAGAGCAGTCTCAAAAACAAGATTGACACAAGCACCAATAGATGCTAGAAAGAGATGATGAGGACTTGTTGATCCAGGCTGTTCTTTGAGCATTGGAGGTGGACAAACAGTTGTACTCTGATTACCTCCCAGAGTTATTCTGTGTATTTTCTCAGCGCTAGTTGAATGTAGCTTTGCATTAAAGGTAGTACTTGCCATTTCATTTCCTCTGAATTGTGATATTCGAAGACTCGAATTCGAATCCAGATTCAGAATCATGATTCATATATAAGCACCGAATGCGGTAATCCTTTTGGTATCAAATTATGTATCTAATTGGAACCGGAGATATCCCTAGCAATCGATAATACGCAGTTACTTGTCCGCGATGATGAACACTATGTTCCAACATCTCCATAATGAGTTGTGCAATAGTTGCTTCTGTTTCAAATGGTTTTACTTTCCTCTCCATATCTGTAGATGATATTAGACTAGTATATACTTCAACACGTTTGAAGACATTTATTGCAAGTGCAATGATTGCTTCCGCAGAATCGTATTCTTCTAGCGAATATTGTAGAGGTTCCCATTGATTTGTTGCAATTCCTTTCATGTAAAAATCGAAAGACCTTACCATGTGAAGGATGATCTCTCCAATCTCTCTACCTTCAGGGAATGGTTTGTTGAAGATATTGACCTCTAACAACTGTTCTATGATGGGTAATGTTTCTTTGATATGACGCTTCACAGCCTGAGTTAGAAACTTGTACATCGAATCATGTCACCGTCCCTGCAGTCCTTCACAGAAAGCAAAAACATTCTTCCCGAGGTCCTGAAAATTATAACCTCCCTCCAAGAGGCCATATCTTCTCCCTTCACACCTATCCCTTGCAAAATCATGCATCAAACCACCAATCTTTCTGTATGCTTCAGTAGAGAGATTTCCTCCCCAATCATCAATATATTCGTCAAATCCTGCAGATGCCACAATGATGTCCACATCCGGTGCGCTATCTAATGCAACTTTTACATCTGCAAGATACTCTTTGTCACCTCTCCCATTTGGGTTGTATATTGTAAATCTCTTGTCATCTCCGAGTATGTTGATGTTACCGTCTCCAGTATGAAGATCGAAATCAAGAATAAATGCTGAATTGATCAATCCCTTCGCACGTAGATCCAATAATGATACTGCTATGTTATTATAATAACAGAACCCCCAATGCGAATCTGCAGAAGCATGGTGTCCAGGGGGTCGAATTAGAGCAAACACAGGTTCACCCTTGACAGCTATTTCTCCAGCTAGGATCCCCCCACCTGCGGCTAGTAATGACATCCGTGATAGGCGTTCATTTCGTTGAACTTTTTCCATTAGTCGATGAGAATGCGCTCTAAGTATCTGTTCTTCTGATGCTAGTGGCGGTTCTATGAATTCGTAGTCCGATTGCTTACTCAAGATATCTACTGCAGACTCCAGACGCCCAGGAACCCCAGCGGGTGTGCCATCATACGGTTGTAACATGAATGGGTGGTAGATGATTTTCATAGGCTATCCATACACACTATAGGATATCTATGTGTGGGTCTCAAAAATAATTCAGTGGACAAGGCAGGCTCGCGACCTGCCTGTCCTCTATGCTAAAAGAACAAGATGAGATGAACAAGAATGTTCTAACCGAATAGACTTCCAAGTCCTGCGGTGAATTCTTCTTCTTTCTCTTCTTCTTTTTCTTCTTTCTTCGCTTTCTTTTCCTCTGCTGGTGCTGCACCGCCAGATGCGGGAGCTGCTGCAACAGGCATAGCGGCTGCACTCTTTAGTGCCTCATCGATATTGACACCTTCGAGGGCTGCTAGCAAAGCCTTGATTCTACCCTTGTCAGGTGTAACGCCTGCAGCGGTTAGGACATCTTCCATAGCCTTAGCAGTCAGTTTTCCACCTGCTTTGTGGAGCAGAAGAGCTGCGTATACGTATTCCATTGTTATTACCTCGCGTTTATCCAAACAGGCTTCCTATGCCTGCTACTTCTTCCTCTTCCTCCTCTTCTTCAGGCTCATCGGGTTTTGCAACCTCAGTAGTTTCTGCTGCTGTTGAAGCTGCAGTAGCTTTTGCCTGACCTAAGATATCAGAAGGTATTGCTTCTGGATCCTTCTCAGCGGCTGCCATTGCCAGAGCCATTGCCTCAGAGTTTGCCTTTGCAAAGAACTCGTTCAGCATGTCTGGTACAAAGAATCCAATCTTTAATGTTAGACTCTTAGCCTCCATGTTTGCTTTTGCAATGATTAGTGGCATTGTTTCTGCTGTTGGGATGCCAGTATTGACCGATAGATTGACTGCATACTGATGACCCAAGAGTACCTGCTTGAATAGGTCCTCTAGATTTACATCAAAGTTATCTGCAGTAAGAACTGCGCCATCTGAATAAGCTGCTATTAGTTTGAGTTGAAGCTCCATGGGTTCAATTCCCAATCTGCTCAACATCATAGCCATAGCATTGGAGATTACAGCTCCTGCTTTGACAGCAACAGTATCATCGGTGATGTGAATCGTACCACCCTTCACACGGGATGGGATTTTGAGACCTGCTAGTTCACTAATGAATGGTCCAGGCGCAACTCCTGTGTTCATGGCTGGGACAATGATGTCCTTTGGAGCAGTCTGACCACCCTTTGCAGGAGCAGCGGCCTTGTTTTCACCAAGGAATTTGCTGAGCACAAAGGGGTCTTGATCACTGAAGACAAAGGCGACGGGTCCTGAAACGTATTTTGTTAGGTCCTCAACACCTTTCTTCTTGGATTTCTCCAATGCCCTGATCATTAGAGTATTCCTAGCCATTTTTATGACCGCAGAACCTCTTAGACTATCACGAATCCCTTGGAGTTGTTTAGCCCCAACACCTTCAACGTTGACAAGACCAATCATCTTGCTCTCATCAATGGTTGTGGTTAAGGCTTCAACAGTACTAACCTTCCATTGTGGGATTGTCTTTTCATATACTGACACTATAGATCACCGACCTAGATGGAAAGCACAATTGCAGGTCCCATTGTTGTCTTTATGACAACATTACTAATCCTCTCTGAGAATCCTTTACTCTGGATTAGGTTTAGCACCGCAACGATGTTATCCGCTATCTCTCTATCACTCATTTTCTCATGTCCAACTTTGACATGGAATGTGGGTGTGTTTCGCATTCTCACTCGAACTGTACGATGATACTGATTTATTATCGCACTCAAGTCCGCTTGTGGCGGGAAGGGACGTGGCATTTTTCCTCGTGACCCCAGTGCCTGCCCTAGATAACGACCTATCAATGGCATTGCATCTGTGGCAGCAATGAAGAAATCGAAGTTCTTTGCTAGAGTCTTCCGTTCTTTCTTCTCTTCACCAATTCTAGGAATGTCATCCTTTGAAACGACTTGTTCAGCTCCAGCAGCAGTTGCTGCATCGGCAAACTCGCCATCACCAATTGCGCAGATTTTTGGTGGAGGATAAAGAGTATTAGGAAGAACCAGTTCTTGGTTAATCCTATTTTCAGGTTTACTGACATCCATCTCTTTCTTCCTGAAGTTGACTGCTAGATCAAAACTTTGCTCGAATTTAATGCCTCTCTCAGTACCCTTTACTCTTGCCTCTGCAACAGAGGCTTCAATTGATTCAATATTCGATGACATGCATTATCACTCCCTTAGTGGTCCATCCAATTGAGCATCCCATGTGCCTTCTCGGACTTCTTCTTGGAACTTCTTTGCTGTCTTTCCTTCTATTGTTACACCCATCTGTCCGCAGGTGCCAGAAATTATCATGACTGCTGCTTTCATAGTCTGGGCGGAAAGGGCACTCTCTTTTCCTTTTGCGATATTCTTCAATTGGTCAACCGTGAGGTTTCCAATCATCTTGGTTGTGGGTTCTCCTGAACCTTTTGGAGCACCTACCTCTTTCAGTATCAATGCACTAGTAGGAGGTGTGCCTACTTCAATTTCGAAGCTCTTGTCATTCGGGTTTACAATGATTGTAACTGGTACCTTCAGTCCAGTGAAAGGTTGTGTAACCTCATTTATCTTGGTCACGACTTGGAAAATGTTGACTCCAGTTGGACCTAGAGCTGGACCGATTGGTGGACCACCACTGGCTTTCCCACCTTCGACCATAGCTTCTACTACTATTGGTTTCTCGCTCAAGTTATTCACGACTCCTGATGCAGTGCACTCGGGACGTACGCAACGTTTCCGATGATGTCGACCTGCACGACAAAAGTCATACTATATCCTGCTAGGTCTACTGCATTCATTGTCACTTTTTATCACCCCAGACACGACGTCGAGCGTCATGCCAGATTAAGAGGATAGACTCGCTCGGGGCGGTTCCCGTTTTAAGGATTGCGACACAGTCGTGTTTTAGAGATGTTAATCATCATCCGGAGAATGAGCCCAGAACGAATCTTCGTCATCAAATTCGTCACTCTCTACTGACTCGATATCTTGTTTCTCTTCTTTAGTTTCTTCGACTACCTCTGCACGTTCAGCTCGCTCAACAATTTTCGCAAAGTCCGCATGGACTCTTACTGGGATTGTATAGGGGCTGTCAAGCAGCTCTAGGATGAGTTCTTCTTTTCCAGTATCTACTCGTGCAACCTTTGCACGTTCTCCTTTGAATGGACCTGAAATGATTTCTACAACATCTCCCTCAGAGATTCCTTCTGCAGCAGGAGGTGGTGCTAGGAATTTGTCAATTTCATCCATACTTACCTTGCCACCCACACGGCCTCGAACATGTGGAACGCCAGATATTGCGATCTCTACATCACGGAACTCTGTAGTTTCAATGAAAACATAACCTCTCAGGGTCTCAGGAACTAGGATTGCTTTCACTCGTCCCCTCAATTGATTCTTGGATATGAGTTGAGGTTCACCTTCTTTCTTCCCTTTCTTCTTGCAACTCTTCATGTGTTGCTTAGTTGCTTTCTCAGAGGAAAAGTCCTCTTTGCAGAACGGGCATTCCCAAACATCACTCTCACCTATCACAGCTGTTGTAACCAGATCGGTGACGCTACGTTCTTGACCTATGGTCGTTCTAATTGCGTAGATGCTTGTTTTAGGCTCCACTTTTCTAACACTTCCTGATGATTATAATAGTCTACACTACAAATTCACATTGGGGAATACATTTGTTTGATATGAAGATTCGGATTAATCCGAAAATGTTTGTCTATTCTACACCCCAATTGGATGTTAGTAGGGTCATAATAACCTGAATAATGAAACTGAGAGCTCCGACAACTACCATAGCAAGTAAGCTAACCTTTGTACTTGTCCATAGTTCAGTTCTGGAGGGCTTTGTAGCCAATTTCAGAATTCTTCTGCTATCGTTGATGAATGAACCAACACCCATTTTGTATTCACTTCCCTGTAAAATGCTGCCTAAGCAGCTAGGGGGCCATCTGCAGTTTAGATTGGTTCTCTTTTAACGTTTGCTGAGTGTCAACTTTACTGTGAAAGTCGTGGAACTCCTAAATCTGTTTTCAAATCATCTACTAGTGGAGTAAATGGTTCTGCCTTATCAAAGACATATGGAGAACTTACTCCAGACGCAATGATTGTCACTCGGAGTCTATCTTCTAACTCCGGTATGATTAAAGCTCCGTAGATTACCTCTGCACCAGGATGAACTTGTTCAGTGACAAGTTCCACAGCACGTTTTGCTTCGACAAGCTGAAGGTCCGAGCTTCCACTAACATTGACGAGAATATTGCGGGCGTTCTCAATAGACACATCGATGAGTGGATTACGGAGTGCATTAACAACAGCTTCTTCGGCCCTATTTTCACCAATACCTTCTCCTAGTGCAATGATTGATACTCCACCATTCTTCATAGTAGTTCGTACATCTGCAAAGTCAAGATTGACAAGACCTGGTTTGGAAATCAATTCTGCAATACCTTTGACTGCACGGACCAGCACCTCATCTGCTACCATAAAGGCTTCAGGCATTGATAGATCGGGTGCAATCTCCAATAATTTCTCATTTGGTATTGCAATAAGAGTGTCAACATGTTCCATCAATGCGTTTAGTCCACGAGTAGCATTTTTCTTTCTTGTTGCACCTTCAACATCAAATGGTAGACAGACAATTGCAACTGTAAGTGCTCCATTCTCCTTAGCTGCTTTTGCCACATGAGCTGCAGCTCCAGTTCCGGTTCCACCACCCATTCCACCGGTTATGAATACTAAGTCACCTTGAACAATATCTTTGATATCTTCATAGGATTCTATGGCAGCGGCCTCACCAACATCAGGATTGTTTCCAGCACCCAATCCACCACATGTTTCCCTGCCAAGTAGTAATTTGTGATGAGAGTTACAGAAGTAGAGATCTTGTGCATCGGTGTTTAATGCAAGAGTTTCAGCTCCCTCTACTCCAACTTCCATTAGACGAGTAATTGCATTATTACCTGCGCCTCCAACTCCTGCTACTAGAATTCTTGCACTTACTGAGTCAAGTAGTTCTGCAAGTTCCTCATCAGTAGTTGCTGACTTTGGCACATGTTTTTTGCGTTTAGGTTTTTGTTCACGTTTTCCACCTGAACTGAGGACCTCTTCTAATAATGGGTGCATAATTACCACTCACTTCTGTTTATCTACTATTACGCCTGTATTGTTACAGTAAAAATGAGAATACTACCTACGTAATACTCATCTACGACGACCCTTCGTCTTCTTTTTGAAAGTTTTAAGAATCGCATCTATTGAGATATTGTGGTTCCTAAGCAATCTTGAGATTTCGTCGAGAGATGGTTGTCCTTGTTGAGCGCCTTCTTGCTTGATTGTTAGTGCAGCAGCAGCATTGGCAAAATTTAGAGCCTGTGATATCTTCTCCGATCTTGTCCAGGCTGTAATGAATCCAGCTGCAAATGAATCTCCTGCTCCTAAGGTATCCTTGACAGCAACTTCGAAGACTTGAGATACGCAGTATTCAAATCCATCAGTAGCAATGGCGCCTTTCTTTCCCATTTTGACAATTACAATTCCTGGAAATGATTTTGCAAAATCTCGTAATTTTTCCTCAGTTGGTTCGATGTTGAAGTATTCCTTCAATTCACCTACATTCAAAAACAACAAATCGGTCTGACGTAATATCTTGGTGAAGTCTAAATTTTGAGCTGCTCTTCCTGGATCTAGAGATAAGACCATTCCATTACTTGATGCAATCTCAGATGCGCGATCTATCATTCTTGGAAATGAACCTGCTACATGAATCACTTTGGCCTCAGCAATATTGTCATCCTCAATCACTCGTTTTTCCAAGAACTTGTTAGCACCAGGTTTTGCTACAACGATTTGGTCGTCTTGAGGGTCATGTGCATGGAAGAAAATTCCAGTGTCATGTTTTTCTAGAACCAATATCTTACTTGTATCGACACCAATTTTCAATAGTTCTCTAAGAACAAGTTCACCATAGGTATCATCCCCTATGCAACTAATCAGTGTGGTTTTAACACCTAATTTTGTTGCTTGGGTGGCGAAGTTTGCTGCAGAGCCTCCAAGTGATACATAACCTACATCACACATGACATGGTCATTTCTTCCTGGAAGTTTATCGACACGCATATCGATGTCGACATTTATCCTACCTATTGATACAAACTCGCCTACCAAACAATCATCCTCTTAGACTATTAGAGCAAGAATTCCCTTCTGAGCATGGAGACGATTTTCTGCTTGGTCAAAAACTACTGAGTGGGGACCATCCATCACTTCAGAGGTTAACTCTTCGTCTCTATGTGCGGGAAGACAGTGCATTACAATGACATCCTTCTTTGCCTTACTGACAAGTGCTTTGTTCACTTGGAATGGCATCAAGGCATCTTCCTTTTCTTTTGATCTCTCCTGACCCATACTGAAGAAAGTATCCGTATAAATGACATCGGCACCTTTTACTGCATCCTCAGGATTTGTAACTACTTCCAAGGTCGTACCATATTTCTTGCTTAACTGTGTGGCTTTCTTCAAGATTTGATCTGTCGGAGTGTACCCTTTGGGTGATCCAATTGTTACATCCATTCCCATTATGGTGCAACCCTGCATGATTGAATTACTTACATTATTTGAATCACCAACATAAACAATCTTTTGTCCCTCAAGATTACCTCTGTGTTCCTCTATTGTCATCATGTCCGCCATTATCTGGCACGGATGAAGGAGATCTGAGAGCCCATTCACTACTGGTACGGTAGCATATTTGGCCAAATCCATGATATCATTGTGTCCAAAGACACGTGCCATTATCGCATCACAATATCTACTGAGAACTTGTGCAGTATCTCCAATCGTTTCTCCACGACCAAGTTGAGTTCCACCTGTTTCCAAATAGAGTGCATGCCCACCAAGCTGAGTCATGCCAACTTCGAATGAAACTCGAGTCCTTGTTGAAGATTTCATAAATATCATTGCTAAGGACTTGCCTTTTAGAAGCTCATGGGGTTCTCCCCGTTTTTGCTTTCTCTTCAAGTCATGTCCAGTATCTAAAAATTGTCTTAATTCGAATCTCTCGAAATCAGAGAGATCTACAACACTTTTACCTTTCAGGCTCAATAGCAACACCTCAGGGCTTCTATGTTGCCAACACTAGAACCTCGTATAAAAAGCTCACCACTTGCTCATTTATCGCCTACAAGTCTCTGTGCGAACCATTCTGGGTCAAATTGTTTGATATCATCGTACTCTTGGCCTACACCAATGAACACTATTGGTCTGCCTGTAACATGTGTGATGGATAATGCAGCACCTCCAGAAGGATCCGCATCGACTTTTGTTAGAACTGCTCCATCAATGCCGATTGCATTGTGAAACTCTTTAGCTTGAGAAAGTGCATCATTTCCAGCAAGAGCATCTCCAACAAAGAGTTTGATGTCCGGATTAGCAACCCTAGCTATTTTCTTCATTTCATCTAGCAGGTTCTTGTTGCTCTGCATTCGTCCGGCACTATCGATTAATACGATGTCAATATGTCTAGCTTTTGCATGAGCAATGGCATCAAATGCAATTGCAGCTGCATCAGCACCATAATCTTGTTTTATGACTCGAATACCAAGTCTTTCTGCATGTCGTTCTAATTGTTCAATACTACCCGCTCTGAAAGTGTCCCCAGCAGCAATAACGACTGAAAAGCCATTCTTTTTGAACAGATTTGCTACTTTGGCAAGAGTAGTAGTCTTTCCTGTTCCATTCACTCCAACAAAGAGTATTGTCGTGACCTCTCCGTTTTCTTTCTTCTTGGTTGCCAACTCAAGTGGATTGAGAGGATAAGTAGGGGTCAGTATTTCAAGTACAGAATCAAGTATTGCTTGTCTGAACAGTTTTCCAAGATTTTCTAACCTTCCTGCTCTTGTGCCTAGTAGTTTTTGCTTAGTCAGTTCACATATCTGTTCAGCAACTTCAACAGCAACATCGTTCTGAATCAAAACCATTTGCAATTGCCATACTGCATCTTCGAGATTCTTTTCGCTCAGTTCTCTTGTAGTTGTTACAGTAACTGCTGTGTCAAGAGCTTTCCTGAGCTTATCAAACAAAGATTAGTCCTCCTCAGCTAGGGGAGAATCCTCTTGAGATTGAATCTTAGTTGCTAATTGCTGAAACTGTGAATTTAATACTGAAGCACGAGCAACGAGCTTCTGATATTCTTCGGCGTATGATTCGTACTGCTTTTCCAAGCCATTGATCTGTTCCTGAACTGCATTCTTTGCATCTTCTACAGATTGCTCGATCCGAACTCCACTACCTATACTTCGAGTAACATTAGATGGGTCGACAAGCTTTGCTTGAACAAAGATACTCCCTCCAACGTTCATGAGCATCTCTTCGCCTTCCTCTTTCCCTTCTATCTCCTTAAGAACCATGAGTCCAGCCCTGAAGTTATTCAGGTATGCCTGTACAAGCTCTAATCGTTGCTGAAGCAACGTTATGTTAGATTCAGTCAACTGTTGCTCTTGGTAAATCCTTTGGAGCAGCTGTTGCTGTTCATCGCTCATGAAAATTCGCTCTCCAGTCCTAAGAATTTACGAAGGTCAATGCTTGTTATTTCTTCTGGCTTAATCTCTTTAATTTCAGTGATTGTGATGTCCTTTCTCTTCACTCGATGTCTGCTTCCTAATTCAGAGAGTATCTTTTCTTGGATATGGGATTCTTTATCTCCCAGTAACTCTCGAGTGAAAATGAATTTTCTCTTCTTCTTCCTGTATTCACCGGATGCTCTCCAGATTTTTGAACTCATCTCTTTCACACCTCTTCTATACGAAACCAAGGACCTGACTTATGTGTGCAAGTTCTACACCTGTTGTATCAGATCCTGCAATCATTCCATCAATATTGGCAAGCGCACCTAGGCTAGTATATGGGCTACCTCTATTGACGGTTCCAACTTCGATATGTACTTTTAACAGCTGTGATAGCTGGTCAATCTCATCATCAGTAGCTAATGGATGGACAATTGCCCCTTGATTAGTCACTATTGAGTTAGCACCAACAATGGGTAGTTTTGCAATCCTTCCAGGTATAACTTCCACACCTAGAACATCTGAAATCTTCTGTACTGATTTTGGACCGAAATCTGGGTGACACATCGCACCGTTGTCATTAGCTAAAATGATATTGCCAAGGGCAGTCATCTTATCATCAATCCAATCTACAGTGACCTCAGCTGATTGCTTTATTTGATTCAACTCTTCATCAGTGGTTGTATAAGGGAGTAGAATTCCATTTGAATTGGCTACTGCAACAAGACCTACTGCATCTAGTGTTGCAATTGTTGACTGAACCAAAGGTAGATTGAAGGTTCTCTCAACTATACCTAATCCCTTTTCAGAAATATTCGAACTGACAACTACAAAGCTGTCTGTGGCGATTCCATAAGCTCCGACATTAGAATCGCCCTCAAAGTTCGTGCGGGCGATCACTCTGGATTATCCCTCCGCAAGATAAACGCGGACTAGATTATCAGCATTCTTTGTTGCTCGAATTCTTAGCCTTCGAGGTGGCTTTTGAATGCCTCTGGCCCAAATCTCTTCGTTAACTTCTGGTTGAATTAACAATTCTTCAGGCTTCATATGTCTCTCAACAAACTCTTTCAGAATTCTTACAGACCTGTTTGCGCGTTTAAGTCTACTACCAGCCCAGTAAGCTTTTCGTAAAGGAACTGTATAGATGCGTTCATCAATGATTTCTTCTTCTTCCTCTACTGCTTCAACATCTTCAGGAGTTTTTACTTCAGGAGTCTTTTTGTCAGCTGGAACATCTTCTACTTCCTCAATCTCTTCGATCTCTTCTAGTTCTGCCTCTTCCTCAGAGACCTCGGCTTTCGCATCTTTTTTCTTCTTTGACATTATGCCCACCTGACTATGGCTTTAGCTTACTTTGCCGCCAATTTCTCTGTCCTGGGGTTCGGCGGACTCTACCCCCAGTCTTGACTACAACCCATGTAGGAACGGAGGAATTACTCTTCATTGCTTTTGCCATTCTGAGTTTCTTTGCTAATGGTTTGTTTCGTGCCATATTTTTTCACCTGTGCAGTTTTATCTGAACGTTACTT
>PJER01000068.1 GCA_002825465.1 Candidatus Thorarchaeota archaeon MP8T_1
TGTCTATCTTCCAACAGGCATGAAAGTGTCCGATTTACCCAAAGACTCGAAGAAAACAGTTCGTTTATTGATGACTACGGTGGAGGAGTCTCTTGAACATCTATACTCTACAATGAGAGAGGTTGAGACATGGTTTTGGAAAGCAGCTCGACAGAAAGGTTTCAGTCCTGAGATAGTCGAGAAAATGGGTAACAAGGAAGCACATTATGATTCCCCAGAACTCATGTGGAGGTTTCAACGACTCCTTCGAAAGTACTTCTCCCTAAGATTCACCATACATCGAAGCGAATCATGTCTTAGAGTGGAGGAGTGACTTGTGAGTATAGCCGAAACTGACGCAATGGCATATTTTCCATACTCTCCCAGATTGCATCAGGAGAGAGCGGTCAGTCTGGCTGCAAGAGCATTCTCTACTAACACAGTCGGACTTTTGCAGGCTGACTGTGGAATTGGCAAAACTATTGCTGTACTCTCTGGGTATCTAGCAACAAGGGTAGTCAGCCTCGACACACATCTTTTTGCGCTTACACGAACTCACTCGCAATCGAAGGTTTTTGAAACGGAGCTCGAGGTGCTTCGGAGTCGAATTCCCAACTTAGCAGCTACTACTATGGTCTCTCGCATTCACGTATGCCCTATTCGTCATGAGATGGAGTCACTTGGCCATACTGGATTCATGCGTGCATGCGCAGGTATGATAAGGACAGGGCAGTGTATCCATTATTGGAACTTCTACAAGCGCAACGCAGATGGCAAACCGGTTGTTCATGAGGATGCTAATCGGGCAGTCGACGATCTACTTGACACAGGAGTTGTCACTAGAGAAAGAGCTGAGGAAAGAGCGGAACTGGAGGGCTACTGCCCGTATGAGATAATGCGTTGGTGTGCTCGAAGAAGTATGGTCATCATTGGACCGTATTCATACATGTTCAAATCACGAGTTCGTGAGGCTCTGCTTGCGTCGTTGGGTATTCCACTTAGTGAGATTGATCTCCTCATAGACGAGGCCCACAACCTCTCGGGGCATGTACTTGATGCCGAAACAGCCTCTCTTAGTAATGATGACCTGAGATGGCTAAGAGAGAACAGCCAGGTTGTCATGCGCGAGACCGGCATCTCATGGATCAGAGAGGCTATCGATTTCCTGTGGGAAACCATGATGCTTCATTTGGATACGATGCATAACAAGACAGAGAGGGCTCTGGATAAATGGGATGTTGCACCAAGATTTGTCAAGGAAGAAGATCTCGACCTCTTGCACAGCGCAGGACGACCGGGATTAGGAGATCCAGAGAATGCTAGTCTTGCAGAAACCCCTCTGGATAGACTCATTGAATTCCTGTATACTGCTCATAGAGCGGCACGCAGTGACGGTTGGCATGTCACCCTCAATGTGAATCGCTCCTGGTCAGACGATATTGCGAAATCCACCTCGTCGCTTTTGATTCAACCGCTCAATTCTGCAGGTTTAGCAGCACCGATATTACGAGGGGCAAAGTCAGCAGTCCTGATGTCAGGAACACTGCGACCAATTGACTACTATGCTCGCCTTCTCGGTGTTCCAAGTGCCCTTTCAGATGACCTCACGAGTCCATATCCTCGAGGGACCAGACTTGTACTCGTCGATAAGAAACTGAATACTCGATATAAAGAACGAACTCCAGACCTCTGGCGTGAAATAGCTGCAAGGGTCTCAGCTGCTCTCACCACAATGCCTGCCAACAAGAGCGCGCTAGTCGCCTTCCCATCCTACAAGATGATGAATGAGGTCATGAGCTATAGCATTGACACTGGTTTTCGTGAAGCATTGGTCGAAACAAGAGACGCGCTTCTTGATGATGTTTCCGAGGCGATTTCGAGAGGTCCCTGCGCGATGTTTTGTGTATATGGCGGCAAATTTTCGGAGGGCATTGACCTTGTCAGTAACGGGTCGAGTTTGATTGATCTCATCATTGGAGTAGGGATTCCATTTAGTCCCCCCACGAGTTATCAGACAGCGCTTCAGAATTGGTACGATAGTAAGTTTGGTCATGGTACAGGATATTACTACGCATCGGTAATCCCTTCGATTAGACAAGTTGCGCAACTTGTTGGTCGTTTGAGGCGCTCTCCAACAGATTCAGGTGTGGTTCTTCTACTCGATAACAGGTTTCTCCAGCACCTGCTTGTTTTCGGTGATGAGATTGTTTCTGATGTCTGGCCATTCAATGACACCGAGGAACTTGTACAGGCAGTTACCCAATTCAACAGGATGAGGATGGAACGACAATGATGAAACTCTATGATTATCATGACCTGAAATGGATTGGTCTGTCAATATTCATTGCAATCTTCGGACTGAAAGTCTACCTTGCACCGGAGGATATTGTAGGAATATCAATGAGTGGCATAGGACTGGGATTGTATTCAATTGCGCTATTCATTCATCTATCATCCAACAGAGTACCACAAGTTCTCTGGGAAGGAGAGCGAGGCATTGTTTCTATCATACGACACTGGACAGTGGAAGTGTCTTCCGCCAGAGTTCTATCAAGCGTGCCTATTGGTATTGACCTGAGTCATTCTGGTCGAAAAGTACTCCAGTCAATGTACACTAGATTCTCGAATTGCCCTGGAGGTTACGTGGTCTTCTTCATTATTAGACCCGTAGATGATGGAACCACAAAGGTAGGCTATTTAGTGAAGAGAAGAGGATTGAAGCTTTGGAGAAATCTGAATCAAGTCAACAATCTATCAAAGACCATTGCGACTGATGTGATGATTCTAGAACGTGCGATGAGAGCTGCGTATCCACACCTCCCTGTAGAGAATGCGAGCTTTCAGGACATCATAACAACGGGAACAGGAGGTTTGGTAACTCATGCACTCGCCTGAAGAACGCTCAGGAATTGAAATCCCTGATGGTGTACGACCTGAATCTATTATGACATCTCTTACTCTTGGACACGGCTACAGATGGACTGTGCTCACACGCCACCCGCTGCTAATTGCTCACGGGGCACCTTCCTTAGGAACAGGAAACATGCCTGAGCTACTCATCACTAGCAATAGATCAATGGTCGTAGCTGGGGGAGATACTGAGTATGTTGAACGGATTCGGCAAGTGCTTGAGATGCTGCAGCGACAGTCACATAGAGTCCATTTCCTGAAGGAGGGATAGAAATGGGACGCAGATTGACTCTTGGACCAAAGCCGGAAGTTGATCCC
The DNA here is from genome assembly GCA_002825465.1 of Candidatus Thorarchaeota archaeon MP8T_1. The sequence continues at coordinate 3,208 of PJER01000068.1, forward strand.
TTAGAGGAATCATCTTATTCCAGTTTTTCCGTCACGAGTTCGACTGAGATACGCTGGGACGAACGAAGACAAGGTCGTGCTCTTGCATTACCCCTCTTTGTTTCTCTTGTCAGCATCGTTCTAGGTCTTAGCTCGCCATTTATCCCAATCTTTGTAGGATGTACAATATTCATCCTGGTGCTAATATTGCCAAGTTTTCTCATTGGTCGTGCAGGTCTGCGGGAAACTCCTTGGAGCGAGGTCCATCGAGCTGACTCATCTTGGAGTCCCTCTGATGAATTTGATGGCTTGAATTGTACAACACCTACAGGAATGCGATATATGATTGGATTGGAATTGGGAGCTGCAAAATCCATCCTTCTGGGTGATATCAGCTCTTTTGTTCGAGCTGTTGATAGCGCATCAGGCTTTTGCTTCACAGTCACGATGAAACCCGAGAAAATTCAGCGTGCCATGGATGAGGAACGCGTTTCTGATATGATTGAGGAGTATCTCAATACAATACCAAAGGGTGAGGTTGAAGCCTATATTCTGCGCCGCGGTGGTCTGTGGGTAACTCATGTAATCACGATAGGTCACCTAAGAGATGCTGCAGATAGTGAGTCTTTCGACTCAGCTGTAAAGGCGTCGATTCCAATGGAGAAGTGGAAACGTATCAAATCTAAGTCGCTCGCTTCAAGAGTAGATCAACAAGCCATCGATAATCAGACACCTTGGTTCTACGCAGCAGGCACAGAGCTTGCAGAATGGCTCGTGCAGTTGAGATCAGAGCTGGCATCAGAGGTTGGTAGTAATATTCCAGGTCAGTTCCTTGCCCCAATCCGAGGAAGACCTAGTGACTATCGTCTTGGTGTCACAATCAATCCTGATACACTACAGACAGGACCCCCGGTAGGATTCGCTCACTCAGAGCTGGAGAGCGGAATGCTTGTGTGTGGGGGTACAAGTGAATCAAGGATGAGAGTTATAGCTCTCTTGACAGCGGAACTTCTTGAATCTGGAAAGCGAGTAATAATATTCACAAATAACAACATGTCCTTAGGATACACACGAATCTCAGAAGGAGCAATTCATCTGGAAGTTGGCAAAGACCTTGTTTTGAATCCAGTTGATTCCGAAGGAATTCCAAGAAGTGACTATGTTCCTCTCTTACTCGCGTCTCTGGAACCCGTCGCTGGAGCCGACTTAAGAGGCGCTGCAGACCTAGAACTAGCAGTAGGCCGTGCAGTCACGCTTGGGAATGCTACACTAGCAGACGTACAGCTCAATTCTATGTTTGATGATGCGATATCTTCTGCACCCGAGAGTCCGAGACCCCCAGAGGTCTCACCATCCAGGAAATCAAAGATAGGGATGGATGCTATACGGAGCCTTCATCAGGGCTCAGCTGCAAAGGCATTCTATGGAACGCAGACAATTCCCACAGCTAGACTCACAGAGTCTGCATTAACTGTGGTAAGGATGCATCTTGGCTCAACATCCCTGGATCACTTTGCATGGAACGTTATCTGTGTCAAATTAGCTGGATTAAAACCGGATCCTAACCTTGTAATCGTACTTGACGGCGCTGAGAATATGAGAGTCAGAAACCGTCGCTTCATGAAACACGATTCATTCAGCGAACGTCTTCTAGAGAATTTAAAGAAACGGGGTCCAATTGTCCTCGCTTTGGAACATCCTGTTGACATGGCTCCTGGAGCCATTGGAACTCTTACATCATGCATCTCTTTGAGACTTCGCGAAGCTGTAGATATCAAGATAGCTTCTGACCTGTTGGGACTGAACGTCATAACGACCGGGATGCACACAAAGGCTCGCATCTCACCAAGAGAATCTTCCTTCCTTCGTGTGATGGATGATGACACGGCACTGCTTGTGCATGACGGAACAGAAACATGTCAGCCGATTCGACTTGATCCTGCACCTGATATGACTCCTGAGATTATGACAGAGGATGAAACTAGTCGAATTGGCACACTCCTGTCTTCGGGAAATATAGACAACACGAGGAATGAAGGATCTCTTTTGGATCGAGTGTCGGCAGGAAGCACAGCTCTTGCAATACGAGTATTGAAGTTACTTGAACGATATGAACCTCTCACACAAGAAGCTGTTCGCCGATTTATTGTTGCTAGTGGCTCTGATAATGATCCCGATGTCGAAGCGGTTCTTGCAAGACTTGAACATGCAAGCATGATTCTACGCGGACATGAAGTGCATAGCGGAGTGTCCTATACCAATTTCAGAATCACAATGAAAGGCAGCATGGCGCTGCGCCAAACCGAAGGAATGGAGAGTGCGGTTGTATGATTGTCGCCGCAGATGTTACGGCACAGGTCAACAAACTACTCATCCAGGCAGGTCTAAAGCCGCGTGGCGTCCAATCGGAAGCAATAGACAGGGGACTCTTGGAGGGGCAGAGTGTCATGATATCAAGCCCGACAGGATCTGGCAAGACCTTGATTGGCGAGATGGCAGTCTTGCGGGCTGTGACTTGTGGCAGAAAGGGCCTATTCCTCGTTCCGTTGCGAGCTCTCGCTGTCCAGATTTTTCGAACAATGCAAGAACGATACGAACATCTCGGTATCTCGATTGGAGTGAGCACAGGCGACTTCGAAAATAGCGGTGATAATCTTGCAGAATATGACGTGATTATAACCACATATGAGCGTGCAGATTCCCTGCTTAGAGGTAGGAGTAATTGGTTGTCTGAGGTAGGCACTGTCGTCATAGACGAGATTCAGACTCTGTCGGAATTAGGTCGTGGAGCACGTCTTGAGAGTTTCATCATAAGAATAAGAAGAACGATAGAAGACCTGCAATTGGTAGCGCTTTCAGCCACTACAGGAGCTCCAGAGGAACTTGCTGAATGGCTAGGTTGTCACCTCATAATTTCAGATGAACGACCTGTTCCTCTTGTGTATCGCGTTGTTACCGCTAGTGATAGAAACATGACGATAAAACAGCTTGTTATGACCACAGTACAGGGGAATGGTCAGGCTATTATCTTTCATAGGACCAGACGCGAGGCAGAGGCACAGACTCGCAGACTTGCTGATGACGTAGGAAGGCAATTCACGTCTGAAGAAAAGAAGAATCTAGTTCAAGAATTAGAGTCAGTTGAGAATTGTAATGTCTCTCTTTCATTGGACCTAAGAACCCTTTTGCATAATGGTATTGCATATCATCACGCAGGACTTGGTTTTCAGGCACGTCGCCTGATTGAGCGGCTTTTCCATGAAGGAAAAGTCCGTGTAGTATGTGCTACTACAACCTTAGCTGCGGGAATGGACCTCCCAGCTAGAACCGTAATACTCTCCAGTATAAAATCCCCAGCAGACCATAGAAGATTACTTTCTGCCAATGCAGTCCATCAAATGCTTGGCAGAGCTGGTCGTCCTACACATGATAAAATCGGATTTGGAATCATTATCGTAGGAAGTACGGGTGAGAGCGAAGAAGCAAAGCGTAGGTATTTTGATATTTCACTAGACGAAACTTCTGGAAAAGAAACGCTCTCAGCCAGGTATGATCGAATCAATAGTTCTTTGGCGCATCCTGATTCCCTAGCTGAACAACTCATTGTGGCCCTTGATATGATGACCTCCGCATCGGTTGAGGAGATTGAGAATGGAGTTCTTGGAGAATCATTCCTTGTCTTTTGTGCAATTCGTGACTCAAAGGCTCCAATGAGAGTGTTACAGCTAGGCGAGATCTCAGCCATAACAGTCTTGGAACAACATGCACTTCCTGAAACGGTTCAAACTGCCAGAAAGGATTTGCTTGGAAAGACCTCGCTTCGAGAAAAGAATGAAACAGTAATAGGAGGAATTGTGACCAGCCTTGATGGTGGGACATACACCTGTCGCTTCTCGGCACGGCTCTCACCACTAGGCACAGTGGAGGGACCAATGTGTTCGTGCGGCTTGCCAATCACAGAGACCGGAATTCTCTGCCATCACCTAGTCACACTTGGAATGGCTGCCGCCAGAGACTTGGGTAACATGGCAGACTATGTCATTCCTCTGTCCTTATCTGAATCAAGCCCGCTGGGCCTATTGCTACGCCTAGCTCTTGTTGAAGGCGACATACAGGGAAAAATCAAGCCCACGCGCATGGGGCGAGCTGTCAGCAGGCTCTACCTCCGCATACCCACAGTACGGGAAACCCTTGCAATGCTTCCAACAACCGAGGATATCAAGTCGCTATTGTGGCTTCTGCGACATATTGTCTCGATTGAAACAGGAATGTCACTCGATGATGGATTTGATAATCTGCTCAGTTATCTCGTTACTACCGATATACCAATCCATGACTTAGCTCAGCAGTTTGAACTGAGTATAGGCGATGTTTATGGTTTACTAGACACATCTAGATGGCTCCTCCAAGCCATCTCAGTACTATCAGATTTAGGAGGTCTCTCAAAAGTCAAGGAGCTTTCACAAGGATTGCGAGAGGCTCTGGACATACGACTCACAAGCAATATTGAGGAGGACTAAAAAGTTTGGAAACTGATTCGATAAATACAGAGGAACATGATAAAGAGAGAGTTGAGGAAAAAACACCAGAAGAGGATATTGGAAACGATATCGCTGAGGCTCTTAGACGAACCGACCATATCGTAACAGAATATCCAAATGGAATGACCCTCGGTGTGAAACTAGAGTCTGTTCCTGGAACCCGAGGCGTTCATGTCGATATTGTGTTTGTCTTAGATTTGCGAAGGGCGGCTTTTGGAAAAGGCGGTCTTGCAATGCGAGCAGCAGTTTTGGAGACTGTGAACAGAGACCTCGAGAAAGTCTTGAGTGATGTTGGGCTTGGTGAATTCCTTCAAGACCATGCAATATTGACTCCTTGGGGGAGGGTACGCCTTCCACTATTGAGAGGAATGGCAAAAGGTTCTCTATCACTGATGCATGAAACACGAACAGTATACGTTATCACCGAGAACGCCAAGCCAACTCGTGATCTTAGTTGGCTTACAGAAACTGGGAGAATTGTGACTGCTGATCAATTTGTGCTTATCAGGCAGAGCGATACTCGGTCTAAGCTCCCAGATCTAAGGAAGAGCGTTCTAAAAGAAAAATGGCAGCTGCTCGAAGCAGGAGTAGCAAAGGGTTGGTTTGGGATTCTTGCACTCATTTCACTGGCCATTGGACTGTCAACCATAATCTCAGTTCTTGTAGTTGGATCGGGCTCTCTTCTCATTCCCGCTGTCATCAGTGCTGCATCTGGATTGATTGGTGGGTGGCTCCTCAATTCCTCAAGAAATTCTGTATCATCATTTCAGGAAACGCTGTCTCAAGAGAGAGAGCAACTCCGAGAGATTGGTGATGCTTTACGAATAACCGAATCGATTGAGGAGAACGAGGACCGACTCAAACTGATTGCAGATCTCAACTTCATCGTTTCACCTCTAATAGCAACAGTTGGAGATGCCATCAGTCGGAATGATGTTAACACAACCGTCAATGTAGCCTGTTCTGTACTTGATGAGTGTGTTAGACTAGCTCCAAAGGCATCTAATTCATTAACTGCAATTAAGGGAGATGATGGATTAAGTAAGTTCATCGGATTGTTTGAATATCTAGGGGGTAACATAGAAGAAACTAATCTGGCTTTGGCGTATGTCGGATTGACTGGACATGTGATTAAACCATTGAACTTTGCTGAAGCTGTCACATTCCTCACAGAATTGAACAACTCTCTCTATGATATTGGTGCTCTCAGGCCAAATATCAAAGAGGCTCTTGATGATAGACTGAACATGATTGCAATGAAAGAGACTATCCAAGAGATTGACAAGGAAATGAAGAGCGATGAGGAGGAAGCGAGTATCACTGAGCCAGTGATTTTAGAGGATGAGTATAGTGAAGAGATTCAACCTGAAGAACCTGCTTCCTTTGAGAGCGCAGATGTTGTTGCTGAGGTGGTTGAATTGCACAATCAAATTCTTCATGCTTCAGTTGACGAGACAAATTCCGAAGAGCCAAAAATCCAAGAAGAGCGGGAAGTCTCAGTTGAAGATCTCAGCGCAGAAATCGCTATTGTCGGAGCAGATATTGTGGCTGGGAGGATGAAGAAACGAAAGGGAAAATCCAAGGAGTCGACTCAACTCTCCTTAATTGATGAGTTTGAGTATATGCCTTCAAGCAGTGAGACCAAAGAGGAGCGTGGATCAGCTGGTGTATAACACTCCAATATTGAATGCTCTTGGCCTTGGTGGCTTGATTCATGTTTGGGGTGATGCAGGATCGGGGAAAACGCTATTCGCAGTTTCATTGGCATCTGATGTTTCGAGGTACTCCCATGTTGAATGGATTAATACTGATGCAAAGAAGAGCTTTGTTGCTCATCTCAAGAATAACGTGATAGAATCTGGCGGGAGAATGGAGAACATCACTGTAACTCTGACAGAGAGCCGCTCTGAGCTTCGTGAACTTATCTATGACCTCCCTGGAACACTGGAAAACACATCTCTCGTGATCATTGATCCTATTACTAGAGTTCTCGATATGACTCGAGAAGATCCGATCCTATGGGGTCGTGAATTGGTGGAAGAAGTACTGCCCATTCTGACAGGTATTGTATCAAAAACAAGCATCAATATCGTCATCATCAGTGAGAGCAGAATGATGGAGGACTCCAAGAATCATGCAGTTCATCACAATTCCATAGCGAGATGGATTGACCATGATCTTTTCCTTGCTCGGAATATGAATGGCACCCAATCTCAAATTTTCAGAATGGCAGAGAATGGTCTTCAAGAAATAGCAGTAATGAACCTCGTCTCTAATGGAATCCTTGAGGTCATACCACGAATGTGTGTTTCAGAGAGGCTAGTGGAGGAGAATGAACGTGTTTGGTAAAGGTTTGACAAAGCTAATCAGTTTGACAATAGCAGGTGCAATTGCCCTTGCCGCTGGTGCACAGTTGCTTGCATCTGTGGTCTCTGTTGTTCTGGCCTTTCGTTTCGGTAATATTGTACCTCTTGCGTCTGTGGTGATTCTAGCAGTTGCTGTGTTACTATTAGCTAGTCGTGTACCTGAGGAGTCTTCCGCACG
>PJER01000069.1 GCA_002825465.1 Candidatus Thorarchaeota archaeon MP8T_1
GTTTCAGAGATCCAGTCTTTATTGTTCGAATCGGGGACCACCCCTGATTACTCAGTTGCTCTAACCAGAAGGAGTATTCTTCGAATCCTCGTAGATCAAAGGGAGCGAATCTATTGACTACGCGTTCAGAGATCGCAATGGTCAAATCAACAATAAACGGGTCGAGGTTCTTTTGATCCAATGCAGCTGCAAACTGCGCGAGTATCTTCATCCATTCACCGAAAAGGAGCATTAGCCTTCGGCTGTTGAGTCCTTCAAGCATTTTGATATCAAAATCCACCGACCATCGACCGCTTTCATAACGAAGTTGGCCAAGAGTTTCTGGCGTGTCACTAGCATTCATCACTGTAGTTAATGCTCTTGTAGCCTCTCCAGCATTATAACATTCTTCAGCGACGCGTAATGAAATCTCAAGGACTTCCTTTGCCAAGAGAATACGTCGTTTCTCCGGGGAGAGCGCTTCAATAACACCATTCTCAAGAAGATAGTCCAATGCCCTTAGAATCTCTCGTTCGTCAAACGATTCTCCTAGCTGACTAAGTATCTCCCGAACTGTTCTCCGACCATCCATTAACCCGGCAAGACGTGGTATAATTGCAAGCATCTCAGGGTGAAGACTGCGCAGGGTTTCGGTTTCTCTTGAAGTTGCCTGCACATATTTCAAAAACTCTGTTCGTGGTGCTACAAAGTCGTTGAAGCTTAATGTGTTACGAAAACGAATGACACGATAGGCCCATAATTTGGATATCTCAAGGAAGAGGTCTCGCTTTGATAACCCACTCACCTCGAGAATCTCTTTCATGTTTCTAGACCCGTTGATTAATGGTACCAAGGTACCACTTGTTGTGACAATTGTATTTGGATCTACTGTGAAGTATGGAACCCACGAGTCTGGAAGATCTTCGAAGGAGAGCTTCATCATCACGCTCTCACCAAATGGTTCAAGATAGGCATCTACAAAGGGAGTATCAGTATCAAGGGTTTGTGTGGTCGGAAGCCATTTTTGCTCGAACTCCGCCAATAATGAATTGAGAATAGTAATCAACTCAGTATTTAATCGCTGCACACCCACTGCAACCATATGCGCGGTTTCTCCGTTTAATACTGTAAAGACATGAGCCCCATAATCAACATGAAAAACAGGTGCGCTCTGTTGGAAGACCTCCTTAGAGAACATATCAATAGCTGTGAAAAAACTCGATGCAAGGACAGGATCCATGCCAAAAGCACGTGGGTCAAGCTGCATATAGAATCGAGGGTTGCTGTTATTGTCTGTTATCAATATTGCTTCAATCACATGTCCAGTCATATTCGCCCACTATCTAAGATGATAGAATTTCAATGAATATTAGCCTTCTTTGGAGAGATGAAAAGGAGAATTAATGCGATCTCAGTCAGGTAAACACGATGAAATGTAAGAATTGAATCCTAAACATTGATCGTGAGGATAGCCCGCCTAATACCGGTTTCAGTACTACTTAGCCAACCGTATCTCTTCAACAGCTTCTGGGTTGACCAGTGATGATGTGTCTCCAGGATCTTCTCCAAGATATGCGGCACGAATCATCCTTCGCATTACCTTTGCATTTCGTGTCTTGGGCAAATCGGATACAAATAGCACAGCCTTTGGCGTTAGTGGCTTGCCCATAGCAGTCACCACTACCTGCTTGAGTTCCTCTCTCAACTGCTCAGAGGGGCTAATCCCCGGCACTAGTACACAGAAGACCACAAGCTCATTCAATTTAATCTCATGGGGAACGCCTATTGCTGCAGCTTCTGCAACTGATGGATGACCGACAAGTACGGATTCAGCTTCAGCTGGCCCAAACCGTTTACCAGCTATTTTGATTATATCATCAGACCTTCCAAGAATATACCACAGATTGTCAGAGTCTATCGCTGCGAAATCTCCATGAACCCAAACATTCTTCCAGCGAGACCAGTATGTGCGTTCATATCGTTCTTTATCCTTCCAGAATCCCCGAGTCATTCCAATCCAAGGTGATTTAATCACAAGCTCTCCGACTTTATTTCGTACAGGTTTTCCATCCTCGTCAAACACATCCGCAGCAATCCCAGGGCAGGGACCTGAAAAGGCACATGCCTTGAGAGGGAGCAATGGATTTCCCATAACTATCCCTCCCGAGATTTCAGTGCCACCAGAATAGTTCATTATTGGGATTTTTCGCTTTCCAACAGTTTCGAAAAGCCACATCCAGGGGTCCGGGTTCCATGGTTCTCCTGTAGAGCCAAAATAGCGGAGTGATGATATATCATGTGATCCAATCGGCTCCTCTCCATGAGTCATCAACAGTCGAATGAGTGTGGGTGAAACGCCCAGAATTGTGACTCTGTGTCTTGCAACCATTTCCCAAAGCCTGCCAGGAGTCGGGTAGTCAGGTGCTCCATCGTAGAGGAAGAAAGTTCCTCCTAGAATGAGCGCTCCAAACACAAGCCAAGGACCCATCATCCAGCCCATATCTGTCATCCAATAGATTAACTCGCCAGAATGCAGGTCAGTGCCAAAGGCCATGTCTTGAGCAGCCTTTACCGGGAAGCCACAGTGAGTATGTACTGCACCCTTAGCAAGACCAGTTGTCCCAGATGTATAGATTATCATCATAGGCGCTTCTGCATCTGTGACTTCAGTTGGAGCAGAATCGGATTGACCAGAGATAAGCACATCCCACCAGTGATCTCTACCAGATGTCATTTCAATTGACTCGCCTATTTGTCGGAGAACAATCATGTGTTCTAAAGTAGGAATCAGTCTTGCAGCATCATCAACGACTGGTTTCATAGGTATTGTCTTGTTCCTCCGAACCACTCCATCCGCGGTGAACAAAGCCTTTGCATCCGCATCAGCAAGCCGGTCAACAATCGCATTCATTCCAAATCCTGAGAAGAGAGGAAGAATTATCCCTCCAATCTTTGCGATTGCCAACAACGCAACTGCAATCTCTGGCACCATAGGCATGTAGATTCCGATTGCATCACCCGGGCCCAGCCCTAAGGAGCGCAAGGCATTTGCAGCTTTGTTTACTTCTTGGAATAATTCACGATAGGTCAGGGAACGTGTTGCCCCATCCTCTCCTTCCCACATTAATGCTGGTTGATGTTCAGTTGATGTTCCTATGTACTTGTCAAGGCAATTATGGACAATGTTTAGCTTCCCACCAATGCACCACTTTGGTCTTATTATGCCCCCAGAGAGGTCTACAACCTGTGTATAGGGTTCATAGAACCGGATATCAAGAAATTTCAAAAGAGCGTCTGAGAACCATGCAACATCTTCTGTCGATCTGCGCATCAGCTCCTCAAAAGATTCTATTTGATACGCACGCATGAACTTTGTGAGATTTGCATGTTCTATATGCTCTGCTGTCGGTCGCCAAACTATTTCACCGCCAAACTCAAAGGTCTCTTTCACGGGGCTTTCCTCTCTCATGCTGATATTGCAGCAATTGGTGAAGTTCTTTAATCAACACATATGCGTTATTACTCTTCTCAATATGCAACATCAATAAGCCTTTTAGCGTGAAAATTCCTGCGGGGGTCAGAGGTTTATCTCTTGACTGAAACCGCACCAGTTCTCAAGCATCCAATGTCCAAATACATCAGAGAAGACAGACAACCGTGGATCTATTGCTCGGGCTGTTCTGTAGGTGTTGTATCAGGGATGCTAGCCAGAGCAATTGATAATCTTGGTCTTGATTTCACTAAGACTGTCATAGTCTCGGGTATCGGGTGTACAGGAAGAACATCAGGCTACTTCAAGACAGGGACTTACCACACCACTCATGGCAGAGCAATAGCTTTCGCGGAGGGCGTGAAAATTGCTAATCCTGAGCTTGAGGTCATCGTTGTCAGCGGGGATGGTGATGTTGCAGCAATCGGAGGCAACCACCTTATCCATGCATGTCGACGAAACATCGACATTACTGTCGTGTGCGTGAACAATTTTAACTACGGAATGACTGGCGGGCAGTTTGGTCCGACCACTGAACACGAGAGATATTCTCAGACAAGTCCCGCACCAATTGGAAACATAGAGCATCCATTCAATCTCGTAAAACTAGCAGCGTCCTCAGGTGCGACATTTGTAGCAAGATGGACAGCAGTTCAGGTCCGAAGAGCAACAAAATCGATCGAGAAGGCAATTCAGAAGAAGGGTTTTTCATTCGTCGAGATAATCGGTGCTTGCCCCACAGCCTATGGCAGGATGAACCGCTTGGGCGATGGCATGGCTATGCACAAACACCTATTGGAAGTTGCTGAGATTCAAAATGGCTTGCCACCACATGAAGCTGAGCTTGACTATAATACAAGAATAGTCTGCGGCGAGTTCGTGGATATTGAAAAACCTGAGTACACGGCTGTATTGCAAGAGATGCAGCGTCGAGCCAAGGGTGAATGATTTGAGCAGGTACGAAATCCGAATTGGTGGTTTTGGCGGTCAAGGAATCGTCACTATGGCAGTAGTGCTTGGTGAAACCGCATCGCTGAATGATGGGAAGTTCGTTGTCCAAACACAATCATATGGACCAGAAGCTCGAGGTGGTGCAAGCAAGAGCGAGATTGTCATATCCGATGTGGAGGTTGACTATCCAAAGGTTATAGCACCGGATGTGTTTGTTGCAATGAGTAGAGCGGCGTACTTGGAGTACGTCGATGGTCTGAAGGAGAATGGCGTGCTCATCATTGATGAAGATCTTGTAGACGTAGAAGGTGAGCTTCCCGAGGGAGTGAAAGTCTACAAGATACCAGCAACAAGAATTGCTGACAAGGATGTGGGCAACAAGCAAGCCACCAATGTTGTGATGCTGGGGGCGTTTACAGTCATCACGAAGGCTTTGTCAATCAAGGGCCTGAAGGCTAGAATTGAAGAACGATGGCCCAGATTTCTGAAATCGAACTTGCTCGCACTCGAGCTTGGAATAAAGGCTGGAGAAGAGGCCTTGGCAAAAGGTGCATAGACCCCTTCTAGTCGGTAGTATATTTATACCTCTGTCTGTTCTAATTCAATTCATGAGTTCAGAAAATCCAATTGACAAATGGTTGTTTCTTCTGGGTGAGTGGAAGGGGCGATCAGAGGATGAATTTGGTGGGGAAGGTGTTATAGAGACAAAAACTACCTTTGCGCTTGAGTTAGGTGGCAGTTTCATCCTCAGCAGGCATGAAGCTGTAAGAGGGGGTCAAATCGAGAATCAAAGCGTTGGTATCATGTTCTATGACAAACGGAATAAGAAGTTCCTTCGCAAGACTTTCTTTTCTTATGGATTTGTCAATAATGAGATCGAATACGAGAGAACTGATTCAGAGATTCGCTTTGAGGTTATTTCAGAGCCAAACCCTCAAGCATTTGATGGAATGAGGTGGAGGTCTTATATTAGGAAGATTTCTGATAGCGAAATACGGATGGGACTTGAAGCTGCAAAATCAGGAGAGGAATACTCTAGTTACGGCGAAACTGTCATGGTAAAGGTGATGTAGTACGTCCTGCATGCATCTAATCTGTACAATGAATCTCAGTTTCTAATATTATCATATCATCGATGAATAAGCACAATCAGCTTAATCCCTGTATAGCAATAACGGCTGCTCCTAATGCCCCTGTGAGTTGAGGCTTATCAGGAATCCAGAGCTCAGTTCCAAGTTGTTTTGAGAGGTAGTGACGGAAAGCAGGATTTAGTGCAACACCTCCTGTGACACAGACTGGTTCAACAAAACCAACTCTTTTGGATAAGGCGACAATTTTGGAAGTCATGGAAGCGTGCAAACCTGCAGCAATGTCTGCAGGAGAATCACCTGCGCCAATACGACTTATGACCTCACTCTCTGCAAAGACTGTACATGTACTACTTATCGAGCTTGGTGAATTTGACTTGAGTGCAAGCGGTCCGAGCTCATCAATTGAGATCTCTAATACACGAGCCATGACCTCAAGAAAACGGCCAGTGCCCGCAGAACATTTGTCATTCAGTTCGAAGTCCTCTGGTCTTCCAGAAGGACCAATACGAATAACCTTGGAGTCTTGACCTCCAACATCAATGAGAAGACGTATGCTGGGATTAATATAATGAACACCTACGCTGTGACAGGTTATCTCGGTGACCGATTTTTCAGCCAACTCGACACGCGCTCGACCATAGCCGGTACTGATTACTGGCACTCCATTCAAGTCAATTTTGGCTTGTAATGAGATATTTCGTTGTGTCTTTTGAACTGCCTGAACTGCTGAGGCACCAGTGGGCATAAGTGATTCCGCCAAGATCTTACCTGAACTGTCTAGCAAGACTCCCTTAGTGGTTGTGGATCCAACGTCAATGCCAACTCCAATGTCCAATGATTATCTCTCCTCACATCAGCATCTCAAGGAGCGCATCAACTCTAGTTTCAATTTGTGCTGCGTTGTACACTCTGGAGTCGACCATATCCCCTTCGATAATAACTCCTGGTACCCCGGTCCTTTCGGTAACTATTTCCTTTGATACAAGCTGTCCAAGTGAGTAGCGTTTACATGAACGCACAGAAAACATAACAAATCCATCAAGGTCGTAGTCATTGATTAACTGGCACATCTTGTCAACCTTTGCATCTAGGCCCATGTTGAGATACACTTTGGAATATGTGTCAACGACTTCATCAATGATTGAAGATGTATTTACACCGACCATATTGCCTGTCCATGCATGGGTGTATGTGTCAGCAGGGAAAACAACTCCTCTGCTTGCCAAAATGTTGAAAAATCTCAGAGTGTGCCATGGTGGAATATTATCCCAGAGCAAGCGTACCTTCTCATCTCTGATTGCACCAATTCCATTCTTAACACGTTCCTCTACCTCTTCAACAAAGGCTTCGTAAAACTCAACACAATTCTCAGTTCCTCGACTTGAAACAACAGGAGCCATTGTCAAAAATCTATCAGCGCAGTTTAGCGGACTAGGCTTGTTCTTGCAGGCTTCAAGAGCACGTATCCAGAGCTTCGTTGCTCTGCTTGATAGATTGGCCACTTCGCGAATTCGTTCTTCCTCAAGAGTTCGATTGAAGTGGGATCCAATAAAATCAATCAGACGCTCAACACCACGGTGAACATACTCCCGATTGTGAGGGAGTTGTTGTTTTTCTAAAGGTGGGGTATCAAGAAGGAAGACTGGAGCTCCTGTCATCTCAGAAATTGCATCATACCATCGTAGAACGGTTCCACAGATGTTATTGCATGCTAGGAGGAGCTGAGGAGTTGGAAGGGATCCCATTGGGACTTCCTGTGGCTTTTCTGTGGATCCGATACTCGAACGAGCGTAGGAGCAAAGATCCTGTGAATACCCAAGGTCTTCAGCGAAACTACAAACATCCGGACCAATCTTTTGAGCCCCAATAATGGCTCCAGCCTGTTCCGGATAGACAACACCTAGGTTCATTGCTATCGGAATCTCAACTGGAAAACCTGAAGTCACCCAAGCAAGTTCACCATTTTCACTTGCCTCAAGAGCCTCCATACCGTGGCGAAACGCAACCTGCTGAAGAAGCGCCTGAGTCTCAAGACGTCTGTAGGGTTTTTCCTCGCTTGCTCGTTGTTCCGTCATTTTATATCTCACTCCATAGTTTCTAGAAAGCTTTGTATTCGTGTTTGGATCCGTCCACGGTCGCTCAGTTCAGAGTCCAGTGGGAGTCGGATGGTTTTTACATCTAGTTCACAGGCGGCCTTCTCAATGGATGGGGCTTCAAATTGGTCGGGATCACAAAATGACTGTTCGCAGACTATCAATCCATGAATCGAGAGGTTTCTAAGTAGCCCTTTCATTGCATCCATTCTATATGACAGACCTTCATGAGTTGGCTCTCCAGGAGCGCTCAAAATTGACTTGGCCATCGCGAAAAAGGGATCTTCAGAATCAGAAGGAGGAACTGTGAATACTGTCTTAAATCCAAATGACAATAGATCCAAGACGATAGCAGAGTCGGAAAAATCTGGTATGTCATTTATAATAGCGGCTATGGCCTGTGGCTCAACCATACCACCTGCAATGACCACACGAGGAGTTTCCAAATCCTCTGGAAGATTTACTCCTGAATAATCACCGCTCAAAATACTATTCTTCACAGATTCGATTATATCTAAAATGCCCAATTCTTCAGCCGTGTTTTCAACACTTCTTGCAGCTGTCTTGAGTTCGGTTGCAGAGGACAACGTTGGCACAGTCAAAAAGTTCCGTACAAGGCTGATAACTGTAGAATAGGAAATAATGGTTGGATTCACTACCCTAGCAGAATAGAGAA
Organism: Candidatus Thorarchaeota archaeon MP8T_1; assembly: GCA_002825465.1. The sequence goes on from PJER01000069.1 coordinate 8,281, forward strand.
ACTGTGCGCTATTGCGAAAATCTTGAATGAGATCTATTGCCCGATCATAACTATCTGTATGAAATGGTCGCTTGAATGTCTTAGAAAGGTTCTCGCTAAGAATTCTTAGCTCTTCAGCTAGAAACTTGGTGGTTGATTCATCCTGATTGTATCTTGTCACTGGATAGGTTAAACGGAAAACCCTGTCATCCGGGAAACGAACTCTCCAAATATCACCAAGATTCTGAAGAGAATCGCACGTGTTTCCGGGGAATAATAGTCCTGCAAGAGTCAGAAATTGACCATTTGCGCGTTGACTATATAGATTCCTGATGTATGAGCATGCAAAAGTCTGGAGACTCTCTTCAAATCCACTGGACACTCCAGGTAATGCACGGATAAGTGATGGTGTAAATCCATGCGCCAAAAAAAGCTCTAGGGGAACATGAGGATAGATATAACCAATTATCTCCTCACCTGAATCCACCAGCTCTTTCAGTCCCGCTGCTGATTGATCAATCACTCCTTCATAACTCAAGATGGATTCCTCTCTCAAAGACGAATGATTCTAGTAGCAAACTCTCAACACTCGATGTCTTAATTGTTCCGTTGGGCTTGTCGAATCTGATAATAAAGGCAGTTCAGCGACAGTGCCTGTCTTTAGAAGGAAATATGAGTAGCGAGTGTAGCACAAGAGTGTTATACTTTGGTTGATATCTAACCGAAGATTATGTACGAGAGAAATGGAGATGGAAAGAATATGAAAGAAATGCCGTGGCATAAGTCAAGGTGGCCAGAGAATGTCAAGAAGTCTCTGAAATATCCTGATGAACCACTCTATGCAATTTTAGATAAGACAGCTGCTGAACATCCGGATGCACCTTCAACAATGTATTCGGGAATATCACACTCCTTTGCTGAGGTAAAGGATCATGCTGATAGAATAGCCAATTTTCTTGCAAGCAGAGGTATTGGAAAAGGGGACAAGGTCGCAATCTTTTTGCCTAACACCCCTCATTACCCCCCAATCTTCTTCGGGATTTTGAAGACTGGTGCAACGGCAGTCACATGTAATCCATCCTACAAGGCGAATGAACTGAATTTCCAATTGAAGGACTCTGGAGCTAAGGGAGTGTTCGTCTTTGACCATCCATCGTTCACACCAACCTCATATGAGGCAGTGAAAGGTACTGATGTCAAAGTCCATGTGATTTGCAGCATCAAGAGTTTCTTACCCAAAGCAAAAGCAGTTATTGGTGGTCTTATAGGAAAAATCCCAAAGGGCAAGTTCTATGAAGAAGGAACTGTCTTCTATGACGATATCATAGCACAGTATGAACCAAATCCACCAAAAGTCTCAATTAATTCAAAAGAAGACCTGGCGCTCATCCTCTATACTGGAGGAACCACTGGAACTCCGAAAGGAGCAATGCTCACTCATTCTAATCTCTATAGCAATGTTTTGCAGATGAAAGAGTGGGTTTGGCTTGAACCAAAAGAGGGAGGACCTCCTCAACAACTCAAGCCAGGAGAGGAGGTGTTTGTGGGAGCCTTGCCATGGTATCACAGTTACGGTCTGACACTCACTATGGTTTCATCTTATCTTGAAGGAAGTGCCTTAGTGTGTGTTCCAGATCCACGAGGTGGAAAGCCTCCAGTGTCCGAGTTACTTGCAGACATTCAGAAGTCGAAGGGGACTATTCTTCACTGCGTTCCTGCACTCTACGCGGGTATGGTTAACAATCCGAATGTAGGAAAGTACGACCTTTCCAGTCTCAAAGCTTGTGGTTCAGGAGCTGCACCCTTGCCCCCTGAACTTGCAAAGCGCTTCGAGGATGTTACTGGAGCTACTCTATTCGAGGGATATGGTCTGACTGAAACCGCCCCCATGGCTACAGCAAATCCCTCTTTGAAGAGCCTGCGAAAATTCGGGTCGATTGGTGTTCCAATCCCAGACACCTATCTGACAATCGTTGACATAGACACCGGCAAGAA
>PJER01000070.1 GCA_002825465.1 Candidatus Thorarchaeota archaeon MP8T_1
CGGTTCGAGGTCCGCAACCTATAGAGTCCCGAGAACTTCGGCGCTGTCCGGTACCGGCACTAAGTGCATCAATGATAAGAATTCGACCTGACATATGTACAAGATATATACTAGGTCGTTCTTTACTCTTGCTCAATACGGACGGCAGAACTTATATGCGGAAAATCGCAAGCCCCTCTAAGCAATTTGCTTAAACCAAATCTAAGGAGTACATAACTTAGTGAGTAATGACGACGGCGGAATATGCGCCAATTGTGGGTTGCCACTAGACCTGTGTGTCTGTGAAACGATTGCACAGGAAGAGGCACGAATTAGTGTGAGTATAGAACGAAGAAAATGGGGTCGTTTGACCACCATTGTTGAAGGTTTTGACAAGAATATTGACCTCGGCGACCTTGCAACGAAATTGAAAGGTAAGCTAGCCTGCGGAGGTGCAGCAAAACACGGTCACATCGAGCTCCAAGGTGACCATCGTGGGGCAATTGGAGAGGTTCTTGCAAAACTTGGATTTCCCGAAGATATGGTCCAGATTGATTGGTCATTTCAATCGACAGGAAGAAGGTAGATCGTATTTTCCTATTTGGGATTTATAGTTCAAAATAGACGTTTCAGAGGAAACTAGGCTAGAAATCCATAGGTTCTAGACCCAGAGAGTCAATTCCTAGCTTTTTGACTATCTCTTTGTAGCGATTCCTCACCGTGACCTCCGTTACGCGAGCAACTTCAGCAATCTCACGTTGGGTTCGTCGTTCGTCAAGCATGATTGAGGCCACGTATATTGCAGCAGCTGCAAGCCCTAGAGGATCTCTGCCTATAGTTAGACCAATGTCACGACTCTGCTGGAGTATCTCAACTGTTCGAAGTTGCACTGGACTTGATAGTTCAAGCTGCGAAGCAAAGCGGGATATATAGTCAATTGGATTCGAAAGGGGTATCTTGATATCAAGACTTCGAAGAAGCAACCGATAGCATTGACCTAATTTCTTGCGGTCTATCCTCGACCCGTCAGCCACCTCATCGAGAGGACGTGGCTTAAGACGTATTCTACATGCTGCATACAGTGTAGCTGCGACCATAGCTTCGATGGACCGACCCCGCACTAACTTCTTGATGATTGATTTTCTATACAGAAGGGCAGCGAGCTCGCGGATTGGTTCAGGAATACCCAACTGAGATGAGAGCCTCTCCAGCTCTGACATTGCCTGTGCGAGATTACGGTCTAGGGAGCTATGAACACGACTTCGTATCTGCCACTTACGGAGACGATAGATCTCTGATCTTCGTGTTGGACTGAGTTTCTTTCCAGAGGTGTCTCGGTCCCTCCAGTCAATAATCGTCGAGAGACCTTTATCGTGCACCGTATAACGAAGTGGAGCGCCAACTCGACTACGAGAGTCGCTCTCTTCAGAACTAAAAGCCCTCCATTCTGCACCCGTATCGATTCGATGGTCGGATAAAACAAGTCCGCAGCCTCCACATACACGCTCTCCGCGAGTAGAATCCTCCACAACAAGTGCAGATTTACACTCTGGACACTTGACGATTTCGGGTGATGCGTCTAGTGTTCCTTCTTTCCGGTCGTCAGTACTTCCTGTGCGGCCCAATCGCTCTCCTCCGAAATAATGGGACGGGTTCAAGACCGCCAGTATTCACTGACAAGTCGAGGTATAGATGACAGTCTCCCAGGACCCACAATTGTAGAATTATGAACTAAATACTTTTAATCCTTCTGTGTCCGCCGAATTTTGATTCGACAGGCTTGAAAGTGTCAAGAAATGCCTCAGGAAGACCCTTAGGTGGTTTGTACGTGACCTCTATCGGTGATAATGACTGTGTGTTCGTGTTGCGAAACGAACTCACCCTTCTCTTCTGCAAGAATATGATGCGCGAAGAGGGCACCGTTTTGCCGAAGTTCTTTGATAGCCATCTTCAGTGTTGCGTGTTTCATTCGTTCTGCAAGCCAACGTTCGGCAAAAGGAAACTCTCTATATTCCTTTCTAGCTATACCTAAGAACTGCTTTGAACCACTAAAACGTAGTGGCACTCGTATAGGGAGAAGTTGGTAGATTGTTGGATTAGGGAGATCGGTTATGTTCCCTGAACCAGTACTAGCAAATGTTTCAATTGCATATGCCTCGCCCTCCTCTACAAGGACTTCGGACTTTCCGCTTACACAAGGTACTTGTTTCTCGCCATGAAGCTCATATTCCTTCAATTGATGCCCTGTCAATTGTTTGATAGGCTTGAATCCAGCGTTAGTGATTGTATCCTCGATGAGCGCACCAATTGTGTTGAGTTTAGCACCAGGACGCATCATTTTGACTGCTACATTAGTCGCATCTTCTGCAGCCTTTACAAGGTCTGCGTGATCAGGATTTAGTGCGATGGTGAACGCGGTATCCGCTATACAACCATCGATATGTGAACCGCAGTCTACTGTAACAAGATCGCCTTCCTGAATCTCAGTTTCATCATTGAGTGGTGAAGTATAGTGTGCCGCGATGTTGTTCAGAGAAACATTACAGGGAAATGACGTGCCTGAAGAATTTTCACGAATGTAGTTCTCAACGGCATTGATGATGTCAAGTACTTTCACTCCAGGTTCAATCATTGGTCGTGCAAGGGCAAGGGCATCACGTGCTACTACTCCCGCTCGTTTCCACTTATCCCAAACATCCTCTGTTTCCTCATCTGCGTCTTTTTTAGTTGGCTTTTCGGCTGGCACAATAATCACCGACCTGACTGTTCGTCATTGGGTGGACTGATAAAAGTGACGATGAAGCAGAAACCTATGATAGTACTTGTTCTATGCGTCGAGCTGTTCTAGACATCGAGAAGAACATGTAACCAATATTGGCACGCTTATTGGTAAGCACTACAAGGATTGCATCATTACCAGCATCACAGATAATGACATAGCCATTTTCGCCCTCTATAAGCATCCTGACCAACGGACCACGCTTCAGTTGTTTGAACACTTTTCGCGTGGCCTCCTGTATCTGTGTGGACCGTCCTGCTATAACATCCTCTTCAGGAATTCGTTTATCATCAGGACCTTCAGGGTAGAGCGAGTAAATTGGGAGTCCTTGTGATTTTGAGATGATTGCACTAGCTTCCACATTACCCTGGGAGGCTCTACTCAAATCTAGGAGAAGTTCTTTCAGTAATTCGGTCTTTGAAGACAAGGTATTGCATACCTCCACAAGGAAACTGAGAGAAGAGGGGGTGTCAAGTATTTAAACTCTCTTGGCGCCTGCTTCCTTCAAAGCTTTGACTATCAACTTAAGTCCTTCACCCTTATCCTGTTGCACGTGCTTCTCGAGATACGTACCTTGTACAACTATTGACGCTCCAGCCTCAACTCCCCGTACAACGGATTCTGCATCATTGAAACCTCCTCCTGTGATCACAGGTATCTCAATGAATTTGGAAACTAAAGCAATCATCTCAGACGGAACACCGCCACCCTCTGCACCGCTGCCAGCTTCAAGATAGACCAATTTCATCCCCAAGAGCTCAGCGGCCATGGCATACATTGCAGGAATCTTTGGTTTATCACGTAGGAAAGGTTTTGCATCACCAACCCATGCCGCAGTCTTCCCCGGAGCGACCATTAGATACGCCATGGGAATGGTTTCAATTCCGGTCATCTTGACCTTTGGCGCCGCAAGAGCCTGTGCACCGATGATCCAGTAGGGATTCGTGCTGTTCAGTAGAGTCATGAAGAACATAGCATCAGCATGTTCGGAAACTCCTGTTATATTTCCAGGGAATAGAATGGTTGGAATATCAACAGCCTCAGTAATCTTGGCAACAGCTTCATCAATCACGCCAAAGACAGTACTACCACCAATCATCAATGCATCACTTCCAGCTTTCTCTGCAAGTGTGGCAATCTCCACAACACTCTCGATTGTAGTAGACATTGGATCTGGATCAAGAAGAGAGAAGTGAAGAGCACCTTCTGATTCAAGCTTTTCAGTGATGTACTTCCAGACCTTTCCGACCATTATATAGCCTCCAGTCTGTTAGTGTTCCCCCTTACCGGGCTTTTTACGCTTTTGGTGAATCTCTACTTATGACCTAAATCCAAACAGGAGGGAAAATATGCTGATTATAATGCATCTTCCAATGGTTAGAAAAAACCAAAGAGGAGCATTGAATAAACACGTTCACTCTTGTTTTCAAGATGCTCGATTTTAGACATCAGATGTCCGGATTTTACAGCATCTGAAATATTGTGAAGTCGTGCATGTTTGTTATTCTCAACCTTTATTACTAATGTTGAATGAGGCTGTTTATTGTGTTCTGCAGAACGAGGACAGATAAATGACCACAAGCCATCCAAAAGGAAGTAGTGCAGGACCTCCGGAAGCAGAAGTGGTTTCCTCAGAGCCTGAACTTCGCATTGGCGTTTTTCCTTGTAAATGTGGAAAAAACATTGGAGCAGTCGTCGATATTGATGCTGTCGCAGAATATGCAAAGACTCTTCCAGGCGTTGTTCATGTTCAAGTGAATACCTATACTTGCGCAGATCCAGGGCAAAGAGAGATACAGGAAGCTATTGCTCAGCACGCACTCAATAGAATCGTAGTTGCGTCATGCAGTCCTACGATGCATGAGGATACTTTTAGAAAGACTGTGAAAGCTGCAGGCTTGAATCCGTATCTCTGCATTATGACTAATATCCGAGAACATGTATCATGGGTCCATCAACACGACCCGAAATCTGCAACTCAAAAGGCAATGGACCTCATAGCGATGTCCGTAGCAAAAGCAGCTACATTAGTAGCCCAACCAGAGCTTGATGTCCCTGTGACTCAAGCAGCTTTAGTTGTAGGCGCTGGCGTTGCTGGGATGCAAGCGGCTCTTGATCTTGCTGATGCTGGATTCAAGGTACATCTGATTGAACGCCAGTCCACAATTGGAGGCATCATGGCCATATTGGATAAGGTCTTTCCTCAAAATGATTGCTCAATTTGTATTCTAGGACCAAAGATGGTGGATGTGGCAAAGCACCCGAATATCAAACTGATAACAATGGCAGAGGTCGAATCCATATCAGGCTTTGTCGGCAATTTTGAGGTGCGTGTGAAACAGCGTCCTCGGTATGTGGACATAGATAAATGCACTTCATGTGGAGACTGTGTTGAAGTTTGTCCAGTGGATGTACCAAGCAGGACAGACCAGAATCTCACATGGCAGAAAGCAATCCAAATTCCATTTCCTCAGGCTGTACCATCCTCATACTTCATAGACCCCGATGCTTGCCTTGGAATGGATCTCATTAGGTGTGGTAAATGTATCGACCGTTGTGAGCAACAAGCGATAAATCCATCAGACAGACCAAAATACATCGACTTTGATGTGGGAGTTATCATTCTGGCAACAGGATTTAAACCGGCAGATCCTAGTAAGACGCCACGTCTTGGCTGGGGAAGGTTTCCTAATGTTATTACATCCTTGGAGTTTGAACGCCTAATTAACGCTGCAGGACCCACTGAAGGCAAATTAGTACGACCATCAGACCTTGTAAAACCCACATCAGTCGCAATTGCTCAATGTGTGGGTTCAAGAGATATTGGGACACGGCCAGCCTGCTCAAACTATTGTTGCGCAGAGTCGGTCAAGTGCGCACTCCTCATCAAGGAACACTATCCAGATACTGAAGTGACGATTTACTACCAGGACCTACGAATGCACGGTAAGTATTTCGAAGACCAATATCTTAAGGCGAGAGAGGAGGGTGTGAAGTTCATCCGGGGTCGGGTTGGAGAAATTCAGCAGTATCCAGATACTAAGAACCTCAGAGTGAGTGTGGAAGACACCACTCATAATAAACTGAGCCTGGAAACCTTTGATATGGTCATCCTCTCAATGGGAGCTGAAGGGGCAGCAGGAAACTTCCCACTGCCTATTTCTTGTACAAGTGACTCATTCTACATCGAATCACATCCAAAATTGAAACCTGTAGATACAAGCTCAGCAGGCGTTTTCATCTGCGGCGGCGCTGAGAGCCCAAAAGACATTCGTGATTCAGTAATCCAAGCAAGTGCGGCGGCTGGTAGAGCTGCAATTATTCTACAAAAGGGAAGATATCCCATTGAAGCCCTTAGTGCGAAGATAATGCAAGACCTCTGCAGTAGATGCGGGACTTGTGTGAGTCGTTGCCCCTATGGTGCAATTTCTCAGGATGGAACAGGTAAATTCACTGTAATGGGAGCACTCTGTCAAGCATGTGGAACCTGCGCGGGAGACTGCCCACAAGATGCAATCTACATGCCGAATTTTACAAGTCAGCAGATAGAATCTCAGATTGAAACAGCACTTGCAGAGAATCCAAGTGAAAAGATAGTTGCATTCGCATGTGCATTCTGTTCGTACAGAGGCTCGGACCTTGCTGGTGTATCGCGCATGCAATATCCAACAAATGCTAGAGTAATTCGTGCAATGTGCTCTGGAAGATATTCAGTAAGGTTCGCTCAAAAGGCATTTGAACTTGGAGCTGGAGCTGTGCTCTATTCGGGATGTCATTTACCGGCAGACTGTCATTTTCAGACAGGCAATGTATGGATGGCCAAGCGAGAACCCAGAATCAGAGGATGGATGAAGAGAAATGATATTGAGGACGAACGGTTCAGAGTGGAGTGGGTATCTGCAGGAGAAGGGAAAAAGTGGCAAACCATCATGACAGAGATGGCAAATGTGGTAAAGACTCCTCGGAAGAATATCCCCACACTAAAAACACCAGCTGTTGCCAAATCAGATAAATCAGCTAGAACGAAAGCAAAAAGCACACCAAAAGGCAAACAAGAAGGTAAGCCACAGAGTTCTAGCAAGAGTGCCAGCAAGAAGAAGACTACAAGGAAGAAGTAAGTGACATGGGTGAAGATGTTCAAAGAAACCAGCTTAAAGAACTCAAAGAAACAGCGCTTCCGTGTTTTCAGTGTGGAGTTTGCTCTTCATCCTGTCCAGTCTTTCGGGTGTCACCTGAGCTGAATCCAAGATTGTCAGTCGATTCCATCATCAGCAGAGGAATGGTACCATCCGAAGGAAATGAGTGGTTATGTGCCTATTGTCTCATGTGTGATCAAAGATGTCCAATGGGAGTTTCACTTGCAGAAATCCTGATGGTAATAAAGAACATCTCGGCAAAAGAGGGAAAAGCTCCTCCAGATGTCATCGAGTCTGCAGAGTCTTTGATGGCAGACGGCTGTCAGTCGCCCATATCTAGTAGGTCCGAAAAACAGAGAGAGGAAATGGGTTTGCCAAAACTCCCAAGAGCAGATCCTGCAGATGTGCAGATGATATTTCGAGCTACTGGGGCATCAGACGTAGTAGAACTAAATAGAAAGGCTATGGAGGAGGCGTCTGAGTGAAGTTCGCCTTTTTCCCCGGTTGTACAATGGCATATCGGCTGCCCTTTGCAGAGAAGTCGATAAGAATGGTAGCACCTCATTTTGACATTGACTTGGTTGATCTGGCATTCACTTGTTGTCCTGAACCAAATACGGTTCGAGCCCTATCAGATGACACATGGATAACGTTCGCGGCTCGGAATATAGCACTTGCAGAAGCGGAGGGACTTGATATTCTGACGGCTTGTGCGGGATGCCATGAATCATTGTCTCTTGCCAAACACGAATTGGATGAAAGGCCTGAAAGGAAGAATAAAGTAAACGAGATTCTAAAAGATCTTAATCTTGAGTATAAAGGCACATCGAAGATTGTCCATATACATCAGCAGCTGTTCGATGAGATTGGTGTTGAAACAATTTCTTCTAAAGTTGTTAGACCCGTTCCAATAAAAGTTGTGACACATACTGGATGTCACCTCTTGCGACCAGAGAGAATCCTCCATGTCGATAATGCAGAAGTACCTGTGAAATTGGATATGCTATGCGAAGCATTAGGCATGATACCTTTGGATTACATGGATAAGACCATGTGTTGTGGTGCTGGGGTCAGAAAGACGAATTCAGTCACATCATATGCAGTTCTCCGAGAGAAGATGACAAGCATGGCAATGGTCGCGCCTGATGCAATAGTTGTGTTTTGCCCAACCTGCTTCATAACATTTGAATCTGGTCAGCGAGTTGCAAACAAAATCTTTGGAACTGATTTCAAGTTTCCAGTGTTCTATTACACAGAGCTTCTCGCCATAGCAATGAATCTGCCCGGGAACGACGCATTGCTAGCAGAACATAGAGTGAAGATTGAATTTCCTACGAGTACTGAAGCCAAGGATTCTATTCCGTCAAGTCCATAAGCAGCTCAATCCCGAAACACTCTATAACTGACCATATGCAGCGCGAGATTGCTGATAGTGGTATATACATCCAAAAACAGTATGGGAAAGGTGTACTACACATGCCTGAAAGAAATGGATCGACTAGAAGGTCATGGCAAGAATGATAGATTTGACAGTAGCGATTTTGGCAGGTGGCAACTCGAAACGATTTGGTTCAGAGAAAGCTCTAGCACAGTTCCAAAAGCGTCCTCTCATATCGCATATGTTGGATATTGCTCAAAAAATTTCCAAGAATGTTCTTATCGTAGTCTCTGAAGATGTTCAACTGGAGAAGATCAAGCCTCATATCAAAGGAGGACGAACAGCCGTAGATCCAGAGGGCAGCGTCAAATGCGCCTTGAGCGGAGCCATTACAGCATTTGAACATGCAGGGACCGAATATACCCTCTTACTGCCCATCGATGCACCACTAGCGCATCCGAGTCTATTGAAAGTACTCGTTGAGATGAGCCCCAAACATGGTGCTGTTGTTCCATCTTGGCCATCAGGATATATCGAACCACTCCACTCAGTGTACCTGACAGAACATGCCTATTATCATGGATTAGAAGTGACAGAGCGCGGTTCCTATAAGATGAGCAGTATGCTCGAACAGCTTCAAAACGTTCTATATGTGTCCACAGAGACCTTGCAGCAATTCGATTTGAAGCTAGACACTTTCAAGAATTTCAATACAGTAAAAGATCTACGAGCCGCAGAAAGCAAGGAGAAGCGCAGATAACAACTCATTCCACGTTATGAATCAAGATATATCACAGCACCAAGTTCTCATGGCGAATTCTACAAGTGCCTTCGTGGCCAACCATGCACGAGCCATAGGGATCTTCTGGTGTGCAACGCGTACCGAATAGCTTGCAATCAACAGGGTCCACCATACCAAGAATGACTTCATGGCACCTACATCCAGGAAGGATGTCAACAGATGCGATATCAGGAAAATCGAATCGAAGCCGTGCGTCATGCTCTGCATACTCATCTTGGATAAAGTAACCAGACTTCTCTATGATTCCGAGACCTCTCCAAGGAGCGTTATCAATTCGAAAAGCTTTTGCCAACACCTTCTGTGCGGCAATATTCCCCTCAGGAAGAACTACACGGGTATATTCATTCTCTGATTCTGCTCGATCTTCATTAATCTGAACCAACAACATTCTGATAGCTTCAAGCACGTCCAGTGGTTCAAAGCCGGCAGCCACACACGGTACATGATGCTTTTCTGCAAAAGGCTGGAATGCATTTGTTCCGATGATTGCAGATACATGTCCCGGAGTAATAAATCCATCAACCGAAAATCCCTCTATATTTACAAGGAGGTCCATCGCAGGAGGAATTACTTTCAATGAAGTGAGGATTGAAAAATTGGAGGGAGGCGTACGTAATAGTTCTAGTGCAATTGTAGGTGCCGTCGTTTCAAAACCAACTCCTACAAATACGACTTCTTTGTCAGGATTTTTCCTGGCAATATCCACAGCATCAATTGCACCATAGACGATTCGAACATCAGCACCCTTTGTTCGTTCCTTAGCAAGGGATGACTCTGTAGACGGAACGCGGAACATGTCACCAAAGGTCGTCACAATATGACCCTGCTTTGCGATTGCAATTGCCATATCTACATCTTCTGCTGCACAAACACATACCGGGCAACCTGGGCCAGCCACAAGTTCTAGATTCTTGGGTATTAGTGATCTGATACCATGCTGGCTTATTGTATCTT
>PJER01000071.1 GCA_002825465.1 Candidatus Thorarchaeota archaeon MP8T_1
GTGGGAGCGTATCTCTGATGAGTTGCATCGAGAAGACGAGCTTATTGTAGTAGCTAACTACTGCCAACCGAAGTGGGATCGTATGCTCTCGCTCTATAAGTCCATGTATCCTGATGAGTTCGAGATTTACTTTGAAGGAACAGAAAATGAGTGTGAGTACTTCAAAGAGGAGTCTATTATTGGCTGTCAGTTCGAGGAGCGGTGGGACTGGTTTATCGAATGGTTACTTAGAAAGCATCATGACCTTTATGGTAATTTCTATATGGATGATTTCATCAAGCTTGCTAAGAAGATGGGGTTTGTAGAAGGGAAAGAGCCTGAAGCAGTTCAACAATCGATGTTCTAAAGGAGACATAAAATGGAAAACGAAAAGAAGGACTACCTAGTAAGAGTGCTCAAAGGCACAAAGACCGTAGAAGAATTTCTCAACTTCTATGCTAAAGACTACTATCTTATTCAGATAGAAGTACATACTACTGGTGAGATTCTGATTATCATGGGAAAGAAACACGAAGTACCAACCGCAGAGCTGCTTGCTGATGACTTCACGGCAAAGCTAGAAGATGAGTATTGGGAAAAAATGAAAGAGATAACTGGTCTCGATGTTAATGATCCACTCTCCTCCGCGGGAGAAGAAGAGGAATGAAGATACTATACGTATACAGCGATAAACCAGCATGGAAATTCCCACCTGAACAAGTTGAGTGGAACTGTGCCGAATGGCGATGCGCTATCTTTGAGAGAGCGTTCAATGACAGCAGCAACCATAAGGCGAGGATGGTCTACATTGGTGATTGGGCAGATGGGAAAGCTGATGAAGACTGTGTATGGGCTGACCTGATAATACTCCAAAGAAACGTCTTTGGCTCTGCTATGATGAAGATGCTTGAGTGGAGAATAAGAGGCAAGCCTGTAGCCATAGATGTCGATGATGCCTACCATTTGATGCCAAGACTCGTGAACGCATACTCCTGGTGGATTGAGGGGAAGTCGTTCACAAAGAGTGGCAGACCAGTCATAGTAAAAGAAAAGCCGTATGAACAACTCATACAGTCTGTGAAAGCATGTGATGGACTTACGACACCAAGCTATATCCTTGCTAATGATTGGCTGGAATGGACTGATAAGGTCTATCACGTTCCCAACTATCCAGACATAAAGATGTACCATTTTGAGGAACACATTCAAAGTGACACATTCTATATTGGATGGGGAGGTAGCCAGTCTCATCTTGAAAGCTGGAAAAAGAGCAACATAATTCCTGCGCTAAGGACTGTAGCTAAGGAGAATGATGATGTAAGAGTACTGATCGTTGGTGATAAAAGAGTCTACGATCTAGTCAACCTGAAGAAACATGCCGACTTCACTCCTTACGTCACTCATGACAAGTGGCACACCATACTGAAGCAATTCGATATTGGTCTTGTTGTCCTGGCACAGCAGTATGACAGGCGCAGATCATGGATAAAGGCAGTTGAGTACCTGCTCATGGGAATACCGTGGGTAGGTACTAACTATCCTATCTATGGTGGTCTTGAGAAGTATGGGATAACCGTAGAGAATACCTACAGGGAGTGGCACGATGGTCTTACTGAAGTAGTCCAGAACTACGGTAAATACAAAGAAAGAGCTGAAGAAGGGAAAGAATATATAATCAAACATCTTGATATTAGAAAGAACTTAGACAAGGTTATTGAGAGCTACCAGAGCATAATAGACAATTTCAATGAAGAATACAAAAATGAACATGAAATCCAGTCATAAACAACACATAGAAAGGCGTCGTCACGCTAATATGACGGACGCTAAGGTGGCTTATGGGAACTACAGGTCATTTGATACGGGATGCTCAATTTTCGGCTGTTTTCATATACAATCAGCTTTGCAGTTGGAAGGATACAGCTGATGTTTTTGGTGTCCCGAAAGGGATATTGTATAACTTTATTTTCTATGATAGAGTACCAAGAGATGTAGAGAATAGAGTAGCACTAGGAATAGCATGTAAGTGGTGTCATGGGAAGCACTTACCACAGAAATGCCAGAGAAGATATAAACCAATCAGCGATAGAACAAAGAGAGAATTGTTATGGAGTTTAGCGAACAGAAAGTAATCGATAGGAAAGCAGTACTATCTCTAATGATAGAGCTTGCAAAAGAGCGTAGGCGAATACACCTGAACCACGAGAAAAGTTTTGTTATTGAAGAAACTCCAGAGGAACACATAGATAGAGAATATACTGGCATAGTTGGAGAATGGGACTTTCATAGAAAGACTGGTCTTCCAATAGACCTGTCACGTCGATTAGGCGGAGACGGAAAGGTCGATTTTATATGTCCAAAGATAGGTTTTATTGACGTAAAGACGTATAGGAAAGCAAAGAATATGCTCAGACCAGTAGGTGTAGAACATGCAGCTATCCTTGTGCTTGCTCAATTCTATGAAGAGATACCATGTGAGTTTCTTGGATGGGAGTTTGATTGTGTCATGCTCACATGTCCAACAAGAAGATTTGTCGAGAATGGTCCTCTAAATCACTACAAACCAGCAGAGGAATTGAGGGATATGGACATCTTATTTCACAGAATAAACAAATACGGAGGTTTGTATAAAGCAAGATACAGTGATATTACTTACAGAATTGTTAATAGAAAAGTATGCAGGTATTCTTATGAGTATAATAGCGAGGCTTAGATGAAATACAACACACGCTTCAATCCTACCCCTACTGGACCGTTACACATCGGTCATCTTTACAATGCTTTAGTCAACTATACTGAAGCAAAGAAATCGGGTGGAGAGTTTTTTGTCAGGATAGACGACACCCAACCATATTGGAACAACAAACTTGGATTACAGGTAGTGAGTCAGCTGGTATCAGAGTACCGTGTTCAGCTGGGGAAGTTCATGGATGTATCTAACTGGCAAAGACAGTCATTGCTTCCTGATATTGACGAGATCATAAATGGTGAACCGTTCCTCCAGTTCATTCCAAAAGCGAAATGGTTTCATGAACTCAATGTCGAGTGGATACCAGATCGTGACCTTGCAATGTATCCGTGTACCCCAATGCTAACTTTTGAGAAAGTATTATGGGACTTTGAGAGCCACGTGAACTGGCTTATCAGAGGAGAAGACCTTGCCACGGAAACATCACTATACGATTATTACACTCAGGTAATTGGCTTGCCACCAGTAAGACATACACTGATACCAAGGCTTAGAGCAGGGGACAAAAACAATCTACAGAACAGTATCATCTCAAAAACTAAGGGTGAGTATCTACTACAAGACCAGATAGATCGCTACGGAGTAGACGAGATCGTTGAAATGCTGAAGATGTCATGTCTGATCAATACCAATGCTGACTTCACGGTAGACAATGTGAAATGCAATCCAATAATCACTGGCTTTACCACCTAGTAAGACAGCGAGAGATCGGGATATTATTATCAGTGATACTACTGGTGATACTATTCACTATGATAAACCCTGCTTTCCTGACCACGAACAATATCCAATCGGTATTGAGAGCCAGTGCCTTTACAGGTATAATGTCCGTAGGCGTTACATGGATACTCATAAGTGGATCAATCGACTTAAGCATCGGGTCAATCGCTGGTATGGCTGCTGTCATCGCAAGCTATCTAGTCGTAAAAACAGGTGTCCCCGTCATACCATCAATATTAGTGGGACTGTTAAGTGGTACGATCCTCGGTTGTACCAATTATTTTCTGGTATTCAAGATGAAGATACCAGCGTTCCTGGCGACAATAGGGACTCTCTTCATAGCTAAAGGAATTGGGTTGTATATATCTGAAGGATTCTCAATCTATCCTATGCCTGACAGTGTGAAAGCTTTTGGCAAGGGAACACCATTGGGGGTATCATGGCACTTCTGGATTTTTCTTGTACTGGTGATAGTCAGTGAGTTGATCTTGCTTTTCACCGTATATGGACTAGAAGTAAAGGCTACAGGAAGCGACAGAGAAATAGCAAGGAAGACGGAGGTAAATGTATCCAAGATAAGTCTATCAACATTCATCATCGTAGGAACATTATCAGCTCTATCAGGTATTCTGTTAATGATCAGACTGATTACAGGATCACCAGACATAGGGCAAGGATGGGAACTGCAATCGATCACAGCATGTGCAATCGGAGGAGTGTCCCTGTTTGGCTACGAAGGTTCATTTATTGGAATGTTCCTCGGCGTCATTGCGCTACAAATAATCCAGAGTGGACTCGTGGTCATCGGACTGTCACCCTACCTGAATACAATTATCGTAGGTGTGATATTGGTAGTAACAGCCATAATAGATTGGCAACGTCGAGTAAAGCTCGACTTATAGGAGAAACGAAATGAAGAAATTACTTTTGGTACTAGGACTTATGTTGATGATTATTCTGTCTGCTTGCGCTCAATCAACACCTGAGCCAGCTCCTGTTGAAGAGGTAACATGCCCTGAATGTCCTGAAGTTGTAGAGGCAGTCAATCTCTTCAAGGAAGCACAGAACGGCAAACCCATTAGATTCATTCATGACAATGATGACCATCCAGTAGTCAGGATTATGACTGCGGGTTTCCTGGCAGCTTGTGAAGACTATGGTCTTGAATGTGTGAATAATGGTTGCGATGGTGCTTGTCTTGATGATGTTGTTTCCATGATGGAAACTGCTGTTGGTAACTCCGCAGGTGTGATCACGCCGATTTATCAACCTGCACACTATCAGCCAGCAATGGACATTATTGCTTCTGGTATTCCAGTTATCAGCACTCACTTTCCTCAATATGAAGATACCGTTCCTGGTCTGCTAGCTTTTTCCGCTCCTGACAACGTACAATATGCGCTTGCCGCGGGACACGAAATGGCTAAAGTCCTTGACTGCGAAGGTCCAGTAGGACTCACGCAATCTTCACTGAATGATGGCGAGAACGCAGTTGCCGAGAACTTCTCTAAGGCTTTACTAGAAGACTGCCCTGACATCGAGATACTTGAAATGCAGGTGGAAGGCTTTGACCAAGCTGAAGCTATTCTTGTGGCATCCAGCGTCATCCAAGCTAACCCTGAAATCAAAGGCGCATTCTCCACTACTGGTAATGGTCCGACCACTTGGGCTAAGGCAGCAGAAGAGAATGGCTTAGAGCCTGGACAGGTCAAGATCATTTCGATGGACTACTCACGGCAGAACCTAGACCTAGTAAAGTCTGGCGAGGTTTATATGCTGGTAGGACAGCCATTGTTCGAGGAGCATTACTTTGGTACTGTCCTGCTGTTGACGCATATCATGGGTGCTGTGTCTGATGTACCTTACGAGAACTTCTTGCCAGCTCCAATGATCACGATTGAAAACGTTGACAAGTATTATGCGATCAACGATTTAGCGGAGTCGGTTGGTCAGTAAGGAGTAACACAATGAGTTTCCTAAGAGGCGATGATTACATACTGATAATGGATAATCCCTATCCGTTTCCTGGCTACGAGAGCAAAGGAGACAGATGTCTGAAGGCTGAAGACCTGAAGAAGATCAGTGATACTGGTGTAAAGACAGTAATACAGTATTTGAATTGGGATCAGCTTGAGCCAAGAATGGGAGAGTTTGACTGGAGCTTTCTGGACACCTATATCCAGAACGTTCATGATGCTGGTATGAAAGTTGTACTTGGGGTGCATACCATAACGTCACGCGGTCTTCCCCACCAGTGGTACTTGGGTGAAATGCCAGAGTCGCTGGATAATCGCCCATTCTTTCCATTATCGATGTGGAATCCAGACGCTAATGCGTATGTGAGAAATCTTATTCGCCTCTTAGGAAATCGCTACAAGGGGGATAGCTTTACAATGATGTACTGCGCCGAGACCTATGGAGAGAGCTTTATAAGCAGTGCTCCTCATATAGTTGCTTCCAACACTGATGCTTGTCTGTCTTTCAAGTCATTCAATGGAGACCTCAATCTACATTTGTCTGAGGACGAACTCAAGAAAACCAATCCAGACCCTAAGGTAGAGAGATGGCTGGAACGCAGTATAGTGGGGGAAGTAGCAGGAAGGAATCTCGTGATCGCAGAAGCTACAGGCTTCAATGAAATGTGGACTGCTGGTCACGAACAACTTGTCAGACAAGCTGCTGGAATGACTAGGTTCTTTCGTACCATTATAGAACTAACCAAGTCGGCATCAAGTGACATGATAGTCAATGGCATTCAATATACCTACTGGCAACATGGACAGAAATATTGGGATACTGTCAATAAAGACATTGACACGTATGGTATCAGATACTATGTCGGAGCTGAGTACTGTCAAGGACTTATCGAGCATACCCCCATGCTCCTGCAAAGACCCAAGATAAAGGGTTTGCTGTGCTCTCCGCTAGGCATTCATACCACAATGACCAAGATTGAGAACTGGATGTTAGATAACCTCAAGGCGTCACACAGGCAGATATGTGACGCCAGAGGGGTAGGCTAACGTTCTAAACTAAAAGCTTTATTCTATCCCTTTCTAACTTTGCTCCAGGTCTTATGAAGACTTCGCACCCACCTGTGGGAGTAGGATAGTATCCTCTTCTCTCTGAGTATGTACTAGGACCGTCATCTATCACAGACCTCAGGAAAGTACCACTGTATCCTCCCTTTCTGATCTGTTCCTGAATGTGTCCGCTTCTATCAACATATTCAATCGTTGCAGTAAAAGCATCAGCGTTGTGGCTATGTCCCATCAGGGCAACATCGCAGTCGTGATTCCATAACCACCGTTCCATGTTCAGTGCCTTTGCGCCTTTGAGTCTGCCTCCGACAAAGCCATGATGAACATTGAACCTGAATGTGCTTATAGCAGCACTCGATCTTAGAAAGGTCAACATGATCCAGCCATAGAAACCAATAGCAAGCTGGTCATCAGACTTGTGACCACCCATCTCTTTTATTCTCGTTACTATCTCTGAGTATACGGCACGTTCATAGTGCTTCTGTAATGTTTCTTCATGATTGCCTTGAAGCATACCAAGACACTTGTGGGCAATCGGTTCTACATGGTTACAGAAACGGTTTATCTGAGCTTTCGAGATGTCTAAAAGATCAGCCATATCCATCCACCCTGCAAGTATGTCAATTTGTGAGCGTGGGTCTCTCAGGTTGATGAACTCACAATAATCCCCCATACCGATCCAGTAGGTATTCTCTTCTTCTTTTATTCTATTTACCACCGACTTTAGAAGCTCTTCATCACATGCCATCGATCCAATATGAACATCTCCTAGTGGGATTATGGTAAAAGTGTCTCTTCGTGATCTATGTTGTATCGTTTTCTGTAGTACTTTAGCCATGATAGACCTCCATGGAATAACATAGCAACCCCTTGAAGGAGTTACTATGAGTACAAACATAGATTGGTCAGAGTTATACGGGTTTAGGTCCAGTGTACCCCCACTTCGCTTGCATTCCTGGGTAGACCTGCTCGATCACAAACTGGTTTACCCCAACAGAAGTGGAAGGAGGAGGCGTAGGAGGGGTTGGGGTTGCCTCCAAAGTGAGTATCCAGCTATAGATGTCTTGGTACTTTGGATCAAGCAGGAAGTCTTGTCTGTAGAAATTGCTTCCTACAAAACAATCTCCTAGCTCTTTCTCTAAGAAATTATAGCCTTTCTCTAGCACTGGTGCAGTTGCTGTCCAGCCACCTTCTGAGAAGACAGGTAGAGTTGGATACCAGGGTATATCAGGACGACCAGCTTCTGAAAGTATTTTCCCATATTCCTGTATCATCAGCTCATATCTTGGAATAATGTTATCAGAATAAGGGTACGCCTGTGGAGAATTGCCAGTAATAATATAACCTCCGTCACCAATATAGGTGAACCATTTGTGCCAGTCAATCTCCATGTGATAGAAGGGTCTGTAATAAGATTGCAACCAGACACTGCATGTCCTCTGATAGCCCAAGGATCGCAAGAACGCTCCAGTATTTGCTTTCCACTTCTTAGCATCGGCTTCAACGTCTAGGAATACATTCTTTGGATTCCAACGTGCGATTGCGTCCTGAATTGTACGTGCCTCCCTCGCGGGATCGCGCAGGGTCATGTAGCACCAGATGTCTATACCAACACCTTCCGCTTTGGACATGCGCTCAAGGCTATCATTATCCTTGCCGTGGCTGTATGGTTGCTTGAAGATAGCAGCGGTCTCAAGTCCATAAAGACCGCCTCCATAAAGACCACCAGTGTCATAGAAATTCGCACCCTTCATACATAGATTGGCATTCAGGGACTTAGCCTGACTAATCCTTTCTGGATGCTGATACTTCACGTACCAAGGACGCCAAACAGAGATAGTAATTTGCATGTTACACTCCTGCCATAAGTTTAGCCTCTTTCACGGCTTTCGTTTGTGGCGACAAAGCATAAGCACCCTGGTTGGCAATTACAGCAACGATAAAGCTTTGGATCAGACCAATAAGACCAATCTGGTCACAGGTCACTTCTATGTTGAAGTTACCGCCATAGCCAGCGCAAGCAATACCGAACACGGCAGCTGCCACCAAAAGGCACAGACCAGCCATGATCCCGCGCTTATACTCTGGTTTCAATGCAGCAAACTTGACATTCAGTCCAGGCACATACGAGAACACGAGTGACAGAACTGCGCCAGCGATCAGTAAGATAGTATCTGAGGTCATTTTTCTTATCTCCTAATAGATTGGTTGCTTGAATTATCACCTACTTGTCTTCTAATTGTCAATATCTTCTCCTTTCTCGAAACGCTTTTCGATTATCTTCAGTTGTACTAATAGTGCTTCGTCGGCTGCGTCACAGGCAGAGCAGTCAGGACCGATCTCGGAGGATCTTTCTGCGTCTCTGATCCTGATGGACTGTCTGACTGCGTTAGTAAGTTCTGTTGCACATTTGACATAGAGAGAATTGCGTCTTTTCAAGACAGCTAGTTGCACCTTCATTCCAGAGAGTTCAGTAACTGTCTTGTCATAATCGTCAGACAGTTCCTGTATCTTCTCTCTACTCTTGTCGAGTTCTGTTTTCATGTACTCAATTTCTTTCATGCAGCTTGATAGCAGGCTCGATGCAGTATTCTCAATCAGCTTCCTGAGGTTGTCGTCGTTGTCGTCTATGGACTCCTTAGTAGCAAAAGCTTCAGCTTTGCTTTTCAGATAAGTTCCAATAGATACGATCAGCGTCCCTAAAACACCGATAAGTGATGTAACAGCTACGATTAGTTGTGGTGTGCTTAGGTCTTCATCCATTAGTTTGCCTCTTAATATCATGAATTTCTAAAGCCGACATGAGCGATCCTGCAAGAATAGTGACTAGCAGAAGTGTTATGGCATGTTCGCGAGCAATCAAGAGTCTGCCACCATCTAAAGCTGCGAGTATATAGGTTGCGGCGATAATAGCAGCATTGAAGGCGTATGTCAGTTTTAGCCACCGCCAGTATTTCTTAGTATTTCTGGTATTTATAAAGTAATAAATGTTCATTACTATTATAGATAATGCGACCACAAAATTTACTATGGCGAACATGATCTTTTCTCCAGTCCACGATAATTATCGTTTATAGGTTGATCTTCAGTACATCTCTCAGATAGATGATCGCCATTGCCATTTTCTGTAACACTAGCTTGGCACTGGCTAAATCTGTCACATTGGTCTCAATCCAGTCTGAAGCCTCTGTAGCAGTCCACGTTGCCCAATCAGGCATTGAAGAGAAGTCCGTCTTAGCAGTGACCGCTATCTCTTCAGCAATCTCAGCATCAGTCTGCCCTTCAGGGTCATGTGCTGTGATAGCTGCCTGGATTGCATCAAGGGTGGTCTGGTCTGGTGGGTCTCCAACCCAATCCACTCTTACATAGCCATCACCGTAAGTGAAGAATGTAGCAGGAAGAGCTGTCTCGTGCTGTTCAGCAACATAGCTCACACCACTAAAAGTAAACCCTGCTTTGGTTAGTTGTTCTACAAGTAA
>PJER01000072.1 GCA_002825465.1 Candidatus Thorarchaeota archaeon MP8T_1
GGCACTCCGTACTCACTCCATATTCAGGCAAGCTATGCATCTCAATCACCGTTCTATGGCACCGATGACGCCTACGTTTCATTCGAATTGAGGAGTAGACGGTCAGATCTTGTTGTCGATGATCCACCTGATCCTACAGCGTATCTTGAGTTCGCACAATTTAGAGTGTATTATTTCGATGTTGATGGTTCTTCAGGAATCACAGCAACTAGCATAGTAATAAGAAAAGGAATTACTCCATTGACCCAAGGAACAGACTATACTTTGGTCTATCAAGGAAGCGGCTATTACCTTATTTCAGTGGACTCAACTAAATTAGATGGCCTCGGATCAACTACTCTAAATGTGGAGGCTACATGGGCCTCCGGAGCTCCCTATCATGATAATGCTGATGTTGATGTGAGTATTTACGTGACCAAACGAGAGGCAAATGTGGAAATCACTGTTCCTCCAACTCAAACCAAATTCTTGGACAATGTCGTATTCTCATTCGTGTACAGAGACCTTCGTTCGGGTTTGGCGATTGGAACAATAACATCTGCAAATGTTGCGGTCTGGGCAGGCGGAGTATTGCTAACACCAGTTACAGAGTACACCATCTCACAGGTGGGCTCAACCTTCACCGTGTACATTAACTCCACCACAATCAGTTCAACCTTGGTATCAAACTACAATGTCACTGTCCGTGTTGACTGGAATGATGCAACAGCGCCGTATTATTTTGATGACTCAACGATTGTCCGTGTAACCACGACGAATAGGCGGATGTCTTATGCTGTTCTTCCGGCTGAACAAGCTGCTTATGGTGAGTTGTTGAATCTCTCATTTAGTATCACTGATGCAGATTCGGGCAAGGCTGTTGTCTTGGTGCCTGGGAACATTCTCTTCAATGGAAAGACTGTAAGTCTTGTTGAGGGTGTTGACTTCACGATAGATTTCACTCAGTCATCCTCGGGGGTTTACACAATTCGTATCAATACAATTGCCGTTGGTCTACCCAACAACTATCTGTTCAATCTCTTTGTGTACTGGACCCCTGCAAGTCAACCCTATTACAGGGATTTGACCCCGGTCAGTCCTATAGAGGTGATGGGTGTCATCTCGAAGATAGACACGATACTAGTTCATCTAGGACCTGATCCTGAAACTGCAATTTGGGGAAATCCATCTATTGGGATTAGTGTCGTATATCAGAATCTTGTATTTGGAAATCTCACAACAGGTGCGAATGTGACATGGGCTTGGCTTGATGCCGGAGTCGAATTTGGTGCTACTGGTGAACCATTAGGGGATGGAGAGTATATTGCAAATATTGATCCGAGTCTTGCAGACGCAGGAACCTATATCATAACATTCCATGCAAGAGGCCTGGCAGCGTACAAGGATGCTTTTGTGTACGTCACTCTTGTCATCACAGCTGCAGGTAGTGATATGGTTCCTATTGATCCTTCTGACCCAGTTGTTCTCATTAACAGAGGACAAGCACTGCCCATAGCTGTCCTACTTCAGGACGGAACAAGTAATCCAATTGCCGATGGATTTGTGAATGAAGTGCGAGCCACTTTCGATGGTGCGACCTTTTTCGAACTAGTCTACACGGGTACGCCTGGCAGGTACTCTGTTACTCTACCTGAGAATAGTGAGAATGCAACAAAAAGAGCCCCGGGATCATATACAATTAGCATAGTGGCAAGTATGCGGAATTACGAACCTGCAGCATACTCGTTCAAGATACAGGTACTACAGACCTCGACTGCAGTGTTACTTACTGGCGGCACTTCCACTGACATAAGTAAGACATATTTTGAAAACGACACCGTTTTTGTTCAACTTGTGCTTCCTGACCTCGGAAATACTCCATTCTGGAATGCAACTGTTCAATGGATTGTTGTTGATACAAGTATTAGTGGTAACTTCAGCCATATTGGGAATGGCAACTTCACAGCGAATATCCCAACAACAGTTGTTGGATTTGGATCATGGAATATCATATTTAGAGCTTCACCATGGGAAAATGCATCGTTGTACGCATCATCACAGACCACAATCTCATTTGCTGTAAAGCGCATTCAGACTAGTTCAATACCACCACCCACCCGCGACTTTTACTGGGGATGGTCAGGTTATCTTGAATTCATCTATTGGGATGACACATTTGACGTCGGTATTGAAGGCGCTGATGTTAGCATAGAATTGCCAGGACTTGAGAGTGTGGTAATAGATAATGGAAATGGTAGCTATTTGGTATTCTTTAATACAACACTACTTAGGGCTGGAAGTTCGTATATCCCACTCCCAGTATCATTCAGTAAATCAAACTATGTGCCCTCAAGCTCAACAATCAATATCAGAGTATTGCCAGTACCGACCGACATCTATGTTCATAATATCGAATACACTCCTGCTTATGTTGGCGAGATGGAGAACTATGGAAGCAACAATACAGTCTATCTGTACATTCCATTTGGTGACTCAATGGCGATCGATTTCTTCTACAATGACACTGACGACTCAGAAGGATTCTTGGGTGGATTGCCTGGTGCCATCGTCACACCAAATAGCTACATTCGAGGTCCTACGATTGGGAGCTACTTGAATGTCACTCTTATTCATCTCGGCAATGGTCTATATCGGGTCATATTTGATACTACGGATTCGCTATTGGCTGCAGCCATCAACAGCGAGCCATATCGTGTCTATATTGAATTGAGTTTAGACAACCGAAGTTCCACGGATATTCTCTTCAGAATAGAGATTATCGATATCCCTACTGAACTAACAATCATAAATGTAAATGGCGCTACTCTTCCAATAGACTGGACACTGACTAATGGAAATCCTTTTGTTATTGAACTCTTTTACTATGACATATGGCACGGTCTAGGAATATCTGGTGCTTCGATGAGTGCTAATTCAAGTATTGGCGCTCCATTCACTGCAGTAGTTTCCGAAGGTACAAATACTGGTCACTATTTCGTTAGCATTGTTTCTCGCGGAATTATGCTAGCTCCTAGCTCCGGAACCTTGTCAATCAGTATAGGTCAGGAACACTATGATTTTGATTCACAATCACATCTCTTGAGTATTCTTCAGAATCCCATAGATATAGCCCTCTCGAATTTTCTAGTAATTGGAGTCCCCGCCCTATTCTTTGTTGCCCTACTTCTCGGAGCATATGTAAAAGTCTGGAGTGTTCCTAAACGAATACGCCAGATTAATGGCCAGATCAAGATAATCCGAAAGGGGAAGGTACCTAAACCAATTGCGGATGCGAAGAGCAGACAACAATTGATAGTTAATCTCTTCAATGATACCTATGAGAAAACTGGGATTGCCAGAACACCTGAAGATATGCCAGAAGAGTCAGTACCTGTTCAAGTACCAGAACTCGGAGAATTGCTAATTCAACTAGCAATTCTGACCAATCTGAACACTCAGGAACTAGATGACTTCAAGGCAGATATCTCCAAGATGAAGATGAGCGAGCAGGCTGCTTTTGTGAAAGAGGTTATTATGCAAGAGGCTATCCGCGCAGCCCGTCGAGAACACAAGAATGTCGAACTTGTCATTGCGGAGATTCAAGCAGAGGCAGCTAGACGCGTTGCTGGTGATGTTAAGGAAGTCGCTGAGGAAGAAGAAGAAGTTGAACCCGAAGTAGAGCGTGTGATACTACCTTCAGAAAAGGTACCAACCACTCCAAAGCCAAGTGTTGGTTTCGATGAGCCTGAGACTCCCAAGGAGGAGGAAGTCGAGATCCCAAGCGACCGATTGAGCCCATTTGAGATCGAAGAGCTGAAGAAGAATCTAGAGTCAAGGGGTGTTCCTCTCCATGAGATCGACACAATTTTGAAGCAAGCTCGCCAGCTACCCCGTGACCTGGTAGAAGAGCTCATTGAAAGCCTTGAGAAGAAGCGGGAGACCAAGTATTAAGACACCCGCTCCTCTTCATTCCCACCCAAGAAGTACGAGAGGGGCAAGGTTCCACCACGTTCCTTAGCTATGGCTCGCGATGCACTTCTGACTGGATATTGTGGGTGCTTTGTGAGAGTGTATCGCATATACGACCTCGCTTCCTCAACTCGGACATGAACTTGACAATTGCTTGCCAAAGATCTTCCCCCAGCTGGAATATTACTACTTCTTTGCGAGGCTGGCGCAGAGATGAATGTGAAGAGGCTTCTTCTGAGAGTGAAGGTCATGATACGCGAAGCCATGTGAGATATCTGTTGTAGTCCCTCACTTTTCAATCCCTCCTCAATATAGAGATTGGGCAACCCTGTGACCATTAGTACCCTTGCAGGTAACCGCTTGAAGAATCCTTCAAGTTCGTTCATGACTAGGTCATAGGTCTGAGAAGAATTGAAGGCTCGCGATATGTAAATCCTGTCCATCACCTCGTCAGGGTCTAGCTCAAGCTCATAGCAGATGTCTGTGAGTCGTTCTATCTTGATCATATTTGCACTATCGATTATGATGACCGGCGCGCCAGTTCCCCCTCTCTCTTTTGGCATCTGTTCATGTACTGCACATCTAAGGAAATCATCATGTAGAGAACGGTCTCCGTAGAAGAGATGCGTGAGACCCGCCTCAGCGCCTCCTCCAAGCAGGTTGTCCAATGCGCTAATTCCCATGGAGATCTTCAGACGCTTGAGCATATCCGCCGTGAAGAATCCTGGTCTGATTGACCCTTCCATCTCAAACTATTTTCATATCGAGGTTATAAGAAGACCACCAGAGTGCGACAAGAACCCGGTTCTACTCGCAAGCAATTGTTTTAAGGGGCTGACTGGAAGTAAAAGTATAACGCCGGGAGAATACAAGTTGGGTGCAAGGAAGGTAAGGGTTTGCCCTCGATGTGGCTCACCCAAGATCAAAGAAAACAAGACATCAGTCAATGGATGGCTTGTTCCAACTACTTACTATTGTGAAGAGGAAGGATGCGGCTATTCGGGACCTGGCCTCATTGAGATTGATGCTGAAGAGGCAGAGATGCTCAGACAGGTAATGAATGGAGAGTCATCCACTAAAGAATAATCACTACTCAAGGAACATTTTTCGAAGAGCAAATGCCTTAAGTAGTGGGTTATACGCCTCATTATTTGGTGACATACCATGGTAACACACGACGGTTTCGATTTTCCAGATGATCTGTACTACACTCCAGACCAAATCTGGGTCAAGAAGGAGGGCGACATGGTTCGCATCGGCTTTACGACCTTTGGAATGGACCTTGCTGGTAAGATCAAGTTCGTGCGTCTTCGACCCGCTGGCAAGGACATTGAGGCAGGACGAAGCATTGGCACACTAGAGTCAGGCAAGTGGACAGGTCCTGTCAAGGCGCCTGTAAGCGGCACTATCACAGAGGTAAATGATGCGCTGAAGGACAATCCCGGTATCCTCAATGAGGATCCCTATGGTAAGGGCTGGGTTGCTGTTCTCAAGCCATCAAATCTTGATGGTGAGCTTGGCAGTCTTCAAGGTGCCAGTGGATTAGATGAATGGGTCAAGAAGGAATTTGCTGAAAAGCGCCCTTCATAAGAACTCAAACAAGAATGAGCGGCTGGTCAATCCAGCCACCTTCATTCAACTTCTATTTTCTTCGAGCTAATTCACGTCTGAGTCCGACAGCTGCCTCATAGAGAATGTCTGGTGGAGCTAGGACATAGAGAAGATTCCGTGAGTATCCTGATTCAAAGATGATAGACTGGAATATCAATGTCTGGAGACTTTTGTCGATATCTTCTGCAACATATTTGACACCAAGCTCCTCACACTTGATGACAATGAGCTCGTTGAGAGTCCCTCTATCAATGTAGGTTTCCGTCTTGTAATGTATGAGATGTTCGCAGAGTGCCTCAAGAACAAGGAGTGTCATGAAATCATTCATTGATATTGTGTCAATTAGATCCATGTAGTCATTATCGTGCGCAAATGTGGTAATGCTTGCGGTTGCACTTCGCACAGCATCTGAGTCAATCTCCTGACCTCTCGCTGCAAGCGGCCATAGTGCTTTCAAAGCTTCTACCGTTGTCTTGGGTTTTGATGCGTCGAACTCGACAACGAGGTCAGTGATGTACCGGACAACTTCTTCTGTAAGACCGAGTGGGAATGTATCTTCAACTCGTGTCCGCACGATATCATAGAGCTGCGATTGTGTATAAGTATCAAGAGGAATCTCAAAGTCATAGGCCATCTGTGTTGCAGGACCCTTCGTTAGCATTCTATATTCATGGCTGTTGAGAACACCGATGGTGCTTGCATTGATCTCTTTTGACAGTCTTGCTAGTTTCCTGTAGACATCTTCATTGGTTTCATCAATATTGTCCACAACGAACACTGTTCTCCTATCTGTTGCTGTGGCTGTCCTCTTGAACTGCATCCACAGAACGTCGAGGTCAAAAGCAACAGTGATCGGTCTGCCAGTTTCGTGATGGATCTTATCATTGAGTTCGGAGATTATCTCCAATGTATCCTTGTGTCTAGCATCTACATAGACCGTGTGTGCATTGAACTGCTCAGGTACAAGTTTTGTCAGGAAATAACGTGAGAAGACAGTCATTCCGACTCCGGTTATTCCATGGACTAAGCAATTCACACCATATTCATCTTCGAATGAATCCTTGTAGACGCCATTCATAGTGGACATCTCCCGGTCTCTGTACAAGAGCTTGTCAGGGACGTAATAAGGATCGAATAAGCCCCTAGGGCTACGATGTGGGCGGACCATTCTTATCAGACACTCGTCTCTTTGTGTGTATATAAACACCTGTCTGAGATGGCCGAAAGTATTTTTCTAATATCTAGAATCCCATTTGAAGATATGCGGTTTTTAGACCATGGAACCCAAGATATCGTTGCACTCTGGAGATAGAAGGAATGGATTGAAGCTCTGTCCTATCACAGTTCTGATTTCTTCGAGTCTCTTCCTCTTGACCTCATCAGAAAATGGCCATTTGTGCTCGGGCTTGGGTGTTACTTTGAGTTCATTGCATTTCTCCACAATTGCCAGAACTGTATCAAACATCTCTTGACCGCTTTTTCCTTCCGGCTTAATCTCCCTTGAATGTAGGATGAGTCCATAGGTTGCCGAATTATCACCAGTATACCATTTGCTGGGTGCGTGACCATACTTTGCGAACGGAGTCATACCATGATCGATGAGGAGTGCATTGACTGCATCAATGCTGTCCTGTAGTTTGACTAGACTCTCATCATAGAATCCGTATCCCTCAAACAAAGCTACTTGGATTCCTTCCTTTGGATTTCGCTTTGGTAGTTTAACTCTAACATCTTTCATTCGAGCCAGTTCCTTGGAATCCAATCTTCTGAAGTCCATGATTCCCCTCACTTCAGATTCCAATTCCACAGGGAACTCAACGATATGCAGAGGTGGTCGTAGATCTTCTCGAACATCAGCATGTGCTTCTGTTATGACCTCACCATAATTGATTTTGATGTTCTTTCGAATCATCTCATGAAGTGCTTGACCGAGGACATTGCACTCTGGAAACTCTGCAAGACCACCCATTAGTGCTTCTTTAACGGTTGGCCTGATTAGAAGACGGAGTTCAGTAATAAAGCCCAAAGTACCGTGTGAACTGGCGATGTCATTGATCGTCATTCCAATATCATTCAGGCGTTGCTCCAACCCTGAATCATTACTCCTAACTCCTTTAGAATCGACAGTGAGAACTCTTCCATCATACAATACCATTCTCACACGAATAGTATTGTCCCTCATAGTCCCGTTTATCCACGTATCATTGCCTCCTCCATCAGTGGAGAGAATTCCTGCGACTGTAGCCACATCTCTACTACTAGGTGCTACGAAGAACTTCACACCCATTGCTGCAAGGAACTCGTTGATCTTATCTGGAGTTATTCCTGGCTGTACATCGATATACCCCTGGTCTTTTGATACAGCGAGTATCTCCTTCATTTGAAGTGTGCTGATCATCACCCGTTGGTCATTTCCACCTGTACAAGCTCCGCTGAGACCCGATCCTCCGCCCTTCGGGGTTATAGAAAACCCATTCTCTTTAGCGTGCGTGATAGCAGCAAGGACATCTTGTTCGGTTCTTGGATAATAGACGCCTTTGATATTCTTGAAGTTGAGTTTATAGTACATGGAAGCGTTTGCGCCGATTACGACATCTCTGATCTTCAATTAATCTGCACCTCCATCAAGGGTGTCAGAAAGAAGTTCCACGATATCTTTGGTCTTTAGATCTTGACCAAGGAGCTGCTCTCTGCATGAAGGACAGGCTGTAATAACTGTGGTATTCTTGACACCTTCTCGCGCAATCCTAAGCTGTATGATCTTATCACTTAGATTCGGATCTGTCATCCTCAGAAGGCCCCCGCCGCCGCAGCAGCTTAGATCCATCTCCTTGAACTCGATGCCCATCTTTCTAATCAACGATCTTGGCTCTGTCTTGATTTCTAGAATTCTGTGGAGTTCGCATGGATCATGATACGAAAACTCCTCCTTCTGTTCGTATTTCTCTGTCTTATCCAAAAGCCTGTCAAAGAATTGGGTGTGATGGAGGGTTTCAACTCCTTCCAAGTTGTGATGCTCTCTAAGTTGAATCAAACAACCTGGACAGCAGCTGATTACACGTTTTGCTTCAGCAGCTGTGATAACCTTCTTGTTATGCTCTCTCAATTCTTGAGCGCCTTTTTCGTTGCCCATGAGGTAGAGTGGATGGCCACAGCAATTCTCCTCTGCGCCCATGACCAGATAGTCGATCTTCAATTTCTCTAGAGTCTGGAACAGAGACCTCAACACGTCAATCTGGCTTCCTCTAAACGACATTAGACATCCAAGAAAGATGATGTTCTCAGCAGTCTTGCCCTTTTCATAGACTCTGTCTGCAAGACCGGGAATATCGCCTTCTAACTCATCAAGCCAATAGATTGCTCGATCCTCTGCTGCAAGCCCGTAGATGTTCTTGACATTCGCAAGAGCATCCTTAAGAGGTTCCAAATACGCAAAGTCCTCTGGATGTGTTTCAATAGCCTTTGATCTCTGTTCATGCCAGACTCGAAGAAGATCTACTCCCGATGAACAATTTTCCTCACAGCGACCACAGAGGGTGCACTCGAAGAGTAATCGTCGAAATTCCTTCGCCAATTCTTCATCTTCTTCAATCTTATCCATCACCTGAAGGAGGTAGATTTTGCCTCTCGGTGAGTACTGCTCTTCTCCTGTCGCATCAAACAATGGGCAGAACTGCAAACAAGAACCGCAGCGTACACATTTTTCGTAAGCCATGTCGTTTTTCCTCTTCAGAGCCATCTTGCGAGGTTTAGTTCATCGGGCGTTGCCTAATGAACTTAATAAGATAGTGCTCTGTTCTTGGATTGAGAGCGCTAGCTCATCTTATATTTGCTCGAGAAGGGATTATAAAATGAGGATAGCGGCATCAATAGCCGCTATTCAGAATTGAGTTTGACTATGTTGGAGGTGCTTTCGGAATAAAGCCTTCCTTGTAGAGCATCTCTGAAGATGCACGGGCAACACGGATGATTTGCTCTGCATGCTTGTAGAGTTCTTTCTCCTCCCAATGCTTCTTTGCTACGCCCTGCTCAATGGCCTTCATTCCTACTGCGGTTGCCTCAGCAGGGTATAGTTCCCACTGGTCCATGGTTGGAATGACTTTCTTCACGTTAGCCTCCTTGGCTCCAAGGTCTGCAAGCGCCTGAGCGGCTGCTATGCACATCTCATCGGTAATGGTGTTGGCTCGGACATCAAGTGTTCCACGGAAGATGCCTGGGAATCCAAGAGAGTTGTTGATCTGGTTCTCGAAGTCACTGCGACCTGTACCAACAATTTTTGCACCTGCCTCTTTTGCATCCCAAGGCCAGATTTCTGGCAGTGGATTTGCACAAGCATAGACAATGGAGTCCTTTGCCATCATGGAAACCCACTCTTTCTTAATAGTACCGGGAACTGGTCGTGCTGCT
>PJER01000073.1 GCA_002825465.1 Candidatus Thorarchaeota archaeon MP8T_1
ACTCAGAAAGAGAGGTTGCGAAATTGTACAGAGCGAGTGTTGGTATAACTACAAGTATGGAACTGAGCGCAACAAACTGGATTGCGCATAATGCAGATTCACTCGGAGTTGAAGGCATCTGGGTAGGAGAGGATATTGGCTTAGGACAAGAAACATCCATTCTCACCGCATCGTTATTGGAAAGCACAGCAAAAGCAAGAGTGGGAACTGGCATCTTACCAATTTCAGTTCATAACATTTCGACAATAGCTAGAACCGCACTCACGTTGCAGGAGCTTGGAAATGGGAGGTTTGCTCTTGGAATAGGACTAGGGGGAATTCAGGACCTGCAAAGGCTAGGAAAGCAAGTGGAAAGGCCAGTGAGTGCACTGCGTGATACAACAATGGCTCTGAAGCGGCTTTTTAGTTCTGAATCCGTGACCATGGAATCGGAGCTATTCAATCTTGCAGGCTACAGCCTACGAATGAAACAACCGATTGATATTCCAGTGTTCTTTGGGGTTCGTGGACCTCAGATGTTGAAACTTGCGGGAAAAATCGCAGACGGAGTCATCCTCTCGGGGCCTCAAGAGTACTTACGATTTGCAATTGACACAATAGACAAAGTTGCTATTAATAGAGAGAAAAGTAAGAGAGAGGTTGAAAAAGTGGTATGGCTACCAACGATTCCAACCTTTAAGGGAGGAAGTGAGAAGCTAGCTAAACAGGTTGTTGCCTTAGTTGTGGCTGATACACCAGAGCAAGTCTTGGACCTTTTAGATATTGATCAAGAACATGCGGCCAAGATACGTGAAATCGTTGCAACATCAGGGCTAAAAGCAGGAGCCGACCTTATTGATCAGCAGTTTATCGATACCTTTGCTATCTCTGGAACAAAGGAACATATGGTCGATAGATTTGAAGAGATACACAGCCTCGGAGCTACAGAACTAGTTCTTGGTCCACCATTTAGTGGAGAATGGAGACAGGCAATGACAGATATTTTTGAAGAAATCTATCGGAGGAGGAAAGAATGACCAAATGGGGATTGGCAATCAATCTAAGAGAACCAGTTTCTGAAATTGTAGAAAAAGCAGTAGTTGCAGATAGAGGGGGAATCGACTCCATCTGGATTACAGATTATCCAGCAGTTAGGATTTCACCGATTTTGGCATCAGTAATTGCACAGAAGACTGCACGATGCAGGATAGGTGTCGGTCTCTTGAGTCCACTAATTTACTCACCAAAGCAAATTGTACAATATATGTCCACCCTGATAAAACACTATGGCAATAGATTTGACTTGCTGATTGGTCCAGGTGACAAGAATAGGTTGGCTGACATTGGTGTTCAATTTGGAAAAGGTTCAACAATAGTAAATAGACTGGCAGAGTCATTAGAAATAATTCGGGAGGGATTGACAGACTACGAGAATTGTCGAATATTGTTGGCAGCACAAGGGGCAAAGATGATAGAAATCTCAAGGAATGCAGCGGGAGTGCTTCTAAATTACTCAGATCCTGAGATGATAAGGTGGGCAATGGAAACACTAGGCAATACGCCAGATACATTCGAGATAGGCGTCTTCCCTCCGACATTCATTGGAGAGGGAATTCAATGTGAAGAACAACCAAGCATCCGAACTGCAGCAGGAATTGTTGCACTTGGGATTAGCTCATCAACAAGGAAGCGATTTGGACTAAACCAGATGCTTCAACCAGCGGTATCCCTTTTGAAGGAGCGAGGAAGTATCGATGAGAGTGTGATTAATCTGATCAATCAATCAGTCATTGACCGGTTCTGTGTCTGCGAAACAATAGAGGGAGTATGTAATCGTATGTCACAGTTTAGGAATCTAGGAGCGACATTGGTGGTTTTTGGACCTCCTCAAGGAGCAACTCTGGATGGTGTAAAACAATTAATTCAAGCCAAGAGAGCCTGTGAACAACAAATTATTCGCTCCTAGTATTCAATGTAATTATTGATATCCAAGCTATTGAGTGTGACTGACCATCGTCCATCGGTAAATGCCAAGTTCCTTGTCAGATCTAACATTGATTTTGATCCACGATGAGCAATTGTCATGATTGGTTGAACTGAGCTCACGCCTAGTTTTTGCTCTAATGCTCGAAATAGCTGATAGTATTCAACTTGATGGTCTCCTGGAGTCATGGTCCATACAATGATTCCTCTAGATGATAAGTAGTACATAACCCATGGGAATTTCTTGATTGTTGATAAAATACGAGGCTTCCAATCATCGTTGCAGACTATTTCAAAACAGAAATTGGATGACAGCTTTGGGAGTGCAAACACCAGATAGGGGAGTATCAAGCGACGCGCTTGAAGCTTCCGAATAACTGCTGATATTTTCTTTGGTTCAATATTGATTCCCCGCATTCTTAGACTTTCACTTATTTTGCTAGGGGATGCTCTCGCATCCAACTGTATCTCTGCAGCAATTATGAAATCGTCCTTGCTAAAACCAGGTTTGGGTGAAGTAGAGTCAAGAAGTGGGGGATATAACTTTGGACTTACAGTCTGATCTGTATTCAGCATATTCTCTAGTTCCGAGGGTAGCTCCCATGAATTATTACTGAATTGAGTAACATCGGAATTAGCTCCTGATTGAGTCTGGATATGGATGCTGGAGTAATCAAAGATTGACTTTGCAGCCGCTTTTATTGAGTTAATGAACAAGGACAGGTTTTCTGCAAAGTTGGGAATTAGAAAAGTCGCATATCCAACATCTGTCATGGCTGTTTGAAGG
This sequence comes from Candidatus Thorarchaeota archaeon MP8T_1, assembly GCA_002825465.1. Next base: position 2,750 of record PJER01000073.1, read on the forward strand.
ATACTCTTTGTGAAAGGATATTGATTAAGACCATGCTCGATTGGTCCCCATTCTATGTCCTTTTGAAGAGTAAAGAAGACCATGACTGATTGAAGATTAAATGCTGCATAGTCGACCAAACAAGCTACTCTAAGGCTATTTCTTTCTCGAAGTCGATCCAAGGATCGTGCAACAGTTCGAGGCGCAAAGTCGAGTATTTCAGATGCATCGACGAGTGAGATGACTGGGTTCCTGCAGAGTGTAGAGAGAACTGTTAAATCAGTTTCACTTATGGGAGCATCTTCTATTAGGAAAACAAAGTTGTATGCAGACCTTATAGCGCTCACTGAGAAAAGGTTGAATTTGTTAAGAGTCTTAAGATTCTCAATCATCTTAATCTTATATCTTTCATTTATGGGAACTAATGTTGGATTAGTCGGAGAAGTAGTATATTCAGAGTTCTCTTTCAACCTATCTACTGCCTTGAGGGCAGCTTCCATGGTAATTGTACCAGCACAGAGACCCAGGTATATTCTCATGGCATCAAGATAGAATTGTACTGTGGGATCATCAACCCGAGGAATCAAATCATCGTATGGAGTTTCAATAGGAATATCATGTGGACTAGTGTTGCGGTTTACCTCTTCAGTTCCTGAATGAGTTTTATTCAATCTTTTCAACGCCGGATGGGTTCATCCAGAGGGCACGCGTGATGCCAAGTAGGACACCACACTCTCAAGTCTAGCTTCCTTCTCACGTTTGTTGGCTATAAATGTACATATCTCTAATGCATCACCCGCGAAGCCGGACATAATTTGTGAAAGGGGCAGCCAATTGGTATTGTCTGGTACTTCTAAGTCGAGAAGTGTTAACCTAGGACCAGAGAGGACACGCGCTTTCGGAAAGGTTCCAGCTTGAGCATGAAGAAGACGAGAGAACTCAGATTCTGTGTGGAGATTACTACGGAGAGTAACTATAACCCGTTGATCAAGACCTATGTTACTAATATCAACATACGGGCTAGCAATTTTGTTCCTTGCACGGGATATTCTTCTTCGAAGTGTGCGGCCCGAATCAGCTTTCAATCCAATTTCAGCACATAACGATGCTAATTTCGTAGCAGGGGCGTGGTAATCGCTTTCAACTGCGGCCGCAATAACCAAATCATCTATCACTAGCTTGCTTGGAGTACTTTGTTCGACAGTGCCAACTGCAGGTAGAATGTCCACATATCCTCTTGCAGCACCAATTGATGCTTCCAGTCGGAAACTATTTGGAAATGTCCAATTAGTCCCATCAAAAAGTCCCAGATTCAAATGATGAGAAATTTTCGTACATTCGGTGGTGTAAATCGTGAGTGAGTAAGGCCTCTTTCTAAACCTATCAATTTGACTTTGAAACCAATCATATTGACTACCCAGAGGAGATAGAGCTTCGAAGTAGACAAGAGAGTTGAATGTTGAGGAGATTTTGGACCTTATTGTCAATGTAACCAACTTACTTGATTCGAGCCATCGATGAAACTTCTCTAAAATATCTGAATCCTCGCTACTGCTGGCCCAACCAAAAACTCTACGGAGACCAATTTTCCCATAATCAAGATTTCCTCGAATTCTTAGATTATTCTCACGTACTAGGTTTTTCCATACCTGATTTACTGCAGAACGAGATACCTGCAGCTCTTTTGCGAGTCCTGCCTGTCTTAATGATGGATCAATCACTAGCCGACCTAGCAAACGAAGTTCGCCGGGACCCATTGTTCGCATATTATCCCACCAGATATCTGCGTAATATGGCCAGATGTTAAGATATGAATGTATTGTACGACCATTTTATGATACCTACGTAATATCTAGATAGGACATTCTCTATTCCCAAAAATGATAGGGCGTTCTAATGGCATCTAGAGGCCATTCTAGTAAATCTCTCCGCACACCACTCCCTTATTATGCCAGATTTGGTTGTATGTTCTTGGATTCACACTGCAGACTGAGCTCATAGGTTAGGTGATACTGACCTAATTAGATCAGACCATCTTACCTATCTAGTCAGAGGCAGGCCACCGACTATGACACATAAGGTCAGTCAGGTTGCATCGGCTAGAGTGAAAGTCAGTGTATCCGCCATACCAGATAATGCCCAGCAATGAAAGGAGGTGAAAAGCGATTAGCACAGACAAGATACGAACTCTTTACGAGAGCATGACTAAGAACCGTGCTGCATTGGAGTTACTATCAATTGGTGTCGTGCGCGGTATCTCAACCGTTGTTCAACCACCGTGCGAAGATCCAAGCCCATTCTAGTGGAAACTAGAGTTGGCAAGTGGATACTAACACGAAGGTGATTGAACTGCGCTTGCAGATTCTTCGTTGCTGGACATTGGTTGGTATGGGATTCTTAGCCATTCTCTGCAGTGAAAGAGTTCAATGAGAGAAACTGGCGATGGAATACCAGTCCGGCTTTTACAAAGCCAGAGAAGGAATCTAACGCCAACCAACAACATAATCGAAAGAGAACATGAAGAGAGGAGAAACACAAAATGAACCCAATGCCAGATCGAACCCCCGAACCTTGGTAAAAAAAAGTACGGGTAATCCCGTATAGAATAGAAAGAAAATGGAGAAAAGAAACAAATGATAACTGAAAGAATCGAGCCAGTACTTGGAAACATTCTGACTTCCGAAACAGGCCGCGAAGTGGACCCGTATACTGACCCAGAGGTTGTAAGATTGACTGCAATAAACATAGAGTTAGCAGTTAGGAACCTTATGACAGCACACGCTCCACCGGAGTGCCTAGTGATCACAGCTGACGTATGCACCCACAAACTCATGGCTATTCCCACTGCTGATGGGGAGGTCAAGGTGCTTGTGTTCGAATAGTGGTCTATCGGTAGCCAAGAAGAAAAAAGATTCCGCACTTGGGAACTACTGTTCCCTGAAAAGTGGGAATTAGATGAAAATAGGAAAGGAGTCTAAATAGTTCCGAACAAACACCTAGCTATTGCGTATCCAAGGTGCGAAAGACTTGGAAATCCTTTTCATAGGTTAGTGTTCGGAGATAGACTAAAATTGAAAGTGGTCCAGAAGCATGGTGTGCGGAGTGACGAGAGTTTGGATAATAATCCCGCAACAGAAAGTCCCGGACCCCCGTATGATTTGGGAGAAGTGGACCACGATGACGCTGATGAAGTTCGTGAGCAATCGGCTGGAATCCGAGCCTCTCTGAACGCTGTTTTTTCATGGGGCAATTATAGAGTATACTTAGCTACTGCGTGGGTTTTCAATGCCTTTGCATATCTCTCAACATTTCTCAACCTCTATCTTTGGTACATAATTCCCAGTTTCATAATCATTGGTGCAATAGGTACTGTAACGTCGCTAATATCTGCGATTTCACGCTTTTTCGGGGGCTATGTTGGAGATACCGTGAATCGAAAGACATTGTCTGTTGTTTCAATGTTCTTGATGGCCATTTATCATCTGATGATTGGTGTCTTCATCGATCCTATCTTTATTGTAATAGCTCTTGTGATTATATCCTCGATGGAAATCACAAAAGGAGGATCAACAGCATACATTATGGATAACATCCCTCGAGAACATAGTGGTCTTGCACTCTCATTATTCACAGCTGGCAGAGTTCTCTCAATTATCACATTGGCATTTTTCGCATTCCTCTATCCATTTATTCAGTTTGAAGCCTACCGACAGATACATCTCGTAGGTGGGATATGCCTATTTGTTTCCACGCTGGCACGAGCAATCTATCTGGAAACCAGTCCGCAAAAACAAAGGGGAGCTGGGACAAAATTATGGAGAACGTTTGTAGAAGATAACAAACGGGCATTCAGGATATTATTAGCAATAATTCCAGGGATGATGGCGGTCTGCATTCTTGATTCGATAAGTGACTCTTTCTTCAAGCTTGGTGCTTTGATATACATGAATGATGTGTTGTTGATAGATGTCCAATCCATAACGATTATGATGATTATGACTCTTGCGATTCAAGTGCCACTCTTATTGAAGGTAGGACGCCTATCTGACAGAAAAGGAGTGAAATCAACTGCACTTATGGTATACGCTGTAATGCCAATATCTGCAGCCTTCTTAATACTGGCATATTGGTTTCCGGACTGGGCACCAACCACCATCTCGGATTCTGCTAATTTGATAATCCCAGGACTTGGAGTTGTTTTCAAGACCTCATTTATTGCTGTGGTTTTGAAATATGTTAATGATACATTATGGTATACCGTGATGCTCGTTTTAATCCGAAAAAGACTGCCAAGTCAAGACACCTCAAAGATACTTAGTATGTTTTGGTTCGTAATTTTCTTGGCATCTTCAATCGGTCCTTTCATTGGAGGACTTATTTCAGAAACAACCAATATTTTGTATCTCTTTGTTGGTGTACTGATTTTGAATGTTCTAATACTTGGTTCAATCGCACGATATGATCTTACATCCAAAGCTCACCGGAACCAAGATGAAACACCATTAAAGTAGGATGGGTTCATATGATGCCATCTTTAAAGTATAGGTACGCACTCCTTCACAAATGTGAGGAATCAACATGAATGAAGAAGAGACGAGGGCAAAAGAGGTTCTTCGTAAACTGAAGATGACTTACCCAGACGCACCACCCACATACCTGCACTTCAGTAATCCGTTTGAGATGTTAGTCTCGACGATTCTATCAGCGCGTGCGACAGACGCAGGTGTAAATAAAGTCACACCAGTGTTATTTGGTAAATATCCGAGTCCAGCGAAGATGGCGAGAGGAGATGTGAAAGATCTAGCTCAAATCATCCGCCCTTGTGGAGCATATAATCGGAAAGCTGCTTACATCAAGGATACTTCAAGAATGGTTGCTGAAGAGTTTAGAGGACAAGTACCTAAAACACTTGAAGAGCTCATCACCTTTCCAGGAGTAAGTAGAAAGACGGCAAATGTAGTTCTCCAAACAGTTTACGGAATCGCTGAGGGCATCATTGTAGACACCCATATCATGAGAGTCACAGTAAGACTTCAATTCAGCCAGCATGATAAGAAACCAGATAAGATAGAGAAAGACCTCATGCAACTTCTTCCGAAGGACAAATGGATTGACTATGCTCGTTTCATTGGAGCACATGGCAGACAAACATGTAAAGCCACGCATCCGAAATGTTCCGCTTGTTCCATCAATAGTCTTTGCCCCTCATCAGAGCTTGAAAACTGAGTGTTATTGAAAGACGTTATAAGAGGGTGTAATTGAACCCAGAGCCGGGTTGTTGTGAATACGATGAGGATTGGAATGGTAAGCAAGTTCGGCGCACCAGACGGGCTTTGCATTAGAGCCAATGCTGTCCTCACAGGTTTAGTTAGACGAAATCACGAGGTGCATGCATTTACTCAATCAAAGAGAGTGGAAAGCCTTCCTCCTGAGAGAGTGCACAGATACAAAGCAATCCAGTTGAATCCCCATTTTTCTATCGATTCTATTGCAGCCCCACGGACTATTGCTAAGCAGTGTCAAGAAGACGGAATCGAAATCCTGCACATTCAAATGAACTCAGGAAGCACAGAATTTCTATTGCCCTATTTCAAGAGAGCTTTGCCACCTCTTGTTGTTACGTACCATCTTGCCTATGCTGCTGGCAGTTCTATATATACAACCCTGTTTGGCATTGCATGGAAAGCCTCTTTGTTTGCAAGCAGAAAATATGATCAAGTCATCCTAGTGGATCCTTCTCAAAAGCCATACTTTCTTGAAAGTGGATTTTCAGAAGATGGTGTATCAGTGATAAGAAATGGAGTTGATATTGACCTCTTCAAGCCAGACAGTAGCAAGATGATTGACGACAACATTGTTGATTTTGTGTATGTTGGCCGCCTTAGCTACGACAAGGGGGTCCATCTATTATTAGATGCATTTCGCGACTATCATAGCGAAAATCCGAAAACCAGACTCACTTTAATTGGTGATGGTATGCTGAAACACCAAATCAATGGGTGTGTTGATGATGGTTCACTCTCTTGGTTAGGAGCAATCGAGCATGATGAGATTCCCGCAGTGCTTCAGAGAATGGACGCGTTTGTGATTCCGCAAAATATCGGAGGGCTTGGCTTGAGTGTCCTAGAAGCAATGGGTTGTGGACTTCCAGTGATAACAACAGCAATAGGCGAGACTGTCAAGTTATTAGGCAAGGATGAGGGAATCCTAGTCGAGCCTGAGAACGTCAAGGCTATCGTTGATGCTATGAGAGTCCTTGCAGAGGACAAGAAGCTGAGACAGAAAATGGGTATGCGATGTAGAAAAAAAGTCGAAGAAAAATACTCGTGGCATAGTCAGATAGGTCAAATTGAGGAAGTCTATAGAAGAGCCATAGAAAGAACTCGGTGAAAAGGTGAGTTAATAGAGAAAACGACTTATGAGGAAAGAAGCTCTGTTTGATTCAGCTAACTGACGCAGGAGAGAATAGTAATGCTAGATGTGAGATTCATCCGTGAGAACATAGACCTTGTTCGAATGAATCTGGAAAGACGTAGAGACAAGGTCAAACTTCAGGAATTTGAGAGGTTTCTCAAACTTGATGATAAAATAAGAGCACTTCAGAGAGAAATACAGGATCTGAGAACACAGCGAAATAGAATTTCAAAAGAAGTAGGTCAGCGAAAAAAATCTGGTCAGGATGACTCAGAGCTTGTAAAGCAGGCCAATATGGTGAATAAGAGAATCTCTGACGTCGAGAGCGAAACTGAAGAGCTGCAATCTGAACTCAAGAGAATACAGATGAGTATCCCCAATATCCTTCATGAGAGTGTTCCATATGGTGCAGATGACCAAGATAATGAGGTCGTGAAGGAATGGGGTGGCAAACCAGAGTTTGATTTCAATGTTCACAGTCATGTAGATTTACTCGATTCACTCGGGATTGGAGACATCCCAAGAGCAGCAAGAATTGCAGGTTCTAGATTCTATTATCTCAAGAATGAACTTGTAATGCTCGATATTGCCATGCAGCAGTTGGCATTGAACATGCTATTGAAGAAGAGATATTCTCTCGTATACCCACCTTTTATGATGCGTCGAGAACCGTACGAAGGAGTGACAGACCTAGCTGATTTTGCTGATGTGATGTATAAAATCGAAGGAGAAGACCTGTATCTTATTGCCACATCTGAACACCCAATGGCAGCTATGCACATGGGAGAGATTTTCGAACCTACGGAACTCCCAATAAAACT
>PJER01000011.1 GCA_002825465.1 Candidatus Thorarchaeota archaeon MP8T_1
GGCTAAAAGAAATCCGTTGGTTATGATCACTGCATGGCAAATCTCGGACATTTGTCCTTGCTTATACCAGGAGTCTCACATGGCTTCTGCATTCCGGTGTAGAACTTGAAACCGTCAACATTACATTTGCCTTCAGCCGCATTAAATTCTGGACACGCCATGATTTATTCTTCCAATTCGGTCTTTCTAGTCCACGGTCCCAAACTACTAGTAGTCCGGCTTGGACTGTTATTCTGAAACTTCCTATTAGCATATATTAAGCTATTTCGGTTGATTGAATTCTAGTGCATTGATTCGCCAATTAAAGGAGACCTCTTTCATCCAGAACTTTTCTTAGTATATTTGGTGTATCAGTGAATATACCATCTACACCTAGATCTATGAGGAAGTTCATTGTGGCTGAATCATTAATAGTCCAGACATGCACTGCAAGATCAAACTCATGCGCCTTTCTGATAAATTTCTTTGAAACGACGGTAAGAGGTCCAGATTTTACAGGAACCTGAAATGCATTGTATTGTATCTCTTTACGATGAATTCTTGGCAGTCCTATCTTTGTATTCAGAACAAAATTTCTCACTTCTGTAGGATGAGCACTTGTTGGTACATCAGGCATGAGCTCTCTGAAACGTTCAATCTGCGCACCATGAAATGATGCGATAATTACTGAGGCTTCTCTTCCTTGCTCTTTTAGTAACTGTGCAAGTTGTTCTGGTGCTGATGAGAAAGTATCCTTGATATCGAGATTGAAGACAGTATCTGGGAATCTTTCGAAAGCTTCCTTGAGTGTAACAATATGCAAACCCTGATTTCTATAGGGAAATGTCTTACCTTCATCACGTGTGAAGGTATATCCAAAATCAATCTCCTCCAACTCATCCAGTGAATATGCTCGAATTGTGCTATCTCTTCCTGTTGTTCTTTGCATATTATCATCATGAAACAAAACAATTTCATCATCTTTGGTAAGTCGCACGTCGGATTCTAGCACGTCCACTCCTATAGCTGCTGCTGATTCAAGAGCCAACATAGTGTTTTCGGGTGTGTTTTCCGATTCTCCCCTGTGTGCCATGATTAATGGTCGACCTAGCTCTGAAAAGATACGATTGTTCATAGATTGATATACATGCTAAGGTGTCCATAAATTCTTCTAAGTACATTTATCTGAATTATCTGATTTGTTCCACTGTGTGAAAATTGGTGGAAGGGTCAAATCGTTTTCCTGAGTTTGAAAAACGCATTGAAAAGGGGCTTCCCGTTGCTTATCATGAAGAGTGGAACCAGCGTGAAGATATAGTCCTTGGAGGGTTTCTTACGATTCTTGGCTTCCTTCCGTTATTGTGGCTTGATCTCAGTTTTGGTTTATTTCAAATTCTTGGTTTCATTACATCATTTATCGGAGTTCTAGTACTTGCAAGAGGTGTTGTTTTGTATAGAAGACTAATCAAGCAGTACTCCTTCCATGGCTTGACCAGAAAAACAATATCGGATGCTATTATGCACATTGATGCACAGCTTGCACAGCCAGAGGAGTTTGATTCGCCAGTTCTTTATCATGATAAAACTCCTGTTTCAAAATACAAGATGTCCTTGAATGAAGCGGCGTTCAGGGAATTATTAGCAAATACCTCTGGACTTATTACTTGGCCCTCTGCAATTGTGGAAGAACATGAATCAAACGTTAGAAATGATAAGAGAGCATTCTACTATTCTCTACTCCTGTTGATAATAATAATAGTCATTGTAGTGATGATAATTTGGTATCTACTAACTGCATGGGACTGGTCTTTGTTGGCTTTCATATTTATTCCATTATTTTGCCTTCTTCAGACTTCCTGGTGTCTTGTCCCGCATATTTTCGAACTTCATCGGTACTTGATCAAGGACGAGTGGATTGCCAAAGTACGAAAAAATGATACAATACGTTTGAGTGAATCATTGGATGAATTATTCCATTTATTACAATCAGAGTTCTCATATCCACTGAAACTTGAATTAGTTCGTACCTATCCACAACTGACTTACACCGGTCGAACAAAATTAAGTTACACCCTTGTTAACTTGAAGGAAGCAGTCCTCTATCCCTTACCATTGTCCTAACTTAGAAATGTTGACTAGTATTTTATGATGATAAATTAGGAATTCATCCACTGAGATCAAATGCAACTTTAATTGCTGCATTCTTCCCCTTACTGGATGCAACAGAAAGCGCATTCTTATAATCATCTAGACAAAATTTATGTGTCACCAGCCCTACAAATAATTCTGGATTCTTCATCATAATATCAAATGCAAGTTCGAAAGTATCGATGATTTCCCCGTTATGTTCTTCCCTACCGTGCATCATAGAACCAAAAATATTCACTTGCTTGTATATTGCTAGAGCCCAATCTGTTTTCTTTGTGACACTGAAGTCCATTCCGACAACAACCATCGTCCCATTATTCTTGATAAGTCGCAAGGAGTCATCCAAAGTAGAATCATTCCCAACACTATCATAGATGATATCCGGTCCGAGACCTCCATAGATTATCTTTTTTCCTAATGCGGGTTTGAGCAAGTTTCCGTGAGTGATTTGAGATATCCTCTCAAATAGTACCTTTTTGTTGTTCTCAATTATCACTTCATCAGCACCTAACTTCTTTGCTGCATCCTCCTGGAATGAATAACGGGCTAACACAATTATCCTGCACTTAGAACCGAGTCCTCTTATCGCTCCTACTATCATCAGTCCAATTATCCCTGCTCCAATAACGATGACCGTATCATTATCTGTGGGTTCCTTTCTTTTCACAGCATGAATTGCCACCGCAAGAGGTTCGGTGAGTATTGCCACATCATCAGGTATCTCATCAGGTATTCTTTGGAATTGACTCGCATAAGACACAAAGTATTCACTAAATCCCCCACTTCCAAATCCTCCAAATTGTAACCTTCCCCCATAATCTTCCTCCAAGTGAGATCCATCACCGATTCCTGCAATAGCTTGACAGGTCTCGGGATGCCCTGCTTTACAACTCTCACAGAGGTCAAAGCCATAGCAGGCACATGAAGTAACTGGAGAATGTGTAACACGGTCTCCTACCTTTAAGGTGTCAACTTCACTCCCTACTTCATCAACAACACCAATGACTTCGTGACCCAGAGGGAATGGACTATCCTTTCTAGCTAGGATACTTGCAGCGTACGAGATATTTCCAAGATTTATTTGGTGTAAGTCTGACGCACATATTCCTGCGATTTTAGAACGAATGAGGACCTGTCTTGGATGTTGAATCTTAGGTCTTGGCCAATCAGACCGGTACTTTATCATGGTGTACTTTCCAGCTACGTGTATCTTCTTTCGAATAACCTTACTCATTTTCAGGTCGTACATAATTGCTTTCATTAGTTCACACTCGAAGGAGTCAATGATTACTTATTATTCGGATAAATTAATGCATCGTCAAATGACATACTAGTCCAATAGGATGACCTCGATATCTTCACCTTCCTCGATAACATCAAGGTTTACTGGCAACATGATGTAGCCATCTGCTTGAGCCATGCTAGTAATCGCTCCTGAGTGTTTGAAAACTGGATATGCTACGCCATCTTCCAATCGTACAGTTAGAAATTGTTTCCTTCCTGAGGATGAAACAATACGTTTACCCATTCTTGCTCTCACAGTTTTAGGCGTGGCAATTGGCAAGTGTGCCAGTTTCCTGATTGTGGGGATAAGGAATATGTATGCATTACTGAGACAAGATGTGGGATGCCCTGGCATTCCAAATACTGGTTTTTCATTGACAGTTCCAAAAAGGGTTGGTTTTCCTGGTTTTATCTGCACTCCATGAAATAGTATCTTCCCCCTATTTTCGAGAATATTGGCTAGAAGATCCTTCTCACCCACAGAACTACCTCCCGAAAAAATAATCATATCTGATTTCAGTGCCTTTTCGAGTTCATGCGTCAACCTATCTGTTTCATCACCAATTATTGGGTGTCTAATTACGAATGCTCCATTCTTTTTGAGAACTGCTTCTAGGGTGTATGAATTTACATCATATATTTGCCCTGGGTGAAGTTCTTCTCCTGGTGGAACTATTTCCGAACCAGTAGCAATCACGCTTACTACTGGCTTCTGATAGACTTTCACCTGGATTTTACCTAATGCTGTCAAGGTTCCAATCTTAGAAGGTGAGAGTTGAGTTCCTTTGTGTAGCACAACATCTCCTTTTTTGATATCTTCACCCCGTTTTGCCACATTCGCTCCTGGGTAGACTGGTTTTGTGATAAGTATGCTAACACCTCGTTGTTCTGTATACTCTACCATCACAACTGCATCTGCACCCTCTGGGATTGGTGACCCTGTTGCAATCTGAAGGCAATGTCCGTTGGTTATGGGGTTCTCAGAGACCTCTCCTGCATGGATTACTCCCTCCAACGTTAATAGAACCTCTTCCTCAGCAGCTTTGAATGTGTCTTCTGCAATTACTGCATACCCATCCATGGCGGATCTATCAAATGGTGGGACAAATCTATTCGCTATGATATCTTCTGCTATTACTCGATCCATTGCATCTTGTACAGCGATTTCCTCTATTCGGTCAACCGGAACTGTATTCGACTGAATGAGTTGGTCTGCCTCTTCATGTGACACAAGAAGTTTGAAAGGTTCCATTTCTTTCATCTGTCTATCTCCCATAATAAGTGTCCAAGTCCTGGTAGAATGATTTTGGAAAGAGCTGTTCGGACTGCATTTTTAGAACCTGGCAGACAATAAACGACCTGTTTACTGATAATACCTGCAATTGCACGACTGTTAATCCCTGCGACTCCAATCTCCTCGAAACTAAGTCGTCTAAAATACTCTCCAAAACCTGGTAATACTTGCTGAAACATAGGTGCGACAGTATTGACTGTTTTATCTTTACTACTCACACCGGTTCCTCCACTTGTCAAGATGACCCTGATATCAGAATCCTGAGTGTATTTCTTGATGATGTCGTTGATCTGATTGGTATCATTCTTGACAATATCATATGCTTTGATCTGGTGGCCTTCATTTTCAATCAGTTCAATTGCAATTTTCCCAGATTCATCGGTTTCCTTTGTTCTACTATCACTTACTATTAGGACAGCAAAACCAGTTTCGACCTTCTGGTCTCGTCTATGCTCGTGTTTCAAAATCAATCCCCTTTTCTCTTCATTGTGACTCTAATGTTCTCAAGTCTAGCTGATGGATACTGCCCTTCCTCATCTTTTTCGAGATATTTCACCATATCCCAAATTGAGAGAAGTGCAGTCGTCACGCCAACAAGCGATTCCATCTCTACCCCCGTAACGTATAGAGCTGTTACTCTGCATGTAGCATGAATTCTATCCTCTGCGATAGTGAAAGATACATCAACAGATGTAAGGGGTATCTGATGACACAATGGAATAATCTCGGATGTTCTTTTTGCAGCCATAATCCCTGCAGTCTTTGATACTGCAATGACATTCCCTTTCTTGATAGTACCATGTTTGATTGCGCCAATAGAGTCTTTTTGAAGTATTATTTCTCCCATCGCCTCTGCGATACGGGGAACCATCTTCTTCTCAGAAACATCTACCATTCCTACACTATTCTCATCATCTGTCATTTCTTAGCACCAACCCAGTATTCATCATTCTTTGTGATTTCCTTCTTCCAGATGTGCACGAATTCCTTAAGCCGTTCAATTGCATATCTGCATCCGTCAAATGCATCGGGTCGATGAGCTGCACCTACTGCAATAATCACAATATTCTCTCCAACAGTAAGTGTTCCAATTCTATGTACGATTGATATATCGGTAATATTGAACTTCTCTATCGTCTCTTCTTTGATCTGTAGCAACTGTTTTGTGGCCTCTTCTTCATCAGCTTCTAACTCAATTCTCACTACTGATTTGTCGTCTGTTACATCCCTGACAGTGCCTAAAAAGAGGACAAGACATCCCATGTTTGGTTTCCTTGTTTCTGCAACAACCTGATCTATTTGAAAGTCAGATTCTGTTATTTGTATCATTCTTGATGTTCATCTCGCCAGTATGGTTCTCTATTCTTGATGGCTTTCCTAAATGCACTATCCAATAATTCGTAATCTGATTGGAACCCTTCATCATTTGATATTTCTACTAGATTATCACTACGTAACAAGCATGGTTTGAGTTTACCATCCGAGGTCACTCTGAGTCGTGTACAACCTTCACAGAATTCAGGATTATGCATGGGTCTTACAATTTCTACCGTTACTTTATTTCCATCTTCAAGTGGTATTAAGTACTCAAATCTCCCGTTGCGAGGATGTTGTTTTATCTCGGTCGCAATTTCTTCAAGCTCAGATACAATTGGGTTGAGATCAACACGTAGTTTGGAATAATCTTGAGTATCATCAGGCATCTCTTGCAGTTCTATTATCTGTAAGACACATCCCATCATTGCAGCAAATTTCATCATATCCTTAATCTCTCGATCATTATAATCTCTAAGAATTGTCATATTCACTTTGACCGGTGTAAGACCGACTTCGATTGCTCTCTTTATTCCTTCTTTCACTTTATCCAGGTTGTCCACTCCTGTAATTCGATAATATGTTTCATTACTCAATGAATGTAAGCTAACATTTATTCTTGATAGGCCTGCCTTCTTCAAATCAAGCGCCATATCCTTGAGATGCACTCCATTTGTGGTCATAGATACATCATCCACAAGTGGTGAAATCATACTGATTAATTTGAGAATATCATCTCTAAGGAGTGGTTCTCCCCCTGTTAGTTTCAAGTGACGAATTCCGTGCTTGGTTGCGTGGACAACAATTCGTTCAATATCTTCATACGACATTTCATTCTGGGTTTGAATCTCTCCTTCATGATGACAAAAGAAACATGAGTAATTGCACCTTTGAGTGAGGGCTATCCTAAGATAATCTATTGGTCGTCCAAAGGAATCTACGTACCACTGGTTCTGATTTTCATGCGGAGTGGGGTTAGACTTAGAGTGGCACATAGTTTTTTAGTAAAATCTTACTGGTGAAAATAAGTGTTATGTTCTGTCGTGCATTTCGGGCTATCTATGTGACACTGATTTTATTCTATTGTGAAATCAGAGGACTCTAAGAGATGAAGCTTTGAAAGTCACATATACATCATCATTTATTCTGAGGTTCAAGTGTTCTCTCGATTTTTCTGTTATCTGGACACTCATTATAATACCTATATCCACTGAGAGATAAACGCTTGAGTCCTCCTCTTCAATATTGACTATCTTTCCCTTCAGACAATTACGAGCGCTTGAATATACTTCCCCTCTTGAAACCAGAATATCATCCGGAGGAATGATAACTGTGACATTGCCTTCTTTTCTAGAGAGTGCATCAATCTCAACTCCATTTCCTAAGTCTACTTGTACAAGCATTCCTTCTGGAGTTGTTTCACCAATTGCTTTCGCTGTACCCATGTATGTATTTGTTCTATACTCCTTTCGGAGAAGACTATTGAGTTCAGTTCTAAAAATCTCACTGACTGTTCCCAATTTGTGAATCCGACCATGCTTCATCATAGCTGCTCTATTTGCAAGGACTTGTGCCTGTAGAATATTATGAGTTACCATCACAATTGTGGTTCCTCTATCAGAATTGAGATCTTGTAGAGTAGATTCAACTATTTCTGCACTCTCATTATCTAGATACGCTGTAGGTTCATCAACGAATAACAATTCGGATTCTAATACGATTGCCATAGCCAATGACGCTCTTCTCTGTTCCCCACCCGAAAGAGTCCTTGCCGCTCTGTCCTGTAGACCACTTAAATTCACCATTTTTAGCACTTTCAAGACTCTTTTACGAATCTGGTCCTCCGCAACTCTTCTAATTCTTAGACCATATGCTATATTCTTGAACACTGTAGTGTTGAAGAGTATTGGTTTCTGGAAGACCAATGGAGCAGCTCTCCTCAATGTTTGTCGGTTAGAGTCGTTCATAAGTTCATCATGAAAGTACACTTCTCCCTTTGTGGGTGATAGGAGTCCAGACATCACCCTGAGTGCTGTGGTTTTGCCTGCACCGTTTGATCCTATGACTGAGAACATCTCACCTGACATAATTTCCATATTGATACTATCAAGTGCACGTACTACCCCGAATTCCATAGTGACATCTCTAAGACTAATTATTCCCATAGCCACCACTGCACCCGTTTTTTCAATGCCCCTAGACCTGCATTCACAAGGAGAATGAGAGTGATGAGAATCACTGTCAAGCCCAATCCAAGTGCTATCTCTCCCCTTGTTGTTTCAAGAGCGATGGATGTCGTCAACACTCTTGTAATTCCTCTAATATTCCCACCAATCATTAGTGCAACTCCCAGCTCTGCGATTGCTCTACTGAAGCTTGCTGACATAGCCAGAATGATACCTCCAACAGACTCACGGACAACTGAGAATGCTGCAGCCTGTTCATCAGCACCTAAAGTGAGGGCCAAGTACCGTATTGATTCATCTACTCCCAGAAGGGTTTCCGTAGTCACACTAATCAAAATTGGAAGGACTAGTATGGTCTGTCCAACAATTATCCCAATTGGAGTATATAGCATCTGTAGGAATCCCAATGGTCCTGAATTTGAAAAGACTAGGTAGAGAATGAGACCTAATGCGACAGTTGGAATCCCAATCAATGAGTTGATAATCCCAATGATTGCCTGTCTTCCTCTGAATCGCTTTAATCCTAGAAGAAGACCAATCGGAAGTCCAATTGCTGAAGCTAGGAGAGCTGCAGAACCTGATATAAACAGGCTCTGCAGAGTGATATGAATTAGGTCACTCTCTACGGTCATATACTACTCACTCAGATTATTATGTATAGAGCCCAAACACTCCCATTCTCCACATTGGTGGACATTCATAGAGGGTTCCACCAGAGTCAAAGAATGCATAGTCATGAATCCATCCATATATCAGAGCTGGAGATTCATTATTGACTATATCAACCGCAGGGAAGAATAGAGCTTGTCCATAGTCGCTGACTCCGTAATCACCGATTAACTGCTGTGCTGTATTTCCTACAAGCCACTGGATGAATTGCATTGCGAGACTATACTTCACTCCAGAGACTGTTGTACTATTTACAGCTATTGCACTATAGACGTTTAGCAAATCCTGTCCTTCGGTAACTAGTTGTTCCAGTGAAATCAATCCATCTGCCCTGTATTTTAGGTATGTACCAACATCAGATAGTGTGTATAATGATTGTTCATCAGCTAGATTGAGAGTAGTACCCATACCCTGCCCAGAGGATACAAACCAAGGTTCATCTCTAATTATTGAATAGTTATATCCTGCAGCATTCCAGAGCGAAATCTCCTTTGAATTAGTTCCAGAGAGATCATCTCGACTTACCCAGAGACTTGTGTTGTGGGCATGTCCATAATCATAGATTGCTTGAAGAGCTGTGATTGGATCCGTCTGGTTGATATTTGCCACATCTTCAGAAGGTCCAACGATTGTGAAATAATTATACGCAAAGATTTTCCTATTGACACCATAATCTCCCTGCATAAAGGCCAATTCTTGCGATGGTGAGTGGACTAGGATCATGTCCGCGTCGCCATTCTGAGCATGAGTTATGGCAATTCCTGTTCCTGCAGAAATGAAAGCAAGAATTACATTTGGATATTCTTCTTCGTAGGCCTCTTTGATGTTGTCTAGTAATCCTGTATCATATAGGCTGGTTGTAGTTGATATTGTGAGCGTTTCTCTTCCTTGTACAGAATTTAGGTAAAGATAGAAAGCTCCACTGCCTATAATGACTGCAATCACTACTACTGCTGCCACCATCTGTGTTTCTTTTCTCAATTTTTTCACCATCGATATGTTTGATAATACATATCGATGCGGCAGCAGACAGAGGGTTATTTTATTGTTTCGGAATAATCTCTCTATTTTGCAGAATCTAAATAGGTGTTAATCAAAAAAAAGAGGGAGAGGACTGGAACATAATCGTTCCAGTCACAATATTTTACTCAACACCGCATTTCTTCTTCAAGACTTCCCAGTCGTGATTGACCATCTCTTGGATGCTCTTTCTGAAGTCTTCCCACTCGGGTTTGAAGAGGTGCTTGAACTGACCCTGTCGTTTGAAGTACTCATCAACAGGTTTGAGTTCCTTGAGGTTTTTACTTGCACTTGACATGATCCATTCCTCTCCATCAATGACCTCGTAGAGTGGATGTAATCCAGTCTCTACGGCAAGCTTTGAGAGTGAAATGCTCTCTCCAGTCGCTGACCTCCAACCTCTCGGGCATGGTGAAAATGCATGAACAAATGCTGGTCCTTCAACCTCGAGTGCCTTGCGGAACTTAGTGATGAAATCACGATAGTTTGAAGGCTCGACAGTAGCCACATAAGGAATCTTGTGTGCTGCCATTATTTGTGCCAATGGCTTTTTACGCTCCATTTTACCTGGAATCGCACTTCCTGCCCATGAAGTTGTGGTCTCCTGACCTGGGAAGGTTGCACCTGAGCGTTGGATTCCTGTATTCTGGTATGCTCCATTATCATAACACATGTATACCATGTCATGACCGCGTTCCATTGCTCCACTGGTAGCTCCAAATCCAATATCGAATGAGGAACCATCTCCACCGAGTGCAATCACGTCAACATGCTCATGCTTGAAGCGTCCCTTACTGTGCATCACCTTGGTTGCCTCAATCACACCTGATGCGACTGCTGCAGCGTTCTCAAATGCCACATGGATCCACGGAATAGACCAGGCAGTGTACGGGTAGATTGTAGTTGCTACCTCAAGGCATCCTGTGTTGTTACACACGATTGTGGGGCCTCTGAGAGCCATACCCATGAGTTTGATCACAGTTGGAGCTGCACACCCAGCGCACATTCGGTGGCCTGAGTTAAGAATGGGGTCTCTCTTGATCATGTCTTTGATTGATACTGCTGGTTTGTTGTCTGTAGCCATTATTTACGCACCCCCAATGTTTCATACAATGGAGCCTTTCCTTTCTTCAGGTATCCCTTTGTTTTCTCAAATCCTTCTACGAAAGTAGTTGGTGGAACATCACGTCCACCAAGTCCTACGACAAAGTTAGCAATCATTGGTCTCGCTTCTGATTCGTAGAGGGCTGTCTTGACCTCTAGGGCTAATGGATTGGTAGCTGCTCCAAAGGACATTGCTTTCTCAAAGACAGCAACTGCCTTCGCTTTACCAATGGCTTTTGCAAGTTCCTTTGTGGGGAAGGGTCTGAACATCTTCAGTCGGATGACACCAACTTTCTCTCCCTTCTCTCTGAGAACATCTGCAACCACCTTTGCAGTACCGCCCATTGAACTCATGGCAACAATGATGATATCTGCATCCTTGGTCTTGTATGCTTCTAAGAGACCGTACTTTCGTCCAGTGAGTTTCTCGAACTCGTCCTCTACTTCATTGTAGATTTTGATGACGTTCTGCATGGCTTTGTCTTGCTGCTCCTTAAACTCAAAATAATAATCTGTAAGAGCCAAGGGCCCCATGGTCAGAGGATTGTCAGGATCGAGCGGTTGGACTGGTTCTCGCACTCCAACGAACTTTTTCACCGCATCATCTGGAAGCATCTCAACACGTTCTACATTGTGGCTTACGATGAATCCGTCTATTCCCACCATGACAGGTAGCAAAACATCATGATGTTCTGCGATCTTGAATGCCATGAGTGTTGTATCATAGGCTTCCTGAGAGCTCTGACAATAGAGTTGAATGAATCCACTGTCACGCATTCCCATTCCATCACTATGATCATTGTGAATATTGATCGGAGCCGAGAGTGCTCTGTTTGCAACAGTGAAAACGATTGGCATTCTCATTGATGCCGCACAGTACAGGATCTCCCACATGAGTGCAAGACCTGCTGATGCTGATGCTGTAGCAACACGTGCTCCAACCGCAGAAGCTCCGACACAGGCGCTCATTGCTGAGTGCTCTGATTCTACTGGGATGACTGCAGCATTGACCTCGCCATCTGCTGCGAATTTCTGATAATCTTCAACTATAATCGTCTGAGGAGTGATTGGGTATGCTGCAAGAACATCCAAGTCTGCTTGCTTGAGTGCGTGTGCGATAGCAGCATCGCCAGTGAGTCCCTCAATCTTGATCTTATCTTTTGATACACTCATGATGACTCACTCCTTCTCCATGTGGATGCTTTGGGTTGGACATTCATTTGCGCAGATTCCGCATCCTTTACAGTAATCGTAGTTGTAAGCGTAGGCATATTTGCCATCCTTCTCTGTCAAGATGACCGAATTATCTGGGCAATAGATCCAGCACCGTCCACAGGTCCCGTTCTTTATCCAGAGACAGGTCTCATCTTTGTGAATGGGTCTTTCTGCACGCCATCCACCAGTCTTGTACTTCAATGAATTACCTGGCTCGATTATGTTACCGGCCATTGGGATCTCGTTGTATTTTTCACTCATCCAACTTTAGCCTCCTTTACAGCTCGCTCAATGGCGATCTTGTTCAAATCACCAACCTTGCCGGGATAACGATTGAGGACTTCTTCAATAACTGTGTTGACTTCCACTACACCTGTGGCAGAAACAGCAGCAGCCATAGTTGGCATGTTGTAGAATGGTCTACCCATGACTTCCATAGCTATAGTACTTGCATCTACAGTAACCACTTTTCCACCAGTGAAGCCATACTTGGCTCTGATGTCTTTCGGGTCACGTTCTGTGTTAAGTACGAGAGTTCCATCATCCTTGAGTCCCTCGGTTGGATTAACGACTTCAAGTAAGGTGGGGTCGATACAGACCACAACATCTGGGTGGTACACCTGTGCGTACACCTGGATGGGTACCTTACTGATTCGCAAAAACGCTCTTACTGGGGCACCAGTTCGCTCCGGTCCAAATTCGGGGAACGCTTGGATATAATTACCCTCAGCAAGGGCGGCTTTGCCCAGCATTTGGTTCGAGGTCACGACACCTTGTCCACCTCGACCGTGCCAGCGAAATTCAGTAATTCCTTTAGCAAAGTCCATACTCATTGTCACTATCACCTACAGGGTGAATTCACGGGCTTGAGCCCTGCTGGGTGCTTATGTATTTACTGGCATGGTCATCAAGAAGATGTGTCCAGCATCATCAATGCGATGATACTAATGATAACCAGCACGAATGTAATAATTCCAATCACGAAGGATACTATGTTCAGAATAAGCAGGCCAATGTTGGCAATAACTCCCAAGTATCTTACATCGTAATTCCAATTCCAGATCTTAAGACCTACATAGATATCTATCAGTCCTAGTATGGAATTTCCAGAACCAATGAATAGTAGGTACATCGAATAATCGTAGAATAGAGTGATATTCCCGATAAGAACATAGATCAAACCTCCACCTAAAGCGCCAATCCCTACAATCATTGTCACAAGTGTTGCAAACAGAGGTTTCTTTTCAGACTGATGTTGATACATTGCACGAGGGGTTGGTTCGGGTTCATATATATCGGCCATCAATTACTCCCAGGTTTGCATACACCTATGCTCTGTTAAATATTTGGAATATTTCTCACGATATTTACTAGTGCGAACTTCATTTAGGTGAGTTCCAACCCTGCACCTCTCTCTATGTGCATGTATAGAGGAAGATAATTAGTATTGACACTGAATCATTTCCTTTTCACAAACACTGCAATAACTAGAATGATTACTATCCCCGAGGCTCCTAGTGTGAGGAGCAAGGGATCAAATACTGTCTCTCCTATGGTTGTCGTTGTGGTCTCGTTCTCACAGGCACAGGGTCCCACGAACCAAGGATCTATCCAGATGTCGGGAACTGCCATGGGAGTGGAATCGTTGTTATCAGCATCACCCTCAATCTCATACGGTACATCAACTATGGTGTCATTGTTTGCATCTGGAGATGTCCAATCATTCCAGTAATTCCCATCTACAACATTTAACGTTCCATCGTCTATTGCCTGACAATCATCTCCATTCTCGAAGAAGTAATTGTGGGATGCAATATTCATGGTGGTACCCAATCCAAAATTCATTCCCCATCTAGAGTTATTTCCCATCACATTTCTGGTGATAAAGTTGAAAGATCCACTTACTCCAGTTTCATAAAGGTGGTAGAATCTTAGACCATCATACTCATTGTATGCTATTTCATTATAGGAAATCGTATTGTATTCGGTTGCTACCGAAATTCCGTAATCCCCATGCGAAATCTCATTATGAGTAACTGTCGCATTACCCTCCTGGAGTAAAATTCCAATATAGCTATCTGTAATATTGTTGTATCTGATGTGGTGCGATCCCGATCGAACTTCGATACCATTCACATCATTGCTATATATCTCATTGAATTCAACAGTGCAATCTTCTGCTTCGAGAAGCATGATTCCACTTGGTGCATTCTCATAGACTACGTTTCCGATTATTTTGATATCATGACTCGTTTCAGAACCATAGGGATTACCAATGTGAATCCCATAGTCCGCATTATTATGAACTATGTTATCTTTGATGGTCACATTCGAACATCCGTCTTCAACAACAATACCTGCAAATGTGCTACCAAGTACCTCATTCCCTTCAATGGTAAAATTCTCGACAGTTACAACATGAATACTAACCGCAGCTCTATGGACATAATTATCTTTGATAACTCCATTTGCAGCATTCATACAAGCAACTCCACACCACTCGTATGAGAGTCCATCTAGCATATTACCTACGAATTTAAAGTGAAGGTCAGCGTTTTGTACACGTAACATATGCTCTGCAGCAGAAAAGCTATAACCTGAGATGATTATTGGGTTCTCAATTGATCCATCCCCCGGCCAATTCTCTGAAGCATCTTGGGCTAAGAAGTCTGCATTCCCATCAATGTGAATTGGGTCATGCGGTGTATATGTCTGAGTTTCGATGAATTCCGTTTTGTATGCTGATGATGTATTTGCTGAATTCAATAGCACAAATGCTAGTAGAATTATGATACTAACCACATTCACTTTCCTTTGAAGCACTATTCAAACACCCCTGCTGCGGAAGGTTCGTGCCCATTGATAATTAGCCAATTAATAGCCTTCTCATCATAGCAATAGTTTGGACATCTGATAACACATCAAGGAAGTTACCTTATGGAAATCGTTTGATGATTAGAATGATAGCAATGAAGCAGACAACAGTTACACCTGATGCAAGCATGACAAGTTCTGTCCCAATTCCTCCTAAGACAAATGAAATTACAGACATGATTACCTCATCACTCGCATGATTACCTGCCCCATCATATACTATTACGGTGAGGGTATACGTTCCAACCTCAAATTCATCCAAATTTAATGTGATACGTCTTCCATCCCATGGCTCTGACACATGGATTGTATCATCAACAAATATTTCGTATCGATAGTGAAAATAATCTGAGGCATCCCAAGTTATTGTTTCTCCTGTGCTTTCAATATCAACCACAAAATCAAGTCTTCCATAGAGTGTCGGTGTTAGTCCATCAGTTAGTTCTCTAGCAAAATAATCTGTTGAGTTTCCTATCCCTTGAATCTCATAATCTTCGGATTCGTTAAAATCTGACCAATTATTCCCAAAGACTATACCATCAGTGAACTCAGTGTTATTCCCATTATCAATAGCATTCGTGTTTGTGTTCCAGCCAATGTTATTTCCTGCAATTGTGATATTCTCACAGAGGACCTCAACATGTACACCTCTCTCAGTATTGCCATAGATTGAGCTGTTAATAATATCACAAAAGGATGACCTAACAAGCATTGCTCCAATACTATTTCCAAAGCTTCTGCAATCAATAACTGAACAATTAATTGAAGAGTCCAGTAGGATTCCATCATATGCGTTAAAGGTCATGCAATCTATAACTGAGCAATCGTTAGATTCTGAAATAAAAATTGCAACATCTCCTCCCCGAATATAACAACTCTCAATTGTACCATGTTCAACTTGAGTAAAACTTACGGTATTACTACTTCCAACTCCACCCGGATAGTGTGTGAATACTGAATTTCTAATTACAAAGAATGCCGTAGTATCAGAAATTGATAGGCAGTTTATAGACTCAACGTCTAGTCCCTCAATGACATAAGGATCACTTCTAGTTCCTACGCCATCACTACTAAAGGCTGCTAATTCAGCGTTGTTGGTTATAACAATCGGATCATCAAGAATTGGAGGAGGCAATGAGAGTGCAGATGAATTTGATGTAATAGTGAAGGAATGAGACATTCTCTGGATACTAACAGAAATTGGGAGGATTACTAAAAGAAGAATGGCTGCAATTCTTAGTACCTTCACGCAAATTACTCCCAGAATGTGTGTTTTAATCTCTAAATAGTTCTACATATTATTCCTCTTGAAGCTTACCAATAAGACAATGCAATATAGTCTGTCACTCATCTGACGTAGTTTCAATAAACATCTCATTCTTGTTTATGAAGAGTTGACGGTATTCTTCATTTTTTATTTTAATGTCCACAGAATCTTTAACCTTACTTGGATTCTCAAACCTTAGTCCTCGTTCCAACGCTCTAGGGTAAAAACCATAGCACACTGCAGTGAAAAATATTGCAAAAAAGATCAACACACTAATGGTCGGTTCTAAAAGCGGTCTTGAATATATTATTCCAAGATTAATCTGAAGAAGAAAGAAAATGATCGGATAGAATAGAACAAAGAATACTATCACGGGCACGAATTTTGTGCGCATGGTTCTCACGCTTCTACTTCCATGCAATAGGCATGTTGGAACTGAGAATGTTGTGGCAGTCTGTGCTGATTGGAGTGCAGTAGTTATTTTGTCTGTGCCCCTATTCCAAGAACTCACATCGTAATTGTCCGGCCCGTAACGTTCGATAATTGTGATGAATACAAGGTCTTCTGCAGGTTCCATACATACTGGGCACTGCTCTGGAAATTGAATCTTTGAGAGCTTGACTCGAATTTTACTACTCTCAGAATTCCGACCATTTGGGTCAGTTGAGATACATTCCAACCTCCTTGATCTGTTTTCAGCATCTCACGCTTTCGCAGGGGGCAGCACGATTATCTGAACACTAGTCACTGGACTGTTATCTTGAGGGTCGGATGCGTCAAAAGTATCAAAGGTCATTTCGTATTTGAAGTTCTTTTCTCCTATCTTGAGTTCATGTGCCACTCTAACTGCGAGACCGATACCCTTGAAGCCAAAGCCCCGGATGGCAACCATTCTTTGCTCTTCCTTTACCAGACTTCGAAGGGTTCCAACAATCCTAGGTATATTGACTCTGCCTGCTTTGTGTGATATTTCCAGAAGAACATACTCACTTGTTGGAAATACTTCCACATCAGTTTCAAGTGAAATGGAGATGATCTCTTCTCCAATTCGTAATTGTTCAGGTATACGTTCTCTGAGTGACATGTAGAAAGTATGATGCGTTTCACTAAATAACTTGATGGCTTGGGAAGCACAAAACTCAACCCTCATAAATGAAATAATTAACTTCAATCATGGAGAGACCTTTCATGGAGAAGAATCAAGCAATTGGTATCGCTGTCATTGTTATTGTTGTTGCATCAATCGGATTCATTGCAGTATGGAATCCAGCTCCACCTCCTGATGTACGAATTGGCTATCTTAACAAGGACCTACATCAGTTAGCTCTACGTGTGGCTGTAGTGAATGGTCTCTTTGAGCGTGAAGGTATTACTGTACAGCTTGAAGAATTTGGCAACGGTGCTTATGAAATGGATGGTTTTCTTGCTGGCGAGATCGATATGGGTTATCTTGGAGCAGCACCAGCGCTCGTAAAGAGTATCAATCAAGACATCATGATTACACTTCTCGCTTCGGTCAATCTAGAGGGTTCTGCAATAATGGTATCTAAAGCAGAATATGATGCTGGTCGTGTGACCTCGATCTCCGATTTGGTTGGAAAAGAGGTCTTAACCCCGGGATCTGCAACTGTGCAGAATTTCCTGTTACGACTAGCTTTGAATCAATCAGGACTTTCAATCGAAGACATAACCGCATCAACCGTCTTTCCTGCTGCTATGGCTGACTCTCTCTCAGCTAGCACTCCCGCCTTTATTGCCTGGGAACCGTTCAATTCACTAGCTGAATATGAAAACAAATCCGTTCCATTGATCCAATCTGGAGATATTTGGCCTAATCATCCATGTTGCGTTTTAGCTACAACGAATGATTTCCAGACAAATAATCCAGATATTGTACAAAAGGTTGTCGCGATTCACAAAGAGGCAGAAGAATGGATTCTCTCTCATCCTACAGAAGCAATTCAAATTGCTGTTGATTGGTTGGAGATGGATTTGACTCCTGTGACAAATGCTTTCAATAATATCATCTACGATTACAATCTCAATAGAACTGGAATTGAGATGTATCTCAACTTCTTAATAGATGAGGAATTGGTAGATATGCTGCCAGCCAATACAGGTACTTTTCTTGATAATTTTATCAACACAACCATTATTGACAGTTTAGCCTGATATTACCGATAAGCGACAGACAAAAAAGGTAGACACAATGGTCTAGTGTTGAGTATGATGCCTGAGTCAGAACTGCAGCAGAAAGATGACATTAGCCTTAGAAAACGTAGGATTCGTAACCAGGATATTTTATCATTAATCGTACTGAAGGTTCTCATTCCTGTGGTCATATTGTTAATCATATGGCATCTCATTGCAAGTCTTACTCGTATCACACTGTTTGATGTATTCAATGCGTTCGTAGATCTTACATTGTATGGAGATAGTGAAGGAGTCTATCTCATTGAACATATTGGTGCAAGTATCAACAGAGTCACCCTTGGTTTTCTTTTAGCTACGAGTACAGCGGTTCCACTTGGTATAATCATAGGAAGATACCGATTTGCTAATTCAATTCTGGGTCCAGTTGTTGAAGCCATGCGTCCAATTCCTCCCATTGCTTGGATTCCCCTTGCACTACTCATGTTTCCTGGAAATGTTCTAGGTTCTCAGGCATTTATTATCTGGATTGGCGCATTCTTTCCGATTCTCATCAACACTACAACTGGAGTGAAGCGAACTGAACCAGTTCATATCGATGTAGCACGAACACTGGGTGCTAATGAATTGCAAATATTAGGAAAAGTTGTGGTACCTTCTGCAAGTCCGGAGATCTTTGCAGGACTTCGTGTTGGTTTCGGAATTGGCTGGATGTGCCTTGTAGCAGCAGAAATGTTACGAGGTCGCATAGGTCTTGGTTATTTGATATGGAACTATTGGAGCGTTGGAAGAACTGCAGAAGTGATCACTGGAATGCTGCTTATCGGTCTCATTGGATTTCTCATAACATTCGCATTTCTCAGAGTAGAGAAATCTCTCCTCAAATGGAGGCAATCTGTTTCAGTTTAGTTCTCACCATTGCCTTTTCTTGTTCGACACGAAGGACCTCGAGAATCTTACTCCGATATGCAAGACACTCTTGCGAGGTTCTAATTCGGGGTTTGGGAAGTTCAACCTTATATTCAGCAATGATTTTTGCAGGTATATTACTGAGGACTAGGATCCGGTCTGAGAGAAACACTGTTTCATCTACATTATGCGACACAAATAGAATTGTTGACCCTGTAACCTTCTGTATTCTGAGGAACTCTTCCTGAAGGTAGTTTCTTGTTTGCGCATCTAAATTAGAGAAAGCCTCATCGGAGACCAATAGATCCGGTGCAAGAATAATGCTCCGTGCCATCTCTGTTTTTCGTGCTTGCCCCCCTGATATCTCATGAGGGTAGTGATCATCAAGCCCATCCATTCCTGCTATCTTGAGTGCATTGTCAACTGCTTTGCTAATCTTGTCTTTTGATACTCCTTTAACTTCAAGTCCAAATGCAATGTTCTGCCGTACAGTTCTCCAAGGAAATAATGACTCCTGTTGGAAGATGTACCCTACTCTATTATGTCCTGGTTCAACATGTTCCCCATCTATGAGAACCTCTCCCTCATCTGGTTCAAGTAGACCTGCAATGATTTTCAAAAGAGTTGTTTTACCACATCCACTAGGCCCTAGGATACTTAGAAACTCTCCTTCCTCCATATCAAATGAAATGTTTTCTAGAACATGGGTATCTCCATTTTCTCCATTTGGATATGCCTTTGAGATGTTTCGAACAGAGAGTTTTGCCATTATTACATCCAAGTACTGTCTTACTCTGTTTCATTGTTAAATACTATGCTGTAAACCACTCTGAATGGGTAGGGGGTTAACCGCACAAAGTAAAAAAAGGCACCCGTAGCTGTCATTATATCATAAGGCACTGGATTTTGGGTAGAGATACCATAAATCCATCATTGAAAGTGCCATTTCATAACTCCAGAAGGTAACTGACGTGGGCTCGCCAAAGATTCTATTCGAGATTGACGACGACGAGAGCACTAGTGCGATTGCTGTTGGTGATGTTACAGGCAATGGCACAGCTGAACTCTGCACAGGTGGTCGTGACGGAGTCATCCGTGTATATGATGCAAATAAAGCAGAGGTTGTATTCTTAGCTCAGCATGATGTTGGTGGAAGTATTCTCTCCATCAAAGTTGCTGATGCAAATAACGATGGGCAGATGGAGATAGTCATAGGTCGCGCACTATCTGCCTCCGAGTCTCCTGGTGAAGGGAAGACTGTTCAGGTCTTTAGATACATTCCCAGTGGTCAGTTAGAAGTAATTGGAGAATATGCCGTTGACAAGTTTGTGACAACTGTCTATGTGACTGATGTCACCGGAGATGAAAAGAACGAGATTCTTGTTGGTGGAAGCGATTATACTCTACGAGTTCTTCAGATGGATACTGAGAATAACATCACTGAACTCTGTATGCACAAACTCGAAGACATGCCTCTCGCCATTGGAACCTGTGATGTTATTGGAGACGAAGTAGAAGAGATTGTCACAGGGAACCGCGATAACACTTTGAGAATTTTCAAAGTGAGTGAGAACAAAATCAGTCAGATTGAAGCACTCAAGCTACCTTCTCCAGTAGTCTCACTTGCATCTGGTGATATTCTCGGAGACCGTAAGATGGAACTTGGTGTCGTTACTCGTGACGGTTCCATTCGAGTCTATCGAAACGAAGAGAGCCGGTTTGACCTCTTTGCATCTCTTGAAGGCGTTGACGCCCTCTCAATCAGGATTGAAGAGCTTAATGCTGACCATATGGATGAAGTAGTTGTGTCCACTAAGGACCACAAAATTCGTTTCTACAATTTGTATATGGCAGACCTGATTGAACTCGCCACAGTCGATATTGGAAAGAAGATCCTTGCAATCAATGTTGGTGATGCTGGTGGAGATGGTCGGAAAGAAGTCCAGGTAGGGGTCTCTGATGGACCACTGAAGGTGATTGAGGGACTCTACAAGATCATTCCGAACTTCGAGGTCAGTACTGATGCTGAGACTGGCTCAGAACTTAATGGCAAGCTTACTGTTTACAATATCAGCGATGAACCCATCAATGGGATTGCTGGTAAGATCTATCATTTTCCCAAGGACCATATGACTGTTGAACCACAGCAGCTCAGGTTTGATTTGGCCCCTGGGGAGAGTAAGAGTATTGACATTCGCCTCTTGCCCAAAGAAGAGGGCACAGTCATTGTTCGACCAATCGTACTCATGTGGACCGATGCCAGCGGTACGGTAAAGCAGGTCACAACTCCAGAGACTGCTATTCTTGTCCAACAGGGTGCCGCTGTAGCAGCCCCTGCTGACATTGCACCAGTCCCTATCGAGCCAACAGATGTTACAGCTTCAGATGAAGAGTATTTTGAGGAAGAGTCTCCCTTTGGTCCAGTAGTTGGAACTGGTTTTGGAGACCCAATGCAACGGGACGCGGCTCAGAAGATACTCGAGACCACCATGCCTGATGGTGCTGAAGACTCATTGAAGGCAGCAGAAGAACTCCTCGACCAACTCTTTGGTGCTGAAGAGACCTCTGCCGCTATGACTGAGATTGATGATATTGAAGCAATGATGGCTGAACCTGAGACGACTCCGGAGGTAACTCCTACTACTGTGATACCGGAATCCGAGGTCGAGAGCGCTGTGGTCACTGAGATAAAGAACAGGCGACCTATGGCTCCTCGCCCAGGATCAGCTCCTGATTCATACCAGTACCTCTTCAAGCTAATGGTGATTGGGGAGGGTGCTGTCGGAAAGACAACTTTGGTCAACCGTTACGTCACCGGAACTTTCGAGCGTGACTACAAGACAACCATCGGCTCGCAATTCGCTGTGAAACTAGCTCACATCTCACCACCTGAGGCAGAGTACGCGACAGGGATTAAAATCCAGGCGTGGGACGTTGCTGGGCAGGCTCGGTTTAAAGCGGTGCGTAAGATGTACTACTCTGGCGCAGCCGGTATCATACTGGTGTTCGACGTCACCCGACGCAGGTCCTTTACCGAACTCTCGAAGTGGGTCCAGGAAGCTGACGAGTCTATTGGCATGCGAGTCCCAATCCTATGTGTTGGAAACAAGACTGACCTGCCTGACAGAGCAGTACCTGCTGATGAAGCCAAGAAATGGGCAGAGGACAATGGATTCATGTACATGGAGAGTAGTGCCAAGACTGGTGATGGTGTTGCTGATATGTTCACAGTCCTTGGAGAAGTCATGTGGCACGAAGCCCGTCGGTCGGCTGAAGGCAAAAAGAAAGAGATGTGACTTACTACTTAACCTGAGTCCAACATGAGAGATTGATACTATTCTTCACCCAGGAGTCATCAGTCTCGACTTCTGGTGTTCTATCTGGATTCTTACAGAGACACCAGACTGCACCTCTGCGTGTTCGTTCACCAGCGCAATAGTAGCAGTTCTGACATCGCTTCAGGACAAGTACATTATCATCAGATCCCTGAGGTAGTACTTTTCGGGAATCTACCATCTTACGATATCTATCAAGAGCTTCAACGAGTCTATGCTCAGACTCGCTGACTCCCATCTCATCCTGTACAAAGTCTACTGCCTCTCTCATCTTTGCTGCTAGACTGGGCATATCGTTGGTGACCAGTGAGTTCAAGATATCAGTGACAATACTTTCCTCGATAGGTTCTTCTTCAGCAGTCTCTTCACTCGCATCAGGGAAGAATCGCTCCTTGATGTCTTCATCGATGGTCTCTTTCTTGGTGGGGGTTGGTTCCTTGCTTTGGAGTTTACGTTGCCTGCGCAGTCTCTCTAACTCTCTCTGGACATCCTTCTTGAGCATCATCTTGACGTATTCTTCATCATTCATGTCATCTACGGTAGTTTCACTAGGAGCAGCTTCTGGATGAATGAACTCATCAAATAATTGAGATACTGACAGGTCGTCAATGGACTTCTGTTTCTTTTTGTCACGCATAATCAGGAACATTCCGCAGTTGTGGGTTCATCAAGGGTATCGATGTAACTCGTTATTCATACTCTGGAATATGTAATAAAATACCTATGGGAATGTCAGTCTGCAAGAACTAATCTTCCATCTGTTTCCAGCAGGGAAGATTCATCCTACTCTTTACCCAACCTGCTCTCACAACTGCATGAGTAGACCTCGCAGGATTTGTACAGTGACACCAGCATGAACCACTGATCTTCTTCTCTCTCGTGCAGAAATAGCAGTTCTGACAACGCTTGATTGGAGCTTTCTTCTCTGATACCACTGGCGATACTCCCTTCTTCCCAGAAGCTGGAGCACCCTTTCGGTATTTTTCTAATGTCTTTCGCGCTTTGCGTCTTGCCTCACCTGAAGAGACCTCGTTTTCTAAGAATTCTTTCACTACGTGCATACCTTCCGTCAGTTCTGAATCTTCCAAAGGATTCTGTGAACTTACTATTTCTCTAACAATCGCTTCATCTTCGGGAGATAGGTCACTCTCACAATATGGTGCAAAGGTCTCTAACTCTGGTGTTTTCTCTGGGTGTTTCGCTTTCTCAACTTGAGTCGATACCTCCTCCTTTTGTGATATTTGGACGGGGTTTCGCTTTGCACGTACTAACTCTCTCTTAGCCTCTTTCTCAACCATCATCTTGATGTATTCTTCGTCATTCATCTGCCGCTTCTTGGCTCCATCTTCAGCTTCTAATTCAACAAAGTCATCAAGTAGCTCCGTGACTGAAACATCGTCGATTGATTTAGTTCGCTTTCTTTTGCGCATATTTTGAAACAGCCTTCTTCTTTGTACTGAAACTCTCCCCTACAACTCCTACTATTTTTTCGTGTGAACGCTAATAAAATATCTATTGTTTCGACATCGTACTAATCAATAGATTTCTTTCCCTCATCAAATGCTTGGATATTAGCAGTGGCATCCCCAAAGATTGCTTGAAGACTCTGTCTGATTGCCCCTGCCATTAAAGGAGTCTTATCTACTGCTTCCAATGCTCCTAAAATGTAGGAATTCAGCATCTTCATTGAGCCAATCCTACACAGCGTCATCTCAGCATCCAACACAATGACTTCAGCGCATAGCTCTCTCATAGTTTTGAGGATAGACTTGATATCTGGATATTCATATTTCTTTTCAGTGGTGGCAACTATTGGAATCTTTGTTTGACTAACGATGGCTACAGTACCATTTCCAGCATATCCCACTGCAGCTCTAAGTGCTTCAAGGGGCTCCAATCCTAGAAGAATGTCAACTTCTCCTTTAGGAATCAAAGGTGCCCAGTCTCTTGATCCAAAACGAAGGTGAGTTAAGACACTCCCTCCTCGTCTTGATGCTCCAAAAGTGTCTCCTACAACAGGGCGAAGATTCGATATCACTGCTGCATCAGCCAGAACTCTCCCACAAAGAAGATTCCCTTGTCCACCGACTCCAGCTACAAGGATATTGAAAGGGTCCCTCAGTTTCCTTTCACCTCCTTTATTGCATCATGAGGACAAATTTCCACGCAAGCTCCACAACTTATACATAATTGGTCAGATATTTCTGGGTATCCTAATCTTCTCTCCCATCCAATGGCCGGACAAGCAAATTCATGTACGCAGATAAGACATTTTTCACCTTTACAGAGTTCCTTATCTATTTTGAATGATACTCCCTCAATCGCATCATCTTTTTTCGCCGTATCAAGCCTACAGATGCTATCAAGTAACAATACCTTCAATCCATCTTTCTTAATTGTTGATTGGAGTAAGTCGGTGAGTTCTCGGATATTAGTTGCATCTGCTCTTGCATAAAAATCAGGTCCAATAGATTTCACTAGATCTTCAATCTTTACTCTCCGCTGATTCTTATCTTGCTGGGCTGAACCCGGATGAGTTTGGAATCCGGTCATTGCTGTTGTTTCATTATCCAAGATGACGAAGGACAGATTGGCATTCTTGTGTTTTGCATTGATGAGTCCAGGAATACATGCATGGAAGAATGTACTGTCCCCTGCAACAGCTATCACCTTTGAATCAAGTCCAAATCTCTCAAGCTGACCTAGTCCTGAAGCAGCACCGATTCCTGAGCCCATTGCTTGCATACTTGTCATTGCTCGGTCATAGAAGATACCCAATGAATAGCAACCAATGTCTCCAGATACTATCAATTTACCCCCAAGTCGCTTTCGTATCTTTCTTACTGCCCAGTAGAAGTTGCGATGTGTACAACCCGGACAGAAAGTGAGTGGTCGTGGAATTAAAATTTCCGAGTCTATGTTCTTTCGAGCCTCAAATTTGATGTTTTGGAGGTGAGCAATCGCCTTTTGCATGATATCAGTCGTCATCTCTCCATAAGATGGAATTGACCCATCTCTCTTCCCGTGGAATTCAGGTCTCGTATCTAACTCACTTGCCAGAGTCCTTACCTCATCTTCTACAAATGGATCTATTTCTTCAGAGAAGAGGACTCTCTTTGTCATCTTGAGACCATCAAGGACAGTCTGTCTTGGTAGTGGGTATGTTGTTGTGAGATTTAATATACTGACATCCTCTGCATTCAAGAGATGAATTGCTTCCTCGGAATATCGTCGACTTATCCCACTTGAGATGATTAACAAATCAAACTCTCTCATTGAGGATTGACTGTTCCATGCTGACTTATCAAATTCCTCTCTGACTTTCTCCATCTTGTGTAGCAGGTCTTTATGCTTCAAGTGTGGTGATGGAATATTGAATAGACTATCATTAATTGGTTTGGCGGAATGATAGGTCTTGGAAACATCTCCTAAAGAAACAAGACCCCTTGAATGGCTCAATCTCGTTGTACTCCGTATAAGTATAGGAATCTTATATTTTTGTGAGAGACCTAATGCATACGGTACAATATCTTTTGCATCCTGATAGGTTGACGGTTCTAGCAGGGGTAGCTGCGCAGCTTTTGCATAGAATCGCGAGTCTTGTTCATTACTGGAACTATGTCCTTTTGGATCATCACAGACTACTATGATTAGACCTCCGGTTCCAGTTCCTGATAGATTGAGATTCAGAAGAAAATCTGAAGCAACATTTAGTCCTAGGGATTTCATAGAACAAATGGATGGAATTCCAATCCAGCTTGCTCCTGCCGCTGCTTCAAGAGCAACTTTCTCATTGACACTCCATTCAACATAGATGTCATATTCGTCTGACATTTTCTGTAGTGTGGTTGCTATCTCGGTTGATGGAGTTCCTGGGTATGAGGCACAAAATGCAATTCCCGCCTCTAATGCGCCTCTGGCAATAGCTTCGTTGCCGCTCATGATCATTTCGTGCTTTGAAGCAGTCATCATCAAACAAACCAACAGCCCCTCAGAAAACACTTTCGACTAAGTTCGATTATTCCAGAAAGAAAGAAAAGGGATGCTTCAGAGGCTAACTAGTACCATAATGCCTCAAGAACGAGAAAGCGAGTCAAAAACAGTGAGGAGAATAACCTCACTACATTCAATTAGTCATGATAAGGACGTGGATGGACTGACTTCTGCGGCCATTATCTGGCGATATGCAAAATCAAAAGATCTTGATTTCAGTGTAACTCTAACAGATTATGGTGCATTCGAACCAGTTTTCTCTAGTATGGCTGCACGACGCAACACTCTGATTGTTGTTTCTGACTTGGGAATGGATGAGACAAATCTCGATACAATTCTCTCTAGTCTAACTCATGCTATTAATCAGGGATGCAAGGTAGTGTGGCTTGACCATCATCACTGGTCTGAAAAATCCATCAAATCCCTTCTTGCTCTTCCGAACAAACCAATATTGAAGCTAAATCATGAGCATTGTGCAGCTGAGATTGCACACAAGGTATTGATGCCTCGTGATGAGATATGTGCAGAGCTCGCTAGAGTCGCACATGATACAGACTTCAACCTCCGTGAGATTGATGGTGCAACTGCACTCACTGATGCAGTTTCGGTGATTAGGTTTGGTGCAATTGACCATCGTGACGATGTATCTGATGCACTTTTCCCAGTCCTTTCAAAACTTGCAGAGAGTGGATTAGATGGGGTTTGGGATGATACTTCGAAAAAGTTTAGAGACCCATTACTAGACAAACGAGTGGATCACTATCGCAAGGAAAAGAAGAAGAAAATGAGAAAGGCACTAGAAGGGCATTGCGATACTGTCATTCACGATAGACTTGTTCGTGTCGTTGAAATCCCAAGCGGAGTGACTTCAACAGACATGGGAACTTTTGCAGCTAATCCTGAGAATCTTCAGATAGATGGTCAATCATTGGAAGTAGCAGACCTACTCTTTATGCTAAGTCAAGGCGGAATGTTGGGGATTCGACGAGGAAAAGACACTGTTCTCTGCAATGTGATTGCCAAGCAGTTCAATGGTGGTGGGCACCCCTTTGCTGCAGGTGGTGAATACGGTCTCTATGAAGACTTTCAAGCAGTCTGTGACGATTTATTTCAGACCCTGTCTAAAAGTAAAGATTGGGTTATTGAGGCATAGATTCCTTACGTTTTGCCATTGCTTGTCGAATAAGTTCCAAGATATCAATACTCTCGTTAAAGATTCTATCAAATGTATCAACAGCATCATCAATTAGACCTGGATTGTCTTTCCGATGAATCAATGCTGCCATATCGGAATCTGCAGCGTGAGTTAGATAGAGTAACATTTTCTCTCGATTTAGGCTGACCATTCTGTACGTCTGGATTTGATTTTTAGATATTCTGAGAATTATATTGCCTGTGGATGCTAACTGTGTAAACTGACTAACCATCCCTGCTAGATATTCTATG
The DNA here is from genome assembly GCA_002825465.1 of Candidatus Thorarchaeota archaeon MP8T_1. Next base: position 28,189 of record PJER01000011.1, read on the forward strand.
AAAAGATCCGGGTCGGCGGGTGATTCTTTAGCTGGTATCATTAGACCTATTATTTTTACTCCATCTGCAGCTCTTGTTATCAAACTCAGTTCTGCCATTCCTGCCTGTTCCAATCTTCCCGGACCAAGAATATTTGCTGGTGCGATGACTCTGATTTCGTCTCCCGGTGTAGCTGCATTACCGAACTCTCGTATCACTGTGCTCCTAACATTTTCAATTCCTTCTATAGCAATTGAATCTACAGTGGGTGCTAATCCCATCAAATGATTATAGAGTTTGAATGCAGCGCTCTCAGCATTTACAGTCTGAAGTAGTGCTAATTCCTGTGTCAACTTCTTCTTTTTTTCTACTAATTGCAAGGAAGCATCCTCTTTCTTTCTTGTCAGCATCTTTATGATCTCTGATTCCAATATCTGATATCCTCGTGCGTGACCAAGCTCTTGCTCAGAAGAAATATATCCCTCATCTTCCAACTGTTTTAGCTGACGGTAAATATAAGCTCTTGAAAATTTCTTCCCATGGATTTTTTCTATATGGTCATCAATTTCATTGTAAGTCACAGGTATTGATGTTCCTCCTGCAGCTGACATAATTGCCTTGAGCATTATCATTTGACTTGAATTAACATCAATTCCCAGCCTTTCGAAATTAGTCAATTCTGGTGCATCAGCCATTCTATGTTGCCCCCCACTCTTCGAAATCAATACCAGCTTCATAATCCGCATCGAATGTTTCTATTGCGTTATCGACAAGTGCTGGATTCGCATTTCTTGGAATCCATGTGGCAGACATCGGATCTTCTGAAGTTATAAGAACAATTCCATCATCATTTCTTCCAACAAATTGGTATGTTGAATTTTGGCGTTCGCATATTCTAAATCCTGGATTAAATCCTTGTTCTCTATAGGCTCGTGTATACCCGGAAAAAGCTTTGAGATGTTTTTTGCTAATTTTGTTGTGTTCAAGCCCATGGAATGTAACTCCGCGTTCCATCAATTTTCTCAGAATTTCTAATCTCCTAGGTGTGATTATTTCCACATTGCTCATCCATTCCATAGAGAATCTTACTAAATCACCAGTCTTAGCAGTACTGTAGATTTTATCCTCAAGTAATTGAAGAACATTCTCCCACCCTTCTGCAAAAATGGGTTTTTCGATCTTTTGCTCTCCTGCCGCATATGAAATGATCTCATGACCAAGCTCAGTGATATCTATCTTGTTAATAGACTCCAGTTCATCATCAAGCCTTTGAATCTCATTCTCAATTTCATTTATTGATTCATGGATTGCTTGTCGGAGTGCATTATGCAAATGTACAACATCTGCATTATACCCATGTTTTTGCTGGCTTCTATCAACCCCGATAAATCCCATAGACTCCAACCATGACAGGCTTCTGTAGATGAGGGGATCTTTCCCTTTTTTCTCTCCTTCATCTATTGCAAGCTGTTTTCGAATTGTATCAAAATCAACAAATGATGTAGGACTTCTTTGGCTTTTTAATAATGCTCCAAGAACCATCATATCCTTACGTGATAGTTCGAGATGAAGAATTTCTAAAACACCTTCAAATCTCGTATCCATTATGCCCTTTCCCCGCTCGATTTCTCTCATTCATTAGATAATATTTTTTTAATTAATCCTTTGGGTGGAATACCAAATGATTTGAATTCGTCCGGTGTCAATCTAAGGAACGATTTTGCTCTTTCCCATTCTTTATCAAATGTCATCCTGGCATTATCGATCAAATCAGGATTGAAGTCTCGAGTGATCCAAGTAGCAGTTACAGGATTTTCAGCAATAATGAGTGCCATACTCTCGTCGTTAAAACTGACCTGATTGTATGTTTTGGGACCAGAATACAATCTAATATCAAACAATTTTCCTTTCGCTTTTAATGCGAAAATACCTTTTATTATATCTTGCATTGCTGTCGCTAGACCACCGATATTCGCTTGTTCTGCTAATTCAAAGGCATCTGTCGAAATGATATATCTAACCTCCGCACCTCTTTCTGCAGCATCCATGAACCGCTGCATTCGCTCGTTCGATGTTTCATTGATAAATGGCCCAGCCCAGAGTAATGTTGCTCGTATGATATCCCCTTCTCCAGCTTTCTCCAACATATTGAACCTTAGAACTCGATGCAGTTCATCAACACCTCTCACAATGCGAGAACTGACCTCTTCTTGTCTTCCAGTGATGGCTCGAACGAATTCTTTGGATAAGTAGCTGCAATCTATAGCTGTAATTGTGTCTAATTTCTTTTGAATTCTCTTCTTTTCATCTTCGAGTTCTTCTATCTTCCCGCTCTTGAGTCCTTCAAATCCATTCATGATTGAATTGACGTCAGCTATGTACTTCTTCCTTCTCGCTGCTGGATTGTCTACTCGAACCAGACCAATCTCTATGAGTTGTTTCAGTACTCTATGAATCCAAGCTTTGGAGAGTTTAGTGCTAGGATCATCTTTCTGTATCTGGTTATAGATCTCTAAGAACGCTAAGGGTCTTGGCGCATCTCTCTGAAGTCTGAGAATTGACTCTAAGACACTCATTAATCGCGAATCCTGATTCTCTCCTACTACAAATCCACACAGCTCAAGGTCCTGTGCCAGCTTCTTTTTGATTGGTATGAACGTCACCTCTACTCATTTTTGAGTTAGACTGATTTTCTGTTACTTACTAACTTTATGACTGTATACAATAAGAGTGTTTTTATAGTGTTTTCGATATATATGTATCTCGACAGCTTCTTGCTGTCGACTCCGGGTGGATGGCTAAATTCCGTTCACATGGGGCATGGTACAGGGCAAACCGATGTGAAGTCGGTCAAAACGAAGGAAGTGGGCGCGGGGGGGCGACCTCTTCCTTCTCCTTATTTTAACAATTCTAGAGTCCACTGACAGCTATGCTCTTCAGATAGCCTACACCAATCTTCATGACCATGGGAAGGAACTCAGAAATGAGTGTCATATATGTCCCAACACTTGCGTGTCCCTGGATTAGCTCATTGAGGACTTTCGCGTCTAGTTTACCTCCAAGTACGAGCTCTGCAGCCGCGATTGGATCGTTATGCATAGCGAATTTGGATACCGCCCACATACCCTTACCCGTGTTTGTGATGTTGGATGCAAGCTTTGTCTTCCTATACTCCTTCTCGTACAGTTCGACGCTCTTCTTGGAGAAATCGTTCTCATCGACCATTCTCTTTGCATGCTTGGCAAGGACCTGCCCAGCGTGAAAACACGTAGTAACCCCGCCGCCCACGATGGATGATACTTGACCTGCTGAGTTCCCGCAGAGTGCGACTCCAGCGTCAGTGAATTTTGGAATTATGCCAGCACATGGGACTACGCCGCCATTGACTGAATCTATCTTAGCATTCTGGGTCTCAGGGTGGGTCTTCATGTACTTCTTGAGGACATCCTGCATAGGTGGAAGTGCATCCCAGTTGGCTTTTGAGGAAGGCACTCTTCCAATACCCAGATTGACCTCACTCTCAGATCTTGGATACAGCCACAGGTAACCGAGTCCGACATCCTTTCCAACATAGAAATATGCAACGTTCGGGTCAATTCCCTTACAGCCAGTCAGTTTGAATCTGTAGCCATACGAGAGTAACCATTTTGGATGAGTGAATCCTGCGGTCTCTGAGACCCTGCTAAAGGAACCGTCTGCCCCCACGGTCAGATTTGCCAGTGCCTCTTCATCCTGATTGTATTTGACACCAACTACGGTGTTGTTCTCTTTAATGACTGACTTGACCCGTGATTGGTATCTGAATTCTGCACCGTCTGCAAGGGCACGGTCTCGCAGGAGTTCCTGACACTTGTCCTCATCAAGGAGATAGGAATTACCAAGATGGGTTCGGTCCACCACGATGTTTGCCCCTGTATCAAGACTCTCTCCGACAATTGCAGTATATTTATTTCCGACATACTCCGAAGTTGGTTTCAATCTAAGAAATCTTAACGCTTTATCAGTGACCAGCTCTCCCATGAGCGAATCAGTCACCTGTTTGCGCTTTTCTAATACTAGGGTCTTGAGTCCATATTTTGAGGTATGGGCTGCGGTCATGAGTCCTGCAGGACCAGTCCCAGCCACAATCACATCGTGGGTCATTGTAAATTCACCTGAAACGATAGAGCGACAGTCCCGAGGTAGTGTCTATATCTCTTTCCCTGAAGTAGTGAATTCCCGAATTTATCACATTCAATAAAATATAATACATAGGCGTAATATTGTCAATTTCTAGATGTGTTAATTATGCGGGCCAGATCTTTAGCTTACTCAGCATATATGATTCTTTCAATCATGATTAGTCTAACAGTGGCAGCTATTCCAGCAATCTTCTTCTTTGCATTCATTGTCCAGAACTTTACTATCTTTATGAATAGCATTTGGCCTTTCAATATCATCCATACCTTCGTTGTAACCAATGGGATCACATCATACTGGATTCCACCCTTTGCTTTGGACTATTGGTGGTTACTTATCCTCTTTGTTCCACTTGGTCTGACCTGTTATGGGATTTTTCTAGGTTTTCTACTATTAATGTTCAAACTGTCTCGTCGAGGCATTCCCTATCTGAAAGACGGTTATTACGAACCTGAAACTGAAGAATGGCTATTATACGAATTCTTTGAGGTCTATTACGTTCTATTCCCCTACTTTGCTGGATTCTTCTCGGTGTTTCTGGATACAAAGCCTCGCCATCAAGCGTTCGGATGCAAGATAGGAAGTAATACCATTGTTGGCAATGGTAGACTCTTTAATCCAGAGCGCACCATCATAGGGGATAATTGCTTCTTTGGTTATGATGCTATCCTAAGTGGACATGTCTACGAGAGTGGACGCCTGTATTTGAAAACTGTAAAGCTAGGCAATAATGTCACAGTTGGTGCGAATGCAGTTGTTCTTCCAGGCGCAGATATCGGTGACAATGTTATTGTAGGTGCAAATACAGTCGTACCAAAAGACACCGTCATTCCATCGAATACCATCTGGGTGCATGGAAAAGCAATTCCACGAAAACCAAGAGTGGAGAAGTTACACCAGCCTGTAGGTGGTCCACCACGACTGGATGCGGAAGACAAAGCTGATGTTCCTGGGAATGGAGAGCGATTTTAGAGAACAGGTGTTTTTCTTGCGATTATTGATGTATCATGTGGAGAGTTTCTGGTATCGTGCAAGTGAGTCCCACGATAAACAAACACCTTTTGGTGAATCAGTCCTTGTATGGATTCATTCAGAGAAATCTGATGAAGAAAACAGAGTAGGCGTTCTACGTAAGATGGTCAAGAACATACGTTGGCTTGCACAGAAGGTGGAGTGCAATTCAATCATACTTCACTCTTTTGCCCATCTTGATGATAGCAAGGCTGATCCTGAATTTGCAGATGCTTTGATAGAGGAAGTCGCTGAGAGGTTACGCGAACGAGAATATGCTGTGCATATTGTCCCCTTTGGTCAGTTCAACGAATTTGAGATGCATGTAAAAGGACCTTCACTTGCAAAGGTATTCAAGAGAATTATTTGAGTGCGGTAAAAAAAGAGGGAATGGTCATGTACCGCTCATGACCATTTCTTTTTGTCCAAGTATTACTATAGAGAGATTTGACACAGGTCTATCTCCTGAAGGACGCTCTATATACTTCGGTCCTCACTTGGGACTTGAGCGTTTGAAGTTCCTTCAAGTTGATTTCGCGAGTGTCTTTATTCCTAAGTTTTGCGAAAGCCATTACTTTACACCTACGAATATTTGGTAACAATTTGCATATAAATGTTGCCAAAACTTAGGCCGATATTTGGGCAAATAAAAAAACACTATTATGCCATTAATTAACGGTATAAAATCGAGTTTTCTGATGCCATTAATTAATGGTAAACTATTAAAAGGGATGTTGCCAAAGTATAAGTAGTATATGTTGAAGGCAACAATGACGGTATGGTGATAATAATGGCTCTCAGAGTAGATTTAGACGATCTTGATCATAAAATAATCCATGCTTTGGAAGAACACGGAGCCAAAACTTCAACCCGGGAACTCAGTGAGATATTAAATGAGTCAGATCGGACTATTAGATACCGTCTTGCCAAGCTTAAGGAAAAGGATATTGTTTGCAAATCTAAAGTACGCACGCATGAACGGAAGCTTGGCCTTGCAGAATACATACTTGTTGTAACCAGCTCATCAGCTCATGAATCAGAGTTGAAGAAGCTAATCGAAGAGGTTCCAATGTTTTACTTCCATGCTCAGACTTATGGAAAGTATGAAGGCTACCTCATTTACATGGTCTATCCTCTTGGAAATCGAAAGGTTGTCTTTGATTTGGCATCTGAAATGAAGAAGCGTGGATTGATTGAGGACTATTGCCTGTTTGATGTTGTAGATTACCTAAGTACTGAAGCGGACCTATCAGAACTTGACACTTGGAATTGGGACAATTGGTCAAAGATGCTTCCCAAGATAATGGCAAGGTCGAAAGAGATCAAATTGGATCTGGAAGAGATCACTGAACCTGTAAGCTTTGATACCAACGACACATTGATTCTTGGTCACTTGGTAGAAGATCCTGACATCACCTTGAGAGAATTAGGAGAGCATTTGGGTCTGTCACAACCACAAATTCACAGTCGAGTTAAGAGACTTGAAGAATCTGGCATCATTAAAGGGTATAAACTCCACATGAATCCTTTTGATTCTAAAATGACGATAGCTTGCTTTTTCAAATCAAAGGATGCAGGAAAGATACTGCTATGGTTTGATAAACTCCCATTTTCCCGTCAAATTACAATGGAGGATAAAACAAGTTACTTGGTCCAAATAACCCTACCATCACAAGATACGAATGAACTCCTCAAAAACCTACGAAATCTCCGACAATATACGGATGAGATGTTTGTACAGTTTATTTTGGATGCCTCAATGAAAGGATATAGTCATCTAATGGATCTCTTCCTGGATGAAAATCAAGGCTGGAAGTTACCATATGACGAGTTCACAGAAACAGTAGATAGACTCACCAGGGAATAATCCTAGAATATTCAGATTTATCAGATGGGTTCTTAACATTTCAATCGGACATGAAATTACGATGACCAAACCCAAGTATACTCCAAGAGGATATCAGACTTACATTTTGGATAGAGTGAGTGAGAACAAGGATACTCCTCTCCTCTTGGAACTCGATTGCGGTTTGGGGAAACGTTTCATAACCCACCAAATTGTTGCTGAAAAGTTCCCGAATACAGGAATTATCATCGTAGTACACTCGTCTTCATCTCTTGTTGAGACCGTTGATTATCTCAAGGGAGAGTATGGAGGTCTCGAAGACGACCTGGGAGAACTTTCATCACGAGTACGGTCTGGACTTCGAAGATTGAATCTGAAAGAGAAACGTGTGATTGTAGCCACGCCTCAGGTTCTTGCATCTACCTTTGATAAGGATCCTTCAGTCTTCGACCGTTTCAAAATCGTTCTGATAAATGAAGTAGACACCTTGGTTCGACGAACTGGAGGACGTACTGCACTAATCTTTCCATGGCCCACCCTCCTCATGCATCTCCAAGATAAGTGGGTGATTGGGATGAGTGGTACTCTCAGAGATGACCATGCTGTCTTCACCAAGGAACAAGTTGAGATACGTGATGAATTGTCTACCTTGAAGCAATACATTCCCGGTGCAAAGGTCATCAGTATGGAAGATCTCTATGGTACTGATATTGAGGACTTTCTTGAACCCACACTTCTTACGGTAAGTACAGTCAATGATCAAAAAATTAGGACTCTCTCAAAGGTCCTGGATGAACTCATCCGGACAACTCGAACAGAGATTATGAATGAGTTACAAGAAGATGGTAACTTGGACATGGTTGAGGGAGACTCAAGACGAGTACATCTACTTCTCGACCGTCTTCCTGTGTCTGATCAGCTGAAGGGAAGATATTCGAGCCTGCTCATGCTCAGAAAATATGTCTATGCAATGCCACCTAAGCAATTTCTTCGGATGTTCTATGGTGATTACATTAAGCATTATTTCAATGTGAATGACCTCCGAAGAGCTTTGCCGACTATTTCATCAAAGGTCACTCGTGTGTTGAAGATTGCCAAGGAACACAAGAAGACCTTAGTCCTCACATCCTATCTTGAGATGGTATCCCAGATTCAGGATGTTCTAGAGAAATCGAAACTAAACGTGCTTACCATTACAGGTCAGACTCGGAACAAAGGAGATGTGCTCCGTTCGTTCAGAGAAGATATACACCAACATGTCTTGGTCATGTCACCTGTCGGAGAGCGGGACTTGGATATACCACATGCGGAAGTTATGGTGGTTTGCGATTCGATTAACACAACAAAAACAATGTATCAGAAGTTCAAGAGAACTAGAGGCGGTCTCGTGATTCTCCTCGCATATTCAGGGACTTCTGAAGAAAGAAAGGTGGACCGTCTCATGAATACGATTCTGAAACGGTACCCTTGGTCAACTGCTATCCTTGATTCAGTTGGAGAGAAACTTGGTTAGACCTCTGTTAAGGTGCTACAAAGGCTGAAGCAAATAGGTCGTATATGGGTTCGTGCCAATCTGTATCCAATTTGGCATAGACATATTGACACATATCGATGAATCGATTTGCACGTTCATCTGCAAACTCTCCAATTCCAATTATTGACTTGGTTCGTTTTGTGAGATCCTTGGTGATACCTTTTGCACTCTTGTCCTCAGCAAAGATCTTAGCAGTATCCTGCTCAATTCTTTGCATCACACTCTTTACTCGAATGTCCGAGATATCATCACTTCCGAAACTCTTGACCAGATCCATTAGGACATCCAATATTCCATTATGCAGACCTGTGACCAGTGACTCAATTTCGAAAGCCGTGAAATTCACAGTAGCTTCGCCACCATGCAATTCCCACTTTAGGTCACTTGTTCGCCTACAAACGATCTTTCTCTGACCTACTGCAATTGTTTCATCAAACCATCTAGCATTGATGCTACTTCGAATTGCTGTCTTCAATAAGGCAGCTTCAGGAAGTCTAAGATTGATCGATTGTCCTCCATTGGTAAGTACAAGACAAACTCCATTTCTAGGAGTTATCTTCTTCACATAATCTGAAGGCGGAGCGACCTCAACTTTTGGCAAGTGTCGAAGTTTATTCGCAAGTTCCCGAATCTCAGGTTCTGTGCAGATGTATTTCTGCCTATCACCTGTAATCGTTATTGTTCCTGTATCGGACCGTTCGAAATCAATCTTATTACCTGCTCCCGTATTTGTAGTCTTGAGATAGGTTTGTTTATGATTTCTAGCAGTCTGAGCGAGCTTTTCTAGCGCGGCAGCGACCATATGGGCCTCGCCATATCCCAATGTGATTTCAGCTTCTCCCTCTGTGCCTCGACCTAAACCGAGAGCACCATCTTGGCGTATCTTAACATACATACTTTCCACCGATTTTTGAGCGCATCATAAGCAGAAAACTATTGTCCTTTCTTATTTTAACTACTAACATATCAGAAAGAATACTGTGCAGAAGGCTCAAAGCCCTCTGCATTAGAAAATCTAGATACTATCCTTTACATCAAAGGCTAGTTTACCAACTTCCTTTGTTGTCAGTGAGATGTCAATAGTGTGCTCACCTTCAGGAAGTTGTTCTCCCTTGACATGAATTGTTATGTCAAGACCTACCTTGATGGGGAAGGAATTGCCTTCCGATATTTCGTTGCCAGCTATTTCTCCATCCTCGGAACTGATGGTTGTTGCATCAAGTGGATATTCATTTCCATTCACCTTGATTGGTGCAACATTAATAGCTGTACCAGAAGAGATTGAATTCTTCAATTTGAATAAGAATCCATCATCAACATTTTCTAGACTACCCTTGATGTAGAGTTTCCTTAGGAGAAATGTAGGTATTTGCAATTTGCTTTACGCCTCCAGCGTTCTCTGACTATCTCTTCAAACTTGTGAATCTTTTATACGTTCCGAAGACGATTTTTGATTGAGATTAAGTAGTAACTAAGGATTTGTCTTGTCAAATTACGTCTTACTTAACACTAAATGTTCAGATTTTCATTAACGCGTAGGAGTCGATCCAGTGCCCACCAAATCAACATCAATCCAACAATTTCGATGCAAGAAATGTAATGGTCCGTACCCTCTAGGAGCAGATGATGTGATTGCAACCTGTCCCTACTGTGGATTTACTTTCACAATTGGCGGGTCTGAGATTAAGCATCTTATCATCCCAAATCGACTTGATTCGAAATCAGTGAAAAAAGTAGTAAATAACTGGTTGAAGAAAGCTGCAGGAAAGAGCGTAGGCACAGGTGTCCTGAAAGATATTGAATTGGAAGAACCTATCCTTCAGTGGATTCCCCTGTTTCGTGTAAAAGGTGATTACGAATCCTATCACTTTGGTTACAAGAAAAAGGGGACTGGAGGCGATACTCGTTATATCAAGATTGAAGAGAGTGATGTTGGTTTAGCAACAGAATGGGTCATAGCTCGAAGACATGCTGCTACTTTTGGTATTAATGAATTCATACTATCAATCGATGATAGCGGAATCAAAAACTTCGATATTGAAATGGCTGGAGGGGCACCTGTACTTAACTCAGAGATTGATGAATCCGATGCATCGCGAAGGGCAGAACAAACTCGAAAGGAACGTGAACGTGCAGGACTACTTGAACATGTAGACAAGCTCCTAGATCATAGATTGAGTATAACTCCAAAAGATAGTATATACACACATGTCGCATATTGGTTAGTTCGATATTCCTATCAGAAAGGAACCTTCCGAATTGCAGTTTCAGGAGCATCAGGAGAGGTTCTACTCGGAGAACTCCCAGTAACAAAGAGATATAGAGCAAAGAAATGGTTTTCCAGTATTTTTCTGTTGATTGGTTCAGCTCTTTTATTTCAAGCTCTTCCATACATTCTCTTTGTTCTCTTCCAAGGTAGTTCAAATAGTGATGATATTTGGATCGTACCCGTAGTAATTGCTGTTGCCGCTGGAGTATTATGGTTTGGTTCCATCACTGTGCTAGGCGGGGCTTTGCGGTATGAAGTAGAACTTGATACCGAGGGTAAAGAGCGTGGAGATCACTTCAGTCTAACTGAAGCGATTAAGAAACTTGGAGGCAAAGTGAAATGACTGAGATAAAATGCCCTCATTGTGATGGAAGACTGAATGTTCCAAAACAAAGTAGCACCATAGTCTGTGAATACTGTGGCACCACTGTAAATGTGAAGACAGGTGAGATCCTAAAAGAGAATTACTTGATGAAACTTCAATATGATTTAGATATGGCAACTGAAAAGATGTTCACATGGGGAACTAAACAACTTGGCGCTCCAAAGGGTCTGGATCGATCTAAAATACTTGAGAGTAAACTCGTCTTCTGGCCATTTTGGGTGATTGAAGTAGAAGCGAAGGGTAGCTATACAGGTGTGCAGAAGAAACCTGATTTTGGAAGTAGAACGGAGGTAAGTCGTTTAAACTGGAATACTATCACTGAAACCAATTCGCTTGATGTTGAAGAAGACATATTCGTTCCAGCAAATCCTGACACTCCAAAAGAATTACACAATTATGTCATTCCTACAAAGCGAAAAGAATTCTTTAACATGGATAAGATACTTGAGGTACAAGGGACGACAATACCCGTTCAGATGGACCAGCAAACTGCAGTGACAAGAGCTACACAGGCTATGTCTAACATCCTAAAGGATGAGGCAATGAAAGAAGTTGATCATATCACAAAAATGGATATTCAAACAAGAATTCCTGCAGTTTTTCTCGTCAGTGTTCCTATATGGCACATAAAGTACTGTTACAAGATTAGAAACTATGATGCATTAGTCGATGGTGCTTCTGGTCGAATTATCAATATGAAATTTCCAAGAAAGATGGCCTTCCGTGGAATGACTCTTCTGAGCGGCCTTCTGCATCTGATAATTGGTGGAGGATTAGGCCTTTTACTGGTATATTTCGGACTTACTGCCTTTGAAGGTATCTTCCCTACTATTTTCGGAATCGCATTTGGATTAGGTATGTTGGCTATCGCAATACGATTCTTTATGACTGCAATTTCACTGCGCGCCGGAATGGAAGAAGCCAGGTAAGTATCTGACTTGAATTGTAAAAAGGATAATAAGGTGTCAAGACCAGAACCAATACTAGGTGCAGCATGATATGTGGGACCCCTTTACTATGGTTGATAGTTTCTTCAGTAATTTCATGACAATGTTCATTATTATTAGCATCATCTTTGTGGTTATTTTCGTAGTCGTTGTTTTTTCTGTATGTCGTAGTGGTGCTAGAGTCGCTAGTGGAGTTGCCAGAAGCTTCACAATGGAGGCTCCCCCATTTGCTATTCCAGATCGACATCGTGGACAAACTCGTTCTGATGGTTCTGAGATGACTACTGTTCGCCTCCCAACGAAATGTCCATCTTGCGGTGCCGCTATCAGTCAAGAAGGAATCGATTGGGTTGGTCCACTTGAAGCAAAATGCAGTTACTGTGGTGGCACTCTCAGAGCTACCTTCGAGAGATTGTAAACGTAAGCTCGTATTACCTATACTCATTAGTCATTTTCATGACCGAGACCATCCTAGTATAATATATACAGGTTCGTGAGTAAAGTATTTCACTAGCTTGTATTTGGAGGATTCAACAGCATCAGTCTGTTGATTTACTTAATAAGATTCGAGGAATCTAAATGGCTAATGCATTAGCAATGCAAGATGATGGGACATCGATTGAAGTATGTGTTAACAAGAACAGTCTGCCTTCTGATAGCGTTCTCTGTGTTATTGATGATGAAGGAAAGAATGTCTTCCTCTGGTTGGGGAAAGATGCAAATGTGAGAAAACGTTTTGTCGGTGCCCAGACTGCTAGTCAGCTTAGAACAGAGCAAGGTACAGGATTTCGTGTTAGATCCCTGGATCAAGGCGAAGAGTCCGACCAGTTTTTCAATTCTTTAGAGCATTAATTATTATTCTCGAACTCATCCATAAGATTCTATAAGCTGAGTTCTACAGATTTCCTACGGTCACAACTATGAGAGGACTAATGAAGACAGCTCGGGGACCTGGCAATCTCGAATTAAAGGACCTCGCTGAACCCAAGCCTATGAAGAATGAAGTGCTTATTGAGGTTGCAGCAGCTGGTATCTGTGGAACAGATATACACATCAAACACGATCAAGCCTTCTACACACCCCCTGTTGTACTTGGCCATGAATACTCAGGAAAGGTAGTAGAGGTTGGATCTGAGGTAAGTCAGGTCTATGTTGGTGACCTTGTTGTATCACCTGCTACGCAATATTGTGGTATCTGTTATCAGTGCAAGACTGGCCATATGAATAGATGCACTGCTCAGGATAAGAAAATCTTGGGAACTTCTCTTGCAAATGGTGCGTTTGCAAAGTACCTAGCTGTCCCAGAGTACATCATCCACAAAGTACCTGGATCGGTGACTCTGGAAGAGGCTGCACTTGCTGAACCAACTGCATGTGTTGTACACTCGGTCATCGATAAATCTCCAATCATTCCTGGTGATGTTGTTGTTGTCCAAGGTCCTGGCACGATGGGTCTTCTTGCAGCTCAAGTTGCCAAATCGATGGGTGCAGGAAAAGTCATTCTTACTGGGGTGAGTGCAGACCAATGGCGATTTGATATTGCAATGAATCTTGGTGTTGACTTGACTCTCAACGTTCAAACGGATCCTAATCCAGTTCAAACAGTAATGGATGAGAGTGACGGGCGAGGTGCTGATGTTGTAATTGAAGCATCAGGGGCTTGCATAGCCTGCACACAGGCTCTGGAATTTGTAAAAGTCGCAGGTCATGTTACACTACTGGGGATTCGCGGAAGACCTCTAGATATTGATCTTGATGTAATGGCAGTAAAGGAATTAACAATGTCTGGGACCTGGGGCACACTTCCCGCCTCTTGGGTGACAACTCTTCGTCTTATGGGTACAAAGAAGATTGATGTTGCTCCCCTAATTACCAATAGAATTGCTCTTTCCGATTGGGAGAAAGGTTTCGACCTAATGGAGAGTCAAAAAGCAATCAAAGTTCTATTCACTGAATTTGATTAAGATTATTTTCTTGGTGCCCAGAGGTCTAAGCAATCTTGTACAACTGCCATAGCTGAGACCGCCGGTCCTCCACCCATTACAATTGCTACTGAACATGCTTCCATAATCTCTTCTCGAGTCGCGCCTAGTGAGATTGCTTGTTTGGTATGATAGACCATGCATTCCTCACATGGCTTTAAAACACTGGCAACAATACAAATCAGTTCCTTGAATTTACCTGGGAGCGCTCCATCTTTATGGACCGTTTTCTGTAAGTCTGAATATGCATTTCTCGCATCGGGGATATCTCTGTTCAATGCTCCGAAATGTTTCATGAAACTCTTTAGGATATTTTCAACATCGTGAGTCATAGTTACTACCTCTACTGATCAATCATGGGTGGGAGTTCCCATATTCCATGTGGGTTGACTATAGCGTGTTTGATATAAAGTCTGTGAAGTGTCGGCCTCCGCTTGAGTTAGGAGTCCCTCATTAATCGACGCTCCTGACAATTCTGATATGGTCTCAATTATCGCCTTTTGTATCTCAGACCGTGATGGGCATGACTCCATTTCATGAGATATATTGGTCACTGTATCTCTTTTACTATCCATACATCTGATTCTGGTCCTATCTCTAAGAAATATTGGTTGCTCTTTTGGTGGATTCAGACTCTCTTGAAGACTCTCCAAATCTGCATCTATCAACAATGTGCCATGGATAAAGGATATCCCTCTCTTGATCCAACCTGCGGTTCCTGAGATTTTCTTTGTTCCAATTCTAATACATGACCCGACTGGATCAAATCTTGCAGGTATACTAATGGAGTTCAAGCCCTCTACAATTACTCCGATAAAGGTTTCATATAGTTCCTTAAGCCCCCTTGGCACATACTCATGAGACTGATGGAGACGAAGTGAATAGTTTAGATTACCCAGATCATGGTACACAGTCCCTCCGCCTGTGAATCTTCTTGCAACTGCAATACCATTTTCTTGGCAGAATCTAAGATTCACTTCTTTGTGGACACATTGGAACCTTCCAATCACTACAGCTTTTTTCGACTCCCAAAAGCGGATTGTGTTAAGTGTGTTTTCAGTTTCTAAGTATGTCTTAGCGAGTGCTTCATCTACTGCAAGGTTCTGATAGATGTTTGAATTATGATAATCAAGCAGACGCCATGACATACAGAACGATACTAGCCATATCTGATTAATCTGTTGCACCGTTTGAAATCAAGGGTGCCCAACTAGTGCCGATGGCTAAATAATGTTGCTCACCATCGGCGGAAAGGTCTCAGAGCAACAGTTGAGACGGAGCAGATGTCGTATTTCGAGGCTTGACACGTCTAATACGTGCGATATGAAGTGTTGGTGCTATAATTTAAGGTCCCCCTGATTATTTTTGATAGAATTGATACGGAAGGGTAACTATCGTTCTCACTTTCATTTCAAAGTGGCGCGAGTTGCCTAATAACAGTCCATACTGAATAATTCAAAAAAGGAGACATTTACTCCACTAAAATCAGTTGAACAGTAAATTGCAACTACACACCCTAAGTTTCTCATGTTCTCTCTCTTCATCATTACCATGTGAATGTTCGATGTCTAATCGAGTTCACATCTTCATCATGAATGGATTCTCTAGTGTATCTTTTAGAGTTGCCAGAAATTGACCAGCTGGTGCGCCATCAAGGACTCTGTGGTCTACTGCACATGATGCCATCATCATCGAACGTATCGCTATAGCATCACCCTCTATAACTACAGGTTTCTTTTTGATTTGCCCTAATGCTAGGATTGCAGTTTCTGGTGGATTAATGACTGGGATGAAAAGATCCACATTAAAGGGACCAAGATTGGACACAGTGAATGTGCTTCCTGTTAGTTCCTCAGGGGCAAGTTTGTTTTCCTTTGCCCGAGCTCCTTTCTCCTTTGTTTCTATAGTAATGTCAGTAATTGATTTCTTATTGGCATCTCTAATTGTAACAACAATGAGGCCGTCATCAGTCGCCATAGCTACTCCGATATTCACACTATCGAACATATGGAGATCATTTCCTACAAGAGTTGCATTGAACTTTGGAAATTTCTCAAGAGTATCTGCTACAGCTTTCACTATTATATCATTGAATGATACACGGATTCCGTGTTCTTTCTCTACACGAAAATTAAGTTCTCTCCTGAGTGCTACAACTTCAGTCATATCAATCTCTGTAATCATAGTGATATGAGGATTCTGCGCGCTCTGGGTCATTCTTCTAGCAATGGTTCTTCGTAGAGGAGTCATGGACTCAACTTTTCGAACCTTCCTCTCATCAGAGATTGCAACTTGAGGTACTGAATCTTTACCTATAACAACATCCTTTTCGACAATTCTACCGTCTGGACCTGTTCCTATAATCATTGAAAGGTCCACACCAAGCTCTTTTGCTTTCTTCTTTGCTCTAGGCGAAGCTTTGATTTTTCCACCAGGTAGCCTTGTTTCTGTTAATGGAGCAGCTACGACTTCTGTTTTTGCTTCTTGACCAAGAGCAGGTGATTCAGGTGTGGTAGTGGTAATTGCTCCACTTGCATTGAGTTTCTTTGGTCGAACGTCTGGGATTTCTTCTCCCTCTTTGCCAATGAATGCTATTGGTTCACTAATTGGGATTTCATCATTAACATCACAGAGGATTTTCAAAATCACTCCATCAGCTGGAGATTCGAGCTCGAACTCGTTCTTCTCTCCGAATATCTCTACAATCAAGTCTCCTTTCTTGACTTTATCTCCTTCCTTCTTTAGCCATTTTAGAATGACGCCATATTCCATTGCCACGCTCATCCGTTGCATGATCATTGTTGTAACCATTGTAATCACCTATACAATATTACGAATTGCCTGAGCAATTCTCTTGTTGTCAGGAATGAAATAATCTTCAAGAGGTGGACTGAATGGAACTGGTGTATCTGGGGCATTCACTCTCTTTATCGGAGCATCTAGCCAGTCAAAGGCCTCCTCTTGAACAATAGTCGCTACCTCTGCTGTTGTAGCTCCCGTTTTTGTTTCTTCTGTAACAAGAACCAATCTTCCCGTCTTCTTCACAGATTCGATGAGTGTCTTCGTATCCAAGGGCACTAGAGTTCTTGGATCAATTACTTCTACACTGATGCCTTCTTTTTCAAGTTCATCAGCTACTTCGAGTGCTTTATGCAACATAAAGAACGTACCCCATAGAGTTACGTCAGTGCCTTCACGTCGAATCTTTGCTTCTCCAAATGGAATCAGGTATTCTTCATCTGGAACTTCTTCAGTCTTATCATAAACCAACTTATGTTCAGCAAAGAGAACTGGGTCCGGGTCTCTTATTGCTGTCTTGATCAACCCTTTGACATCTGACGCAAATGCTGGAACTGCAATTTTTAGTCCTGGGGTATGCATGAACCATGACTCTAAGCTCTGTGAGTGATGAGATGCAATGTTCTTACCTCCGCCAAAGACAGTCCTGAGTACCATTGGAACTGAAGTCTGGCCTCCGAACATGTATCGCATCTTTGCGGCCTGATTACAGACTTGGTCCATTGCCAGAGTAATGAGGTCTCCAAACATAATTTCAGCAACAGGCACCATCCCTGTGATAGCTGCCCCTACTGCTGCACCTGCAATTGTGTTCTCTGAAATTGGAGTGTCCCTTACGCGTGCTTCACCAAATTCCTCGGCTAGTCCTTTCGTTACCTTGAATGCTCCACCCCAGTTAAGTCCGATATCCTCACCCAAAAGGAAGACACGTTCATCTCGAAGCATCTCTTCTCGAAGTCCTGCCTTAAGCGCATCTCGGTATGTCATATTTGTCATTTAGAACGCCTCCGCATAGACATCGTCTAGAGTTTCCTCCGGTTCTGGAAACTCCGATTTCTTCGCAAACTCTCCTGCTTTGTCTACATCTTTCTGCAGCTTTGCCCGAATCTTTTCGGCTTCTTTCTCAGTGATGGCTCCTTGCTCAAGTGCTATTTTTTGAATGACATTTACAGCATCACGCTCCTCACTCAACCAATAGTCTGCCTCATCCTTTGGGCGGTATTTTGCCGCATCAAATCTTGAATGACCTTTCATTCGGTAGGTCTGGCACTCGATGAGCGTTGGCCCTCCTCCCTCTCTTGCTCTTTTCACTGCCTCAATAGCGGCTTCGTAGACTGCCAAGGCATTATTTCCATCGACAACAACACTGGGTATACAATATGCTTCAGCTCTCTGTGCAATATTTGAACTGGGACACGTCATTTTGATTGGAGTGCCCATTGCATAGTAGTTGTTCTCCACAACCCAGATTAAGGGTAGCTTCCAGATAGCAGACATATTCAATGACTCTCCAAACGTTCCATTATTTGAAGCACCGTCGCCAAAGAAACATGCTACTACATCATCGGTCTTCCTCATTTGACAAGATAAGGCTGCACCAACTGCTATTGGTAAGCCTGAAGCAACAACGCCTGTTGCACCTAATACTCCAACATCAAATTGAGTGATGTGCATTGATCCTCCTTTGCCCTTGCATGAACCTGTTTTCTTACCAAGGAGTTCTGCTAGAGCTGCATTCATGTCAGCACCTTTTGCAACAACATGTCCATGACCTCTATGTGAACTTTGAATCCAATCTGAATCTTTGAGAGCTGTGGTCACACCTGCTGCAACAGCTTCTTGTCCTAGATATAGATGCAGTGTGCCAGGGACAATATTCTCTCCAAATAGATTCCACACTTTTTCTTCGAATAATCTTGTCTTCAGAGTTCGTGTGAATAACTCTTTGATGATTTTTTTATCAACGGTCATTGTCAATTCAACTACCTTATGCCAACTAAGGGTCTGTGAACGATGCGAAGACTAGAAACTGACTTGATAAAGGCTTTGAAGTGGTTGATTCCAATTTTGGAGGTGTTGATAGAGATGATTTTCAATTCGCGTTTCATTGTGTGCTAACGTACACATATACGCTTAAGATGCTGATTTGTGTTGAATAGAATAGGGATGTGGAATCTCGGACGTTGCGATTGAAAGCAAATGTTGGAATTGGATTGGATTTGTTCCGCATCCCTTCCCTATTCTTTTTGCCTATAGAATGTACTGTGAGAATTATTTGTTTAACAGTTAATAGGAACAGATGCCTATGATTGGTTGTGCATAGGATGACTTCACGAAAGAATGACCACTTTGATAGCACATCATCTGGGTATGAAGGGGTCGGTAAATTCTATGATCTCTTTGCGGATAATTCTGATATTCCGTTTTTCTTGAAATATGCAGAAGGATTTGGTTCTCCCATCTTGGATCTAGCAGCTGGAACAGGAAGGGTATCCTTTGCTCTTGCAGAAGCAGGGTATGAGGTGGTCTCTCTTGAAAAGTCTCCATCCATGCTTGAAATTGCAAGACAAAGGATGAAATCAGCAAATAGTCAGATAACTGGACGGATAACTATTATTGAAGGCGATATGAGTAAATTCCATCTTGATAGAAGATTCTCACTTATCATAATCCCAAATTCATTTAGCCATGCATTAACAACTAATGCACAGTTGTCAACACTGAACTGCATCCATAACCATCTTTCTGATTCAGGTGTTTTCATTCTAGATCTCTTTCCCGGAGCCCTCCAACATGAGCATGTTCATTTCAAGGAAAATCCAGTATCCCTATCTGATGGTAAATCTGTTACCAGAGAGGGAGAGATTCATTCTGACACAATTAAACAATTGATGAACTTCAAGTTACGATATATCGTCCGTGATCAGACTGGTGAAATCATCGAAGAAGTCAAGGTAAATTCTCCTGCTGCACTTCTCTACAACAGAGAAGTAGATCTCTTGCTGCGTCTCTCAAGATTCCAAATTATAGAAGAGTTTGGAGACTTTGAGAGTAATCCCTACAATCATGATAGCACTCGACGAATACTGATTTTAAAAAAGAGCAATGAAGAGTAGAGAGCTGGGATTTATTCCCAGCTCATTATACAAATTATGAGGTGAAGGCTCAGTTATCTGTTCTACTCCATTTCTTCCGGGGGAGGCAATTTATCTACTTTCTTTGGCTCTGAACCAAAGGCTACACCATTCTCTGATTCAAGACTCTCTGTATAGAGGGTCTCTCCTTCAACAACTGCATCACGTTCAATGTAGATTTTACGACCGTATAGATTCCTCACACGCGCTCGTTCTTCGATACGAATATCATCACCATAGAGTGAATCTGTCCTTGCACGTTCTCGTATGAGAATCTCTTTGGATTCAATAGGACCCTTGACTTCAGCACGTTTTCCAATTCTCGCTCCATCAGTGGCTTTAGTATAATCTGCACTGATTTCACCACCAACGATGATTCTAAAGGTGTGTATCTTTCCTTCGACTCGAACTGTTCCGCCAACCTTTATCTTGTCCTCGCAAGTCAGGTTTCCACCCACTGCGATTGTTCCACCAACATTGATGGCTCCTTTGAGAGTTAGGTCTCCCTCAGTCTTTACAGTACCACCAACATCAATGGATTCTCCACGTGAAGCTCCACCAATCTTGACTGTTCCACCAACATCTATTTCGATGAATTCAAGGTCTCCTTCGGATTTGAAGGTACCACCAATATCAACATGTTTCACAATTGAACCAGGTCCAACCTTTGCTGAACCACCAACATCAAGATCATCAATTTCGATTGCATCTTCAGCTTTGAAGCTTCCGCCGACTGATACTTTTTTGATAACTCCAGTGACTGCTTTACCAGATCCACCAGCATCGAATTCTTCAGCATTGATTGTTCCATAGACTGCGACTGAACCGCCACCAGCTATTCTTTCAACGGTACAATCTCCTTCAACCTTTACCGATGCACCACCTGTCAATCTCTGAGCAACTGCGTTTCCACTCACTTTGATTGATGCTCCTGCTTTTGCAGAGACACAATTGAGGTCTCCACCGACGCTAAGTGCGGCTCCTACTTCAACATCACGAGAATCCAGATTTTCATCTACATCAAGTGATCCTTTTCGGGCATCAACACCACTCGTAGCAATCAGGTTTCCGTGGACAGCAATTCGGTCTCTGGTTCTTAATTCCAAGCGTTCACACTTGAGGGAGCCTTCAATATCCAAATCGCCAAAAACAGTCAGAGTTCCTGAGATTATAATCTCGCTTCCTTGTTGAGGTGCAAGTCTTCTACAGTTGCGAATTTCGACATCACCATCAGTGGTGCCGAGTTCGACAACGCTTTCATTTTTGTATTCAAATTTTTCTGCCATCTTGGCCTTCACCTATGATAGTTTTCTATGATAATTCTCCCAATTTTAGTATTTAAGCAGAAGTCACATCATGAAGTCACAATTTGTTACCACTCTATTCGGTTTTTCTACATTCCAATGATTGGTTCCGGAATAGGAATTCCGACAAGTCCTGCCATTCTTTTGTATAGTTCAAGGTACTGATGACCTCGTACAGTGACTTTGTATACTCTCATACCATCATCGTCATCTTCTTCCAGAAGGCCCCGCTCAACAAGTTCATTGATTGATTCCTTGGCACGATCTACAGGCATATTGGTTGACCGTGCAGCTCGAGTCAAAGGACAGAATCCCCAGATGTAGATGACACGTAGCAACTCAGCATAGATATCATATCGTGTACGTTTTTGAAGCTCTTTTCGTTTCCTCTTCTTTTTTGCTCCGTCAATTGTTTTCTCTTCAGACATCTTTGCTGACCTCGTGTTGATGTACACCTACGCAGATTAAAATCTAGTGACATCCGCTTTTTTAATGCACGTACTATCCACTAGTAACTCTTATGTCTTGAGAAATATGCTTTTGAAGTTAGCCGGGAGTCAATATGATTCGATATCTGTATATTCTCAAGAGTGACGGAGACCCTATCTATGGTAGGTCATTCGAGGAGGATAGCATAGTCGATTTGAATGCTCTTCCATTATTTGTAAAAAACACAGTCACACTCTTTCACTCCCGAGCAAGCACCTCATCTGAACGGGTCTATACACTTATGCATAACGATTCCATCTGGTCATACGTGTTCTTCAATAATTTCGTTCTGATTTCACTCTCAAATAATGATGCAGATTTGATTGACTTGAAGAGTATCATGTTGTCAATTGGTCGGAGTCTTTCAATTAGATTTGGTGAAATCATATCAACCTGGAGCGGGAGTATGAGTGAGATTTTTGATGTTGATATGATGATTGAACAGTTTCTAGCAGTAAATCTAGACCCCTTAACAAAGAAGCTAAGGAAGAAGATTGAGCAATTAGTTACCAAAGCCCTTGAAAAACCTGAGATAGCCTATGCAGGCATATTTGATTCGAAAGGAAAGATGATTGAGGGGAACCTCCCAGAAATGCACCTATTCCGAATTGAAATTGAAATATCTCAAGGCAGTATCAAGCCTGTTATGGACATTGTTCCAACTAGTGTGAGCTCAGGAGACCATCGACTTCAGATGCTACAAGTAAATACACTTACAGTAGTTGCTGCATCTCATGAATCAGAGAGCAGTCTCCCTGCAGTTGGAGTGGTCGGAGAAATAGCACATGCATTAAACGACCTCATGCAGTAGATTATTGTCAGCACAGTTATTGCCTGACGAAAGACAAAAGTAGTGGCTCTGTGGTGAAGCATCCAACTGGAGAGAATACTTGATGCGAATAGTTGGAATCTCAGGGTCTCCTAAGAAAGAAAAATCCAGTACACAGTTTCTGCTGGTAAAGGCACTCGAAGCGACAGGTGCTGATACGAAATTGATCAATATCAGTGAGTACAACATTCAGCACTGCACGGGATGTGACTCCTGCGTGAGGAAAAAACCATGCCCTCAGAGTGCCAATGATGATATGCCCAAACTCGAAGAGGAATTACTGAAAGCTGATGGCATCATTATCTCTGCACCATCATATTTCACTTCTGTACCAGGTTTACTCAAAGATTTCATTGATAGATCAAGAGCGATGAAGATGCTAGATCATCAATTGAAGGATAAGGTCTTTGGAGCACTTACTTATGCAGGTCTCCGGTATGGTGGTCAAGAACATGTTATTGATGTTCTAAATCGATATGCACTAGGTCAAGGTATGATTGTTGTAGGTGCATCAGGAAGTCCAGTTAAACATGGTACATTCGGGTCTGGCAGTCTGCAGGCTGATGATGGTTCTTGGCGTTCTGTTCTAAAAGATGAATTAGCAATTGAGGGAAGTACATTACTAGGAAAGCGAGTTGCTGATATTGCCAGTCGTATTAAAGACTCTGAGGTGCATAAGTGACGAATGGGACAGCTCCTGGCTTGGTCCAGGTGTATACAGGTAATGGAAAAGGAAAGACCACCTGTGCATTAGGTGCAGGACTTCGAGCTGCAGGACATGGATTAGAAGTACTTTTCATCTCATTCATGAAAGCAAAGGTTGCCATCCGTGGAGATAAGTCTGACATCAACTATGGTGAGTTCAAATCTGTAGACTACATTCCCAACTTCACGATAAAACCCGTTGGGCGAGAGACCTTTGTCAATAAAGAGAGTCCTGACCCGATCGATGTAAAGATGGCTCAGGAAGGACTTGAGATGGCACGAGAGGCATTACGAAATCATTCCTGTGATGTTCTGATACTAGATGAGATCAATGTAGCAGTTGAGTGGAACCTATTCTCTCTTGAGGATCAGCTAAGTCTCTTAGATATCAAACCCTCTGATGTTGAATTGATTATGACCGGAAGATATGCTCGACAAGAGATTATCGATGCAGCAGACTTGGTCACTGAGATGAAAGAGGTCAAGCATTACTATAACATCAGAAAAATCACAGCCCGTCGTGGGTTTGAGTTCTAATTCTCTCCAAACTGAAACCTTAATATTCTCAACTCGATTCGCAGTCTTGTTCATTATTGGAGGAGTTACCTTTGGGTACGGACAAGAATTTGGATGATATACAGAAATCTCATGATACATGGGAAAAAGAGACCCTAGGTTCACATCAGAAGACACATCCTGACTGGCGAAAAGAGTTTGTTACTACTTCAAGTCGTCCAATCAAAGCAATCTATACTCCCCTTGATGTTCCTGATTTTGAGTATATGAAGAAGCTAGGATTCCCAAGTGAATATCCGTTCACTCGTGGGGTTCAACCTAGTATGTATCGTGGTCGACTCTGGACAATGCGTCAGTTTGCTGGAATGGGTTCTGCAGAGGAAACTAATGAACGATTCAAATTTCTTTTGGCAAATGGTACAACAGGTCTCAGTGTAGCATTTCATCTTCCTACACTTTTTGCTCGAGATTCAGATCATCCTTACTCCCTTGGTGAAGTTGGAAAGCTTGGTGTTGCTATTGACAGCCTGAAGGACATGGAGATACTCTTCTCAGGGATTCCACTCGATAAAGTCACGACCTCCATGACAATAAACGCTCCAGCTTCAATCTTGCTAGCAATGTACATGGTTGCCGCACAGAAGCAGGGTGTCTCTGCGGACAAGATTGGAGGTACCATCCAAAATGACCTACTGAAGGAGTACCAGGCACAAAAATCGTGGATTCTTGCTCCGAAGCAATCCCTCCGAATTATGGGAGATATCATGGAATACGCAACAAAGCACATCCCTCGATGGAACACAATATCGATCTCAGGTTACCATATTCGTGAAGCTGGTTCCACAGCTGCACAGGAACTTGCCTTTACCCTCATCAATGGAATGGAGTACGTCCGCGTTGGCATGAAACATGGCCTGGAAGTAGACGATTTTGCTCCGAGACTGTCATTCTTCTTCAATGCACATAATGATATCTTTGAAGAGGTCGCTAAATATCGAGCCGCTCGACGCATCTGGGCCCGTGAGATGAAGGAGACCTTTGGTGCCAAGAAAGAGCGGTCAATGTGGATGCGGTTCCATACTCAGACAGCTGGATGCTCACTGACAGCTCAACAACCAATGGTCAATGTTGTGAGGACTGCCTATCAGGCACTTGCAGCAGTTCTAGGAGGGACTCAATCCCTTCATACTAACTCAATGGATGAGGCACTCTGTCTACCAACTGAGGAGGCTGTTCGTGTAGCACTGAGAACTCAACAAGTTCTTGCTCATGAGAGTGGTGCTGCCAATACAATAGACCCACTAGCAGGGTCGTACTTCATTGAGAAGTTGACCGATGATATGGAGAAGGAAGCTTACGAGTACTTTGATAAAGTCGAAGCAATGGGCGGGGTAGTTGAAGCTATTGAGAAAGGTTTCTTCCAGCGTGAAATATCTGAGGCTTCATATCGCTACCAGAAAGAGATTGAAACCGGTGAACGAACTATTGTAGGTGTCAATGATTATGTTCTCGAAGGAGAGCAGATTTCTATCCCTGTTTTGAAGATTGATCCTGAAGTAGAACGCCGCCAGGTTGAGAGAACTCAGAAGCTCCGAAAAGAACGTGACAACAAAAAGGTTGATGCAGCTCTTGCAGGTCTCTTGAAGGCATCTGAAAATGGAACTAATGTTATGCCTCATATTGTTGACGCAGTCAAGGCATATGCCACTGTAGGTGAAATATTCCAGATTTGGCGTGACCTCTGGGGTGAGTGGGATGAACCCAAAATCTTCTAGCATATTTCATTATATATTAGCCAGATTACGACGTTCCCGAATAATAAGCACTATACAGAACATGATTACAACTGTAGAACCCGATGCCATTGAAATAACCAATATAGTATTCCAATCTAGGATAAAACCAGTTGTCTGATTTGTAGTTGCATTATTTGATGGATTAGTTTGTATATGATCCGGTGGTGGAGAAGACGGATAGTAGTGAAAGTGTGGATTAGATTTTATGTTGTAGTACTCCCCAGCTTGATAACCCGTGAAGACATATGGACCGCAGGTTACATGAGGTTCAGCTGAATCAAAAACTGGGTTCCATGTACTCCACCCACTGTACCCAATTCCTGTTTCATCATTGAAGATATGTTCTGGAATGATATAATTAAAGGCAAATTTATTGAAGTGCCAATATGATTCAGTTGAGTATTCAATTATAGCTCTGTATTTTGTAGGTGAATACGCCGCAACTAGGTCACCAAGATCCGGAGCTGCTGAACCGTCAACTGTAATGGCAAAATCATAAACAACGCTAAAAGCTACATCATCTGCGGTCAATGGTTCTCCATCACTCCAGGTTGCATTCTGGATGATATCAATGGTGAAACGAGTATGTCCCTCTGGAACTGATGGATTATCCGAATGGGTTTCAGTCAACATAGTTTCTGCAATATCTGGCCATGGTCTTGCATCAGGTCCATATTTGTATAATGAAGGCCATAGATTATTCGTGATTGCTTTTGAATATGCAGAGTTAGAAACAAAGAAGTTGAACGAGTCGGGTTCTTCTGCAATAGCAACATTTACTGTTCCACCAAAACCTCCTTCTATTTTGTGAATCTTTCTCATGGTCCAAGGACCTGAAATATAATCCATAAAATCCTCAACATGACCCGTGAATCGGTTGTTTCTATATGCTTGATTGTAAGTAGTTTCACCTACAACTAATCGTGGTACGTTGTAGTGTAGTATTTTTTGCATTTCAGCTGCTGCTTCATATACTTCTTCGTAAGTAGAACCATAGAGAAGTTGGTTTCTCCAATAGTCGTAAGTTACGTTCGCAAAATTGCAGGGATTCTGATATAATTCATCAACATATTCAGACCAAAACTCGAAAGCAAGCCAATCGATATCATTATTGAAGAAGTTAATGCCATAATAGAACATATCAAAATCTCCATGAATATCCATTCTTGTGATAATATCATTGAAATCTGAGATACGAACATCTGCATCTATGTGCAAAGACCGTAATGCTGCTACAGCCGCATCTGGTGTTTCATAACCATGGCAACCACATCCTGCATATTCAAGAAGAATATTGAATGCTGTACCTTTAGGAGTCAATCTGAATCCAGTTTCTGCATCTATTGTAAAATTCAAGTCATCCAGTATCTGATTCCCTATCTCTGGCTGTGCATCATAATAGTGCCAATCTAGTTGATCTTCGATACACCAACCATTTGGAAGGGGAACTAATGAATCGTGAGGAACAGCAAATCCTTCCATTACAACCTCAGAAATTTCAGTTTTATTAAATGCGAAGGCAAAAGCTCTCCGAAGACCACTGATATTGAGGGGATATTTTCCACAGTTGAAGGTAAATTGTGAATAGCCATTCCGGAATGCTTGAAATATTGAAACATCAGGATCTGATGCTAGTGTCTGATAGTGGACTGGGTCAAAGAAGCTAGTATCCATCTCAATCTCACCGGCTAGTAAAGCCAAAAATCTTTGATCCTGGTTTGCTATGACTTTGTAGACTACCTCATCTATATACGGTCCAATTAAAAGATCAGGCTGAATTGATTGCGTAAACCCTTGAACATTGCTTGATTGCATGCTAATGATAATGATGAGAATTGTACTTGTCAGTAGTATTTTCTTCGTATGTTTGGAAGTCACCTGATATCTATCCAACCGAGTTCCTCCGTTTTTTTATAATAATAACAATGCAGTAGATTATCACTATCCCTGATGCTGAAATAATTGAAACGTTGAATATCACGGACCAGTTCATACTTCCTTCTGATGTATTATTGGTTGTAGTTGATGGTGAAGTAGGTAGTTCAGTATCAGATGAGTGATGACCTTCTGGTGCATAATAGAACTCAGGATTGAATGAGAATCCGTAAGTATCTTCTTCTAGATTAGTTAAGAGAAATGGACCACTTGTTACGAGAGGTTGTGACGATTCAAGACCTGGATTCCATGAGAGATAATCTAGTCCCTCCATCAATACGGGATCAGTCAAGATGTGCATTGGGAGAATGTATTCATAGGCAAATTTGTAAAGATGCCAATAGGATTCTGAAGACCATTCAATGACTACACGGTACGGAGTTGGTGTCCAAATTGCATAATTTTCATTAAATGTCCATTGTGTATTGAAGGGTGTCTTTGTTACGTTGTTTTCAATCATATACAGGAAGGTGAATACGACATCTTCAGCGGTTAACGGAACTCCATCAGACCAGGTCGCATTTTCAACCATGTCTAATGTGAATCTTAGATGGTTGTCTGGAATTTCGGAATTGTCTTCGTGAGTCTCTTCGTTCATAGTAATAACGAGGTCTGGGATTGGTGTGTTTTCAGGTCCCCTATCAAAAAGAGAAGAATATAGAAGGTCAAGAAATACTGTATCATCTTCCCTTCCATAGTGCGGAAAATCACCTGTTCTTTCATACGTAAAATGATTAAAACTGATGATTTCGCTATCAAGAGCTATTGGAACAGTTCCTCCAAATTGACCTTCTATTCTATGGATCTTCCTCATTGTCCACTGACCTGCTATCTGATTCCCTAAATCCTCACTATGTCCAGTGAAGACATCATTTCGATATCCTTGAAAGTAGATGTTCTCGTAAACAACAAACCTCGGAACATTGTAGTGAAGGATTTTCTGCATCTCTGTTGCCGCTTCATAGACTTCCTCATAGCTTGTACTATAAAGAAGCTGGTTTCTCCAGTTATCATAGGTTTCATTCACAAAGTTTGTTGGATTCTTTCCGTATTCAACTGCATATTCAGACCAATACTCGTAAGCTAGCCAATCTACATCGTTACTGTAGAAGTTAGTAGCGTAGAATATCATATCATACTCGCCATGAGAATAGATTCTTTCTATATACTCGTTGAAGTCTGCTGCTTGATGTTTAGCATCGATGTATAGAGATTTGAGTGCATTCACTGCTTGGATTACAACTCCGGGTGTTCCACAAGAAGCAGCATATTCAATTACGATGTCAAATGGTTCTCCATTCGGAGCTAATCTATACCCTGTTTCGTTGTCAATTTCAAATTGAAGTTCATCAAGAATCTGGTTTCCTTTTGCTATTTCTGGGGTATAATAGTGATAGTCTAATTGGTCCTCAATACAAAATCCATTCACATAAGGCACCAATGAATCTTGCATTTTGTAATAGGGGCAAAGACACCAGCCCTCACTAATGTCATCTTTATCATATGCATAAGCAAACGCCCTTCTCAAACCTGATATATTGAGTGGATAGTCCCTGCAGTTGATGGTTAGGTGACCGTATCCATTCCTCAATGGACTGTAAACATTGATCTCCGGGTCATCCTCAAAGGTGTTTAGAAAATACGGATCAAAATATGAGGTATCCATCTCGATATCTCCTGCTTGCATTGCTAGGACTCTCAAATCCTGGTAGCGAATAACCTGAAAAGCAACATCATCAACATAGGGTCCACTAACACTAAATTCTGCATCATATAGAGAACTAGTAATCTTGATCTCGCTAACTGACATTACCACTAGAACTGCTATTACTAGCAGTACTGTGGCATGAACAGATCTCCTCAAATCGGTTCACCGTATCCTCCAATCCGAATATGCTATTGTGTAATTAATGATTTAACTTCTTTTAATCTCACAGGCGTTGACGATTTTTCGGCAATTTGATTTACTATGGTGATTCGTGCCTTCTCGCAAATATGATAACTACTGCAAATATTCCTAGAAGTGACGATACAGTTATGGCAGCTATCTCAGGAGTTACCTGTCCTGGAATCCAGGTTCTATTAGAAACTGACCCGTTTGTTGGCAAATTAGTTGAAGTTCCATTTTCAAGCAAGCTTGGGAATCTATCAATATCATCTTCATCAATAAAATAAACATGATTTGCGCCTAAATCTGACCATTTGTTTCCTACTTTCTCTCCATCATCCCAAAGATTGTCAAAACCTGAACAGATTGCATTGATGGAGTTCCATCCGAAACGATTAGCAATGATACGGTTGAATCGCGATCCACGATTGAGAAGAAGTCCAGTTCCACTATTTTCTAAAATATCATTATTACCAATGTATGCTTCATTTGTTCTGAGAATATATATTCCATGGCCATTTCCATAGACCATATTCGATTCAATATGACTCTCATGAGCACCTATGAGGACGATTCCATATTCATTATGGTTCGATTGACAGTCATAGATTGTAGTATTTGGTGAATTTTCAATGAGGAATCCATGTCCATTATCAAGTACAGTTGTTCGAAAAATATAGCTAAAATTAGACCATTCTAATCTCACTCCTACTTCACAGTTTATTACTCTCGAAAATCCAATTATTGTATTGAGTGAATTCCTAATGTGGATTCCATTTGTCTGGTTGATTACAGTTATTCCCATTATTTCACAGTTCGAACTGAATGCTATCATGAGTTCATCGAGCGTGCCACCATTGATTGCGATTCTATCGCAGTCAACTAAAATGATTCTCCCATAATTACTTCCCTCAATTTCCAGGTTTGACACACGGAAGAAGTATGCTAATTCTCTACCGTTTACCATATTTCCTCTAATCTCGTGATTCATTCCATCTGGATCTGAAATAGCAAATCCAATACCTGAATCTCCCAGTTCATTATTAATAATCTTGCACTGAATTGGTGGTCCACTGTTTAGTCCTATGTATGCAATCTCATCAAGAATGATGGCTTGATAACATTCAGAGAAATTATTGTTTGCTACGGTGAGGTTTCTCACTCCTTGCAGGCGAATACCGTATTCATGCCTATAGAATGTGTTTTCTGTTATATTAGAAAACCCTCCACCACTCACATCAATTCCCAGAGCAATAATTGATGATCTAAGATAATTGGAATGGACTACCGTTCTAAATGAGCCTCTTAGTTGTACACAGAATCCATTGACAGAAATGTTGTTGTTTGCAACTGTTGAGTCATTACCCCTTATCATGACACCTCCCCAACATCCACTGATGATATTTCCCGATATAGAATGTGATTTTGCATCTGTAATCTCTATTGCAGTTCCACAATTTGTAATGTCATTCTCTTGAATGTAGCAATTTTCCGAGTTACGAATGGCAAATCCATACTGACCCAAATGCAGGTCGCCTCCTGATAGAGTATTGAATTCGAGTGTACAATCTGTGCAATCTGTGAGACCAATGCCTTCGTATGTGCTATCTTGAAAGAAGTTAGATCTAATGACCACATTATTTCCGTGCTCAATATGAACAGGATATCCCATTGACTCAGAAGTCTGAACATTACTAGAGAAGACTGAATTATTCAAATTGTAAGCTAGAAAACCCATCAGAGAAGTTCCTATTGAATTGCGCAGAAAATTGCAACTAGATGAACGCTCCACAAATATTGCAATGTGTCCAGAATCAAATGTATTGTCTTGGACTCTCCCATGAATAACATTTTCAAAATTAATCATACCCTGTGCCCAATCACTATCGTATGCCCGGAACCAGCAATCTGTAATCGTGAAGTAGCTTGTCGTATTTACCACTGAAATACAGACAGCAGTCTGTGATGTTATGTTTAGGTTAGAAATCAGATATGGATTAGCAACGGTCCCTTGCCCAGGCCATGCCTGCAATTCAAAATCCGCATTATTGGTTATTGTGATAGGGGTATGGGTGGAATATGACAATATAATATCAGAATCACTACTTTTTTGGGCAATTCTCTCATCTATCTGATGCGAACCAATCTGGATGGGAATCATCCCTAACATTGCACAAACTGATAATGTCAGCAGTATGTGTTTCGTTTTTCGATCAAACACTTGTCAGTATGTAATTATTTACTTTAAGGGCGTTTTCCATGAAGCAATACGCACATACATTAATAGAAATTACAACACCTCTGGAACTAAGGAGTGGTTAGTACTGGTTGCTCACAATATTCAAGCTCTTCTGATTATGGAACGTGGCGGCATCCCACTGTTCTTCATGAAACTAGATCCTAAAGCCCAGGATTTAGATCCTATGTTAGTTTCTGGATTCTTCACTGCAATTCAGAGCTTTTCAAAAGAGGTCATTGAGCGAGATAGTTCAATGTTTCAAGTGGATTATGGAGCACGACTCTTCACGGTGTTTTCAGGAAAGTCCACTGATTTTGTTGTAGTCAGTCTTGGAGAATGGGACAGTGAAGTTACTTCTGTTCTCAAATCTCTCCATGACGAGTTTGAGAGTGTTTGGATCAAGAATCTCACTCGAAAAAAGAAAGATACACTCAAGATAGATACAGAGTTCCCAGACTTTAGAGAAGGAATTGTTCAAAACCTGTCGTTTAGAAAACTATCAGGAAGTTGGGTTCCTTATACAGTAGGGTCAGAAGATGTTCGTTTCACAAGTTCATCGGGACTCATCACTCCACTCATTGATGGTAAGCGAACAATAAACGAAATTGTAAATGAGAGTGAAGCTGGTGCAGATGAGGTACTCTCTGAAATCACTCGTCTTTGGGCTTTAAGTAAACTCAAGTTTGGCAGTATATTGAGTAAGGAAGATATAGTGGCTTCAACTTCAAAGATCGACAGGCTCTTGCAATTATCTTCTCCACTACGAGTGGAACTTGAAAGAAATGATCCCAATCTGATCAAAATGCTTCCTAATCTCTCTATGTTGTTTGATGGTCGTCGCACTGTTGGAGCTATTATCGAGAATCTCTCTCAAGAGTATGACGAGCTTCAAATTATTGATGCAATTGACAAACTTGTAGAGGCTGGTGCCATTGTTGTATTGTCTCCTGAGAAGAGACGACTTCTCTTAGTTAAGGAAGCACTCGAACTTGCTGTAAGGGTGGCTGAGAAGATTTATTCTCCTGGAGAAGCTCTGCAATATCTCAATGATTCACTCACAAAGGTTGATGTGACTGAGGTCACTGGCGTTTTTCGTAAGACTGCAGATTCGTGGAACATTGATTACAACTCACGTCTTTACGAAGGTCTTGATCCACGTAGATTGATGGACCTGTATGCTGAATGGATGAAGCTCTTAGCTCAGTTTGTAGGTGCTTTGGGGAAAGATAAGATTGAGAAGTTTGCAGAGGCATTGACCGATACGTATCAGAGTTATCTATTTAGAAGATACTCTGGCTATGATTTACGTGGTTTAGAAGAGTTCACATTTTGGCTAGAGATTAACTGTATTCGAAAGGAGGGTCGTTGATAAAATGTCCGATGAAACCAGACCTATTTACATGGTTGCTGATATTCTCAGTAGACGTGGTCAGACAATCTATGGTAGGAACGCAATTGTGGACTTGTGTGCAAAATCTGGAGTTTCCCTTATGGATAGTTTTGCCTCTGATATGGGAGAAGAAGATAGTGATGCTGCTCTATTGGTGTTTATTGTCAATTATGCCAAACAGAATCCTGCAGCAAAATTAACTGTCTTAACATTGGCTAGAATGTATAATGTCACCATACCCAAGGAACTTCTAGAAAAGAAACGTATCTTCAGCGATATTCTTGATTCACTCTCTGAATTCACTCATGATTTAACGGAACGACTCCGTGGTTGATGGGTATCAATCTTGCTTGATTAACTTCAATTATATTGCACTGGACTCATTTTTCTTTGAGTGTAAATGAAATTCAAAAATTCAATTGTAATAGTTCTCTTGGTTGTTCTGTTATTTCCATCAACCGGTTACACATTTGCAAGTAACCATGTTGTGTTTCATTGTGAATCCATACCGACCCAGACCCAAGATTACTGGCCAACATTTAGTTGGCAGAATTCAACTCCAGAAGACCAAGGGATGGATTCAATGACACTCCAATCAATGATTGACCACATCACAGATGAAGATCTTGATGTTCATTCAGTTATTGTGATCAGAAATGGATACATTGTTCTCGAAGAATATCCAAATCCATTCCAAGGGCAATCACGTACACATTCATACAATGGTACCCATTATTTGTACTCTACAACAAAGAGCTTCACATCTTGTATGATTGGGATTGCAATTGACAATGGATTTCTGGATAATACCAGTCAGACTGTACTCTCACTCTTTCCTGATATGACCTTTGCAAATGTTGACGATAGAAAGGAACGAATCACAGTTGATGACCTTCTAACAATGCGTTCTGGTCTTCCCTGGGATGAGACCAGTGCTCCTTTCTCTTCACCAGATAACGATGTTTGGCAACTAAACTTCAATTCGAGTGGTGGAGTCCAGTTCATTCTAGATCAAGAAATGGAAGCAGAGCCTGGTACTTATTTTCATTATAACACCGGAGCATCCCATGTTCTTTCAGGTATAATCAGTGAAGTTACGAATATGTCCATGTATGATTTTGCAAAAGAGAACCTTTTCACTCCCTTAGGAATAGATACATACTTCTGGCCTGGTGATACCCAAGGAATAACCTTTGGAGGATTTGATTTACAGCTTCGTCCACTGGATATGGCAAAGTTCGGACTTCTTTTCTTGAACAATGGCACTTGGGATGGAGAACGTGTTGTATCTGACAGCTGGATTAATTACACCACAACCACTGTCACACAATTGGATGCAATTCGCGGCTATTCCCGTCAATGGTGGACTATGCCAGATTACGGAGTCTACCATACTGCTGGTCTATATGGTCAGTACATCTTTGTTGCTCCCGAATACAACCTTGTAGCTGTATTTACATCTGGATATGGATTCGATGATATCGATGAAAATCCACAGATGCTTCGTGACTACATTCTTCAGGCTATAACTGACTATACAGGTTCAGATGAGAGTCAAATTAACTTGGCTCAAGTTTTAGTCATCGCAACTGTTTCATTTGTTATTCTAGCAATAGTAATTATCATACATAGACGACAAATATCATAAGACAAAACATTGAACTAGCACAATATCCTACGGAAAGTGGTGTGGTTACGATGACGCCGCAGTTTCTCTATAAGATTGTGACAGTTGGTTCCTCAGCAGTTGGAAAGACTAGCATCATCCTAAGGTATACTACTGGTAAATTTAGAGAGTACTATACTCCCACCCTTGGAGCTGATTTTTCTATCAAGAATATGGAATTTGGAAACGATAAGGTCAAGCTTCAGATTTGGGATTTGGGATCACAAGATTTCTTGGAGGCTGTTCGTTCTGGATATTACCAAGGAGCAAAAGGGGTCATCTTCATGTATGATGTAACACGATCTGAATCTCTTGAGGAATTATGGGATTGGAAGAAAGAGGCTGACGCTCGTTTGAAAGGTGCTGTGTATATGGTTGTGGGGAATAAAACAGATCTAGAAAAAGAGCGACAGGTATCTCCTAGTGAAGGAGCAAAGTTTGCAAAGAGTTTCCTAGCAGATTATCATGAGACCTCTGTAAAATTAAATGCTGGTGTTGATGATACATTCACTACAATTACCAAGAAAATCATCAAGAAAGCTGGCTAGACTGCTAATTTAATAGTTTGAAAATTGTACCTCAATGGTAATAATGCTGTTTTGCACCGTGAAATTGAACTATTATGAATTGGATTGAGGTAGGAACTAGAGAAAAAGCGCTTATACTAGTTGGACTAGTTCTAGCAACTGCTGGTTTTGGTGTTCATCTTATTATTCCTGGAACTGGGCGAAGTGGGATTGTTATTGTAATTCAGCCTATAGAGACCAAAATTGATACTATATCTCTATCTCCTGGTTCCGTAGAGCAAAGTTTCCGATTTGATTTTCTTGGTCCTGACCATCCAAATCTTACAATCTACCTTCTTAACGAAACACAATTCGAGACCTACCAGTCTGGAACTTCTTTGAGCAATATTACGGACCAGATTCTTTTAGATGCGGATGGGCGGGGAGTATACACACAACTTATTGATACAGACACCAACTTCTATCTCATCTTGGTCAATACTCATTCTGAATCCCTCACCTTTTCTTATTATTACTCTCTAATGCCAACCACTTTCTTTCCTTCTGCGATAATTGGGTTTATTGGACTAATCTTGATTGTCTTAGGATTTGCGTGGCACTATCTCGGATGGAAACGATACTTCCTGATTGGTCTTGGAATTAATCTTGCCATCTTTCTAGTTCGTATTTTCACTCTCTCTCAGTATTCTTTAGGTCTTCCTGATATTTTTCTTGATGTGATTCAGGTAGAATTGTATAATGACTATCAGTACTTCTACCTCTCTTGGATTCCGAATCTTTGGCAAGGTGCTTGGGTCTATTCCTCAGATCTTCCTGTCTATCTGTATCCTCCTCTGTGGATATACACCGTGGGATTATTTGGTGCAACACCTCCTTGGTTACCGGGTGCAGTCCTCTTTTCGTTTAATATTGCAACTGGAATTATTGTCTACAAGATTGCTCAACGAATCTCTGAGAATGAGAAAACTTCCATTTTGGCTATGATGATTTACCTACTGAATCCTATTACAGTATTATATGGAAGTTTCATGTGGCTGAATCCGACGCCGTTTGTATTCTTCGTTATGTTATCGTTTTATCTCGCGCTCACGAATAAGGCTGAGTACTCGATTATTTCACTGGCAATTGCAACTCTATACAAACAGTTTGCAGTAGTCTTCTTTCCGATTCTTGCAATATTCCTAATCAAACAGATATCTAATAGGTCTACGAAAACAGTAATTTTCGAATTTCTGAAACAGACTCTGATTTACTCAGTAATTATTGGATTAGTTTCACTACCATTCTTGATAGTGAGTCCGAATGAATATTATTATCAAGTTCTTGCTCTTAGTCGGGGTAACCTTGATAGATTGACCTACTTCACTCCGCAACTATCAATTCCCGTACACTTTGGTTCATTCTTCCTCTGGATCTTCGGAACTTCTGTTTTCACAGATGTTCTTGCCTGGCTTATCTACTACTACGTGTTTCTACTTGTTTGTGGATTAGTAGTATACGGTACATTTGCATTTACTGAATCAAAGAAAGATGATATTTCATGGACTAGTACAAAGCATCTCTTCATGAAAGCGATATTTTGGAGTCTCATTGCAGTCCTCTGTCTTCAGACCTTCTTCCCGCGCGGCGTGTATAAATTCTATCTGCTGATATTAATGCCATTTGCTGCATTGCTCTTTGATTACAAGGATTTGGAATTACAAAAGGAAATCTACACATTTGAGAAACATCATCTCTTTGTTCCAATCACCGCAACTGTCATCTTCCTTTGCTACCGCTTCGTGTATCTATGGATCGTCATAGTTTGGGCATGGTTCTACTTGTATAGGAGTGGAGAACTCTCACGAATCAGAAATGGAATAAGTTCTTTCTTCTCAAGATTGAGAACTCCCCCCTCTTCCTCTACTGAACGAATGAAAACCCTCGACGAAATTTACTCTGAATAAACCTACTTGCGCTTTAGTATGACCACTGCAATGAGTATGATGACTATGCTAATTCCTCCACCCACTAGAAGCAATTCGAGAGGTAACTGATACGGAGTCCCTGCATCAGTATATGGCCATGTTGAGATATTGGCTACTGTGGGTGATGTATCCACTAACCATCTGGCTATTGTCATAATCATTGGCCATTCAGAATCAGGATCATCATATTCATCCATGTAATCTGTTCCATCACGGTCTCCATTTTCTTCATATTCAAAATGAGGACTTGAAGCAAAGTAGTTACCTAGACCAAATGTTCCTGCAATCATTGCTGGTTGATTGATGTGGGTGTAGTTACCAATGTAGATCACATTCTGACCTGGATCCGGTACAAAATATCGACCTGTTTCAAACAGCATAGACATATTCACTGGCAAGTCCGAGAGATCTGGACCCGTACTCTCTTGGTTTATCGATATGTTTGTCATCTGTGTATCTTCAAGACCTTCAACCTCATATGAGGTTCCATTGACAAGAGCCAATTCAAACTCAGTTGTGACTCCCTCGAAGTAAGATCCATTCATTACCATTGCAGCACTACCCCGTACACCGACATACGAGCCGCCAAGACTGATCCAGTCACGAATTATCTGTATCCCCTCATCTGTCAATCTATTTTCAGTAATTGGGCCAAGTCCTTCGGGAATAGCTAGCAATTCACAAGCCCATAGGCATCCGTTCAACAAATCCGTTGTATTGAAAATGAAGACACTTGCGTTCATCCATGTGAACATGTTACACAATGCCTGACGGCTCTCGTTCACACGTGGATCTATGCTATTGAAGTATCCTTCATAGATACCCACTGTAATGTCACTCAAATCCAAATGAGTTTCATCATCTGTTGCTTCTGCACTTACCAGATTCAGTCCATGTCCTGCAAATGTGCCAATCCCTGAGATTATGAGTAATGAAAGAAAAATAATTGATAAAATTCTTCTAGTTGCCATTGTCGATCACCTGTCTCGCAACTCACATTACGACAATGCAACATTGAATATACAATATGGTTAGTTATTGGCGCAAGTTTTTGAGCTCACACTGAAGAATATCTACCTGCTACTATCCCTTATTGCTTCATGGGAACTGAGTGCCCAACCTGGTTTCCCCAGGAACTCGATTGAAGTAACTATGCCTCTCTCTTCCATGTTGCGCAAATGTTCTTTGAATTGAAGGCATGTCACAACTAGACCTTTCGTCAGCATGAGAAATTTTTGATAGAGTGTTGCTTCGAATTCATATATTGCATTCCCAAAGGCGAGTAGGATCTTGTCCTCAACATCCGGTGGAACTGTACTCTTTACTTCTGGTTCATCGATTTCTTTGAATTCTATGAATGGCAAGTGCATTGTAAATCACAGGAATACCTTCTCAAGAGTATATATAATGACGATGAAGAACGCTAAAAAGAGTCGAGGTAATATCGATTCATATTGCTCTAAATTCCTAAAATTGAGTTTTAACCATTCAAATTTGAATTTTAAGAACTATGAAGAAAAGAAGTACAAGGCTAGTATGCCTGATAGCACACTAGCCACTACTCGGAAGATTACCTCATTTAGAGTTCTGCGTCACAGTTGTAACAGCTCAGAACGCCTTGTTCATTCTTTGCTCCACAATACGGACAGATTACAAGGACCCTGTCTCGTACAATCTCTCTCTCTTTGATTGTAGGTTGATGAGTTGGCTGTGGAGCAGTGTAGTGATCTCCAGTTGGTTGGCTTGGTGGAACATAAACTGGCTGTTTCTTCTTACTTCTAGATACACAGCAACATATAATCAGAATAAGCAGCCCAGCAACTATACCTACCAAACCTATCATTGAAGTTGCCCCACCATCAGTAATTGCACCTGAGGTATCCAGTGATATACCATAGGAGATTGTTATTGCATCAATATCATTATTTTCCCAAACAAAATGCCAAGTTCCTGATGTTGGAATAGTAAATGTATCAACGAATGCTTGATGCATGTCATATTCTTGATCATACAAAGTCGCAGAAAATCCACTTTCCCAATCATCGAAGTTGGAATCATCACAAATGAAGAAGTCTATTCCGTCAGTTGGGAAGAATGTTGCAAAATGACCATCGACAACAGTTCCTTCATACAGATAGACTGAGAATTCATGATACTCGCCTACCTCTAAAAGATCACCATATCCTGTATAGTCGTATTCACTTGCAGAGTAGAACGGAGTATTGTCACCATTAATATCAACTCCAATATCCACATACACATTTGTTGTATATGCATTACTCAATACAATATGCCAACCACCACTAGAAGGCGCAGTGAATTCCCAACCTAGAGTATGCATATTTGTATTCACTTCATAGCCGCTTGCAGAACCCCCGACTAACCAGATTGCGAGGTTTGCATCATTGCAGATGAAGAAATCAAGTCCCATTGTAGTTTCATCTGTTTCCATATATCCAGATAGAACATCATCGATAGCTAGTGTAAAATTGTACACTTTGTAGCTACCTGCAACAATGTACTGATCAGTGAAACTAGGATAATCATAAGGTAAGGCTTCCACTGGTTGTGTATGATATGACATCGCTGCAAAGATAAACAGGCAGAAGAGGAGTGTGAATTGCTTTTTTGTTATCATTGAAGGGTTTACCTCCGAGTGTAATCAGACACACTCTTCTTTGCCACATATAACTTTCTCGTGTCCATTATCTCGAAGCAGAATTCTTACTACGATATTCCAATCCCTCTTCGAGGTTCATATTTTACTTAGTAATCCCCAAATGATGGCTTATCCTCTACAAATTCAGACGGAATACCTAATCCTTCGATGAACTTCCGAACTGCAATGCATGCTAGTTTCTCAGTGGAATAGTGTGTTGCTGCGATTACATTGATCTTGTTGTCTTTACATATTTCATGAAAAATTAAAGAAGGTTCATAGCTCGGAACTTTCATTGTGACTCCAGTAATATATGTTCGAACACCCAATTCTCCCAGTTCTTTCGCAATTTGTGGATAGTTACCTCCTCCACCGACCGTTGCTACTTTTTGGTCAGGTATCTGGCTATTTCCATAATTCCACAGCTTTACATCATGACCAACCGCATCTTTGACTTTTGCTACTAACTCATGAACAGTATCACACTCAGTTGTCCCGATTATGCCAACCATTATGTTATTGAATTCTGCAAACTCATCAACGGGATGAATTCCAAAAGATCTAGCCATCGACATGCCTGTGCTATATGGACCAACTCTGTCGAGAGGAAGATGAATTGCATAATATGAAATTCTTCTCTCTTTCATCTCCTCTACATAATTGATGGGAATATTCCTGAATGGAAATCCTTCAACAGGTGTTTCCCAGATCATTGGATGGTGTGTGAAGAGTAAGGCATCTGTCACATTAGTCTTGAAAATCTGGTCCAAAACTCGCTCGCTTGGAAAGACTGCTGTGTATACTCTCTCAACTTCTGATGCAAAGTCTAAAACAAGTCCTTTCCGATTCAATTTGAAACTCTCAGTGACGAAATCTCCAAGATTGAAAAGCCCCCACTCTTCTTCCTCAATCTTGTCAATCTCAAACTCCAAATCCAATCTTCTACATATTTCTTCAGCCTTCATATGCTAGACCCATATAGAACATCTTCACTTCTTTCTATTCTATCTTGTCTTTCCTTCTGATTTCATCTACTATTGATGTACTTCACGGTCTTTTCTTCATTCCAATAACGAATACGATAACCACTATGACAAATGTTGCTCCTGAAATCAGAATGAGTTGGTCAAATGGTATCCAATCTCCAATAGTAGTAGTCGCTGTTGTTGTCGAATTTGAGAGCATAATATTTGTAGATAACTTAGAGTCTAGAAACAATCTTCTCTTTCAGTATCTTGATAGTATCCAATCCGTTTTTGAGAAGGTCCCCCATCATAGGAAGTCCAAGGACCAAGAGGTCTACATCGTTTTTATACTTGGCAATTCTCTCTACTACCTCATCCACAGTTCCCGAAATATATTTTGACAACATGACGTCTAGAACTTTTGGTTTTACCTCATCGGTGATCTCTTCGAACAACCAGTGTTGATTCAACAGCAAGTCGATCTTCTTTTCCTCAAAGTCGTCAGCATCTTCACCAATTACAGAAGTGCAAAGATATATTGACCACTGTAATTCATTAAAATCACGACCTACTTTCTTACAGGCCTCTCTCATTCGTTTTTTCTTCTCTACGAACCCTTCTGGAGTTTCTGAATCGTAATTCAAACCATCACCATAACATGCTATGGTCTCCTCCATCATTGGAGCTTTCAATTTCTGAGTGCCAACCCAGATAGGGATTCGAGGTCTCTGTATTGGTTTTGGTGTGAACATGGTTTCCTTGATACGATAATACTCTCCCTCAAAGCTCGGTTGTTCCTCAGTCCAGAGGAGATTGATAATCTGAAGTGCCTCTCTTAACTGGAGAACTCTTGTCTTACTGGATGGCATCGGATATCCATAGGCTTCGTATTCGCTTTGCTTCCACCCTGCTCCTATTCCGAACTCTATCCTCCCATTTGAGGCATTATCCAAGGTTGCTACAATCCTGGCCAATTGTGCTGGATTCCTGTAGGATTGACATGTAACAAATGTTCCTAAACGAATCAGTTTTGTCTGCGGGACCAATAAAGCAAGAAGTGTCCATGCATCATAGGCATCTTTCTCCACACTCTGGGGATTCCCAAAGAAGTGATCTGAGACCGTGAAGCTGTAAAACCCGGCCTTCTCTGCAGCCTGTGCAAGAGTCACAATCTCATCGTATTTGTATCCCATCTGCGGTTCGATTTGGATTCCAATCTTCACGAGTATAACCCCTCAGATGAATGACAATCAATCTACACTAATAAAATTGTGATTTCTACGCAACATTTGTTAGCCCAATCCTAATTAGCGTATTTTCATATATCTGAAGAGACGATGACACGATTTTATAGAATTGAGGGAAATCCTTTCACATTTGCGTGTTTCTTTACTATTCTAGTTAGTGCACTATCATTTGTCATGGTCAATGATCTTTACATAATTTCAATAATTGGTGGCTTAGGGTACATACTGTTATTCATGGCTATAATATCAATTGCTGTGCTCATCATGTTTTTCTTCAGTCCTATATACATGTCAAAAAGGTGGTATCTAGGCATCACTAAAGATGGAATCTTAGATCGAGCGTTTTGGCACAAGAAGTTCTATCCTTGGGGGTCAATACGTAGTCATGAACTCAAGAGGGTTCAACATCATATTCCCAAAAGATACTTTCATACGCTCATTCTTAGGCTTGATTCAAAGACAATTTCAATTCCTCTTCACAAATATGGTATTGATACTGAGAGTGAAGCATCAAATTTTCTATCCGCGCTTGAGACCTACTTTCATTCTCCCTAGCATCTTCTCTCAGTTTCTGGTTTTCTATTGTTAGCCGAATCCTATTTATGAGGGAAATATCTGCGAAAGCCCACGTTCGACAATTACCGATTCAGCTCTCGAGCTGACTTTGGAGGATTAGTCATTGGTAGAGTATAACAAAGTCAATGATGAAGTGGTCAAGAAACTGGTCGCAATATGTGGCGAGAAATTCGTCACGACCAATGAACCTCTTCGTCATAGTTACATGGCACGCGGCATCATGGGTATGGAAGCCGAAGTACCTGAGGTCATTGTGAGACCAGAGAACGCAGAACAGGTCTCCAAGATTCTCGTGGTGGCTAATGAAAACCTTAGTCCAGTCACACCCGCTGCTGGTGGTCTTAGCGGAGGATTTGCGCTACCTGCCATTCAGCCTGGCGGAATTTACATGGACATGACCCGGATGAACAAGTTAACAGTTGATACTGAGAACCGAGTCATGGTGGTAGAGCCTGGTGTGAAATCTGGAGATGCATGGCGAATTTTCAAAACAAAATATCCTGATTGGGCCCCACCAATTCCTGACGGTGCACCACCTGCGGCAACAGTCCTGGGTGATGCTATCGAACGAGGTTTTAGTCTGGTGACCGGTGTATATGGTCCTCAAGCAGATATGATAATGGGTTTGGAAGTAGTCCTACCAACTGGTGATATATTCCATACTGGTTCATGGGCACTACCTGGTGCAAAGCCATTCTATCGCTGGGGTGTTGGTCCAAATCCTGACGGTCTCTTCCTCGGCTCTCAGGGCTCAATGGGTATCATCACTAAGTGTGCGATTAAGATGATTCCTCATCCGCACTATAAGACAGTAGTTGCTTATGGTGGAGAAAGCTGGGATGATATTGTAAAGCCTGCTTGGGAGATCTCAAAACACGAGATGGGAATTGCTGAGCGCACAGTGATGGTGCAAGGTGGTAACTATGAGCTCGTTATGACTCGATGGCCAGAGAAGCAAGTACCCACCGATTATGAATTCTACAAGAAAATCGGCGTTGACAAGAAATGGATGAACTATGAGTGCTGGGCCTGGTCCAAGGAAGAACTTGACGAGACCCTCAAGGGTATTGATAAGATCTACAAGGATTATGAGGTGCGAGAGAAACGCACACTACCTCAGCAGGAACTTCATCCTAAACAAGTTGCCTCACGACTCAAGAAGCCAAACAAGATTGCAGTTCCCTACTCCCTCTGGCAGGCTGGCTTCTTATTCATCACATGGTACTGTCCATGGCTTGAGTCTGCTGCAATGATGGAAGAGTATTGCGCAGCAATGGCTGATTATGGCTTCCCTGAGACCATGTGGGTTGCTTCTATCGACCATGCACGCCAGGCGATTGTCATGCCCATCCTATGTTTCGACAGTACCGAACCTGGCATCATGGACAAGATAAGGGAGTTCAACCTTGAGACAACAAGGAGCTTCCTCAAGAAAGGTTGGATCAATTATCGACCCGACCCATTTGTGCATGCTCCTGAGACCTTCAAGGAAGCAAGAGAATACTACAAGATGTTGGTCAAGTTCAGAAAAGTCCTCGACCCCAATCTTATTTTGCATCCAGGACGACTCGCTATCCCCTGGGACCGCGTTTCCGACCTTCCTGATCCTAGCAAGGAGTGATAAACAATGAACTTAGAAGAACTTCGAAAAGTTAACGCACGCTGCATTCACTGCCGAGCATGTCAATACGCATATTCTGGTGAACCCGATAGAGAGGGTGAGACAGAGGAATACACTGGCATGCTGCAAGGATGTCCAGCTGGCTTGTATTTTGGCTG
This sequence comes from Candidatus Thorarchaeota archaeon MP8T_1, assembly GCA_002825465.1. The sequence continues at coordinate 72,731 of PJER01000011.1, forward strand.
GGAGGGGTATTTCAACAGTGGAAAACAATGGATGGCTAGAGCATTTCTGAATGGCGAACTGCCTGCAAGTCAGGAACTGCTTGAGATTGCAGAAGCCTGCACAACATGTGCCATGTGTGAGACCCAGTGTCCGAACTATATCGACACAGTTCATGTCACAGAAGCACTTCGTGCAGCTCTAATTGAAGCTGGTGTGGAACCTCTTGACAAGCACAAGATCTTCAGGGATCGTGTTGCTGATGAGAGTCTGAGGAACCCATACAACGAGGCTCGCGAAGCTCGAACCAAATGGCTCGAGGAGTATTCGGAACTGATCGATAAGCCTGACACTAAGATAGCTTACTACGTTGGTTGCACTGCAGCCTACAGACAACAGCAGATCTCAGAACACACTGCAAGTATTCTCAGGAAACTGGGAATCGATTTCACTATTGTCAGTGATGAGGTCTGTTGTGGTTCACCAATTCTTAGAACTGGTCAGCGAGAGGTATTCAGGGAAGTCATGAGAGAGAATCTTGAGACCTTCAAGGACTATGACTTGCTCCTCTTCTCCTGTGCAGGTTGTTACAAGACCTTCAGGAATGACTATCCAGAACATAGTGGCGAACCATTGCCTTTCAAGGTCCGTCATGCAGTAGAGTTCGTGTACGACTTACTTGAAGAAGGTAAGCTTAAGATTGACAAACCCTACAACAAGAAGGTCACCTGGCATGATCCATGCCACAGTGTCCGTCATGTAGGTCTAGCAATCGAGAAAGAGATACTCAAGAAATCTGAGAACTGGTTACTTGATAGTCGAGCTGCTGAGAAAGCAAAGGAGGCTCACTACGAGTTACCGCGTGTAGTCCTAAAGGGTATACCTGGGCTTGAACTCAGAGAAATGTACCGAATCAAAGGCGATTCGTTCTGCTGTGGTGCCGGAGGCGGTGTAAAAGCCCAATTCCCTGACATGGCTCTGTTCGCATCCAAGGAGCGTCTGAAGGAAGCGGCCTCGACTGGTGCAGATATCCTGATGACATCCTGTCCATTCTGTGTCACCAACTTCAATGATGGTATCAAGTCATTGAAGAAGGAAGAAGAAGCGACTGGTAAAGACCTGTCAGACCAAGGCTCAAAGCTCGTTGTTGTAGAACTCTTAGAGCTTCTTGATGAGCTTCTATAGTTAGTTCAATAAGACCCTGCTCTAGGTAGGGTCTCTCTCTTCTTTTTTGGTTCTTGGTTGAATGGAGTCCAGACAGTCAAGAATGATATACTCTTTTGATGTCTGGGACTGAATCAAACTAGGTGAAAATTATGCGAGACGTCGATACTCAACTACTAGAGGCTGCGCGTGATGGCCTACTTGAGATGGTGAAAGATGCAGTGTCTAAAGGAGCGAATGTGAATGTACAAGGTGAGGATTTTCGAAACACTCCATTGCACCTAGCTTGTGATAATGGCCATTTGGATGTAGTCGCGTATCTGATCAATGAGAATGCTGATATCACTCTTATGAATGGGATTGATATGACACCTCTCCATATGGCTGTCCGAAATGGCCATGGTGAGGTAGTCCGATATATTTGCGAAAGGAACCTCCCAATATCAGAACGTATCCTAAATGATGTGTTGACCGTAGCTGGAATGTCCGTCTATAGTAATGATATCATTTACAAAATGATTTACGACTATCGCATCAGAGTAGTAAGTCCTTCCCCAAAGGAATCTGGTAATCCCAATGAATTGCTTCTTCTCTCTG
>PJER01000074.1 GCA_002825465.1 Candidatus Thorarchaeota archaeon MP8T_1
AGAGATATTTGAACTTGAAGCTGAACTTAGAAGAATAGTTTCAGAGAGAAGAACAAGAATTAAGGAACTGCGCGTTCGCGAAATGATATTCAGAAGGAAATTAGAGTTTTATAGAAAGGAGTATGAATCTGGTAATATATCAGACGCTGTTTTCGAGGATTTGAGAAGTGAATTAGAAACGGACATTGAAGAAATCATAAATCGAATTAAAGGACACGAAAAACGGATAACATCTACTCCAGAATAGCGCAATATCAAAATCTGTTTTTTATAGAGGGAGCATAAAAATTAGGTGGCAATAGTCTTTTTACTTGCAAAGCGTTACTCGAATATGAAATAGGAGAGAAGTGGCGTGTCTGAAGAGTTCGTCGACTATAATGAGTGTCTTCAAAGTCTTGGAGCAAATGTAGAAGGACTCTCAATTGATGAAGTCCAACAACGCCTTCTTGAATTTGGTCCTAACAGTCTCTCCGTGGAAAAAGGCGACAATGCACTGATTATGTTTCTCAGGCAGTTCAAATCTCCTTTAGTGTATGTTCTGATTCTCGCCGCAGCTGTTTCATTGATAGGCGGACATGCGGAAGATACCCTAGTAATTGCAGTAATTCTCCTGATTAACTCAATAATCGGATTCACACAAGAATGGAGAGCAGAGAAGACTATTGAATCTGTAAAGAAACTGATTGAAGAGAAATCAATTGTAATTAGAGAAGGAGAGGAAGTTGAGATACCCTCCTCTGATATTGTACCTGGTGATCTCTTACTCCTGAGGGCAGGAGAGAGAATACCTGCTGATGCTCGCGTAATCTTTGAGAGAAATTTCCAAGTTGACGAGAGCTTACTCACGGGGGAAAGTGTTCCTGTAAAGAAAGATGTTGTATGTCTCATCGAGAAACCCCATTACTATGAGGAATCAAATAAGGTATTTGCAGGCTCTTTTGCGACTCAAGGGAGAGCGAGGGTTCTCGTTGAAAAAACGGGAAATGATACAGTTCTTGGGGAAATCAATAAAGAATTACAGGATGTGAAAAAAGAGCCAACTAGTGTTGAGGTGCGATTGAAGCGCCTAAGTCTGTTCTTTATTGGTTTTGCTTTCATTTTTCTAATAGCAACACTCTTCCTTGGATTTTATAGAGGTATAGAAACCTATGAGCTCATTTTATTCTCACTCTCTTCTTTGGTTTCTGCAATTCCTGAAGGGCTTGTTGCAGTCATTACGATTGTTCTCTCAGTTGGTGTATACAGACTTTCGCGCAAGAATGTTATTGTCAGGAACCTCAGTGCAGTAGAAACTCTAGGCTTAGTCAATGTGATTTGCTCTGACAAAACCGGAACACTGACGATGAATCAAATGATGGTGAGAAGGATATATACTCCACATCATTACTATGAGGTCAGTGGTGTAGGATTCGATGTAGAGAGCGGAGGTGTTTTTCTTGAAGGGTGTGGACCAGATGAATGCCTGCGTTCAAAAGAACTTCACGAGGAGTCGATCCGAGAATCAAGTCTAAGAGAACAGATTGGTCTACATAATCTAGAGAGATTTCCAGACCTGGAGATCCTTCTTACCTACATGGCAATGTGCAATGATTCTGAAGTATACATGGAATGCCTTGATGAAGGGGATCTCATCCAGAAATGTACAGGAAAGAATCGCATATGGAGAATACGCGGGTCTCCAACAGAGGCATCCCTTATCGTGGCCTTGGAGAAAGTTGGTCTTCATAAGTATGTGCTGAATGAATCGTGGCCAAGAATCTCCGAGATATCCTTCAGTAGTGATAGAAAGTACATGGCTACATTACATCAGCCCAGTGGATTGATTCAGAAGGACCATCCAGCTCTATCAACGCACGATTCAAACATCCTCGTTGTAAAAGGAGCTCCAGAGAGAATAGAACCACTCCTCAAACGCCCGTCTGGCTCAGAAGAAATAGTCAGCGAGTTCGCATCACAAGGACTTAGAGTACTCGCATGCGCTGTTAAGCATCTTCCAATAGATCACCTGCAAATCACTGAAGAGGATCTCAATGATCTCGAATTCATTGGGCTCTGTGGGATAAATGACCCCCCACGAGAGGGTGTATCAGATTATATTGCAAAATGTGATAGAGCCGGCATTGATGTCATCATGATTACTGGTGACAATGAACTCACAGCCAAGGCAATCGGAGAAGAAGTAGGCATCTTTCAGTCTGAGGAGGGAGATGTAAGCCTTACAGGCGACGATATTGATGACATGGAGGATGATGAACTTAAAGGAGTCCTTGAGAGGCGTGCGAAGATCCTGGCACGAACCAGCCCAATCCATAAGCTCAGGGTTGTTAAAGCTTTCCAAGAATTAGGAAAAGTCGTAAGCATGACTGGAGATGGCGTTAACGACAGCCCAGCACTACGGCAAGCAAATGTCGGAATAGCAATGGGTATCACTGGAACAGATATTGCGAAAGAAGCTGCAGATATCGTACTTCAGGATGAACGGTTTGAATCAGTTGTTGATGGAATTGATGAAGGGAGGCATATCCTGAATACCTTCCGACGAGTTGTCCTCTTCTTAACTTCAACAAACTTCGCAGAAAGCTTTGTAATAATAGCTACTCTGCTACTCTTTGTTGAACCGATTCTCCTCCTGCCACTTCAAATTCTATGGGTGAATCTAGTCACAGATGGCATGCTAGATATCGCAATATCGTTGGAGCCAAAGGAAAAAGGATTGCTGGAGCAACCTCCTGCATCTCTGCAAGAGAGAGTGCTTTCAAAGCAGACACTCACTAGAGCTCTGTTCTATGGATCTATGATGGCTGTCATAGTTATGACGATTTATTTCATCTATCTTGGTCAGGGAAGTAAACTTCGTACAATGCTCTTTGTTACATTAATCATTGCTCAATGGTTCAGCGCACAGAATTGTAGGTCTCCAACAAAATCTGCTTTTACTATGGGGATTCTGAAGAATAGGGTTCTGATCGTTGTATACATGATTGACATTATACTCGTATCTCTTCTATTTCTCCTTCCTCCAATGACTGCCCTATTTGAGCTAAGTCCAATTGCACCTGTAGAGTGGCTGCTTGTTATCGGTCTTTCAACCCTCGTATTTATTGTGGAAGAGATTAGAAAGAAACTTGCAACGAAATTCTGAGAGCTGATGTGTTCAATCAAACGAGAATATCTTCAGTTGCTATTTGTCTAATCGACTTCATCAGAGGGAACGCTGGAGCCTGCAGGTTGTAGATATTGTTGATGGACATCAGTTCGACCAACAATCAATCGTACAAGTCCATTAGCAACAAGGGATATAATCAAGAGGATTATCATAGCTGGAAGATTGATGTTCGAAAAGATGAACACAAAAGCTGCAAGATTTATTGTCAATATACCCGCGAGTACTTGTAGCATTTGGACCCAAAGAGGTACACCACCAATCAGAAAACCTAACGCTAATCTCGATACTCCGACGAGTAGCATCGCTATAGCAGGGTATATGATTAGCAAGTCTGGCGATAGCGAGAAGTAAATGAAATCAAAAAGTGAGATAGCAATAGCAGTGACGCCTGTAGCAAGCATGAAGATACGAGCATAGATCTTTGTTCGTACAAGAAAAACACCCCAGGCAATCCACGCTATTCCCATCGCTAGTATACCTAGTGAAAGCACCTCGAGTGCGTAGGCAAAACTAAAGGCAAGTTCTAGCACGGCAACAAGAGCAACCACTATCACAATCAAACCAATAGCATCATCAAGTAACCTAATCCATAATGGATTGCTCTCATCGCTCATACAGACTCCAATTTAGACGTGTTAGTTATTCTTTTCGGTCTGTCAATGGAAAAAATCACAACTGCGCCTTCTTGTAAGCATCTGGTAGTCGGAGACCGGTCTTCCCCATGAAGACATCTCGTAGGAGCTCAACGTGCTCATCGAGGTCTTTGAGAAGCTTGTCACGAGCGGCAGGCTCTATGTTTGGTTCGACAACCCAAATTGTAAGATAGTTACTCACTACTCCGATATCGATTGCGCCTTCCTCGAAATCGCGGAAGATCGTCAGTTTAACAAGAAACTCGGATTCATACATATTTAGTAGGTCCCTGATGCTTATCATAATTAGATCAAGAAATCCAACAAGGTCCTCTAGTTCCGGCGAATCTTCAAGGTCGCCTCTCATCGACTCGGTAAGTGTCTGTATAGTAGAGGAAGAGTGCCTCAGGTTTTCAAACATATGCATGAGCTTGGTGAACTCACGAATCGAGGTTTCAAAAGACGGTACTAGTTTATCGTATAGATTGACAAGGAGAATACCCTTGCTGTTTTCTCTGATATTCTGAAAGCCCTCGAGTTTGCCAAGGGGACCATCCAAATGTTCAATCTGCATGATTGTATTTGTGACTGCCTGAATCGCCTTTACAGACTTCCTCTGGATGTTTGCCCATTTCTCAATAAACGTATCCAGTCCATCACGGAGGTCGTCGAGTGAGTCTAGGTAATTCGGCACTTAACTATCTACTCCGAGTGAGTCTTCTCTTTTTCGCATATAAGACATTCTGCGGGGGCACAACTGCATCAAAATGATGTTTTCATGTGAGATGGTAACCACTTTGTTGATTAAACTAATTCAACATCTTCTTGTTATGTGAGCTTTAGTAAATCGGACCGAGTTATGATGCCTCGAATGCGTCCTTGGGAATGAATCAATACTGCTTGGTAAGTCTGAAAGAGCGGTGCTATGATATCTATTGGAGTAGTTTCATCAATAAATGGTACGCCCTCGGGGCTCATAACAGCTTGAACAGATAGCTCATCCATATTGTGCTGGATATTCCGAATAATATCACGCTCGGTGACTAGTCCAACAAGCTGAGTTCCTCGGAGGACTGGTACCTGAGAGTAGTTGTGCTTCTGCATCAATCTCACTGCGGAAGATGCTTGGTCTCTAGCATCCACTGTAACAGGACTGCGGGTCATAATCTCAGCACATGTTTTGCTTTGGCGATGAGTAAGGGTTTCCACAATTTTGGTTACCACTGATAATTTGGGATCCAGAGAACCGCGTTCAAGACGGGCGATATAAGACTGTGACACTCCAACATCAATTGCCAAGTCAGCTTGCGTCATTCCTACTTCCCGTCTCATTTTTGAAAGCTCATCTACTGTCATCATTTTCTATTGATTCCTATTAGTAATATATTTTCAGAAATTATTACCAGAGAGAATTACAAATAACAATGTATTTATGCTCTTCGTTCCGCGGCTTGTGGAAATAACGAGTTGATTATAATGAAGAATTTGAAAGTTACAGCTGGATTTGGACCCAGTGTTGACAAGCTCCCTGTCGAAATTGTGGAGCGAAAGGGAAAAGGACATCCAGACACGCTTTGTGACAAAGCCGCAGAAGAATTATCAGTGCGGTTAAGCGAGTACTACATGGACGTTTTTGGTCAAGTTCAGCATCACAACGTTGACAAGGTTCTTCTCGTTGGAGGACAGTCCAACTCCAAATTTGGAGGAGGGGACGTCATTGAACCGATATACATTCTCATGAGCGGTCGTGCCGTTGATGTTGTCGACAAAGATTACGAACGACAGGTACCAGTTGGTAAGTTCGCAGTCGAGCACACAAGAGAGTGGTTAAGCAAAGATTTGCCACATTTGGATGTAAACTCAGATGTTATCATTGATTATAAGATTCGTGCAGGAAGCACAGATCTCGTTGGTAACTTCGATCTAGAAACAGGCGTTCCACGAGCCAATGACACAAGCTTTGGTGTTGGGTATGCACCATTCTCACCTACTGAGCTAATCACTTTGGAAGCGGAGCAACTCCTAAACAGTGAGAAGGTCAAGAAGCAATGGCCTCAGATTGGTGAAGACATTAAGATCATGGGGACAAGAATTGACGACAAGATCCATGTTCAGGTCGCAGCAGCAATCATATCAAGCGAAACCAAAGACAGACAGGAGTACGCCAATGTCATGCAAGGTATCGAAGATGTCGTCACGGACCTTGCGGTGAAGATTACTGACATGGAAGTGGAAGTGAGTGTCAATACTGCTGATAGCCCAGATGACAATCTGTTCTATCTCACCGTAACAGGAACTTCAGCTGAACATGGTGATGATGGTCAGGTGGGACGAGGTAATCGTGCAAATGGTCTCATTACTCCTTACAGACCAATGACTCTTGAGGCAGCTGCTGGAAAGAATCCAGTATCACACGTAGGTAAGACATACAATGTAACTGCAAGAGAAATCACAGAGCGAGTGTACAAGGAACATCCTGACCTCGCTCAAGTATACTGCTATATTGTGAGCCAGATTGGAGCTCCGATTACCGAACCACAGGCAGTCAACATCGAAATCTTTGGCGATTGTGACCTCAACAAGGTCAGAGGTTCTGTGGAATCTATCACTGAAGAAGTGATCGCAAAATTGCCACGGGTCTGGGAAGGCTTTGTAAAGAGACAGTACCAGCTCTGGTAGTACACCAGTAAGACGGATAGAATTTGTAGGGCATGAATAGACACGCCCTACAACACTCTTTTTCTCACTTGTCTATCCCAAGTGACTTCATGAATGCATCACTGTTTGATTCACGACCTAGGAAATCTTGGACAAGTTCGTCTGGGTCGCGACTGCCACCTGGTGCCAAGATTTTCACACGATATTCGTGTCCTGTTTTTTCGTCCATGAAGCCATTCTCTTCGAACTTTGTGAAGACATCTTCTGCATATACCTTTGACCAGAGATAGCCATAATATCCTGCTTCGTATCCACCCATCAGGTGACCGAAGGATGCTTCGGGACAAGTATTCTTGGGGTGGGAGAATAATGAAATATCTCGGAAGTTCTTGAACCACTCAGAAGTTGTATCTTCGGGAACTTCAATATGATATATCATATCGATGAGAGAGAAAAAGACCTGACGCAATTGGAGAAGCCCTATGTCTAATAATTTTCCATCTATTAACTTCTTCAAAAGCTCAGAGGGCAACTTCTTATCCGGATCTTCATAATGACCCGAGAGAAGAGAGAGGACTTCTTCCTTCCAAACCCAGTTCTGAAACATCATCGAGGGGGTTTCAATAAAGTCAGGGAGCACGCCATTAAGACCAAAACTCGCATAGCTTGCGCTGTTTGAAATAACATGCATCAAGTGCCCAAACTCGTGGAAAAAGGTCTCAACCTCTGAATGAGTCAAAAGAGATGGTTGAGTAGTGGATGGCTTTTGGAAATTGGCAACCATTGCTGTGATTGGTAAAAGGACCTCACCTTTGCTGATTCTACGATTGAGAAAATCAAAGACAGCATAGTGTTTGTATTTGCCATCCCGTGGATAAAGGTCTAGGTAGAATACGCCTTTCGTTTCGCCTGTGACGGCATCAACAACCTTGAACTCTCGTACATCATCATACCAGATATTCGGAGTCTTCGTTTCAATGAAGCTGAGATTGAGAACTTTTTGATAGATCTCTAATACCCCTGCGACCACACGCTCCATTGGGAAATACTTCTTAATCTCATTTTGATCCACAGAGTATTTCTCTTTCATTAGCATCTCGTGGTAGTAGAAGAGATCCCAGAGTTCGAGAGTAGTATTTTCTGATGCGACACCTAGCTCGCGTGCTTTTAGTTCAGTAAGAGCATCAAATTCCTTATGGCCCAAAGGTGCAAGTTTGGCCTTCAAATCATTTAGAAAATCAAGCACACGTTTGGGATTCTTTGCCATCTTTATGCTGATTTGATATTCAGCAAAGTTTGAGAATCCTGCAAGCTTTGCCAAACGGTCTCTAAGGGCGAGAGCATCAGAGAGCCGTTCGCTATTTACTTTGCCGCCTCGATTGTTAAAAGCGATTGTAACTCTCTTTCTTGTCTCAGAATTCTTAGCATAATTCCTGACAGGGATATAGACAGGATAATCCAATGGCAGTAAGTAAGTGTCTCCTTCTTTCTCTAGATTTTCATAGATGTCAGGGGGAACTCCGTCCAGCTCTACTTGAGTAAAGGGGAGTGTAGTAGTCTCTTCATTAAGAGTCCTGTTGTAATCAGATTCAAGAACTGTGATGTTATTTGAAATCTCGAGGAACTCCTTGCGCGCGTCATCATCAAGGGCAGCTCCGTTATGTCTGAAAACATCAAGTGTATGTTTTAATAGAGCCTGTTCCTCAGGGCCGAATGTGTCCTTAACTGGTTCGAGCTGGGAGATAACATCATAGAGATCCTTTCTACCCAGTACCTCATTCTGAAACTTTTGTAGCTGCTTCTCAACATCATCAGCAATGTCTCGCTGAGCTTTGTCTTTTGACACATATTTCAAGAAAGCCAATGGATTCAATCGCTCTTCAAGCAAACTCAATACTTCTTCAAAGTCTTGAAGTGTTTTGAGCAGTACATTTCCTGCGGGGGTCTTTGATATTTTATCTAATTCTTGTTTTGCCTTAGCAATTGCTTCATCCGCAATAGATTGGATCTTCTCCGGGCTAATACCCCAATCCACCTTACGGATTGTTCCTTCCTCCGTCATAGCCTCCCCACCATAATCTTCCATATTTAAGAACCACTTTATCGGCGTTGATACCATACCAATTTGGCAAATTACTCGCAAAGAACACGTAGACTATCGTGTAACATGTTTTTTAAGGACTCAAGTATAGTTTCCAACTAAGTCAACCCCAGTCGTCATGCCATGGGGTTGTTAATACATCAGGAGAATTAATAGCATGGGCAAAATAACTGACCCCATCGCCAAGCGAATCAGGAAAAAAGCCGCCAGGGATATCAAAGGTGGGTTTATTGGTACAATAACCCATTACATACCCGGATGGCACGGATACCAGGAAAAGAATGAGCGGCGCGCCGCAGACAAGGTCCTCCGTGAATTCCTCGCAGACCAACTTCGTCTTGTCAAACAAGACTTGGAAAAGCTACAGATGATGGTTGTTGAGTATAACCTTAGCAAGACTTGGGAGACATTCGATAGGATGCTCAATCTTACAGATAAGATAGAGAGCGCAATCCGTTATGCTGATTATGGCTATGCGGCTTGGGGTAGCAAAGAAAAGATCAATGAGAAAGAACTCGACCAAATGTACGAGTTCGACGCGACACTCATTGACGACATCGGTGATATTAACGATGTAGTTGAAGAGTTTCAGGATCAGATGAACCAAGGTAAGTTCGACGATGCCTGGAACTACACCTACAGAATGTGGACAATCATGCAGCGCTTCGAAGAGAAATGGGCTCAGAGAGAAGGCTACATGAAGGGTTACCAAGACTAATCAATTTTCATTATTCCGGGGTTATTCCCCGGAATTCTACTTCTTTTCAAAGTAATCTCAGAGTATATTCCAGTTTTCTACTGAGAAGCAGTGGCCTAGGAAGTGATTTCTCTCATTACTTGCCGAAGAGCTTCTTGGAAAAGTCATCCAAGGTCATACCTGTGAATTCTTCGAACCAAGTGGGAAATTGCGCTATCGTCTCATCAATGTTTGCTACTGAGATGGTATAGTACGGCGGTCCTGAATTCTCAATCTGTATGAATTTGGTCACAGCTGAAAATTCCTTATTACCCAGCATATTCCCAATTCGATACATTATTTCGTCGTCAGTGAGTCCTTCAGACGATGTTTCAAACCACTTGAGGGAATCATAGAACTGCTCTATAAGTAAGAAATTCACCTTGCGTTTGTGGAAGCAATCAGCTATCTGGTTTAGAGTGATTTCTGCCTCTCCTCGATCCAAGAGATAACTCCAACCTTCTAGGATGTAGTAAAGGGAGTGACGTGTCATAGTAGATCAAGAATCACATTCTGTTTGAGGAATAAAAGCTTGATTAAAGAGAACATTTCAA
>PJER01000075.1 GCA_002825465.1 Candidatus Thorarchaeota archaeon MP8T_1
GACTTTTCAGCATTATAATGCCAGAGAGTCTTGGCAAGAACCCATTTGAATTTGAGCTTGCGATATCGCCGCAATACTGCAAGAGATTGTTTCCTAAGAGTATCTGAGGATGCCAAAGGATTCTTACTTAACTCACGAATTCGGTGAAGTTTAGATTCAATTGACAAAAGATCCCTATTTAGAGTACTTTCAATTGCCTCTCTGATGTGTACCGAATCTTTGGATTCAGCTAATCGAAGTCGCGACCACCGCATAGATAGCGCACCTATGGATTTCAGCTGGTTATTGAATTCCTTGGAATCGAGTAATGAGTGCCCTTTTTCATAATCAAGAATTTTCCTGCGTTCTCTAGCTCTTAATACAGGGAACAGAAGAACACCAGGTCTAATACGAATACCCATAGACCTTCGCAGAAGTCGTTCGACACGCTTTTTCTGTCCGGGAGTGGGATTATTGAAGCGATAGGAAACTATCGAGTAGGTTCGGTCTGCGTATGGGTCCTCAAGCCGGGCTTTAATGCCGGGAATCTCACGAGTTCGGATGAATGATAATGTGGGTAACGAGTGTAAGAGCTCAGCGTAAGCGCTCCCGTTCGAGCCAGCAATAAAGATGCCTTTTCCTACGCGTACTAGATCATCATCTTGCCGCAGTTTCTTTGAAATCCCTTTGATACCTTCTTTAGTCCCAAGAAGAATAACTAATTTAGATGTGCCCTTCAAATCAATCTGAGCAAGATTGATACTCTCCGTATTCACCTCGTTCACGATGATTAAACCATCCATAATTAGAGTTTGATTCTTGACTTGATATACTCACATGAAAACCAGAGTGACACACATGTGCGATAGCTATAACCGTTAAAATCTTTATTGTGACAATTAAATCATCTTAGCCTTCATAAAAGAGGTTGATAGAACTTCTTCTAATCTTTAATATCAATATATACCTTAATTTTTTGAATTAAACCCTATAAACTTGATATTGGATGTTAGACATATTTTACATTTGATTTGACTTCGCTTGCCGAGAGGTGAAAAAATGGTCTTCGATGATGAAGATACCTGGGACGATGATGACGAAGATTGGGAAGATGATGATGACTGGGACGACGACGATTTCTAGTACTAGTCTGATTCAGTTCTCATGAATCTACCATCTGTCTGTTTTAATCACCTGACTAAAAATCAGATTGTAAGCAATACCACTTAGGTGTTAACTGATGGGTAGTAAAAAACCAACAACAAAGAAGCCGCCTGCAAAGAAAGCAGGCGCAAAGAAAGAAGCGAAAGCTAGTGGAAAACCAAAGAAAAAGTAACATCAATATGACAAAGGTGAGTTTCTCCGCGATCACTTGAATTCTGAAAACGGAGGGACTCACCAGTCATCTTTCTTTTGCAGTTCTTTATCGTCCACTTCGTATTGCAGTATCCAATTTTGATTGCACGATGAATTTGCATAATGCTAAAATGGAAGCATGCTGGCGTGAGTGTAATCGTGATTTGAATGACAACAAAGCAATATCCTGACTATATCAAGAACCTTGCAAAGGCGATAATCCCATTTCCTGGAGTGCAGGGATGGGTCGCTCAAGGTGAGAGGTTCCAGTTGGTTTTCTTCGAGATAGAAGCTGGTGGCGAAGTTTCACCACACAGTCATGGTGAACAATATGGCTATGTGTTTGAAGGTGAAATGGTTCTCACCATAGGAGAAGAAACGCGAACCTATAGAACTGGAGATTCGTATCATATTCCTGATGGAGTAATTCACCATGCGAAGTTCAAAACATTCGTTCGCGTGATGGATTTCTTCTTAGAGGCAGACAGGTATAAGACAGAGTAGGTTTATGTCACGCACCATTTCAAGACAATCGGACAAAGGCATTGCGTAGAATATCAACAAGAAGGCTGGGATTGTGGACATAGAAAAAGAAGTGCAATCTACACAGGACAGCATTTCAGGTTCCTTAAAACATAGTCAACTCATCACAGTTCTTAATCTGGCTGCAGTCACTTTTCTTGTACTTTTAGGACTAAGCATGGTTTCGCCTATTCTTCCAGGTTATGCAGAGAGCTTTCAGGTATCGTATACGCTTGTAGGATTTGTGATTTCCTCTTTTGCACTCACTAGGGTGGTCCTAGATATCCCAGCAGGTCTTCTATCGAGGAAATATGACAAAAAGATGATTATGATACTAGGTCTGACATTAATTGTCGTTTCGTCAATCATGGCAGGACTTGCCCCAACCTATATTGTCCTAGTAATTGCCAGGATGATTGAAGGCGCAGGATCTGCATTATATGTTACCTCAGCCACCGTCTTTCTAGCTCAGATATCTGGAAAGGAGAAACGTGGGCAGTGGATGAGTCTTTACTCGGGAATGCTTCTTCTAGGAAGCATTTTTGGACCCACATTTGGCGGTGTCATTGCTTCATCTTTTGATATACGTGCTCCATTCTTCGCCTATGCCATAGTAGCTGGATTAGGTGTTATTCCGACTCTAACGCTTCCAAAGTTACAGAATTCCGAACATACCTCTGGAGCTGATGAACGAAAATCCACCCTGCATGATATGTGGCAAGTGCTCACATACCCTTCATTTATTCTCGCAACCTTCGCAACCTTTTCCCTGTTTTTCATCAGGACTGGAGTAAGAAGCACACTTGTCCCTCTATTTGCAGCAAATAATTTGGGATTAGATCCTAGTTTTATCGGAGGGATTCTTACTGTAGCTGGAATTACAACTGCTGCGACCATGGTGCCGATGGGAAGCATCTCAGATAGAATCGGGAGAAGGAATCCTCTGGCATTATGCCTACTACTTTCTGCACTAATTTCAATTTGGATTCCCTATTCTAGCAATCTGCTTGATTTGACTATCAACATGGCGATTTATGGAGCGATTATCGGACTATCAGGACCTATTGCTGCGTTTGTAACAGATGTGTCTCCACAAGACAAGCTTGAGGTCTCTATGGGACTCTATCGAATGATAAGTGACTTGGGATTCATCGCAGGACCGTTGTTCCTGGGTTACTTAGCTGATATAACAGCAACTCCTGTTCCTGGAGAAACTCATTCAGGACTCATCAGCGGGATACCTTTCATAGCAGCAGCAATACTCTTAGTGACAGCTGGTCTGACTCTTCTGACAGCCTATGATCCAATAAGAGGAAGGAACGCACAGAAGAAAATCAGTACACCGGCACCGGAAGATGCTTCATTCCAATAATCTAATGGAGTTTAAGGAATATCCAATAATAGATTCAAGACAGCAGTGAGTTCTATCGTTTTTGGGCATCAGTGTACAAGAGAACCAAAGCCAGAATAAACAAGATTATTCCAGTCATCCAATGGTGATACTGAAATCCAAAAGGCGCAATATGGAACTCACTCAAATCCGGAAGAATGTGTCCTATTGGTAATCCAAACATCCATAATTCATCTACAAGAAACACGACTCCAATGAGGATGAGAATGATTGCAAGAGCCTTGCGTTTTGGCATCGTTATTCTTACCGCTCCTTGCGGGTCATCTCATGTTCTAGTTCCCTTTATGCCTCCTTTTTCCTCTGATAGCAGTGTAGTATGATATCCGAGTAATCGAGCATAGAGCTGCAAGGGATATTTTGTACTAAGTATGGCTTGTTCATCGTAAGCACACTTGATTTCCATTTGACCCTCTAACATACCATGAATCTGTTTTTCATACTCCTCGAGCTCTTCAATCATATTGTTGTCGAAAAAGAATTGCATATCAGTTGTGGCGGCGAGACCCTTGAAATTATGATCCTGTACCTCAAAATAAAGTTCATCCCACACATCGACTGCTTTCTCTATGCTAAAACTCCCATCATCAAGAAGCCACTTATGCCATTCCAAGACTCGAAGATTGTCATCTGAATCAATCAATTTACGATCAAAACCAAACTTGTACATTTCCTCTTTCACGTCTTCTATACAGTCTTCTGAACAGACATAGAGAACCATGTAGCCAGCATCATAATGATTTTTCAAAAAGGTAAACAAAACCTTATGTTTGACTTCTAAGGACTGATAGAGGAAAAGCCTATGAACACGGGATGTTCCCCCTTCTGCCCCATCTTGGGGCGAAATGGACAATGTTATTCCATCGATAGTCTTCCAATGAACTGACTCGTGCCAATGGTCCTCGAAATTTCTACACGTCAGTGTTACTAGACTATCATTATTTGTCCATAGACAATTCGATAAGGGAAGGTGATTGACACCAGAAGTAATGAGTAGGGTCTGAGATTGGTCAGCAACAAGATAAAATGCTGTAGGATTTAATAGGTACTTCATTGGCATTTCAATTTCACTGGGAAAACGCCTATGAAGTATTTTGGGAATCCTATCACGACCTGCTGATGGCTCGCTGATTATTCTAATCTTGATTCCACGTTCAACAGCATTTTGAAGAACCTCGCCCTGTGTCGATAATAACCATATCAAGTCGGCTCGAGAGAATAGAATGTCCAGTTGTTGCGTGGACTTGCTTATCATATCATATATTATTGTCCTGACCGATTCTTTCTCTTGGATTAGTGAAAAATCAGACACAAATTCTTCATCAGAAGGGATTTCTACAGCGTGATGACCTAGATATTGTAGTAGCTCCTGAGATTTGCTAGAGAGGTCTGCAATGCGGTCTTTGGCTCGTTCTTTCTCAAGCTGCACTAGCAATGAGATTGATGCTTGCGGGTTGGGAGTTCTCAGTCGGATTGGTTTTCCAAGAAGACGTTCAATTAATCCGATTTTTTCAAGTTCTGGAAGCAGACGATAGACTTCTTCTCTCCGGACTTCAGAAGCCTCAGCCACTTCGGAAACAGTCGGAGTTCCCAAACGTGTCGTAGCAATGAACACTTTTGCTTGATTCTCTGTAAGTCCGAACTCTGACAGAATGTCAAAATTGATGCTGTCCTTATTAGGCAAAAAGACCACCTGCGTAGCAAATTGTGATACTGTTACTGTGTAGCTACACTCACACCTTCTTAATAATAATCCCTTAGTCCTGCTATACGTAGAAGGCTAAATTCGCTCAACGAAGATTACGAGGCTGATTATATGGATAATACTGCTGTGGCTACAAAAGACTTGCAAAAAATGACGATAGATGTGTTGTACGAATTACTTGAAGCAAGTCCAACAGGGCTATCATCTGAGGAGGCAAAAGCAAGATTTGAAAGAGATGGTCCAAATGAACTTCTAGAGAGAAAGGTCAATCCAATATTGCGATTCCTTCGTTACTTCTGGGGACCGATACCCTTTATGATAGAGGCAGCTATGATCCTTTCAGCTATTGTGGAACATTGGCCAGATTTTTGGATAATATCTCTTATGTTGATAATGAACGGAATTGTAGGATTCTATCAAGAGAATAAGGCAGACAGTGCAATTGAGAAACTTAAGGAAAGACTATCGCCCACAGCTCGCGTTCTGCGTGACGGAAGCTGGATGCATCTTCCTGCAAGAGAAGTTGTACTTGGTGATATTGTAAGAGTTCGCCCGGGAGATGTTATTCCTGCTGATCTAAAACTGGCTTCAGGAGATTACCTCTCAGTGGATCAGTCTGCTCTGACTGGAGAGTCGTTACCAGTGGACAAGAAAATTGGTGACGTTTCATTTCAAGGATCTCCAGTTCGAATGGGAGAGATGGATGGGCTAGTAATCAATACAGGAATGAATACGTACTATGGTAAAACAGCAAAGCTAGTTGAAGAAGCTGTAACCAAAAGCCATTTTGAAAAAATCATTATGAAGATAGGGAATTATCTAATTGCACTAGCTATTACCATGGCAGTTATTGTCTTTGCAGCGGGGATTATTCGAGGCGATAATCTTCTCGAGAATATTAGATTCGTTCTTGTTCTAACTGTTGCAGCAATCCCAGTGGCTCTACCAGCTGTTCTCTCTGTGACAATGGCAGTCGGTGCGGTAGCACTCGCCAAGAAGGGAGCCATTGTTAGTAAACTTGCAGCTATCGAAGAGATGGCCGGAGTGGACGTTCTCTGTACAGATAAGACAGGAACTATAACCCAAAACAAACTAACAATCGGCACAATAAAACCATACGGCGACTTCACGGAGAGCGATGTTCTACGATTTGGGCTCTTAGCATCTAGGAAAGGAAATAATGATGCAATAGATGATGCAATTATTACTCGTGCTGAGTTAGACACCAACATTGAGCTCAACACGAGCCTGAGTTTGCTAGAATTCAAACCGTTCGATCCAGTGTCAAAGCGGACCGAAGTCATATTCAAATCATCTGATGGCAGTGAATTCAAAGTCACAAAGGGCGCTCCACAAGTTGTAGCAGGCCTCACAAAAGAGGCCGCGAAAGTATGCAAACAAATCGATATGGATGTGCTGTCTTTTGCTGAGAAAGGATACCGAGCTCTTGCTGTAGCAAAGACCGATAAAGAGGGTTCTTGGCATTTTGTGGGTTTATTTGCACTCTTCGATCCACCTCGTGATGATTCAGCAGAAACCATAGCTAGTGCAGAGAGAATGGGAATCGATGTGAAAATGGTCACAGGAGATCATATAGCAATTGCCAAGGAGATTTCAAGCCGAGTAAATCTGGGTCAAAACATGGCGCTACCCAAAGATTTCACAGAAGTGCCTGATGAAGAAGCAGAGCCAATCGTTGAGTCGGTTGATGGGTTTGCACAGGTCTTTCCTGAGCATAAGTACCGAATTGTAAGCCTTCTTCAAGGAAAGAATCATATTGTTGGAATGACTGGGGATGGCGTCAATGACGCTCCAGCATTGAAAAAAGCAGATGTAGGAATAGCTGTAGAAGGATCAACAGATGTCGCGAAGTCCGCCGCGGACATAGTGCTTACTGGGATTGGTATCTCAGTAATCGTGGATGCAATAAAGAATAGTCGAAAGATATTCCAACGAATGAGTAATTACTCGATTTATCGAATTGCCGAGTCCATCCGAGTAATTCTCTTTATTGCAGCGTCTATTCTGGTATTCCAATTCTACCCCGTAACTCCAATTATGATTGTCCTGCTAGCGTTATTGAATGACCTCCCAATAATGACCATTGCCTATGATAATGTGAAGTACTCCAAGACTCCTGAGAGATGGAACTCCAAGATGCTACTAGGCATGGCGACATTTCTCGGAATAATTGGAGTAACAGCATCATTTGGTATTTTTATCATTGGAGATACGGTCTTTCACCTAAGCCGTGAAGTTCTTCAGTCATTTATTTATCTAAAACTCTCTGTTGCTGGACATCTAACTCTTCTTGTTGCGCGGACCCGTGGTCCATTCTGGTCAGTGAAACCAGCCCTACCATTGATTTCTGCGATTATTGGCACCCAGCTAATTGCTACACTAATCACTGTATACGGTTTTCTGCTTCCAGCGATGGGCTGGGGACTTGCTCTTTTCGTGTGGGGCTATGCATTAGTTTGGTTCCTAGTCACTGACGTACTCAAGACATTGTTCTACAAGCATGGGGGTCTTGAGCTAATGGAACAAGCGTAAAAATCGGAGGCCAAGAAAAACGGTAATAGAAAGCTCTAACCCAACTCACGCAAACTATATGGAAAGAACAAGCGGCTTGAGTTGCGATATAGGACTGATTGTTCTTGTTGCACCTGGTTTAGAGTGCATAGTAAGTTTAGGCACATTCGTCTCGCCTGCTATAATGGATTTTGTTGAAAGGGAGCAGTTGACTGCGTGGGAACATGGAGAGAGTAGGTTATCCGGAATATTCGGGCACCTTAGTCCTTTTTGGAGGCGTCACTAAAATGGAAACAAGAATCAAAGCTGAGTGGGACAGACTCCGAACCGTGGCAATACACAGACCAGGAATGGAAATGTTCTTCGGACTTCTCGAACCATATGCCTCCCTCTATGAACGTGCTTTCAGTCAAAATGGAGCAATACGAGAGCACGAGCGACTAGAACATGTTCTCAGACATGAATTTCGAATCAACGTAATTAGAATGAGAGATACGATTGTAGAAGCCGCTGAACGGAATCCAGAAATCCATAATCGACTTGTTAGGGCAGCATATGATGTTATCGGTGTAACTGGCGATGAAGCAGAGGTCAAGCTAGCACGTAATGAACTTGAGAAGAATAAGGATATTCTTGACCCCGATCACTTTCTTAGTATACTTCTCCTTAATCCTCAGATTGAGTTGGAGAAGGATAAGGGAACGAGAATGATTCACCTAGATATAGCTGAGAAACAACCTCTCTCAAATATCTACTTTATGAGGGACCAACAAGCAATCACTGACAAAGGAATTTTTCTATCACGTATGAGCAAACCGCAGCGGAGAAGAGAACCCATCATCACAAAATTACTATGGGATGTACTAGGAGCTGAAGTCGTACATACAGTCACTGAACCAGGGACTTTCGAGGGTGGAGATTTCATACCAATGAAAGATTTTGCGCTTGTTGGTGTTGGAGATCGCACAAATGAATTGGGACTAAATCAGCTGCTGAATCATGGTATTGGGTTCGATGAAGTAGGAGTTGTTCATCGACCGAATCATCCACTGATCCCAGAAAGTGGAACAGATTCCATGATTAATATGCATCTTGATACATACTTCAATATTGCTTCTAGCGGAGTCGCAGTTGGTCGAAAGGCACTCTTGAAGGCTGCAAAGGTTGACATCTATAATAGAGCAGGCCCGGGTACCTACGAGAAAGAGAAAGACAGTACAGACTTGCTGAGCTACATAAACGGATGGGGCTTTGATGTGGTGGATATAACAACGCTCGAACAGCTGAGCTATGCAACCAACTTTCTCACAATCAAGGATGGAACAATATTGTCTGTCGAAGTTGCGAAAGATGTTAAGGATGTCCTCTTCCAACTTCAAGCTAAATCACATGCTGAGCCGCAGCTATATAGGGCTCTGCTAGAACAAGCAGAGAAAGACTTCAAGTTTCTGAAGAGCGAGTCAGAGTTCTTTCCTCACAAGCGAGAGATGTACCAACATGGAATAGATGCATACCCCATGGTTCTTACGAATCTGACGGGAGGCTACGGAGCAGCTCACTGTATGACCGCTGCACTGAGACGGGGGTAATCACTTGAATAATATATTAGTTAGAAAAGCCAAGAAACCTGCAGCAGAGAACGAATACGCAACAAGCAGTGTGATACCTGAGGTTGAGTTAGCAATCAGATTTATTGAGGATAGTGGAAATAAAACAACACTAACATCAATAGATAATGCACTTCTATTCCCCAGTGGAAACGGAGAAACCGTCATCATAAAATGAGCCTAAGGAGCCAGAGAAAATGCCACATCTAAGAGATCTTATCAAAAATTATGAGGCAGTGAAGAGCGATGAGTTGGACACCCGAGCAATACTTGTGCTCGAGATGATTGAAAAAACCATAACCTATCCGCCTCTTGAAACCTTTACTAAAAAGGACATTTCGAACACTGGTGAATGTGTTCAACAGCTTGTAAGAGATTTGAGAAAGAAAAAGGAATACCTATTCGCAGTGAGAATATCGAAGATATGGAAGAATAGGGAACACCTTTGTCAATTGGGTAAGAGTTGGCACGAGATTAAGGATGACTTTATGGACGAAATTGAGTATCATGAAGAAATCAGATGGCTAAGAGATGAACGTACAAAACGTATAAAGAAGCAAGGAAAAACAGCATCAAAATAATATTCATTAGACATGTTCAGTTCCTGTCTTCATTCATTTTTTATTCGGCTTGAACAGACCTTCAACAAAAGATAATTCGCGTTTATAGAAAAGTAGGGATTTGTCAATGAACAAACGAATATCAATCGTTGC
>PJER01000076.1 GCA_002825465.1 Candidatus Thorarchaeota archaeon MP8T_1
GAGGCGCGAAAACGCGAGTTGGCTCAGTTGGAGGGAACTCCCTCACGACTCGATGTCTTGGGAACATTCTATGGATTTATGATCCTCATGACCGATGGCTCTAAGCCCTATGATGTTTCCAGTCCAAGTACGCAAAGCTATGGTCGTCGGTACTACTACAGACAACGTAGGTCTTGGCTTGATGAGAGTATAACTGATAGTGCAGTCAATGCAATAAAGCAACTGACCGGAGACCTTGCACAACCCATAGAGATGGATAAGACATACAGGACCATTGGAAATAGTGCTATCTTCAAGAGGCGATGCCAGAAAGACACTGCGGCAATTCTCGCAGATGCTGTTCGTCTTACGCTATACAAGGTCCCAGGCAATCGAGGTGCTGCGGCTCGTGCACTGGGGCGGACCGAAGATTCTCGTGCCCTTGAGTTCCTCCATCATCGCCTTGAGATGGAACAGAATCGACATGTCAGAACTTCCATTGTGGCTTCCCTTGGTCGAATTGGTCATAAATCATCTATTGATCCTCTAGAGAATCTTGCTAGACCACAGGGTCGCTACTACTACTCAAAGGAATCCATTGCTGCAGTGACTGCTCTCGGCGGCATTGACTCACCTCATGTCAGGGGTGTTCTTCTTGGATTATTGAAGGATGGCAAGAACGAAGTGAAAGCAAGCGCGATTCAGGCCCTCTCACGGTATCAGTCGCCAGATCTCGTAGAAACCATCGGTCCTTATCTCAAACATGCAAGTAGACCTGTGGTGAGAGCGAGTGTCACAGCATTGTTAGACTTAAATCGTGAAGGAGAAGACGCTGTCAAGCTTGCGATGCCAACAATTCTGTCCCGATTGGGGAACGACAAGGGTTCAAAGACAGTACTCACAAAGATGTTGAAACTTAAAGAGGTGGGTAGGATGAGTATAGTGCAGGATTATTTCGCAAAGAAGATACACAAACTCACCTCCAACGTGAAACGATGGCAAACAAGCGCAAGCAGGACCACCTATTCCTATTATTGGAATCGTAGGGAGAGAAGAGCACGAATCGAACTCGAGTGGTGGCTTGATCTAGTCTCTAGATACCTTCATCCACCATTCTCAGAGAAGTTGGTAAAAAGCACCAGATCATTGTTTTCTTCAGTGAATGATACGGATGTGCTCTCAACAATACTCTCCAAGAGCCCACTTGCTGAAGAGATACGACTTCGAAAGCTTCAGCCGGTTCTCAACAGACCATCTCGGTCTCCAAATGAGCCAGACTACTTCGTTTAGCACTCGACCTAATCTCCGTTCAAAAACACCAATTATTTGGCTACTTGTCTATACTGATAATTAAGAAAAGGAGCGGTCTGTAATAATTCAGCTCGTTGGAGTTGTGGTATTGTGGTTAAAATAAGCCCCTTCGTCAAATTGCTGAGAGGCGAATATGAACTCACTGTAATCCTCCTGCTTGCCAGGCTCAAAGGAAGAGCTAGAGCAGATGAGATAATCAAGAAAGGGCTCGAAACAAAGACACTCCCTGCCCTGAATGGTGCCAGAGTTGCCAATGTTCGAAAGTTCCTGTTGGATAATGGACTCATCGAAATCGAAAAGGAGGGGAAAGAGATTATTCACATCCTCACAAAAAGAGGACAAAAACTTGGTTCGCTCCTCAATTCAATCTCGGACTTTATTGTAAAGGACTTAAAGTGGGAACGATAGCGATTTGAGATCAATTGTGCCATGCACATTTGGCAAGTGATAAAACATCTCAAAGCATTCTCCTAAATTCCTCACCAAAGTAGGAATTATCATTGAATAAAGGTGGCATGAGTGACTTCACAATTTGACCTAAAAAGTGTGAAAGAGTTTCAACAAAAGGTCATGGAATGGTGGAGTGAAAATAGAAGAGAACTCCCATGGAGAAACAATCCAAGTCCCTACGAGGTTCTTGTTTCAGAGGTCATGCTACAACAAACACAGGTCAACAGAGTGATTCCCAAGTATCTACAGTTCCTGAAAGAATTTCCAACTCAGGAAGCCTTGGCTTCTGCAGAGACCAAGCATCTCCTGACTGTATGGAGCGGGCTTGGGTACAATCGCAGAGCTCTGTGGCTGCGAGAGGCAGCGAACCAGATCATCGAGAGAGGCAAGTTTCCCCAAGAAGCTCAGGAACTACGAGAACTCAAGGGAATTGGACCATACACATCTCAATCCATCCTAATCTTTGCATTCAATAAAGATGTAGCAGCAGTCGATACGAATATTCGTAGAGTCATGATTGCATCCGGATTCGCCACTGAGGAGATGACAGAGTGTGATCTTCAGGAGGTGGCGGACATTCTCCTTCTGAGAGGCCATTCAAGTGATTGGCACAATGCCTTAATGGACTACGGTTCTGAGGTTCTCTCATCGAACCTGACAGGTATCACTCCGACATCAAAACAGCCAATTTTCAAAGGATCAAAACGACAGATTCGTGGAGCTATTATCCGGATTTTGACGGGAGTAGAATCAATGACCTCAGAGGAGTTGCATTCTCGATTGGGTCTTGACTGTAAGAAGGAATCCATGATCTCTGTGCTTGACCAACTAGTTTCTGAAAACCTCGTTGAGTCTCCGAGTTGTGGGGAGTACAGGATTCCTTCATGAAAATGCCATCAGACCTCGAGCTCATCCAATTCACGACGCAGAAACTCAAGGATAGAGTGAACTGGTTCTAGCCCTCCAAGATCCTGAGTTCGTAGACTTACTCGATATAGGGTGGAGTCTTGAAATTGATCACCTTGTAGTCCCTTTATGCCACAATAAGTGATGTACAGTATTGCCCGTAGATAACCAAGAATGAACGACTCGATCTCTTCGATTGTTCTTTGGTCAGCATCCTCTTCTATTGCTAAAGGATTACCGAGTAATCGAGGCGAGATATATCCAAGAAATACTGGATTCTTCTGACCAGTGGCAAGAGTTCGAATATCAGGTTCGACTCTTTTCACAAAAGTGAGATATGCAGATATTCCAGCCTCGGGACTTTCTTTGTATTCCTCTAGAATCCCTTCAATTTCTGGAATTATCTTCTTTGCACAATCCATTGCAAATGCCTGTAGCTGCGTTTCGGATAGTTGTGGACCATCCATTACCAAGGATGCAACATTATCTTCGATTCCAGCCGGATTCTTCTTTCCATGCACAAAGATGAGTCCTTTCTGCCCAACATCACGTCCATGGTTGTGATCATCAATGAAGGATGAGGAAACCTCCCAACCGGTCGAGGCAAAGAATGAGGAAACTGCATCCTTGGAAATACCCCATTTGAAATGCATTGTATAAGGGCCCCACCGGAGATCAGCAAGAGCTGGAACGCATACATCAGCAAAGAGCTGACTGTCAGAAGTACTCATTTCAGCTATCTCTCTTAGGAGGGAAACAACTGCAATCTGGTCGATATAATAAACGAGTCCTTCCAAAATCCAGAATGTGGGCTTTTCTGGCGAGAACCCACTTTCAGTAAGTTTTGATGGCCATGTGGAATCTGAGAGATCAACGGGTATACGAACAAGAGAGCAGAGAGGCTTTTCATTATGAAGCACCTTCTCCTTGTAATGAATAATAATGGGCAGGTCCAGCTCAAATATTGTGTGCGAGCCCTTCTTCACAGGCTTGAAGCGATAAGCACGAGTGTCCAGCCCAGCTCCGAAAAGAACGATTTGGGATTTCTTATAGGCAGAACACCATGGAATCAGTAACTCATTCTCGATATAGTAGGATCGCACGATTGAACTATCGCCCATCCCAGCAACTCGTTTGTGCTTTGTGAAATACTCATCCATGTTTCCCGCAAGACGCTCTGCGAGAGAATCAATAAGAAGGGGATTGGTCATCTTGCTCTCTTCAGCACGAAAGTATGCATTAAGCCGAGCTGTGAAGGGCACTGCTGTGCTCACATCATCGATCTCTTCTTCTTTCGGGCGATGTTTCTTGATCATGTGACTACTTTCCTCTTTGGTCGTTTCGTAATTCAATCGCTCCAATCTTTTAGAGCAACTTTAACTGAACGACGCATCTCTGCAGAGAATGCTGAGCCAGTCTTCCGAAGGTAGATGCCTTGCCCAATGTTTTGAGCCCCATCAAAAAATCTGTCTGTTTGCCCATATTTGCTCATGAGCATTGTTTCGAACTCCTTGTTATCGACACTTGAGTACTTGTCTTTGAAGTAAACAAAATGTGGGGGAAAGCGAGATGTCTTCTCACGAGCATCCCGATCTTCTCGGATGGGATACCCAAAGCATAGAAGAGCAATGGGAAACACCCATCGGGGCAGACCAAACATCTCACGATGAGTTTCTATATTCTCCATAATGTCTCCGATATAGCACGAACCAATTCCTAGGGACTCAGCGGCAATCACTGCGTTCTGAGCGGCAACTAGTGCATCGCAGCTTGCAAGTAATAAGTCAGACTCCTTCGGAGTTACATAATCGATGTTTCGTTTCTTGCATACCTCAGGTACGCCAGAGTACTCGAAGAAGTTGTACCACCTCTGCAAGTCCGCCAGGAACAGTAGCACCAAGGGAGCTTTTGCAATGAAAGGCTGATTATCGCAGGTTGTGACCAACTTGTCTTTCATCTTTTGGTCTGTTACCTCGATGACTGAGTAATGCATCATATTTCCAGCTGTGGGCGCACGGAACATACCATGTAGAATCTGCTCTTTGTGCTCCTTAGAGATAGGGCGTGGGTCATACCCCCTCAAGGATCTCCGATTGTCAAGAACATGTAGGGTGTCGTTCATGAGAATCCTTGATGTAGAACTCACATAAATGAAAATCCCATGGATGGAAGACTTTATATGTGTTCAACGTAATATGTAATATAATTACAAATCTAGGGTGGACATGAGTGAGCGGGACTGAAGAGTGCGTTCGAGCTGTCGCAAATGCGATTCTAAGAGGTCATTTACTTAGACTTGATGAGCCTTTGTGCTATCCAGGAATCGCAATCGTTCCTATCACCAGAGAAAGAAGCCAAAGACAGGTCACACGGTATCTTCGCATCCCAAGATCAACGCTAACAGAGAATATCCACAATGTCATTGTTGGTAGTATTCCATTGGATACATGTGGAGTATTCATACTAGATTCACTCGGCGATATCATCACTTTCAAGATGCATCAGGAAGTCTACTCTTTCTGGGAGCGTATCGGCTTTGTCGAGAAGATGGTTGCAGAAAACTATCGGGACACCCGAAAACCATTGAGTAAGAATGGTGCGATGGGCAGAGTTGTAGCATTTCTCATGCGTCTGAGGAATGACGGTACAGAGGGTGTACTTCGGGATGAAAAAGACTACTTTGCAGTTTCGTTGACTGATGATGCAAGAGTTGGAAACATCGAAAATCACCTTGAGTCAACTGCTGCAATCTTGTACAGTTCATCAAGTAGGTAGATACGCCTATCATATACTCACAAAAAGCTACGTCAAAGAGAAGACATATACTATTCTTTAGTTAACGTGCTGTCGGTGTGGAAACCTTGTCGATGCCAAGTTTCAACTCTTTTGATAGCGATGTACCAACCCCAGACTATGATGCAATGAAGATGAGGAAAGAGTGCAGAAACACTGGAATCTACTGTGTTGTTTCTATAGGCTTACTCATTGCCGCTGGCGCTATCAGCAATCCTGCAGTTGCTGCTGCGGTACCTGGAGGACCTGCTACTGTCTTGTTCTTAGGCGTCCTCATCATTATCTCAATTCTTATTCTATGTTATTGGCAACGACCTACGAGATAGAATACAGCATGAAATTTCTTGACTCGAAAGGATATAATACGGGGGAACAGACCTAGTCTTAGAGGTGTGATTGTTGGAGATACTCTATCTTATTCCCGGGGAAGGAATGCCAGAAGAAGAGATTAAACAACGTGAAGTCGCTGCAAATGCGTTTGCTCGCTCTGGAACCACTATATCTGTCGAGGAAGTAGGAAAGGGACCTCTCTCGATAGAATCAGCCATTGAAGAATACATGTCCATTGGACCAATGCTGGAACGACTCTATCAATATCGGAAAACTAGAAAGTTTGATGCGATTATCATTGGTTGTGCAGGAGACCCTGGGCTGCGTGCAGTAAGAGAACTTATGGATATACCCATCATTGGACCAGCTGAATCATCCTACTATTTTGCTTGTATGGTTGCTGAAAAGTTCAGTGTCATTTCACCAATGCAGGCAGGAGTAGCTTCTGCCGATGAACTGGTTGCACGAATAAGAGGGATGGGACTGGAAAGTCGGATGGCCTCAGTCGAGTTCGTTGAAACTCCCGTAACAGAGATGTGGGGAGATGATCCCAGCGTGGTAATCAAACAAGTCACAAAAGCTGTTAAGAACGCTAAGGATAGGGGAGCGGGTTGCGCTGTTCTCGGTTGCATGTCAATGGCATTTCAAACAATGAACACATCATGGGATGCTGCTGGGCTTCCTGTCATCAATCCTCTTAAAGTTGCAATCAGGACTGCTGAAAGTTTTGTTGATCAAGGAGTAAAGCATAGTCGCATCACCTATCCTGCAGCTGACGTTGAGAAACTTATGGAAACCGTCTTTAGACAGTAGTGAGAGGGAGAACGAAATGGAAAAGAAAATCTATTGGGCCAATGCATTATTCTCGGAGGCTGATAGAAAATTCAACGAAGACTCCGTTGCCCGAGTCCGAGCTGCTGGATATTCTGTTTTTCTTCCACAGGAAGCCTTCAGTGGAGCTGCAGACCCTACCAATGAAGAGATTTTCAGAGTCGATACACAGGAGCTTCAATCATGCAACATAGTCGTCGCATGCCTAGATCAATTTCCGATAGATAGTGGAGTCGCCTGTGAGATTGGCGTGGCCTATGGCGCGAACATTCCTGTGGTGGGACTTTATACAGACATCAGAAGAAAAAGAACAGGTCCTGGAAGAATGTACAAGAACCAATATGTGCTTGGAGCAATCGAAGCCAATGGTGAGATTGTATCCAATGTGGATGAACTATTGAAAGCATTACCGAAATACTTGTGAAACCATCTAGCTCATCCGTGAGATAGCCATCTTCAATCGTTGCTTGAAGCCTTCCGCATCGCCACTATCAAGTTTCTTCCGCACCATCTTCCAGACAGCAGCACTGTTTGGGTAGTCAACACTCAGCATGTCATGAATAATCTCATCAATCTGATCCCTGTTTTCTTTAGTGACCTCTATGTCGAGCTCGGTAAACAGCTCTGTCATCCTAGAATTCTTGAAGTAGTGAGTCATCGGTATTGAGATTGATATTAAATTCCTATATATTTCCAACGCATGTTAATGTGATAGAATCGGCAACTGGATGGCAAATCACCATCTTCCGTGGTGGCAGTGACAATGCTTCATGCGTTTGTATTCATGAATCACGATAGCACCATGCACGTACCCAATTGGGTCATATCCCGCCTCATACGAAACCGCACCACTTGGATCAAAGATTCGTATCTGGAAGATGTCCTTTGCGCACTTGCCTTTGTTGTCCCAGACATCGACTTGAACCAAATATCCGCTTTCGCTTGATTGCACTTTGCAGTGGTGAAATTTGACCATCATAGCAGTAGAGGTAACCTCGAAGTAGGCATGATTTCCATCTATCATGAGATCCAAGATATCCGTACCAATAATCATGTAGACAGACTTACCAATCTTCAGGGAGTACAGGAACATTCCGGAGAGGTCACCATCTGGCTTGAGTCTAATGATAAAAGCGAAATGACCCTTCCTTCCATCGGAATCAGTAATCCAGCCACCGCCTGTGACCCACCCAGGTGTGGGCGGACCACTGATGGTAATGCTTAGTGACTCGGTGCTCATCTCTTGGTCAATTTCACCTCTGTCGAGGTCTCCATTGTATGCAGTGACAGCAATCGAGTGCTCTCCCTCTTCCGCGGGAACTGTATAATCACCTTCTGTCGTTCCAACAGGCACTCCATCAATTTCCACAAGCAGAGTTGCAATGCCACTCTCAGGATCACTCACGGTAACCGTCCAGAAACCAGGATTGGAAACAGTCGCGTCGCCAGAATGGACTACTGTTATTTGAGGCCCAGTTGTATCATCATCAACTATTGTGACTGTCGCGGAGAGTGTGCTGAATTCTTGATCTTCTATACCTAGTTCCAGGTCTGCGTTAGTTACGTTCACCCAGATTGTATGAAGACCAAGAGTGTTTGGAGCGGCATAGTCACCAAGAGTAGATCCAACTAGTATACCATCAATCTCAACAGCGACCGTAGAAATACCGCTCTCTGGATCTATTGCTGTGACTGTCCAGTAGCCAGGACTTCCATCAGTTGCATCACCGGTATAGAGGATTGTGATAACTGGAGCTGTGGTATCAGTATCAATGATTACCATAGCCGTGTGTATATCCTCCATATTCCCTGCGGTGTCAATGGAGTAATAGTACACGTAATTAATGCCATCTGTGGAAATTGTGAATGGCCCATTGTAGAGCATCCAGTTCTTGCCTTCACGACTATACATGGTTGACTGAACTGCAAAGTCATCAGTCGCTGAAAGAGTCACGACAACATCCGAGATGTACCAACCGTTATCCCCCAGAATTCCGTCAGGTAGGAATGTTGTGGAGGGAGGATTGCTGTCATCAATCACATCTTGAACTTCGATAGTCACTGTAGCTGGAGCACTGGATTCGATACCATCAGAAACGTAGTATGTAAAGGAGTCAAACCCATACCAATCGGGGGCGGGAGTGTAGACAAATTCTTGGTCCGAGAGACTCGTGAGCACGCCAAAGGAAGGAGAAGAATCTATTATGATGGAAAGTGCATCGCCATCCACATCATGATCATTACTCAGAAGGTCTGATGCTAGAATGGACAAAGTAGTATCTTCATCCATGACAAAGAGATCATCCGCAGCAACTGGAGCATCGTTCACAGGATGCACAGTAATTGTCACAGTGGCTATGTTTCCATAGACGAATGCATCAAACGCTCTGTATTCAAATTGATCAACCCCATTCCAATCAGGATCTGGTGTATAAATAAAATCACCTTCAAGGAAGAAGGTGAGAGACCCATGTTCTGGAGGTGTATAAAGCGCAGCTGTGACAAAATCGTACAGATCAACGTCAATATCATTTGCTAGGACACCAGGAGTAACATCCAGAGTCGTATCCTCATCAGTTTCATATGCATCGTCAACCGCGACAGGGGGGTCATTCACGTTGTTGACGGTTATGGTTACCGTTGCAGGATTACTGTCTGATTCTCCGTCATTAGCATAATATGTGAAAGTATCAGGACCGAAGAAGTCTAGATCTGGAGTATAGCTGAAAGATCCGTCTGGCGAGAGAATAAGTGAGCCAGAGGTTGGGGGTGTACCAAGCACGGCTGTAAGAGGATCACCATCTACATCGTGGTCATTTGTCAGGACTCCAGGTGCAAACACTGCCAACGTCAATTCTTCATCGGTAACATAGCTATCATCTTCAGCCACTGGTGGTGTCCCTGTTGGTGCAGGTGTGACAGAAATTCGGAATTCGTTCTGCACGGAGTCAATTACATTGGGAGCAGGAAATGCATCACTGCTCATAGAATCGTATACCACTCGCGGTGCTACGTTCAAAAGAGATACAATGAATGCAAGCGATATTGCAAACAAATAGACTTTCCTCTTCGTAAGCATTGCAG
>PJER01000077.1 GCA_002825465.1 Candidatus Thorarchaeota archaeon MP8T_1
TGCAATCAACCAAACTCTTTCGTATCCCCTCCACTAGATCCTCTACACTTGCTTTTCTGATTTTCACTCTGGCCCAGAAGTCGCAGGATTTCCCCTGACATGGTCCTTTAATCATTACGCAGTATTGTACCATGAGTCTGCCTCAGAAGTCTTGGTGCTGGCAAAGTCGTGTATAACATAAGGATTATCTTAGAGGCTACATCCTCTCTCAAATGGAATCTGGGCAAATTTGCTCGGATTCTGTCTTTACTGGTGTTGCCACAATGCGAGATGAATCTGAACCTACGAAGCTTGGGCCAAAAATCGAAGGAGAGAAAGCAACAGTACAGAAAATGATTCAAATCTATTGTGAAAAGAAACACAAAACTGCAGGCGGGTATTTGTGCTCAGAATGCCAAGCGTTGTTGAACTATTCTAATAACCGATTAGAACACTGTCAATTTCAGGAAGACAAGCCAACATGTAGAAAATGCGCGGTGCACTGTTACAACCCAAAGATGAGAGAGCAAATAAGACAGGTAATGCGGTTCTCAGGTCCCCGAATTGTGTTGCGAGCCCCAATAATCTGGCTTAAGCATAGGCTTCATGACATAGAACGCCCTCCAGAATAGTGCATATGTATACGCAGCATGTTACTGGTTCAAAGCATTTCTAATCCAGATTAAACAGATGAAGTGCTATGGATGTCATCGCTAACACCCATAGGCAAACTTCACGAACTATTTGTACACAACTTTCACAAGATGAGCACTGCAACTGATACATGGATCATAGGCTCGTGCTATCTTCTCAAACTCCAGCTCGATATTGTCCATCTGCTTCTTTGCTAGAAGTGTTTCACCACTTGTTCGAATGAACGCCTCTATATCATCGAGAAACATCGCAGTTGGCGTAATAAAATCCGCAGCGGAGATTAAGCCATCTTTAACCTCATAATGATGAATCAATGTTCCACGAGGAGCTTCAACTGCTCCTGTTCCAGAACCTGTTTCCATTGTAGGCTTAGCGACCTTCGCTTTCTTGCTTGCAATGAGCTCGTCCACAATTTCTATGATGCATTCCAACGAGTAGACCTGTTCAATGGCTTGTGCATGGTTATTGAAGAGAGGATTACGATGCCATCTCTCATTGACAAGTTTTTCACGAGCTTCCTTTGCCTTCCCCTTGAGCCTATCTCCCAGAAGCAAGACTCTTGCAAGAGCTCCAACTGTAAATGGCTTGTTTTTGTATTGTCCACGTTTTGCAAAACTATGGCTCACGACTCGTTCCTTGATTACTGACTTATAGTCTTCAGCTGAGTATTCCTCCCCATCCGATGTGATAAGCATGTCACCGTGGTAATCATAGTCTTTGTGATTGGGCTTGCAACAGAGAAACTGTGTATCTCTCTCCATATGATCGGGAATCTCAAGTCCAGCAAGAAGGTCTATCGTTTCAATGGCAAATGGAAGTAGCTCTAATGCTTCTTTCTTAACCCCGGTAAGCTGCTCCTTTGTCGGAAGCCTTCCGAATCCACCAATAATCGGGTTCTCGCCATGAATCATACGTCCGCCCATCATACGCATGACTTTGTTGCCAAACTTCTTGAGTTGCAAAGCTTTGGTAACAACATCTCCATATTTATCAGCCATCGCAACAGCATTATCATACCCCAAGAAATCTGGTAGGGCAAGGAAGTAGATGTGCAAGCTGTGGCTCTCAATCATCTCTCCATGATGCATGAATTGACGATACAATTGTGTTGCTGAATCAACCTTGACACCAATGGCTTTCTCTAGACCTCGAATAGCCGCATATTTGTGTGAGAGATTACAGATTGCACAGATTCGAGGTACAATACTGAGGTCTTCCTGAGGAGTCTTTCCGACCACAAGGGTTTCAAAGAGTCTAGGGCCCTCAAGAATCTGGACTTCTACGTTCCTGATTTTTTCATTTTCAATCTCTACTTTAATGCCGCCATGCCCCTCAACTCTAGCTAGTGGCTCTATCATAATTTCATTTTTCTTTGGCATATTATTTTCCTCCCTTCTCAATATACTTGAGGATTTTATGGCCTCCATATCCCCTGATCAGTCTCAGTATCTCTTCTCTCGTCTTTCCAAAACTCTCTAACAACTCAAGGTGGTGCTCAAAGTTACCATCGTCATTCGGTCCCCAGCACCCAACGCATGGGAGTCCATGATTTGGACAGGCTGAACCACATCCACCCATTGTCAATGGACCAAAGCAGACTATTTTATCAAGCAACAGACATCGGTTTTCGTTGAGTTTGCACTCATGGCATACTGGATGTGGGAAGGGTTCGGGAATAGCACCATGAATGAGTCGGGAGATCAGAGCAAAAGCCTGTGGTGCACTGATTGGGCAACCAGGGAGATAGTAATCCACTGTAACAAATGCGTCAATAGGCTTTGCCTCAAGAGGTTCTGTCAAAAAGTTGACTTTCCCATACACTTTGTTCATTCGTTTATCGAATGTATCATCTCCAGTGAACATTGCTTGTGGTCCACCACTTACAGCGCAGTTACCTATTGCAACTAGTATCTTCGCTCTCTTTCTAATCTTGAGGATATGCTCTCTCTCCTCTTCTGTACTGATACTACCTTCAATAAACGCGACATCTAGTTCCTCCTCAATTGGATTACTAGAAGCCATGACAAAGGAACGTACATCTACGGAATTAAACAGGTTGAGTATCTCATCTTCAGTGTGGATAATCAAGAGTTGATCCCCTGCACATCCTGTAAAGCCGTAGATACCCACTTTTGGCTTTACTACAGCGGGTTTTGCATTACTTGCTTCCGTCATTTTAGATCAACTCCCTGAAGTGTAAGGTATCCCAGTAGGTGAATACTGGCCCATTCATGCAAGTATAGAGATGCTCAATGGCACAGTGCCCACATTTTCCAATTCCACATTTCATTCGTCTTTCAAGTGAGAGTTGTATCAGGTTCTTTGGTATCTTTAATTTCAAGAATTCATCAATCACAAACTTATACATAACTGGAGGTCCTACCACAACTCCTGTTGTTTCACGTGGGTCTATCTTTGGAAGATTCTTGAAGAGCTTCGTTACCACGCCAACGGCATGTGGCCATTCTGCATCTGCTTTGTCAACAGTATACAGGCATTCTAAATCTTCGCGTTTTTTGATTTGGAAGAATTCGGTCTTGAACAAGAATTCGTTAGGGGTTCTTGTACCATACAAAAAGAATACCCGCTTGAATTGGTCTCGATTGTCAAGTACATAGTATAGGATTGAACGAAGAGGAATGACTCCTAGTCCGCCTGCAACGATAATCAGATCTTTATCAATCATCTTGTCCAGTTTGAAACCATTACCATATGGTCCCCTAATGTACACAACATCATTGTCTTTCTTTTGGAAAAGTGATTCTGTTAATCTTCCAACCCTTCTGACACCTAGCTCCAAAATACCAGGACGGCTTGGCGTAGATGAAATTGAAAACGGCGACTCTCCAACACCAGGTATTGACAGCATGATGAATTGACCCGGATTATATGAGAATGACATCGCTTTCTTCATGTCTATATGTCGAATCTGGAAGAATCTGTGGTCTTTTATCAAATCATACTGTCTAACAATCCTCGCTGCCTTTGGTTTGAATGGATTTTCAACTGCTTCTAGTAATGTCATTTTCTGGGCACCTCCTTTGCAATCAGAGCCTCTGAAATAGTCAGTACATTGATATCAACTGGACATGAATCAACACAGCGCCCACAACCCACACAACCAGGGCGGCCATAATCCTTCCCAAATGTTTTCAATTTGTGTCCATACCAAAGCTTGAGTCTACTTGCCCTGGACTCCCGGAAATTATGCCCTCCAGCTACCAGACTATAATCAGAAAACATACAGCTGTCCCAATGTCTATCTCGACGTCCTCTCGTTTCATTTGTTACATCAAAAACATCAGTAACACTGTAGCAGTTACATGTGGGACATACCATAGAACATTGACCACATGATAGACATATTTTGGCGAATTCATCCCAGACCTCACTCTCATAACTGAGTTCTAAAACATCCGGCATGCTATCAAATTCAAAGCTCTTCTTGAACATCTTGTTCTTCTTTTGACGCCATTTTACATACTTCTGAAGATCATCATTAGTGACATCTTCATCAAAGAACTCCTCTCGTTCATAGATCATATCATGACCCAGACTTGAACCAACCCAGACCAGAAAGTAATCGTCAAGGTTAACAAAGAATAGGTCAAACCCTTCCTCTACAATATCTGTATCTGTAGAGTAGCATAGAGAGTTTTCCGTTGGAAGACATGAGAATCCTATTATCGCTGAATTTTGTCGCAAGCCTGCATAATATGGATCTACCGGCTCTCGCATGAAAATGTCGTCAAGTATGAGAAGGCTATGTATTTCGCATGGATGCACTCCTAATATGACTCTCTTTTCAAGAGTAGAATAATCTGGAGCAAATCCTCTCTCATCGAAATGCATCATGGTGAACTGCATCGGATGAAAAAGCTTCTTTATGGGTATCATCGGATGTTCGTCAGTTATGACAAAATCCGAGACATTTTCAAGTCGGTTGTAAGATAAAACGCCATTCTTCTGCGTTGGTCCATATAGACATCCGAACTTGCCTAGACTCTCGAGAAACACATCTAGAAACTTTGATTGCATTTTCAGTATGCGCATATGTGTCACCTTGCCCCTAGCAGACCGAATCTTTGGTCGCTGCTCATCAATCCGTCCAAGACCTCTTTCGATAGTGAGGTCTATATAATTACGATGATATCACCCAAAAAGATTGAAAATTTCTGGTGGCGCTCTTACTTTTATTTTGCCAT
The DNA here is from genome assembly GCA_002825465.1 of Candidatus Thorarchaeota archaeon MP8T_1. The sequence goes on from PJER01000077.1 coordinate 4,839, forward strand.
TACATATATAAATGATAACGTAATAGTATTACATGATAAAGAATTATAAGCGATTTTGTACTATGTTATAGCAGAGGGAATTACAATGAAAGAACTTGTCGAAATTGAAAATGTGTTAGAAGGAGAGGGGGCTCCAATGAGTCTTAGAGAACAGCTTCTTGGGCGTCTATCTGATGACGACTTGTTTTCCAAGAAGCGCGATATTTCTGTAATGACGCGTATGAGCAATGATATTGTAGAAATTCTTGATGCACTAGTAGAGCTTGAGATATTTAAGAGTCGATCTGAAGCTGTGTCAGCTTTTGTTGAGCAAGCAATATCATCTCGCATAAAAATGTTTGAAGAAATTAAGACACAGGCCCGAGACATACGTCGGCTGCGCGATACAGCAAAGAAACATGCTTTTGGTGCCTTCCAAGAAAAGAGCAGTTAATTTCTTCTCCAACGAAATGTTCTCACGGTCGGTTTAAGCCACTCAAGAGAAAGAAAAAAGAAGGGGGCGGGGAGAATAAAACCTCCCCGTTAGGCACCTCAAGATTTGAGGATTTTAATGGAATCCCTAAAACGGGACTGCTACTATATGTGAACGGTAAAACCCTGAGCCAAAGCTGTATGGCATTACGACAGTCCCGCGTCCGTAGTTTATATCCACAGCTGGGATTTGGTCAGCTCCTCCAAGATCTCCAGAGAATCCATCCTCAGACGCGACGATTTCTACACTGTTGCTTGTGTATGCAACATAGATTAGGGAACCAAAAACAACGACTGATAGGACAAGCCACACGCCAATAGCGAGTGCGACTCTCCCTGACTTTTTGTTAGACATTCTTGCTCCTCTCCATAGACCGAGGTTTCTTGTTGTGACTCGCTGAAATCTAAGTGTCGTCACGAACCGCAACCGGCTCGATGATAATCGTGTGGTATCGAAATCACGCGAACACCTCATAATAGTATTACATGTTACATGTAATAAAGATTTTGGTTACAAATATTATCCGAAAGATATATTACTGTAATTTATAATGACTAATATGAAATCCCCCGAACGAGGATGTTCTTCTTTCTGTTCTCAACGGGTCAATCGGGGGATTTCGCAGAAACTCGTTCTTCCTTAGTTCTGGCAATTCTTGCCACCACTCAAGAAGAATGGGAATGTCTTCCCTCAATCTCTGAGGTCTTATACGTTCAAAACAGATGAAATCATGAGAATCCGATTGGAGGATGAAGTCGTTGAATGCAATGAATGGCACGCTAATGTTTGGAAAGGACTGGAGAAGTATGTTGAATTATCTGGCAGAGGCTGAGAGTCTTGTAGATGTCTATCTCTGTTCCAGTGCTTATGGTCATGCTGATGATCGCGATGAAATGGTTGCTGAAACTCATGGAGTACGAATTATCTATGTTGGAGAAGATTATTTCATTGTTGGGCCGCGTAGGCCAGTACACTCGAGTGTTATTCCTATGGGTTGGATCTCTATGATTCGAATCCGTGAGGACAGCGAGGGTGCTATGATGGCAAGTCTAGTTGAGAATGAAGAGCACGAAATGGATGAAACTGAGTTAGGAGTCCCTGAGATAGATATCGAACATTAGCTAGGTATTGTCCTGAGTACAATCTTCATAGATTCCGCCCATTTATATCAGTCAATCAACAATTTGCAATCTTGACCAGATAATGCCATTCACTCCCTATCATTTTGGACCTGCGTTACTCATAGGAGTCGTCCTACTTCCTGTAATTGATCTCTCAACAATCATAATTGCTAGTGTTGTTCTTGATCTGGAACCACTTGCAGTATTATTGCTAAATCTCCCAATGCCTCTTCATGGATTCTTTCATACCTATCTAGGAGCTACGATTGTAGCAGTACTTCTCTCAATCTCCCTTTGGCCCTTTCGCAGTTATCTCAATATGATTGTATCTTTATTCGGAATTCATCAGGAATCAAATTTACGAGCCATAGTTATAGCAAGTATCATTGGAACGTACACCCATGTACTACTTGACTCGTTCTTATACGCTGAAATGAATCCCCTGTATCCTATTCTGGGCAATCCGTTTCTTGGGCTTGTTTCAAGCCAGTTTATTTACAATTTATGCGTGTTCGCAGGCTTTCTTGGGTTTGCAGGATTCCTTGTCTATTTTTTATACACAATCTCGAAACCCAAAGCATCTCAGCAACAACTAGATGCTTTTGAGTAGATGTGGATTCGGCTAAGGTGTAGGAATAACAAGCAACATCTTTTTCATAGGATTTTTTGAACGGCCGGTAATACAAAGGAGGTCACATATCGCTTGGGAACGATCAAGAATGTGCTGCTTATTTACATAACCTGCGGAGTATTGTACATCGCCCTTTTAGTCATGTCCATTATCGACCCAGATGCAGGTAATCCAATTGTCAGCATTTTATATTTCGTCTTCATTCCCTTTGTCTTGCTCTATTTCGTTATTCTGTCAATATCATACGGAATATTTGGAGTGCCTACTGGGACATTGTAACACTTATGTTCTAGTCAGCTTTGAAAGAAGAAGCGTGATTACATGACAGATTTCTATTCACGTCTGGCAAAGTACTATGACCAGATGTACTCATTCATTGACTATCGGGGACATTCTAGTAAATTACATACAATCATTCAACAATATAAGAAGTCTTCAGGGAATACCTTGTTGGATGTCGGTTGCGGGACTGGAACTCATATTATGCATCTTATGGACAAGTATCAAGCAACCGGATTGGATCTTAGTAAAGAGATGTTAGAAATCGCTCAGGAAAAATGTAGGGGCGTTGAGTTTATTCAAGACAATATGGTCACGATGAACCTTGCTCGAAGCTTCGATGTCATCACATGCCTATTTGGATCGATAGGATATTTGACAACCCATGAAGACTTGGCAAAGACAATCAACGCTTTTTCAAAACACCTAGTACCGGGAGGTGTCGTAATCATTGAGCCAATCTTCACGTCAGAAACAGCACTTGATGGTGCGATGGGAATTATCTGTCTTGATCTTCCAGAAATCAAAATTGCACGGACAAATGTTAGCAGAAAAGAAGGCGATTTAGTCTATCTTGATTTTCATTTTCTTATCTCAACAAAGGAAAATGGGACTGAGCATTTTGTTGATTCCAGTCCCATGGGTGCATTTTCTAGGAATCTCTACCTGCAATTGATGCAGGAGAGTGGGCTCTCTGCATCCTTCGTTGAACCTGGCTTGACAAAAGACTATCTGTTTATTGGAGTAAAAAATTGAGTGGAAGGCAACAATTCTTCCCCTTTCCACTAATTGATTAAGACAATTGTGAAGAGTAAACTATGGAAATTGCTACATTCGGAACCGGTTGTTTCTGGTGCACTGAGGCTGTGTTCCAACAATTGAAAGGTGTGACCTCCGTTGTGTCGGGTTATTCAGGCGGTCACGTAGAGAATCCCTCCTATGAGCAGGTCACAACAGGTCGGACTGGTCATGCAGAAGTCTGTCAGATTGAGTTCAATCCAGATATAATCTCCTTTGAATCCCTTCTAGAGGTGTTCTTCAATACTCATGATCCTACAACACTCAATCGTCAGGGTAATGATATTGGCCCGCAATATAGATCAGTCATCTTCTACCACACTGAAGAGCAGAGAGAGATCTCCGAGCGGATAAAAGGCGAACTTGAAGCAAGCAAGACTTACAAGAACCCTATTGTGACTGAGATCACTGCTTTCACCAAATTCTATCCTGCTGAGGACTACCATCAGAACTACTTTAGAAATAATCCTAACCAAGGATACTGCAGATATGTCATTGCGCCGAAAATTGAGAAGTTCGAGAAGGTCTTCAAATTGAAGCTAGGATAAAACAGCTAGAGAATTATGATAGCTACCCAAGTAGAATTTCATTCCTGATAGAAAGGGAAAACCCCAATCATGTAGAATGCTCTACCGAAGAGACTCAAATCCATCTCGATAGCATATGTGTATGTTACTCGCACCTGAATGGGACTACTCGATGTTATCTGTATCACAGTTGTGGAATGTTCAGCGTTGAAATTGTAACTTGCTGACATTGTTTGAACTGAAGCAAGCAGCACATTTTCAATGCCAATCCAAGTGCCATTCGGATACATGAATCGAATCTCTGCTGTTGCATTGCAGATTACATTTACCCAGGTTACACTTGGCCCCCCGAACCCGATTTCGATTTGGCCGTCTGAGACATAGTCGACTGTTTTAGTTGTGTCCACTGCCTGAGGGAAGGGGATAGAACATACCACTATGGCAAGGAGTATACCAAGAATCAAATACGATTCGGGGCTAAGATGTCTCATACTATTTGGCTCCTCTGAGGTTAGACATCCATCACGTTATCATATTTTAACCGGCTATACATAGCTTCTCACGCATATAGACCTTGAGAATTGTGATACATTCAAGATTTGAGAACATGCAACAGAAAAGAGTATAGAACACGGCTTTGGAAAGATAGATAGGGCACGGGGATGCTGGTACAAAAGAGGTTAGTTGGAGGAAACGAATAATGAGTGAGATACCTTATAGTGGAGAAAAGACTGCGAAGATTGGACCAGTCGAGATTGCCTACGATTCGTTTGGAGACCCGTCCTCCCCACCTATGCTGCTCATTATGGGACTAGGTGCGCAAATGATTCGGTGGGATGATGCATTTTGTAAAGCAATGGCTGCACAGGGTCACTGGGT
>PJER01000012.1 GCA_002825465.1 Candidatus Thorarchaeota archaeon MP8T_1
TTTCGAAGGTCTACTAAAATTCAAATCCAAGGTGTCAAGTTGATTTAATTTTGAGCATAGTTTAAATTCTCTCAAGATGACAATACTCTAGATCCACTTGGACTTCCAGTCGTGGGGAAGTTGGATTACATTCGTAAATTGAGGATATTATTACCTTTGACAAGGTGATTTTCAATTGCAGACTACCCCAAAGTGTAAAGAATCGTGGATTTAGAGCACCCAATAAAAGTGCTCTTATTTGAGGAGAAAACAATAATGCTACAGAAAAAAAGAACTTACATCTTAGCTGTACTTTTACTTGGTCTGTTCATTATTCAAGTGGCCAGTCCAGTAGGAGCTATATACATTCCTCCTGATGAGGACCCTCCAACTAAATACCGAGTGACAGGTACTGTTAGAGATGCTGAAACAAATGCATATGTGTCAGGTGCCACTGTAAAAGTGTATACTGGTTTGACGTATCGTGGACAAACTTCTACTTCTACTACAGGATACTTCAACATGTACATATATAGCACAGCTCCAATTTTCTTCTTCACAGTAAAAATAACACGGTTAAATTATGAACCAACGCAGGCAACTGAAGAGGTACTTGGAACAACTGCCTATTTTGGCACACTTTACATGACACCGATTCCACCACAAGATCCCCCAGAAAGTCCTGATATTATCAATGTTCAAACAACAGTTAACGGACTGGATGATGTGTCGATTTCTTGGGATGTAGTTTGGGATGGTGATGCCACAGCATATGAGACAAAACTTTGGTGGGGTGAAGATTCGGTATTCACGGGTGTAACACCAATCATCCATACCAGTGGAGATACTCATCATACGGTTAATGATCTTCCAGTTGGGTATGTACCAAATGTATATTGGTATAAGATTGAAGCTTCGAATAGTAACAGTGCAGGTACAGCAATTGCTATACCAGTCGGGCCCTTCGAGGTTACATTGAAACACTTTCCAACCGATGATTCGTTTACTTACGCAGAAGTACCTGGGAAAAACTATGATAGTGATGCGTATTGGTATAATAAATTAATTGTAGCCACAGGTGATCATGAATCACCAGGTCTTTTCAAGGGATGGCTCAAATTTAATATTGATAATCCAGAATTTATCACACAGGCAACTTTACGTGCTTACATCTATGGTCTTGAGCCAAATGGTCATGGTACTATAACTGCTTATGAAACAGGAACAAACTGGGAAGAAGAAACAATAACATACTCGAGTTCACAGAGCATATCGGTTGGAATGGCACTCTCAAGTGATTCAAGTGGATCCGCTGGTTCTTGGGATTCTTGGGATGTAACGTCATTAGCCCAGAGGTCAACGGTCATATCAATACTACTTGCACCTTCAGGAGGTAATCTATTAGGTGCTCACTACTATTCACGAGAATACAGCACTGTTGCATTGCGACCATATCTAGAAATACAGTATTCAGATGGCCTTTCATTCTATGACGAATGTTCGGCTATTAGCACGTGGGGAAATACGGGACAATATTATTTATGTCCTTACTCGCCACTTTCACATGGAAAGGTCTCATATGATTACAATTTAGTTCAATCTGGTGATAGCTTTAGATTAAATGATGATACTGGCTCTAGTGGAGATATTAGGGGTAGGGTGTACAACAAGGCATTAAGTCAACCTATTGCCCTCTCAGATCTCGAACGATTTGAGGTGGATCTGTCATACATCTATCAATCCGATTTTAGACAAGGTAGTATCATTGTTTCGTTATATGATGACGTCCATAGTCAAGCTCCCAGTGACACGTTGACAAAGCCAATTGTTGTCGGTGAACTTTTTGTTGAAACTGAATATGGTAGTACGCCAGAGCTAGATGTGAATGCTTACTATGTTGATGAAGATTTGAATGAATTTAGTACTTGTCTTAAAAGTCACATATCCCAAAGTTGGTCTGATCGTCTAGCTTTCTGGTGCGATAATGATGGAGTTTGGGCTGATATCATTGGAGACACTTCTTCACCTATTCTTCTGAGATATTGGAACCAAGCCGAACCTAGACGAATGATAACACATGTTGTTATTCAAGGGTTGGGTATGGGTTCTAACATCCCTGTACTCTCAATAGATCATCTCCAAGTAGTGACAAGAAATCCCCTAAGCTATCTAACAGATCTAAATCCCGCAATTGAGCATAGGTCTGGTCCTAACGATATTCCATTGGCAAAACCTGGTCCGACGAATGAGATTCAATTTTTCCCCAGTAACGGTGAGAGCTTGAAATTTGAATTTTACAGAACTGCAGCATTTTATGATATCATCCTCGATCTCAGACCGATTGCTTTTGTGTCATCTCCCAATGAACCTCAGGTTAGAATCAAAGTAAATGGAGAAATTGTTGATGTTAATGGAGAATATAGTTTGAATATGGGTCCGGTACAATCTACCCCGTTTGTCAACTACCTTCATACTTCTCGATGGACATCATTACAAATGGGATTTGTCACACTAGAGGTTAGTGTCACAGGTTGGGATAACGGACAAGGGATTGTCGCACTAAGAGGAATTTGGGTTCTAGCTGATGTTGGAGGTACAAGACTAGATACGTCTCTTGGACAGATATTTCCTGACTCAAACGAATTACTGTATTATGTTCCAATGGGTCATGATACTAATCTTGAGTTGGGCTGGGAAGGTGATGGTGGTATAGAAGTATCAGTTGACAATCATGTCATTTGCTGGACTGATCAACATACTATTGATTTGGACTTAGCTAGCTACCCTCGTGGATCTTATCGGGAGTTGAAACTTAGATATACAGGGATACTTGAAGGCGTTGTAAATACAATGCATACCAGTCATTTTTGGATGAATATCGAAGTTGATTACATAGATTACACTGGTATTTATAGCGACTTTCCAAGTCATACTGGTTATTCTGATTTTGGAGACTACTTGTTTGATTTGTGGACTGATATCCAATATTACTACGCAGACTACACTCACGGACGAATACTCTTCACTATAGATAGTGTAATTCCATACAACGATAACACTCGAGGAACCTGGGGTGATCCAATAGATCCAACTGTTGATCCTTGCTATGGTCACTATACTGTGGACCTAGTTGATTTGGGTGAGCAATATTTTAGTCATAGAACTGAAAGGAACTATGTATGGGCTGTATATATTGCTAATCCATTTGTATATGATGAAAATGATGATTTGTGTATTGCTGGTGGATACCTTTTCGATTCAGATGCAAAGCACGATCCTATATACGATATGCCTTATCCAAATAAACGAAATGCATGGACCGGAATAAGTGCACAATGGCATCATTACCCTGCTACATCCTTTCATGAGCTTGGACACCTTGCGCACATGATGGATGATGCGTGCAGTACACCCGGTTGTGTAATGGGTGGACCTGAGTTACCTCATGGTAATGAAAAACACTGTAATTATCATTGGTTCCAGAACTATCTTAGCAATCTAGCGATAGAATATCGCTGGTCACATGATTGGTGGTTGTTGTAAACTAAGTATTGACGAGGATCTTTGAAATAGATCCTCGTTTTTATTCTTTTAATACTCTACTTCCTATATCCCTCATGAGTATTGAACTTCTGAGTATCTAAGGTTTCTCTGATATACTGTACATACTGCCACTGTTTTTCCAATATATCTACAAAACATTCTATGTCAACAATTGTCAAAGGTTAAATATTGCTCAATTCCTGAATATGCATAGTGGTAGCATATGGCTGATATTACGAGTCCTGGTCCATCTCATAGATCAAGAGGGCTTTATCGTTCACGTAAGAATCGTTGGATATTTGGCTTATGTGGTGGGATTTCAGAATATTATGGTGTAGATTCTGCCCTTGTTCGATTGCTTATGTTCCTGTTTACATTGACTATAATTGGCATTCTAGGATATATCATCGTTGCACTCATTATACCTGAAGAATAAATTCTGTATCTTCGAACAGAACCTCAGTGTATGTGAAGTCGTATGAAACAATCAAAATGTTGAATCATTATTTACATTCATATCTTGAATTCTTTGCATCTTTACGCTGACCTATAAGACTGAAGAGTAATTTCTTGTAGATACAAATAGGTGACTTTGCGATGGATGATAAAGAGCGACACCCATCAACACTCTGTGTTCAGGGCAGACATACTCAGACTTCTGGACCTGCAGTTGTCCCAATAGTGCAGACTTCAACATTTGTTTTCGAGAATCAGCAAGCTATGTTTGATTCAGTGCAGGGTAAATCTAGTGGTCACGTTTACACTCGATGGAGTAATCCAACAACAAAAAGCGTTGAAGAAAAAATCAGTGCTCTTGAAGGGACTGAGGACACTCATGTACTTGCTTCTGGAATGGCTGCAATATCTTCTGCAATACTTGGGATTGTGAAGAGTGGTGAACGAATTCTCTCTAGTGATTCAATATACGGAGGTACTGTTCATCTCTTCAATAAGATTCTCCAACAATTTGGTATTTACATAGATTACGTCGATACTGATGAGTTAGTAGATCGATTGACTGATTCGGGTGATAGATACCGACTCTGCTTCTTTGAGACTCCTACGAATCCGACATTAAAGATTGTTGATATCAAGAAGGTCGCTGAGGCTGCGCAGACAACTGGGACTATCAGTATGATTGACAGTACATTTGGTTCTCCAATTAACCAGAGGCCTCACAAGCTGGGAATTGACCTCGTGATGCATAGTGCTACAAAATACCTCGGTGGCCATAGTGACATCATTGCTGGAACGATATCAGGCTCTAATTCTCTAATGTCTAATGTGCGAGGTGCCGCTAAACTCTTGGGTGGTACAATGGATCCCTTTGCATCCTTCCTGCTTGACCGTGGGATAAAGACTCTGAGTGTGAGAATGGAGCGTCATAATTTCAATGCAAAATACCTAGCTGAGAAACTTGCGAAAGACCCTCGTATCAGGAAGGTACACTATCCAGGTCTCTCCAGCCATCCTCATCATGATGTAGCCCGAAGACAGATGACCGGGTTCGGTGGAATGCTTTCAATTGAATTGGAATCTGATTTAGCTGGCACAAGCAAATTCGTTGATTCTCTGAATGTTTTTCTCAATGCGGTCTCTTTAGGTGGTGTTGAGAGTTTAGCCAGTATTCCTGCATTAACAACTCATTACGGTGTGAATGAAAAGGCTCTACAAGAGATGGACATCTCTGAGTCAACGGTACGATTATCAGTTGGAATTGAAGATCCATCCGATCTATTACTGGATTTGCAAACAGCTATGGATCTATCTCTTTAGTTGTAATCTATTCTGAAGAAGGTCCCACTGCCAATCGTTGTTTATACTTCGATTGGTTCTTCTGAAATGATTTCACATAGAACACATAGATAGCTGAAATGGGTCCTAGAGCAAGAATAGGTGCAGCTACTACCGCTGCAACAGGTACGAGGAAAATAAGAAGAGAAAATCCCTCTTCTGGTGGATGTTCAGAAAGGTATTGGAACCAATCAATAGTTTGCAATATTGTGAAGATATAAGCAATCAATGTCGAGATCCCCGCAAATCCCTTTATCAATTTCTTATACCAATTACCAACTCCTTCTCGTTCAGAAATCTTACCTGGCTTTTGTTCAGACTCTCTTACAAGTCCCGCATCTTGCAAAGTCCAAATTGGAACAAAGAGAATCATAAGGAAACCAGCCATCAAGAGGAGAATGAATAGAAGTGCTAATCCAACTGCAATTGTTTGAGCCTGCACATTGATATCAGTACCTGTGAAGGTTTCTACCGTTAAGATTGTATTAACTACACCATCTATTTTGGTGATTGAATATGAAATGCCAAGAGCAGTAAAGGCTGGGAGTAATAGTTTTTTGATTTGACCTCCCATTGAACTATCTGGAATAATTTCCTGTGAGTAATATATAGAATTCCTTCCTATGAATGTTCGATGTATTTTTACAAAGAAACTCGCAAGCTTTGGAGCGATGAAATACAGCAAGAGACCAAGTACTATCGAGACCACGTATAGCCAGATAAAGTCAAACAAGATGTCTCCAGGAAAGATCTTGTATACTCCCAGCTCGCTATCAAAAGGAAACGCTCCTTGATACGTAAGAAATACTGTGATAATTATCGTAGTAATTACGAATAGCTGAATAAGAATGACTGGCTTCAAAGATTTATCCATATATTTTCACCTGACTCTACCTTACTAGTTTCAATAGACGCGTTCGAAATTTATTATCTTCTTGTATAAACACGATTTATGTAATCATGCTAGAATCGCATCTATAGTTCTGCAAAACAGTTCTGACACTTCATAATTCCTTGTTCATTCTTTGCCCCACAGTAAGGACAAATTACAAGATATCTAGTTTCCACCTCTTTTCGAGGTGTAATTGGTGTGCTTCCATGAGTCATTACTGACGATGGCTGTGACTGTGGCTGAGGTTGCGGATGTGTTGTATATGTAGTCGGAGTTGGTATTGCTCGAGCTGCCATCATTTCTCTTCGATGAGTCGGATAGGATGTAGTAGTTCGAGCTTGAGCTTGAGCCCTTTTCTTTGAAGCGTTAACCCCAATGACAATCCCGAAGAAAATCATCCCCGTCATGACTATCGCGGCATTATCTGTTTGCATTGCAGGTTCGTCACTACCAAATATCAGGGCTATTATTGGAAATGCAATAAGGAGAAATCCAATGAGTTCCCCACAGTTTGGATTATTCGACATTTTGTTCTTGCCTTCAAATTGTGTTTTGCGTTTGTTTTGGCATGAAATTCATGCTCGGTTGATTCAGATAATTAATAGTCTCTCACAAATGAGATTCAAAAGTTCCGACTACTCTTTGGGTTAAAAACTTATCAAGTATTAATATCTCTGAAAAAATTAGAATTTTTACACAACTATATTTAGGAGCTTCAAGATATCTAGGAATAACGATGACATACTATCCTAATTCACTAAATTGTACATATTGCGGGACTCCTCTCACAAGTAATGAGACCGAGTATATCCAGAGAGGTGTAGCTGTGAGATGCAGAGGATGTGGGTCTATTTTGACAAGTCAGAGTTTTGAAGATACTCATGTTGACTTGACCGATCATACATTAACTACTCAACAACCAGTGCAAAAGCCCTATCGGCCATCTCCGAAAAAAAGTTCTGGTACGTTGATATTCTTCATCGGATTTGTTTCCCTTAGTCTAGGATTGTATGCTTTGTTTTTCCCGATACCCTTCTTTAGTTCAACATACTATGGCGAGATATTGGGAGCTATTGCCACGATAATCGGACTTTACAATCTTATGAAAGAATCTACTGATCCCTCCGGCATTAGTATAATGATTATTGGACTTGCAGTATGGCTAATAGCTTGGATGAGTTGGATTATCTATATTCCAATTCTATCTGATTTCTATTATGGAGAAGCAGTAGGATTGCTTCTGATTATTTACGGATATTTCAGATCAAAAAGATAGTCCATGTTTGATTCGTTACAGTCATTAGTCGTTCTCAATTCCTAATTACCCATGGCAAATATCTTCACAACAAAAGTTCTGAATCAATTCAAGAAACAGGTTCCAGAACTCAAGAAACCCTTGGAATTAGTGAAGTTGACTCTTGAACCTACATTAATGCCTCCCTTTGAGATGATAGTACGTTCAATAATATACCAACAATTATCCGGTAAAGCAGCAAAGACGATACATGACAGATTCCTCCAACTTGTTGGAAGACTCACTCCAGCTTCTGTTTTGAAGACATCACAGGAAGAATTGAAGAGTGTAGGTCTCTCTCGGCAAAAAGCATCATATCTTCATAATGTCGCAGAATCGTTTCAACGAGGGGGTTTTCTATGGAAATATCGAACTATCAACTCACTATCCGAATTGTCCTCCGATGATATAGTAAAACTCTTTGTCCAGATTAAAGGCGTTGGCGAGTGGACTGTGGAGATGTATCTTATTTTTGCAATGGGCCGTCTGGATATTCTCTCCGAAAAGGACCTTGGGGTGAGGAAAGGAATACAGAAACTCTATGGACTTCCTGATGTTCCTCCACCAAAACAGGTAATTGAATTGGCAAAAAACTGGAAGCCTTTGGAGACCGTAGGAACATTTCTCGCTTGGCGAATTCTTGAGGAAGATTTTGTCTTCCCATAGCTATTCTATATCTATAGAATATTCTATAATCATAGAATAGTTAATAAATCTTCGAACTAAATATCCACAGTATCTTGATGATTGCAATCAATCATCATCGTGGAGGAAAATGGCGTGGATATAATGAAATTTTATAAAAACTTCAAAAGGCCAATTTATGTTGGCGTTGCGATTTTTGCTACCGAATTTGCTTTGGGCTGGCTGAGTTTCATTCTGGTTATAATTCCAATGATATTCGTGTTAGCCCTTATTGTTGGATATTTTGTAGATACCATTGAAGATAGTATTGTGGTTTATTCCATTGTTCTAATTATTGGAAATCTCTTAGGTGGACTAATACTGGCAATTGTTCTATTTCCTTCGTGGTTAGGCCCAGGAAGAATAGACCTTGGTGTTCTTGGAGTATTATTCTTTATTGCACCATTTATGGCCATGAGTGGAGCATCCACAATGCTTAATGGATTTGCACTTACCGAATTTACTCTGATAATATTCCTGATTGCCCCAGTCCTGTATTTCTTTTCATTTGGGTTTGCTGCTGTTGGATCTAGAATTGGTAATCGACTGAGGAATGAAGAATTGGAAAATGCAGAAGAAACAGTGAAAGATATTTCTACTTTGACCAAAGAAGAAGAATCTATTTTTAGTATCGATTCGACTAATTGATAAGATAATTTATTGATATTATTCTCTCGAAAAGATTGCACAATCATTGTGTAATCTCCCGGAGGTCAAAGCGTGGTTAAGATTGATCTTATTCTTTCAATTATCATAGGTCTTGTAATCTTTGTCTCAGACCTGGCCTTCAGCTGGTTGACAATCCTGTGTGGGAGAATCCCAGTCATTTTTGTCATCGCAGTCATAATCGGTATTGTGGCCGGATCTCATGGTGATGCTGTCATTGCAACGATGATTACATGGATTGGTGGCATATTGATTGGAATGTTACTGGCTCCAATCATCTTTGTGGATATATTGAATCCCGACCAAGATTTCCTTGTTTTGTTCATCTTTGTCCTTCTATTTTCTGTAAGAGGTTTCTATAACTTTGAAACTCTGGATACTCTTCTTGAATTAATTGTAATTGGATTTTTACAACTCATAGTTGCGTTAATTATAACGCCTATTCTGTATCTAATTTCATTTGCATTTGCACCGGTCGGTGTTTTAATTGGTAAACTCATTCGAAAGGGATTTTCGGGTAAATCCACAGAACAACAACCAATACCAGAACAACCTCATATAATAGCATCAAGACCTGTTGAAGATGATGATCCTTTTGATGATAATGAAGAGCAAGCGGATGATTCGGCGTTCTAGAGAATCAGCGCCTTACCAAATAGTACAATGTCTTGCTATCAAATCAGTTGAGATTCTAATTCCCGATATTCAGATGAAAATTGACGCTTCAATTTAGCTCTCTTGTTTTCGTCTATGAAAGCAGACTGCAATCCATTCAAAGAAATCTGATAGAGGTCCTCCACGGAGAAGCCAAGTTCTCTATGAAGGGTAAGATATTCATTATTCATATCCGTATGAAACAATGAGGGATCGTCACTGTTCACAGTGACCAATAGACCATTATCAAAGAAATCACGGACTGGGTGGTCGCGAATCGAAGAAACCACTCCTGTTCTTAGATTACTAACTGGGCACATCTCAATGGGTATCTGCTTACGTTTCAGATACTCAACTAAAATTGGATCTTCCTTTGCAGTTACACCATGACCCAGTCGTTCCACATTGAGGCTTTGAATCGCATCCCATATTGATTCAGGTCCTGCTGCTTCACCTGCATGAGCTACGCGATGTAAACCAAGTTCAGTGACTCTTTTGAAATGTTCAACAAATCGATTTGGTGGAAACCCTTTTTCTTTCCCACCAATGTCTACGGATACAATGTTGTCTGGTTTCTTCTCAATAAAATCAATAATCTCCATCCCTTCATCATGAGTCGAGTTTCGAACCAAATCTACTCTCAGGTTAGTTTCTATTCCAAAGTTTCTCTTTGCTCGTTGTACTCCTCTATTGATACAATCAGATATTCGCTTGAATCGTAGACCATTTGGGATATGATCTCTCGGGGAGAAACTAGCTTCTACATAGTGAACATTACTCTTTGCACAGGTCTCTAGCATCTCGTAGGTTATCCGTTCAAAATGACGTTCATCTCTAATGTAACTGACTGCTTCCATGTATACCTTGATGAAATTCAAAAAATCCTTGTATTCAAATCGTTTTACTATCTGTTCGACATTTGTGTACGGTGACTTGATATTATCTTCTTCAATTATCTCAAGTAATGTTTCTGGTTTCACTGATCCAAGAATATGAACATGTAACTCGACCTTTGGCAGAGATCTGATTATGTCTAGGGTTTCCATTTGCATCGTGATGTTTCATTGTTAATGTTAAATCTTTAGACACGCTTGGTTTCACTCTGGTAATAACTTCAACCGATTTTTAACTAATAAACCTGTAATTTTAATATGTAATACCTTGGCAACATGGCCATTTGTTAAGTTCATATTTTCAGCAGTAGCGGCGTCTATTCTGAATATGTCCGCTAGCATTCTAAATCAAATACACTTGTTATTCACCTTCGATAAAACGCTTCAAATCGGCGCATAGGTCAATTCTAATGGAGGACTACTTCCCTATACCGGTTATATTCAGAAATTGGTATATTTCTCTCGATTAGAGATGACCGTTAGAACAGAATCTGCCCTTCTCCCTATTTCAGCTACAAAGACCGACTGTGGAAGATGTAGTTGCATTATTCTCTACAGTAGCGAACATTGTGTGCTATGTGATGCGGCTCTGGAAATTCTTCAATCGGTTATCTCTGATTTTGGACTTCCTCCTTCTGTTATTAGAAAGGTCGATATCATGCTTGAGGATGACGGGTGTAATCTTCCTCCGCCAGTTGGACTCCCCGCGATGCGGATCTGTCATGAGGTTATCACGGGATTACCAGATATTGATTTGACACGCAGCGCAATCATGCAAGCTGTGTTAAATGGTTGCTTCTCAGATTGCCAATGACACGAAGTAGTATGTTCGACCAAAAATCCCCTGACTTGTTTTAGTGTAAGTATTATCTTGGCAAGTGAAGATTGGCCATGCTTCGCCATATCTCCATATTTCTCTGTAGTTCGTTCAGTTTTTCATGGTCAATGTGATACATTGGTTTGCGCATATCAAGTAGATTTGGTACCTTTTTGCAGAGATGACCGGACTGCAAGGTTTTGAGAGCAAGGGTGACTGTTCTCATAGCGAGTCCACTCTTTTTTGCAATCTCTGCTGGATACATTGGCCCTTCACTGCTTAATTTATCTAACACAATTAAGGTGCTCTTTGTGAGATTGATCGGGAGGCTCATTCTAGTCACCAGATTCTTCTTCCAATTGAGTAATAGAGTCACAATCACCACTAAGTACCCAAGGACGAATTGTATGTAATTCTTAAGTGGCTTAATATAAGCCTTATCAACAGAGTAATTCCTAATTGCTCCAACGCCAAGCTTAATTGTGGAATTCAATTGATTTCAAGAGAGAAGGTGATCTGATGACTCGAAATCGTCCACTTGATCAAAAGGACGTTGATATTATTGGAGCTCTCGATAAACTGGGAGGGAAAACATCAACTGAAGAGCTCAGCCAAGCAACGAAGATTCCTGCACGTACAGTAAGATATCGCCTTACGAAAATGAGAGATGCAGAAGTTCTGTACCCTGCGAGAACATTCACCCATGAAAGAAAATTAGGACTTGGTGAGAACATAATTCTCTGTGATACAACTCCAGGATCTATTCCTATACTTGAGGAGATGTTCCAATCAATTAATTCCATCTACTATTGGTCATCGACATATGGAAAATATAATGGCTGCACGATTAATTCTCTCTACTCTCTTACCACTCCAAACGTTTCAAGAAGATTGATGGAGGTTTTTCAGAAAGAGGGTCTAATCTCTAACTATTACATGTTTGACGCTACTGACTATGAGCACAAAAATGGTGATTTCAGTAAATTAAATCCAAAACTTGGTTGGCAATATTGTTGGTCTGATTGGCACAAGAAAATCAAGAAGAGTCTCAATTCTAAATCAAGCAAAATTCATACAAAGTGTGATGAAAATCCAAAACTAATAGATTTTGATAATAGTGATTTTGGATTACTGAGGAGTCTTTTTGATGATGCATTAGTCCCACAAAAAGAATTGGCTAAAAGGTTCTCATTGTCTGAAACACAGGTTACAAAGAGAATTCGACGATTAGAGAATGTAGGCGTGATAAAGGGATTTGGATCCAGTTTTAAAATGAGTGAACCTATGACTGATTTCAATTTGTTCATTGATATTGAGGAACCTGTAGCACGAATTATGAATAATTTCTATGCACATCCCTTCCCGGGTTCTATATTACAGGAATCACGAAATCGATGGTGCATTAGGCTAGCAATTCCTGCGGAGGGCTTTCAAGGATTCTTACATGGAATTGATTTAATGAGACCATATCTAAAATCATATGCATTGCAATTCTTTTGCTCATATCATCGTGACACGAGTATCCATCCATATGATCTTTTCAATGTTGATACACACAAGTGGGAGACTCCTGTTTCAGACTATTTAGCTATCATCTCTGATGTTTTGGCTAAACATTCAAGAAAATAGATTTCATTTCACAGTTTCATACAGGAATGCATTTCCCTGCTTTCCAACCATTTTTAGTATCTTCATCTTCTTCATGCAATATGTCATTTTTTGAGCAAGCTTCTGTGAAATCATAATCTCCTCAGACAGAGACCTAGTCGTAAATGGTTCTGTGATGGTCTTTGGAATCAAGGATAACATATCTTCAGGTTTTTGAAAGAGTTGCCTGTCAATGATTTCGACAAGATGGTGATCATAGATACTCCATCCCCTTCTTCTCCAACTTCCATTTCCATCTTTGATTCGAATTTCTTCCTCTCGGGTAAGTATTACCTCGAGCTCGAAATTGGTATTAATGAGAAATGTTGGTAAACGAACCATTTCTTCGAAGATATTCGCTATAGTGCCTCTCTTTGGCGACTTTCTCTTTCCAATGACTCTGCCTTTACTATCCTGATGAATGATGATTTTTTCTTCTGCAATCGGATGAACTAGTCTAACTCTGTGTTTCTTCATGAGTTTGGCAAGTTTCTTTTTTATTGCAGAGAAATTTCTGGTTTGAATTTCTATCAATAGGTCGTTTTGAACTATATCAATAATGAATCCATCTACTTCTACTTCTGATTGCGTAGCTGGACTATCATACAATTCCTTGAGTGATGCATGGAGTGATCGCTCTTGTAGAGTTCCGATGCCTCCTTCCTTATTCATAATTTGACTCTCTCATGTCTACTTATTGACTGTTCTATTACCCACCTAATACTTGTAGAATGTTAGATATGTTTGGTCCAAATCACACCGTCATCTTGAGGGTAGAGATTTGGAAGTCTTGCTTCTTCTCGAAATCCCAAACTATTGTAGAATTTTCTTGCAACTTCATTAGTTCCTTCCATGAAGAGAATAATGACTCTGAGTGTATAGCCTTTATCAGAATAGAATTTTGAGGCTTCTTCAATAAAATGATTGACTAATCTTCTAGCAATTCCTTTACGTTGGTAATTTTCTTTAACGCCAAGACCGATAATTTCAACAACTCCATCGTCATACCCGCCTCGTGTATCCCAGGTCAAGGTTGCACAAAGTTGATCGTCTTGAAGAGCCAAATTTGTCTTAAAGTGGTTTATCAAGTCATCAGCAAATATCTGAGCTCTTTCTGGATGGGGTTCTACTTCTTCCAGATACATATCTCTTAGGAGATTGATGTCCTTATCTGTGGCTGTTTTTATTTTAAACATGGCATCTTGTTAGAGGAACTCAATTCGTTTTGTATTTGACGCTTCAGTCTACTCGATAATAACGACTGCATCAACGAAGAGTTCATAGTCTTCATCCTCATCAAGATTCTTGATTAACACTTTTTCAACCTCGTATTCTCCTCGAACTTCAAGAAGCCTTGATTGGTATAGGACCTTAACATTCGATCTTGCCAGTTTCTCTGCAAGATCAGGATTAAGTACAAGAGTCTCATCTGGAGTCAGAAGTATTACCCGATCTGTAACCTCTGTGAGATCCATAGCTATGTTCACTGATTCATCGCCAGAATATAGAACGAGGGTTCTAAGGTCTTTAAAGTCATCCACATCATCTACACTTTCATAGACCCCCTTATCCAGGAATTCATCCTTTCCTACAAGGCATTCTACCTCTTCTTTCACACTCTCAGACTCTTCATCTACCTCTTCGCCTCTGGCTTTCCGATAGCTTTTGATAGCCTCGTGCAAAGCGTCTGCTGCAAGGTTTGAACAGTGCATCTTGATTGGTGGAAGTCCATCTAATTCATCCGCAACATCTTGACGAGTGAGTTCCATTGCCTCATCGAGAGTCATCCCTTTGACCATCTCTGTCGTCATGCTTGTTGTCGCAATCGCTGAACCACAACCAAAAGTTCGGAATTTTGCATCTGTGATCTTATCTCCATCTATTTTGATGAAGACTTCCATAATATCACCACAAGTAGGATTGCCAACTTTGCCAACAGCAACGTCATCTCCCTCGAGTGTTCCGACATTTCGTGGGTTGCGAAAGTGGTCCAGGACTTTTTCACTATATTTTGTAGATTTCATTTTTCTACACCTCTTTTGATTTGTAAATTGGTGATAGGTGTCTTAATCTTGTAACGATATCAGGCACTATCTCAAGAACTCTATCAATGTCTTGATCTGTATTGAATCTCCCAGTTGTTATCTGCAATGAACCATGTGCCTCTTCATGAGTTAATCCAGTTGCTATAAGCGTGTGTGATGGTTCCAGCGTCTTTGAGGTACATGCAGATCCTGTTGAAATGGCTACACCCTTATCCTTGAATGAGAGCAAGATTGATTCTCCTTCAATTCCATCAAATCTAACATGGGTATTACTGGCAAGTCGCTCAGTTGGATGTCCGTTTAGGTAGCTATCAGGTACTTCTTCTAGAATCTGTTTGATCATTCTTTCTCGATATTCTGTGAATCGCTTGACTTCTCCAGGCATCTCTTTTTCCATAATCTCTACTGCAATTTTCATCCCTACAATTCCAGGAATATCCTCACTACCAGACCTGAGACCTCTCTCTTGTCCTCCGCCTATCATGATCGGATTGATTCTGTATCCCTTCTTCATATATAAGACTCCGACACCTTTTGGTCCATAGAGATCGTTCGATGAGAGCGCCATGAGATGAATTCCATCACGCTTTACATCAATAGGTACAAGACCTTCAGCAGCAACCGCATCCGAATGGAAGGCAATGCCTTTCTCTTCTGCTATTTTTCCAATCTCTCGAATTGGTTGTATTGTCCCTATCTCGTTACTAGCATATCCAACAGAAATGAGAATTGTCTTGTCCGTGATTCTGCGTTCTAGTTTACTAAGGTCTACACGACCATACAAGTCAACTGGTACTTTGGATATCTCAAAGCCTGATCGCTCAAGATACTTGGCAATATTGTGAATAGAGATATGTTCAACTTCAGACATGATGATGTGGTTACCTTTTTGCTGATTCTTCATCGCATAACCTATGATTCCCATGTTGATTGCTTCAGTTGCACCTGAAGTGAATATTATTTCATCATCATCAGCATTGATGAATTTAGCAATTGTCTTTCTACTCTCTTCAAGTGAATCTGTGGCGATATCTCCAGTTGTATGAAGTGCTGACGGATTTCCATACTTCTCCGTGAAGTATGGTAGCATCCCTTTAATTACTCTAGAATCTACTGGTTTTGCACTTTGGTTGTCAAGGTATATTTCTTTCATCTTAATGGACCTCTACCACTTATCGTAATAATTCATCTTCAGTCTTCTTTTCTTCTGAGTAGTATTCTTTTTGATCCATCAGGTAGCATTTTAGCACTAATGAAAGTATGACCTGTCCTCTTAGCGAATCTTTTGATATCTTCCTCTGCTCCAGGATCGTCTGCAAGGACTTCGAGTACTTCTCCAGGTTTAATACTTTCAATTGCCTGTTTCGTTTGAAATAGTGGTTGAGGACAATATAGCCCCACACAATCCAAACTTTCGGCTGGTTCTTGATCACTCATGAACACTCATCTCCAATAAACTATTGTTAATTTTGTCTTATAACTTTATTCATACATTGACTAATACGTATGACCTTTTGGTTTAATTTTTATTGAGGTTCAACATGTGAAAGTCAAATCACAATGAAGTTGTTGATAATGGCAGTCAAGAAGAGTCGAGCCGCAGTGGTTCCTAAACCCAGTGCAAGTTTAGAAATTGCAGAATACGAAATCCCTGATTTAGCACCAGGTGCCGCATTATTAAAAGTTGCAAACGCAGGAGTCTGTGGTACTGATGTTCATCTGTGGCATGGACGACTTGCAGGAGTACCATACCCTCTTATCCCAGGTCATGAGGTTGTTGGGACAATTGAAGCAATCGGACCTCGAACAGTTAAAGACCTAGATGGAAATGAAGTGAAAGTTGGAGATCGTGTTACATTCCATGATGTCTACAATACTTGTTACAAATGTTGGAACTGCTTAATCGCAAAAGCTCCAACAAAATGCACGAATCGAACAGTGTATGGAATAACAATGGATTCTACCAAGCACCCTCATCTAATAGGTGGTTATAGTGAATACCTGTATCTCTCTCCTGGTACTCATATCATTAAGATACCTGATCATGTAAGTTTCGATGGTGCAAGTGCAGTAGGTTGTGCCATGCCAACTGCAGTCCATACTGTATTACGTAGTTCTCTGACATGGGGAATGAATGTTGCAGTTCAGGGTTCTGGACCTGTTGGACTGATGATTGCTGTTCTTGCTCTGATTGGTGGTGCATCGACAGTTACGATGATTGACCAAGCGCAAAATAGACTTGATATTGCAAAGAAATTTGGAGTAACCCATACTCTCAATCTTGGAGAAACAACATTAGAGGAACGTAAACAAGCCCTTATCGATATTGCTGGAGGTCATGGACCAGACATAATCTATGAGGCTACAGGGAATGCACGGGCAATTCCTGAAGGTATTGAGTTAGTACGTGAAGGAGGTACCTATACTATCTGTGGTCAATACACGGATAGTGGTACAGTTGAAATTAATCCTCACTTGATGAATAAGAAACACCTTGATATCAAGACGGTATGGGGATCTGAGACCCTACATGTATATCGTGGTGTCAAGACCATCGCAGACAATTACGATAGATTCCCATTTGATTCACTCGTCACACACAAGTTTAGTCTTGATAATGCCCAAAAAGCACTAGAAACCCAAGAGAGCTTTGCTTCATTGAAAGCAGTAATTCAGCCACATGGCGAATAGTTGGAGGTTGTTCTATGACTTATGAACTTCAGAAATCTAAATGTGAGCAAGCTAGCGAACTTCTGAAAGAATTAGAGATTGATGCCTGGATGATTTGGGTTAGGGAAACATCTCAGATCTCCGATCCTGTTTTAGATTTGATTTCTGGAGGCGATGTCGTCTGGCAAACAGCATTTCTCTTTACTCGATCGGGAGAAAAAATTGCCATTGTCGGAAACTTCGACGCTGATGGAATCAAGATGCAAGGATTGTTCAACCAAGTGATTCCATATACTGAAGGGATTAAGGATGAACTAATCAGTCAATTCGAAAGATATGACCCTTCAAAGATAGCTATCAATTATAGTATAAATGATGTTGCAGCTGATGGTCTGACATCTGGAATGCACATGATATTGAAGGACTATCTAAAAGGAACTCCTTTCAACAATCGTCTAATATCTGCTGAGAATCTAATTCAAAAACTTCGAGGACGAAAATCAGCTGAAGAGGTAGCTCGGGTTCGGAAAGCAATAACAATCACTGAGGACATTTTCAAAGAAGCAGAGAATTTCGTAAAGACCGGGATGACTGAAATTGAGATATACAATCTATTCCACCAGGAAATGGAGAAACGTGCTGTAACCAGTGCATGGAATGATGATCACAATCCTGCGGTTGATGCAGGCCCTACGAAACGGTTTGGTCATATAGGTCCTGTCGATAATAAGACAAAACATGGTCATCTCCTTCATTTTGACTTTGGGGTTCGATACAAAGACTATTGTTCTGACATTCAAAGAATGTTCTTCTTTGGTAAAGAGAATGAAATTCCAGAGCAGATTCAGACTGCATTCGATACAGTTCGAGATGCCATTGTTGCAGCATCAGAATTCATCAGACCTGGGGCTCTAGGTTACGAGGTTGATACAATTGCCCGTGATTCTGTAAAAGATGCTGGATATGAAGAATATCAACATGCACTGGGACATCAAATTGGGAGACATGCCCATGATGGAGGAGCACTCCTTGGTCCTCGTTGGGAACGATACGGTGATACAGTGATTCAACCTGTCGAGGTTGGAAATATCTTTACACTTGAGCTCTATGTGACCACAGAGAATTATGGACAAGTGAGTTTGGAAGAAGATATTCTAATTACCAGAAACGGTTGTGAGTTCCTCTCTAACCCACAAAAGAAACTGATTTGCATTAAAAAATGAAGCTAGAGGTCGAGACCTTCATCCATAGCTCCAGTCCGATATCCTCTCATATCAAGAGTGACATAAGCAAAGCCAGCATCATGTGCTTTCTCATCTAGTAGTTTCCATTTTGATTTATCAAACATAAGATCTAGCTCTGATTCACCTATCTCAATTCGGACAAGGTCTCCATGGAATCTCGCACGTACACACTCTACTTGGAAAATCTCTTTGACTGCATTTTCAACTGATTCAACCATTTGCAGTCGTTGGTGATTAATCTCTGTACCGTATGGAAATCGTGTTGCTAGGCATGCTCCTGACGGTTTTTCTGCAACAGAAAGCCCTTTACTCCGTGCGTATTCACGAACTTCTTCTTTAGTCACATTTGTTTCTAAATAAGGTGAACTTACACCAGATTCTCTAAGTGCTCTTGCGCCGGGTCTATACCCTTCGGTTTCACTCGCAGTTGTTCCCTCAATAACCATGTCAAGATCAAGTTCCTTAGCAGTTTTCATCCAAATCTGTGATAGTATTTGTTTACATTTAAAGCACCTATCCACAGGATTGTTTGCTAGGCTTTCATCCGAAAACCAGTCGACCTCTTTTACCATCAATTCTAATCCAAGTTCATTTGCAATTCTCCTTGCACCATCTAGCTCGCTCTTTGGCACTGTAGTACTAGATATTGTTAACAAAGAGATCTCTGAAGATGCATCAGATGCCAGGCTTGCAAGCACTGTGCTATCTACTCCTCCGCTAAAGGCAACAAGGATTTTCTTTCCTCTGAGATTGCTTTTGATTGTATCAAACTTGGATTTTGTTGTATCTTTCATGGTTCTTTGATATTGGATATCCGACTCGTCTTAAGCTTTCAGAAGTGACTGTTAATCACTATTCATGTAAGGATCTTCGTCGACCTCAATATCAGCATAACCAACATCCTTGAGTAGGCGCTCAATTGATTCCGCACCTGTTACCCAAGTGACTCCCCAGGTATTATCTTCCTTTAATCGTAATTCAACGTCAGGGAGGTCTCCAAGTAGATTATGGTCCATCTCGATTGCATCCTGATATGCTCCAGCTAGTGCAATGAGGAAATGAGACCCAGGTATCTTCTCTAGAATGCCTACAGGAATCCCATCGCCCATCTCTCCACCTGGCATTGTAAGTGGTCTATCGTCCTTTGAGAACCATACTTTTTCTGTATCCTGTCTGTAGAAATGTGCAATCTCACCATCTGAATCACAAGTGATATCCACTAATCTCACTGTGGTTTCAGGATGAACATGTAAGTTCGAAATAGGTATGACTGGGAAGTGTTGTTGGACAAGTACATAATCTGCAACACTATTGAAGACACTAAAATTGCCTACAGCAATATGCTCTGGATGCCAGAAATCTCTGATTTGATTTTCATTAATGAAGGATTGTAATCCTAGAGTTCTTAGTCTCTGTCTAGTTGTTCTTTCAAGGATTCCCACAATCATCTCATTTTCAAAGATGAAACGTAATCCAGCCAAGGTCATTCCACCGAACACTGCATGAAATTCGTTCCATATAGCGACTAGTTCATCGAGAGTTGTTGCGGTGTTTATCTTCTCACTATACTCCTTCTCTTTTGCTTGTGCAGTTTCAGATTCGTACTGGCCACCCGGTGCAGGAAAGACCGACCTGACTTCCAGAGCTTCAACAATGATAAGTGCAGCAAGAGCGGTAATCCCCCGACCCGACTCAATCATAATATTCGGAGCAGGATGTTTATCATGTTCTTCTGCTAGATTCTCCATTACTCCTTGTACAAGATTTCTTGCATATTGGTACATCAAATCTGGTGGATGTTTGCCAGTATAATCGATAGCCAATCCACCTCCAAAATCTATATTCTCTAATTTTTCGAGACCCATGTCCCTCAGTTCCGAATAGAGGCTTGTCAGAAATTGGCCAAACCTAGTGAAAGAATTAAGATCGGTGATTTGGGATCCTGCATGACCTAGAATGGTTGTGACTGATTCTGCAAATCCTGCTTGAGTGAGTAGATCTACAACATTATACAGGTCATGAATACTTAATCCGAATTTCGAGTCTCTTCCAGTAGAGTGTGACCAATGTCCTTCTACATTGAGGTATGGTTTGATTCTGAAGACCAATTCTGTCTTTGACGGGTAAAAGTGTTCTACAATCATTCTGGCTTCATGAAGTGATTCTATTGAAATTGCTATTCTGAATCCTTTTTCCACAGAATCTCGAATCAGTCGAAGATAATCCGGATCTTTTGCACCGTTACAGACAATGCGTCGATGTTTCTCATTTTTTATCACAGAGGTGATTAGAAGTAATTCCGCCTTTGTTCCAGCTTCTAATCCATAATCTGAATCTGAACGTATAACTGAGGTCACGAAATCGCTTCTTTGGTTTACTTTAACAGGATAGATTCCTATGAATTTTCCATCGTAACTTAATTCCTCGAATACACTCTCGAATGCAGTTCTCAGCTTCTTGATTTGATATGTAATCAGTTGTGGGATTCTTAGAGTAAAAGATGAGACAAAGCCTGGAGATTTACCATTTACTGATTTTATCTTCTGGACAATCTCTTTGATAGTGATTGTTTTATCCAACAGTTTGATGCAGAGCTCGCCATCATTGGTGATATCTAGGAAATGTAAATCATTCCTTCCAACTCCAAATATGGTCCTTGCTTTGTCAACAGACCATGTCCCATCTGTCATTTTGATTCCTCTGATTGGTGGAGAGAGGAACTTATTCGTCTTCCTCTCGTATTGTATCAAGCATTCCTTGGAATGCTCTAGCCAATTCACCTATCTCATCATCTTTTGAGATATACGATTGGTCCACCTGTAGATCTGCTGTATCCAAAGGTTGGTCTCGGATTCTTGCAGCTGCATTTCTGGTGGCAAGATCCATCAGATATTGCAGAGGTCTTGTGATTGTATTGGATATCGACACTGCAACAATTCCTGCTATCACTATTCCACCAATAGTGACGAAAAGTATGAACTGAGCTGCTTCCGCATTTGCTGCAGCAATTCGGGCTTCAAGTGGTGGTATAGATTGTAGCACTTCATCAAGTGGAACTGATATTACACAGATATACCCTCCTTTGCCAACGGGAGTGAATACCAATATTCTCTCACTGTCATCTCTGGTGTATCGTAGAGTTCCAGAAGTTTCTGAGACTAGAACCGCTCTGATAGTGTCCATGTCATTTTCATCGAGTGGATTTGCTGAACTAGTATCTTGTTCTACAGAGAGAAGATATGGTAGTCCACCAAAGTAATCTGTGTCCTCTACTTCAGGATGTGCAACAATTTCACCAAGTGAGTTGAGGAGAAATGCATAGCCACTCTCCAAAACACTCACGTCAATGACTTTGTCTTGGATATCACTAATGGTAATATCACCTGAAATAACAGCTAGTGGAAGTCCCCCACTATAGACGAGTTTTCCGATTGAGATTAGTAAGACATCATCAAACTCATCATAATACGGATCGACAAAGACAACGTCACCACGACCGTCAGCAATCGCAGTATACCAATCTTCATCTGTTGGATCATATCCTGGGAAATCAAGGAGACTTCCTGGATAGTTGATGAAGAGACCATCATCGGCAAATGCGATATACAGCCATCTGAAATCAAGTTGATCATGAATTGCCTTGAAGATGTAATCCATGTTTGAGACCGTACCTAACTTGTCTGCCTCAGCCGCTTCATAGATTCCATAATTTGATGCGTCGTAGTCTCGTTGGAACCAACTACTATAGGTCCATGAAACATTCAGATCGTAATTTGCATCATAGTGATTATCTGAAGGGGGTGATGCGATGGATGCGTTCTCAAAGATCTCATGGAAGTAGACCTCCCTATTTGCATATGTCGAACCTGCAGCAAATAGTGATTCTAGTTCTGTTGCGGCAGCCTCTATCATACTCTGCGCACTTGCTAACTTCTGGTTGATAACTAAAGCAGTCTTTTCAGCGGTCTTTTCCATGTTCGTTTCAATCTGTGTTTCAAGAGCCAATGAGCTCTGGTCTCTCGTGAAATTACCTATGATATTAACAAAGGTCAAGGACACGAATCCAGTTGCTGACAGCGAAATCAGTGAAATCACTAGGAATGTCAAGATGACATTGGTTCGGAATTTTCCTTTCTTCTTTGTTTGTGTTGATTGTGCCATTTTTCATCTCCTCCTAGTAATCTACTGTCGTTCCTCCCACTTCGAGTTGTGCCATCAAGACTCCAATCTTCTCAAAGGCTTTCTCAATATCTAATCTCACATCTACACTATCTACAACTGATAGATACTGTCCCTGTGGGATATTATCACAGATTGACTCCAGAAGTTCTTCTGTTGTCATCCTTTGCCCAGTCTTTCTTGACTTCAGTCTCTTCTTTGTATCAACTGGTAGTGCAAGTTCCTGACCCACTCCAATGACAATGAGGTTGACATCGAGATGATTGTCTCGAATGAATCCCTCTATCGTGCGTGGTCTATTACGCGCAATTCGATCTCTCTCAGTGAATATCCCCTCAAGAGCATCCAGTGAATAAGTGTCAGAACTATTATCTTGCCCATCAGTCAATGCAATGACCCATCTGTGCTCGCTTGACTCAATCTTGTTCAGTTCTTCAAGAGCCCTTCCTAATGCATCATAGAATGCAGTAGCATAGTTTGGATACTTGAGTGAATCAAGAGCTCGTACAATCTTACTTTCATCCTCCGAAACATCACCTTTGACGGTGAGTGGGAGTATCTCACGGTAGGTTGAATTGAAGATGATTATTGAGACTGCATCCTGTGGATTGACTTGACTATGCAGAATTTCCTTTGCTCCGTCTACTGCTGCTTTAATTCTATTCTGAGCCTGCATGCTTCCCGAATAGTCAATTACAAAGGTGACGCTCTTCTTGTATAGGATTGAACGTCTGAGTCGTTCTGCTTTTCTTCGGACTTCGTGACTTGGTTTATTCAACTGATCTAGCACATCAGCTAGTCGTTGCATTGCAAAAACTACAAGCCACATTTCGTCAGTAGCTTGACCAAATTTAATTGCACTATTATATTCGTCCTCAGCTTTGTTCCACTTTGTTTGAACTTGATAAAGTTCTCCTTCATGATAGTGGATGTAGGCAAGACTTCTATCATATCCAATGGATTTGGCAGTCTTCTGTGCTTCATCAAACTTAGATTGTGCTTGACTATACCGACCATCTCGCATCAGGACTAGACCCATTGCATCATACCTTCTGGCAAGACCATATGTATTCTTGATTGTTAGATCAATTGCTTCTGCATCTTCTAGAAGGGTCATAGCTCGCTCCACATTTTTACGATCCATCTCAACGAGTGCCATGTTATGATACGTTGATGCTATTCTCATCATTGCATCCTTCTCATCTGCTCCTTCTTCCTTTGCACGTTCGAGAAGTCGCTGAGAAATAGATAGAGATTGATTGTAGTAGTCCATCGCATTGGCAGTATCTCCCCTTTGTCGGAAGACATTGCCAATATTGAGGAGCATAGTTTGTTCTCCAACATCAATCTGGAGTCTTCTACTTATTTCAAGGAGATTCTGATAGTTTGCCAGAGCACGTCTTAGGTCTCCTCGGATAAATGCCTGATTTCCAAAACGACATGCTTCTTGGAAACTTAACAAGGCATCTACTGTTGTCCCTACTTCTTCATACATTGCTCCCGCAGTTGTTACACCTCGCGTGAAGTCTTGTTTTGCCATTTTATTCACTAATCGAGTCATCTCACTTATTGGTTCAACCACTGCTCTGCCTCTTCTTGAGGAAACTGTTGATACAACTGCTGCAACTGCTGCAAGGATTCCTGCTAAGACACCAGTGAGTATCAAAGTTCTAGTTGCAACAAGATTGAGAATCTCTGTAGCTGGTGCTACAACATCTGCATCAGGAACTACAACTACTAGAATGTAATCTGTGTTTAGAATGTTCACAAACGAAAGATGCCATGTCTGACTATCTTTCTGATATTCTAGAAGTCCACTTTCTTCTGTAAGTACATGAGTATTCAATAGATTACCGAAAGCAGTGGCTTCTGAACTACCTGTTGTACCAAATTCAAGAGTTTCAATTGATGCAACATCTTCATCAAACAGTGGCTGTTCTGGATGAGCCACGACATCCCCATTCTTATCAAGAAGAAATGCATAACCATTGGTTGAAACGTCTAGATTGAGAACATTATCAAGTACGGTACTCATTGTAACATCTGCAGAGACTACACCGATAAGAGTCCCATTATCATAATACACTGGTCTTCCCATAGAAATGACCAAACCAACTGGATCGATATACGGTGCGGTGAATGTGATACTGTTATCTGATTCATCCACTGTTGCAACGCTTGTGTACCACTCTTCACTATTAGCATCATAATCTTGACCTGGTCCATTCCAGTCATAGAAATAGGATAATTGATCAAAGGGATAGTTCCTAAACAAGTGCTGATCGGATACAGCCAAATCAAAGCCCATGTAAAGCCACTTGTAGTCTGGATTCATAGCATGCAATGATTTGAAAATATCAATCATATTTGACGAATAATCAAGTGCGTTTGCTGTTAGTACAGAATGGTCCAGTGGATCATTATTGTTCCATTCATTACGAGGTATGAAATAACAATCGGTTTCAAATGAGATATAATCCGATTCATAGGACTCTGTAATCTCGGGGTCTGTTTCAAACGTCAACGCACCTACACTTGGGTCCCATACAGGATCCCAATAATGCGAATATTGTGGCGTTGCAGAAATCCTGTTGTTAAACAAATCTTCACAATATTGCTCCATCATATAGACTCCATCGATATAGCTTTGCCATCTCTCCTGAATGAAGAGTGCTGTATCATTAGATAGTCTCTGGAGGTTTTCGAGTTCCTCAGCTTTTAACGCCTCAGCAGCATCTCCTGCATTTGCATTGGATACGGTGAAGATCTCACCGATTGATAATGCTGAAATGACCAGCATGGGAACCAATGCCACAACGACGAATGTGACAACTATTCTCTTTGAGATATCCATTTTCTCTTTCTCCGTACGTTATCATAAATTCCATTCTTGACCATCATTTCTAATGAATTTCCTACCCTGTCTGTGCTCTCAGTTCCTCAACGAGTCTTTCTGCAAATTCACGAGAGCTCATTTTCTCATCTAATGCAAATAAGTCTCCATTTAATGTGCCTTGAATAATTCCCTCTCCGAGAAGGATAATCAGTGTCCTTCTCAATAAAGAGCGATCAACACCTGTTTCCTTTTCCATATTGCTTACATTGACCGTATCTGCACCTTTTAGCAAATCTAGAAGGATTAATTCAATATTCTTTGCCTCTTTTTCTTGGATTTTCTTGTACTTGACTTTCTTAGTTCTGACAAAGGTACTCCCATCAATATACCCCTCTATATCTCCACTCTGAATCATAGCTTGAAGACTTCGGCGAAGATTGTATGCTGCAGGTCGAGGTAGGGTTTTTCGAAGTATCCTATCCAACTCTTTTAATTTGATTTGAGAGTGTTTTCCAGTAATCGAATCAATACTTTCCTGAATGTATTCTTCAATCACGTATTCTTCAATGACCTCTAATGTTGCTCCGCAAGATTCACACTTTGGTGTTTCCGGAGAGGCAGGCGCTCCACAGTTGCCGCATCTTATAGATCTTCGATAAAGAATTTCCTTTGTAGAACCAATTTGCTGAAGAATCACTTTCTCACTTCGTGATGCTTTTCCTGATTCTTGAACTTCCCAGAAACTTAACCTTCTATCCTTCGTACTGACTACCAAGTATGCAATATCTGAAATATCATCAGGTACTCCAGTTGCAATTGCTCGAGGTACATTACTGACTTCAAGCCGGTTAACTTCGTTTCCATCGATATCCCATATCCTGAGAGTTGACGAAAGATCTCCTGTAACGAATAATACTCTTTCATCAAATGAGAGAACTGCAAAGACAGAGATTCTACTGCCAAGTTGCAGTTCTTTTAGTCGATATCCAGCTGAAGTCAGAATTGTTATCTTACCATTCTTATCTGCGATTACAACTTCTAGCTCAGTATCTTTTGTAATGTCTTCCAACCAGATATCTGCTATCGGACTATCAACATTTCTCGTGAAGATTGCATCCTTGTCGTTATTATAGAGAATCACTCTGTTATTTTGGAGAGCAACAGCAACCTCAGCAGCATCATCTCCATCAACATCTCGTGCATCACAAGCAACGACATCACTTTCCAATCGGATATTCCATACTGTACTACCTCTGTGATCAACAACAAGTACCTTCTTACCTACTCCCCCAACAAGAGCATCCATTCCTTCTCCCTCAATATCTGCAACTGCGATACATCTAACTTTACTACTCCACTTTCGAGTACTGTGCAGTGTGCCCTTTGAGTCGAAGATTCTCATCCTGTCGCCATAATCAAGAGAAAACACCTGAGCACTTGCATCTCTTTTCTGTCTCACATAGACAGAGTATACATTTGCTGTAGTTGTAACACTTGCTACTGCACGAATCTTCAAATCTTAATTCCGCTCCGTAAAGGAATTGTTGCATAGCAATATAAGTGTGCACCGAATTCTCATCTCACAATGAGCACTAGTAGAAAATGCACTGTTGGATTCCTCTGGAGTGAACTTCTTGAGACCTTTGATTTCGGAGAAAAGCATCCAATTCAAATTGGTCGTTTTACTATGCTTCATGACTTTGTTGATGAGAAAGGTTTCCTGAAACAACCAAATGTTCACATGATAACGCCAGAGTTACTCTCCGAAGAACTCCTCTACAAGGTACACAATGACGAGTACCTGACAAAACTAAAGGAGATCTCCGAGACTGGAATAGGTGATATTGACATCGATACCCCTGGATTCAAGAATATCTACTTCAATACACGAATCACATCTGGTGCATCAGTCACAGGAGTTCGTTCTGTGATGTCTGGAGATGTTGATCATTTCATATCACCAACTGGTGGATTCCATCATGCGAAATATGAAGATGGGGGAGGTTTCAGTATTGTCAACGATGTTGCAGCATGTGTATATGCATTGAAGGAACAAGGTCTCAAAAGAATCTTAATCACAGATTTTGATGTTCATCATGCAAATGGGACACAGACATATTTCTACGATGATCCTGAGGTCATGCACATCTCGTTTCATGAAGATCCAGAATGGTTGTATCCTCACGATGGGTGGATTACTGATATTGGAGATGGACCTGGTACTGGATATAACATCAATATGCACTTTCCGATGGATTCATGTGACTCTGTCTATCGATATGCTTTCGATGAATTAATCCCTCCGTTGATTGATTTTTACAAGCCAGAATTCATCATTTTCATTCCAGGATTTGACAGTCTCTATACTGATCGATTGGCTCATCTCAACCTCACGACTGATTTGATTCGCTATATCTCAGAATATATTCACTCTGCCGCTCATCTCCATTGCGATGGGAAGATGGGTGTCTTGACAGGGGGTGGATATACTCGAAAGTCATTGACATGGGGATTTGCTACTGTTATGTCTGTCCTTACTGGACATCCGTACCAGCCTCCACCGCAGACTCCGCCATATGATGATGATGAGGAGACTTGGGAGATAGTACGATCAAATGTTCGGCAAGTGAAGGAATTGGTCTTTTCTGAACTTGGTATCTAAGAGAGTTCTTCAAGGAATCTTTTGGCAATTTTGACTGAACTCATTGCATCTTTTCCAAATGCATCTGCACCTGTATATTCAACAATACTCTGATCGATATCTCCTCCACCAATCATGACCTTTACTTTATCACGAAGTCCAGCTTCTTTTAGAGCTTCGATAGTTTTCTTCATAACATCATGAGTAATGGTGATTAATCCACTTAGAGCAAGTACCTTGGCACCAGTTTCTCTCAATTTATCAATGAATTTCTCAGCGGAAACATCCTCACCAAGATCAAATACCTCAAACCCATTTGACAGCAGAAATGCAACGACTAGGTTTTTTCCAATGTAATGAACATCGCCTTCAACTGTCCCAATTACGATCTTTCCACTTCCCAAACTCTTGTCTTGACTGGCTAGTAGTTTAGGTTCTAGAATCTCCATGGATCGTTTGAATAATTCCGCTGACATAACGAGTTCAACCAAAAAATACTCGTTATTGGAAAATCTTTCACCAACAATATCCATGCCTTTCTTCAAATCCCCGAGAATATCAAATGGTTGTTTTCCTTCAGATAGATACTGATTTACGAGGGCAATCACTCTCTCATCATCAATATCTGCCATCGCGGTAACTAGGTCGGTCATAGGTTATTGCTCCCATCATATACAGGATTATGAATCTAAGGAGTCTTGCCTAATCATATATCTTTGGTTAGAATATCCCTATGAATTTCAGAAATGTTTCTTGGAATTTTTTATGAGATGCAAGGTCCACATGCATAATATCATCAACAAATATTTCTGCAATCTCACGATTCTTCTTTGAGAGTAGTAATCCCTTCGCCCCTTCTCCGGCTGCATTACCAACAGGGAC
The DNA here is from genome assembly GCA_002825465.1 of Candidatus Thorarchaeota archaeon MP8T_1. The sequence goes on from PJER01000012.1 coordinate 29,361, forward strand.
GACCTGTGAGATATCGACTCTCGGAAGTAGTCCTATTGCCAATGCATTTGATGGACGAATATAATTACCAAATGCTCCCGCAAGGAGAATTCTATCGATTTTTGATACATCCAACTCCGCCTCCTCAAGAAGCAAGGCACACCCTGTTCGGATTGCAGCTTTTGCTAGCTGTACCTGTCTTACATCTTTCTGAGTGAAAAGAACTTGATTTCCTACTGCTGATTCTTTTTTGTTGACAATAGTATATGCTCGTCCTATTTTCTCCTCTTCTATAATTCGTTTGGAGTTCTTTTTCATCTGTCCTGAATCGTCTAATATGCCCACTCTATGAAGTTCTGCGACGATATCTACAATGGCTGATCCACAAATACCTCGTGGGTCGATACCTCCTATAATTACGGTCTGTGGTCTATCATCTTTATTACCAATGGAGAGATACTCGATTGCTCCTTCTTGTCCTCTCATACCATGAAGTATTGTAGCTCCCTCAAAAGCTGGACCTGCTGCTGCTGAACAACAGTACATCTCACCTCGATTTGACAGTACTATTTCACCATTTGTGCCGATATCAATACCAAGTACCACATCATCTACTTGATCTAACCGTTGAGAAAGAATGAATCCTACTGTATCGCCCCCAACATATCCTGCAATATTCGGAGGGAGATATAGTTCTGCTGTTGATTCGGGCATCAATCCTATTTGTTTTGCATCAATTATTGTTGATCCAGTAATTGAAGGCGAATATGGTTTCATTCCTAGAGGTTGAGTATCTGCTTTGAGAAGTAGATGTTGCATAACAGTATTACCAACTACAACCATTCGACTGAGCTGACTCAGACCTATGTGTGAATTATCTAGGAGGTGTGCTATTTGTTGATTGAGACTATCAACAACTCTCTGTTGAAGAATTTCTGCACCTCCTTCTTTCGAGGCATACTTAATTCTAGAGATGACATCTTCTCCAAATGCACTTTGCGGATTCAATGATTGAGATTGCGAAATCTGAATTCCGTTAGAAAGATCGAGAAGGTAGACAACTACTGTAGTCGTACCAAGGTCAACTGCAATACCAAATTGATCATCAAGTCCAGAATCACCTATCCATTCTCTCGATTCAGATGATGTAAGAATCTGTATTTGTCCCTCTCTTTTCGGGATTAAGATTCTAGTTCTCTCAATTATCTTTTGTCTGCATGCCAAACGAATCCCATTCTCAATCTCCTTGTTGGTCAGATGTTCTAAATCACGTTCTAGTGGATCTCCCGCAGGATGCATTGAAACTTTGCATTTCCCACATGTCCCCCTCCCTCCACAGTCATTTGGTATATCAAGACCCGCTAAATGGGCCGCACTAAGCACAGTAGTTCCACCTTTGACTAACACCCGTAATCCAGATGGTTCAAAGATAACTACAACATCCTGCATTATGATACCTATTTTGTAAGATAGAATTGTTGCCTTTAAGGAAAGAGGTTCAAGTTTTAGCATCCTAATAGAAGAACGTAAAAGTATCTCTACATGAGATTGTTGAAAAGGAGTCATTTCTATGTATATCTCAAAGACGTTGTGCAATCCACAAGTGTGTAAGTATGAATGTCGGACTGCATGCTCTCAAATTCATGGAGATGATTCACCACTTGGTTTTGGGAAGGAATCATTATACCCTGTCATTGATGAAGGAACATGTACTGAATGTCTTGCGTGTGTTCGCGCTTGTCCCCTGAATGCTATTAGTATCAGTGAGCATCCAGATACTTTTCCTGAACCAATTCCCCCTCCCCCTGTGGCCCCTATTTCTTCAGAACGTCCATATGAGGTTTCTAATACTCTATCTAGGATGTCAGAAGCTGATACAATCTTTGCACGTGTTCAGTTTGATCCTGATTATGAATTCTATAAGAAGACAGAATTCTATGGTGCTGAATTTATGATCTCCAAGGGAATTCCAGGATATGGTCGATTTGAACATGAACTGAGTGTAGCTGCTTGGGAATTATATGACGCCAGAAATTCAATCAGACGCCCAGGAATTGGACTTGACCCAAATGCTGATACAACTGGTAAGAGAAATGTGACCAATCCTGTAGAACTTACTGCTATGGTCAAGAAGGCCAGTCTTTTCTTTGGTGCTGGATTAGTGGGCATTGCAGACCTAAATAGAGTCTGGCTGTATACCCATAACCGCAAAGGTGAACCGTATAATATACCTGAGTCCTATACCTATGCAATAGTATTGGCAATCGAGATGGACTATGATGCCATAGCAACATCACCCACTTTCACAAGCGCGGCTGCTACAGGTCTCGGTTACTCAAAAATGGCTTTTATAGAAGCTGAACTTGCTTCATTCATTCGCAGAATGGGATATAATGCAATGACCTGTGGAAATGAAGTGGGTCTAAGTGTCCCACTGGCAATAGATGCGGGGTTAGGCCAATATGGTAGACATGGTCTTCTGATATCAAAACCATATGGTCCGCGAATTCGTATTGCCAAAGTGTTGACTGACATGCCACTAATCCCCGACTCTCCAGATCTTGACTTCTGCAGAGCAGTTGTTCGGTTCTGCGAGACCTGTGAGCGGTGTGCTCAGATGTGTCCATCAAAATCAATTCCCTTTGGAAAAGAACGAACATTGAAAGGAAAAACAATATCGAATAACTCTGGAATCAAGAAATGGTATGTCAATGTTGAGACTTGTTATGGCTTCTGGATTGAGAATGGTTCAGAGTGTTCGAATTGCATTCGTTCATGTCCATACAATAAGAGAGATGGTAGATTACATCGAACAGTAATGTGGCTCATCCAAAATATACCTTCGTTAAACAAATTTATTGTAAAATTTGATAAATTAGCCGGTTATGGACAGCAAAAGACTAATGATAAGTTCTGGAAAAAGGTAGGTGGTGTTCCTCGTAAGATAGAATAATAGGAATGTTACATACAAAGCACTGTTTGCAAAGTAGTAATACACTATAATTTATCCAAAAATTGTGATAAAAATCCGAGTCTGGAGAATGTATTAAGATGTCAAAGAAAGCGGGGAAAAAGACTACGACATCAAAGAAGAGGAAATCCAAGACTTCAGATAAGACATTCCCTGCAATACCTAACTGGAATGATACAATGATTGAGGTTATCCTCAATAATTCTCATGATGGAATTGTCATTCTAGGGGATGATTTTACATTCGAATATATCAATGCGCGTGGATTGAACATCTATGGTGGAACTCCCAAAGACCTGATCGGTCAAGACTTTCGTAGTTTTATGAAACCTGAAACTGCGAAAATGGTTGCTGAGTACTACGAGCGGAGAAGAAAGGGTCTAAAAGTTCCTGATGTCTATCCATTCAATTTAATTCGAAAAGATGGTATCGAAGTAACTGTTGAAGCACGCGTTTCAGTTGTCATAGGTCCAGATAAAAAACCCAAAACAATTGCTCATTTTCAAGATATCACTCAAATAGAGGATGATCTGAGAGCTCTTGAAGAATCAAAGGCTCGATATCGATTACTAGTTGAAACTATGAATGATGGACTAGCAATCGACAATGTGGAAGGGGAGCTGATCTATGTCAACAATGCTTTCTGTAAAATGCTCGGATGCACTAGTGATGAGCTCATTGGAAAGCACTGGAATGATTTGACAAATGAAATGACCCGTGAAGACGTTCAAAAGAAAATGGCGGAGCGACGTACTGGTGTTTCAGCAAGATATGAACTTACGTGGGTTCATAAGAATGGCGATCCTGTTCCAACCATTATTTCTGCAACTCCCTACTTCGACCACGAAGGTAGTTTTACTGGAACCTTTGCTGTCATAACAGAAATCTCAGATTTGAAGGATGCTGAAGAATCTATCCAATTCTATCTCGATCTTCTATCCCATGATATAGCTAATCAATTACAGGTGATAATGACAAGTAGCGGACTTCTCGAACGCGAGGTCCCTGCATCTTATATTGAAGATGCTCGACAAGATATCATTGATGCAGTTGATCGATGCAATCGACTCATCACCAAGGTAAAACGAGCTGGACAGATTCGGCGGGTCCCTCTGTCAAATGTTGATCTTGTTGATATTGTTGAAGAAAAAACCTCGATCTTAGAGCGCGTGTATAATGCCAAGATACACAGGTCTGGTTCGAAAAAGCTAATTATGGTTAAAGCAGACATCCTCCTTGGAGAACTTGTTTGGAATCTTCTAGAAAACTCTGCACGACATAATCCTACGGATAATAAAGAGGTCTGGGTTTCTATAAAGACAAAAGGAAATTCAGTTCTTCTATCAATTGCAGATAATGGTCCTGGTCTTAGTAATAGCAGGAAGCAGACATTGTTTACTGAACGTAGTCATGCTGGAGGAGTCGGGCTAAAACTTGTTCGCCAAATGATTCGAAAATATGGCGGATCAATTGAAGTCGAAGATCGAGTCCCAGGTAAACCAAATGAGGGTGCCAATTTCATTGTGATCCTTCAGAAATCAAAATGAAACATATGATACTCTAATTATCTGGTTTTATTTTGAATTCTCTCATAGAGTCCTTCAAAGAAATCTTTCTTGTTGATTTGGTTAATCTTGAAGAAGTTTGTCTTTATTCGATACAACCTTCTTTTAACTGCGTCATAATCTTTCAGTCTTCGTTTTCCAACTGCACTCTCTATTATAGTGGTAACTTTCTCAGGAAAGTTGTCAATATACTGACATTGTTTCACTTGAATATGAAATAGAGTGCTCTGCAAAATATCAGTTCTTGATATACATCTTGTTTCCATTGCGCACGGTCCCCACGATATTGACTTCTAATTTTTCTAATAAAAGTTCTAATAATACTCTTAGAGTGTCTAGTAACTCTATCCGCGCGTTTCGAATTTTCAAGGGGTTGGAGTTTTATTGTAGATTAAATGTTAATGATTTGGAAATGTGGATGTTATGAGAATCGCCTCGGTCATCGACATCAGTCTGGTAGACATACCCAAGATTCCTGTGACAGTTATTTTCACAGGTGGATGTAACATGGATTGCGCCTATTGTCAGAATGCAGAGCTTATTCCCAATGACTCTGGGACTGAAATGGACATTCAAGATATCGTTCAGAGAGTTCGAGGAAATCTTTCTGATGGTTATTGTATCACGGGAGGAGAGCCTACCATTCACAAGGACATACCCGAGCTCCTTAGAGCTCTAAAAGAGGACAATGCTGGTCATATCAATCTAAATACACAGGGGTCAGTTCCTGACATTCTTGAGAAATGTCTTCCGTATCTAGATTCTGTTTGGTTTGATATAAAGGGGGTTCCAGAGCGTTACGCTGAGATAACACGAACTCGATCCGATCCCTGGCCACGAGTCCTGAGGAGTATTAAGTTACTACTCAATTCTGAAGTATCTTTCTGGCCTCGGACGACATATGTTGGCGGATTGATAGATCCAATTGACGTTCAAAAAATTGCTGACCTATTATACGATTTCGGTTTCAGAGGTGAATACTTGGTGCAGAACTATAAGAGATCTGCTGGTACTAGAGCGAGTGAGGTAGCATTATTCACTGAACCTAATGAAAATGATCTGATTCCATTGTTAGACTCAATGCCTTCTGGAATAACTTTGAGACTTGAGTGGCGTTGATACTAGAGAACAAACACACAGACAACCTTTTAAACTCCCTAGACGTCACCTTGTTTTGAACACGCCAGATTCTAGGTGTTAATCTGCTGGAGTGTCATGTTATCATGTTTCAGACACAAAGTATGGCTTACGACCGAGCAATTACGGTCTTCAGTCCAGAAGGAAGATTGTATCAAGTTGAATATGCAACAGAAGCAGTCCGTCATGGGCCTCTTGCTGTTGGCGTCAAAGCTGTCGATGGAGTTGTTTTGGCTGGTGAGAAAAGATCTCCTCATGCATTAGCTGATTTGGATTCACTCAAGAAAATTCTCCTGATTGATGACCATGTTGGTACAGCTATTGCAGGTCTTCATGCAGATGCAAGGAAGCTCATTGATCAAGCTAGAGTTCAAGCTCAAATCAACAAGCTTCACTATGACGAACCTATCTTAATCCAGTCTCTAGTTGTCAACATCTGTGATGATAAGCAACTTCATACACAATATGGTGGTGCTCGCCCATACGGCGTATCATTACTTGTTGCTGGCATTGACGATAATGGCCCTCAGCTCTATACTACTGACCCCTCAGGATCATTCTGGGGCTGGAAAGCCACTGCGATTGGAAAGGAATCTGATGTTGTTCGTGACTTCTTCCAAGAACACTACAAAGCAAACATCAAGATCGATGCAGCACTTACGTTAGCTCTTAAAGGTCTATTCCAGTCTGAGGATCTTTCAACTCTCAATGTTGCTGAGAAATCGAAGACAGTAGAGATTGGCATGATTGACACAACTGATAAAATCTTCAAGATTCTGTCAAATGATGAGGTCCAAGAGAAACTGACAGCTCTAAAATCAGCTTAGTCTTGTTAATACTATCTCTTTGACTGCACCACAAGTCTATCAATAATAAGACTTGCAACATCTAGGCCTGTGACTCTTGATAATGCACTCCAGGATGGTGCTGCATTTGCTTCAATAACACATGGGCCCTCTGGAGATTCAATGATATCTACTCCTGTATAATCCAGATTTAGCACTTCAGCAGTTTTTAATGCGCACTCTCTATACTCTGGAGTGAGATCGGTTACTTGTGCTTCTCCTCCTCCATGTATATTGGTACGCCACTCGCCATCAACATCCTTAGGCACATATCGATACATTGCACCTATCAACTCTCCTCCGATAACGAAAGCTCTAATGTCTCGGTCAGGTTTCTGTACAAGTTCCTGAACATAGAGAACCTGTCCAAGTTGGTGTATGAATTTCATTGCTCTGTAGGTGAGCTCACGATGTTCCGCTCGAATCATCCCCATCCCCCTTGCTCCTATGAGTGGCTTAATGATGACATCTCCTACTTCATCCGCGAACTCGATTGCTGATTCTAGATTTTCACCAATGTATGTTCTTGGAACCCGAATACCAGCTTTGTTCAGCGCAGTAAGTGTTGCATACTTATCTTTCGCTCTTCTGAATGAGTATGCTGGATTCATTACATATATCCCCGCATCTTCAAAATGTTCAAGGAGGCTAATTCTAAACGTTATCTGATCTCCTGTCCCGAATCCTACTGTTCTAACTATCACGCCATCCATATTCGAAACGTCTTCTTCATCTAGGTAAGTGAACTTGTTTGGAATTTGAGCTGCGACATCAGGCAAACGAAATGGCTTCGGGGTATGACCTTTTGCCTTGATTGCATCTATTAGACCTGCAGTTGCCCAATTATTCACATTCTCGTGATAGACTACTCCAAAGAGACAGTTTGTCATTTGGTTTCCCTCGTTTCTAAGTATGCTTCATGAATTTATTTCAGTTAAAAGAACTACCTACTAACTACTTCAGTAATTATTTAGTGTTCAGTATTCTCGTTTTTGATTGTGAACTAAGATAATCGTTAAGTAGGTTTCATACTTATGTATAATCAAGGAGATAACACGCGAAGGATGATTAATAATGTAGTTGAGCTCGCAGAGAAGCTCTCTGCAGAGCGTAAGAAAAATCCTGAACTCTCTGCACTGATGAACGAAGCTGCTCAAGGACAGGCACCACGATTTTTAATGATCTCCCCTATTACGAGAAGCTCTCAGGACCTTCAGTTATTCAATATGAAGAGAGGTGATGTTTTTCATGGAACGAGAGTACCTCATGAACCACTATTACCAATATCACAATCACCTATTCTTTTTGCAGGCCCTGCTTCCTATAATAGGGCATTTCCAGAGCATCGTGGAGTGATTCTTACTTTCGATTTAGAAGAACCTGAAGATATCATTCGTGTATCATTGGATAATATTAGGAACCATCCTGATTTGATTGATGTACCCGTGATTGCATTTCGAGTTGACTATGACAGAGGTAGCGCACGCATTATCGCACATGGAAAAGGTCGCAGTTATGAGTATGAAAATTGGCTTTTGTCCCGAATTAAACACCCTGATCCTCTAGATTCAGAAACTCTGGTCTTAATTTGTTCGGATTCGAGAGTTCACCCGCCTGTTACTCCTAGAGGGTTACCCATGGCAATTCAATCCCTTGGTGGTTACCTTCCTCCGTATACTGGAGCAGATGATGAAACACTTCAGTTGAATAATTTCTTTGATGAGTGGCTCTCAAAGCAAATGAATGACCCGCACATCCTTATTGTTGTACATGGTAATTTTGAGGGTGAAGGCCCTTCATGTGGAGCTGCTGAGGCATCACTAAATCCTAATGAAATAAGCAACTCGATCCTACTTTCCGTGATTATCGAACTAGAACGTGCAACCAGACCATACGAACCCATTCCCGCACAATCCGCTGAGGATCGTGTGAAATCCCTCTCTCACGCCATTCGAGAGAATCTTTTGACTTACCCACCTGTGCGCATATCTGTTGATACAAAATCATCTGACTTTATTCAGATTCTATTGATGGATACCGTAAGTAATGTATTATCCACTGAAGACTGAAGATTGGCAATTAATACTGTCCGTAATACGACACAATTCGATCTTCATAGATTTCGAAATCCTGAATGAATCCATTCAATTTGAAAACTGGAACAACAGGCACACCTTCATGCATCTCAACTTCTTCGACAAGCCAAGTGACCATAGTGGGAAAAATAATGTAATTTCCTGGTGTCATGGATGGTATTTTCTCCGATAATCTATCCATCTCTGAAGATAATCTGCCAGTTCTTATCTTCTGTTTTTCAGCGGCATCCCTAAGAGCCGAGCCCTTTCCTCCTCGAACACTCCACATTTTTGCATCAACAGATATGATAGTTCGTCCTCGAACCCCAATGACATCGATCTCCATTCCCTTTACATCAGATGTTCCCCTTCGTCTGAAACTTTCTGCACACTTGAAATTGTTCTCAGTTAGAATATTAGCAATCAATCCTTCGAAATCTTTCCAAGTCAACAGATTCACAACATCTACTATTTGCACTCCAGCTTCGGTAGCTATCATCGCTAATTCTATTCGTTTCTCTCTATCAACCACAATAGTCCCTTGCTCATTCACGCGAAGATTGAAACTATAACAGATATCCAAATCTAATGATTCGGTGTATTCAACTACACCTGTTTCTTTTGATTGGTCTAGAAGGTCAATGATGGTAGATTTAAGAGATGATTTCATACTAAACTTTCTAAAACTGAGTTAGTTTATAACATCAGTAGGTGACAGAAGAATAAGAAGGAGAAGTCTATGGCTGAAATAACAGTAGGCTGGAAGCGAGTTCTGGACGCATTTGAAGATTGGATAAGTTACGAAACTACTGAGTTCGGACCCTACACAGGTTACTTCTCACTCGAAAATCTGAGAGACCTAATGCACTCTGAAATAATTGGCTGGATGCGTTCAATGTTTGAAGACATTATTCCTGGGAGAGTAGAAAAATGTAGGAACGCTGGTATTGCGTTTGAAGATTTTATACCCTACATGCCTGATCCAGATGCACGAGAAGTTGTTCAGTCAATGATTGATTTGACTCAATTATTAGCTGACGATATGCTTGTAATGAGCGATACCATTCATAATATGCATGAAGATTACAAGACTGGTGGATTTGATGAGATAGTTCCATATCTCTCTGAACTTGCTGATTATGAAGAGAATATTCGACATCATATGAGTCTATTTAGCCAGGGATTTGGGAAACTTCAGAAGATGGGTCTCGAAATGCCTGATTTAGAGTCTTGATTTTACTAAATTAACGTTCTTAGCAAACCTTAAGTGAAAAGAATGTTGGATTTTTCCTGACCCACAAAAAGTGAGGTGAAAAACGCAATGGGTACTGAAACAACTTACTCTGCCCATCAGTATCGGGTCTCAAACACGAAAGGTGACTGCCAAATTAAGTCACGAGGTGAACGTGTTCTCAAGTGACCGTAAGGTCTCTACTACTAGTTTTCAGCGTCTTCAAACTGCATTCTTCCAATTAGCAGATGCTAGGATGAGTGATACACAGAAGACTGTTTTGAAATTGAGTCATCAGTTACTCAAGTTCAATGACCTATCGGTGACTGCTCTAGCAGACTTAGTTTCCCGCAGATCTAAGGTTCCCTATAGCACAACAAAATGGAATCTACGGTCTCTAAAGGAAATGGGTTTGCTAACTGGAGGTGACTCACACCGTAAGGGAGAACGTGCTCGTCTAACGCGCGAGGCTCAGATGTTGGCAGACTATTTCCATAAAGAGGAATCTTAGATGCGGGAGGGCTCATTAGAGCCCATCCGCTTTTTTTTCCCTTAGGCAATCAGATGAAGATACAGATTGCTTGTCTGTTCTCAATCGATACTGCAATGCTTTACGTATCGATTTCATCGCATCTTCATTTTGAATATCTCCCACCCTGAGGTGATGAGAGTCCTTGCCTCTTCGAGATTAGACGCTGCCGCGAGGACAATATCTACAGACTTGTATTCATGTGGACCAAGGGGACCACGATTCCATTGAAGTCCTGTAGCAACATCCTTTGGGCCAAGCTCGAGATTCTTCTTGAGGTCGCGGTTGTTACTATCAATCTTTAGTTTAGATGGAGTAGAAATCTCCCACGCATCTGGTACAGGGTCTGATGCGATAACAGCACACAATGGATTCTCATCGTATACTGATATCATTCTTGTATTTTCATCAAAAACTCCAATATCATCCTTGTAGCTTGAAGGACCTCCGATATCGAAGTCCATAAGATTATACAATTTCAAATCTTCAATGATACCATCACTGAGATTCGTAATCTTATGACGAATCAACATGAACGGTTTATTTCGACTCCAAACCTCGATTTCTATTCTAACTAGAGGAATATTATTAGCTACAGGAGAGTAGTCTAAAACAACCATTGTTCTTCCTTGGGATTCTTCCTTTTTCACGATAGAGATTTTCTCTTTCTCAACTGTGTTTATGCTATATGGAACACCATCCACAAGATATGTCACCCAGAAACCAGCTTTTGTATCAGCAGGATTTCTGAGCAATAGTTGTTCTTTTCCTTTAGCGTTGATCAGACTGAGGCGTTTGATGTAGAAACCCAAGCGACCTTGTCCTCAAGATGCACACTCGAGTGCATATGAAACGTCCAACCTCGGTTTTCGGTTTCCGGTTTCAAGGATTTCAGACATGACCATTCACTGAACCTATGCAGATTCTTCATTGCGTAAATCGTGATATAAACATCCGCATTATTCTAAACATTATAATGTGGACAATACCTTACATGTCATAAAGTTGATAAACGAGGGGATTAAACTCGTTCTCAGTCTGGGTAGGTATAGTTAATGACCAATCTCAATGTTGAACAACTCCAAAAATGGTACAGAAATCAGCTCAAAAAGAAATCTAGTGAGTTTCTAAAGCAAGCAGAGAAAAGCTACAAAATTGTTCAGAGAACCTTGAAGGACATTGAAGAATTGACAAAGGAATTTGAGGATGATGAAATAGATGATGCTGATGGAATTGCGTCCCGCTTTGCAATGAAAGTCAAAGAGATTGTTTCTGATTTTTATGTTGATAAGGAGATTACCTATGAAGGAACGGAATCTATGCAGAGTGAGATACAACGATTCATTCAGGAATTGTGGGGTGCAGGAGCTCGTTGGATTGGAAGATTGGACAAGCGACATAAAACAACGATCAAATCCTTGGATGTTGATATGAAAGAACTTTCCAAGGAAATGAAGAGGATTGGAAAACTCCTCTATGATTATAGCTGGGTCAAGGACCTGGAACGAATAGGTGGTAGAATTAACACCCTTCATGACCTGACCTTCAGCAAGGAAATATTCGAAGAACAGATTAATACCGTACGCTTGAAGATTCATTCTGCAAAAGAGGAATATGAAAAATCAAAGAAAGCATTTGAGGAGTTTACTGAGACTTCCAATGTTTCAGAATTACTTAATCTAGATGAACAAGCTGAGCACATTTCCACCCTCCTAAAGATGAAAATGAATCCTCTGAAAAAGCAGGTAAAGAAATTCCTTCAACATGATACAGGAGTACGTGTTGGTCCAGCTGGCCAAAAGGCACTCACAGATTATTTTGAGGAACCATATAATGCAATAACCGAGGAATCTGATGGTTATCCCGGCTTGATTGAAGGTCTTAATGGATTACAAGAGGCAATTGAAAAGAACAAACTCTCGCTCAAAGATAGGCTTGCACGACGCGCAATTGAGGAAATTACAGTAATTCGAGATGGTGGTCTACTTGACCTCCAAAAACAAGCTAAGGAAATCGAAGATAAACGACATACATATGCTGGTTCTGATGTTTATACTAAGAGTGCAGGACTCGAAGCCAATCTAATGGAGGCCAAGAAAAATCTCGAATATCACAAGAATGACCTCCTTCGCATACGTGACGACCTTCAAAGACAGATTAGCAAAGCAGATGAATTTAGGGTTCGCATAGAATCTGAGATTCTAGAGTCCTTCTCCGAAAAAGTCACTATTCATCTTGAGGTATCGCTAGAACCTTTGATTGCTTTATGTTCAGTAGATTGAATGGCGGCAGATAATATTGCGAATATTAGTAACATCTGAAAAAGATATAGCTAGTCAGACAATCAAAACAGTCCTGATTGAGGAATATGGATTTCTTCCAACTGGAGAAATCTTTGAGGACAATCCAATTCTATCAATAGATGAATCAACACTCCTAATTACAACCAAGCGTGATATGATTTTTTGTGATCACCTAGAAGATCACTTTAATGCTGAAGTCTTTATTTTCTGTTCTCGCCACCGTGCTGAGTCTGCAAAACCTGCTCTATTGGTACACAGTACGGGAAATCTTGGAAAAGAAGCTCTCTTTGGTGGAAGCCCCCAGAAAGTTTCTGTTTCAGCTCCTGCTCTTGTTTCTAAAGCATTAGATCGTCTACAGAGCGAGAAAGAGATGCGTGGATTGCATGAATTTGATGTTTCACTTGAAGTCACTCACCATGGGCCTACATCTATGAATACACCATTGGTTTTTGTAGAACTTGGAAGTAATGAACAGTATTGGGTTCACAAAGATGCAGCGAGGGCAGTTGCAGCAGCAGTTATGGATTGCATCAAAGAGCCTCTTTTGTGTGAATCTGTAATTGGTTTTGGGGGGACTCATTATGCCAGTAAGTTTAACAAACTTGTTTTGGAAAAGGATTACAAAATCGGACACATGGCTCCAAAGTATGCAATTGATGAATTGACAATTGATGTTGTTAAACAGATGATATCAAGAACTGCTGGTACTGTTTCATGTGCGATAATAGACTGGAAAGGAATGAATGCTGATAATAAAGCACACCTCTTCCCTATATTGGAAGATACAGGACTAGAAATTATTCGAGATAAAGATGCATAAAACCCTCTTTCTGGTTTAAACTATCAGTTCATTACATTCCCGAAAGGAATATTAAAAGAATCGTTTTACCCTCATCCACGCTGCTAAAGTTGGGGATAGCATGGCCGCGAAAGACGATAACCCACTCATCAAAGAAATTTCCGAAAAAGTTGATAGTCTTACTGAGGAGATAGCAAATATTCGGGAAGAGCTAAAAGTGCTTGAATCATTGGAGGATATCAAGAAATTCGATAAGGTCTTAGATGGTCTTGCTACATCAAAGGATTCAGAAATTATAAGCAAGAAGATGGAAGAACTATCTACTTCAATAAACGGATTTGAAGAGGACATTAAAATCATCAAAGATGCCAAAGAAACTGAGGTCATCATCAAAAAGATTGATGATATACTCATCTCTCTCGCTGATTCAGATGTGCTTGGTAAAAAACTAGATGATCTTCAGGGCTATGTTGCAGGTCTTTCAAGTCTTGAAGAAAAAGTCGAAGATCTCTCTGCACAATTTGCTGAAACAAATGAAATAGTTGGTATTATTGTACGCCAGCTGGATGATATTGAAAGAAAATACAATCAATCCCTCGATAAGATAACAGAAACAGCTGAACTAGTAGCGAAGATTACTTCCAGGACAACAGTTGGAGATTCAGACACGAAATCTACCGAAAAGAAATCTACCAAGTCTACCGAAGATGATGAGGAAGTTACACAGAAAAAGAAATCTCCTGTATCAAAAGCAAATCTCCCCTCTACCATTGACACACTTATGGGAAAACTACTTGAAATGGTCAATCCCCAGACCGAAGCTAAAGATATGGCAGATGCTCTCGAAGAAGTTCGTGATGAACTTACTCCCATGATCACAGTTCATACTCCTGTAATATTCCAATTTGGGAAGAAAGCTAGAGAATTGAAATCATATCCTCCTACAGCAACACTAAATGAAAATGATATTGCCACGTTGAACAAGGAAATAAAATCATGGAAGAGCAAGCTGAAAGAGATTGCCAAAAGTTCCTAACAACTTATACAGATCAATTCGCAACCATCATTTTTTGGTATTTTTACGAGTCCGATTGGCATAGGTTTATCTCATTCCTGCACAAATGCGCAACCAGATTTGTCCATCTTGATGGTATTATCAATGGACAGTTGATTGGAGCTCCTTGATTCCAATTCTCTCAGATATAACGGACGGTAGTGTCATGGAACTTAAAAAACACACAAATCTATTTTCAGAAAGAATTCACCTACTAGATGAAACTGCCGATAAACAACTAGCAAGGGAACTAATCCAGATGCATGAAAAGAAATGCACAGCCTGTCAGGATGACCGACTGAAATGTGCAACAAATCCTGCATGTAAGGATAGGAATTTTCTCAATACACTGATTGAAATCGGTGTTGCAGCAGAAGACTTACCCTCTTTTTGTTATAGTTTGAATATTGAGCACATCCGTCGATTCATCCTTGAGAAGAAAGGAAGAGCTGTAGAGAATAGGAGACTTCCAATTGAAGATCTACTTCAAACATTGAGTGTAAGTTCAATTAGACACTTCACTACTAAATTCAAGAAGATCTGGTCGAACTTCTCTCAAATTCAAGAGAATGATGTAATGCTTATTGCAGGAGATAACCTGCTTTTTCGATTTGATTTTCATCGAGGCATTGTAACTATCAATCCTACGAAAGATCCAATCACAAGCTTTCAAGCTTTCAAACTCTATAGCATGCTCTTCTCCTCAATCTATCAGCTTCCAGTTGTGATTAAAGACTACACTTCCAACTGGTGGAATCTTGCTATCGAAGTAAAGGGAGCTGATTCTGCTAGTATACGCGCTTTGCAACGAGGTAAACTAGCAGATGCATTTGAATCGATTTACTCTAATGAAGTGGATAATAAATTCCATCTTGAAGCAGAGGTGGTTCTAACCGAAAATCCACCTTTCTTGTTAGTGGAACAACTTCAGGAACTGTTTGAGAGTGCATCCAAACTCGGTGAATGAAAAAAGATGCAATCGAATAGTTTCAGAATTAAAATACGCGGTGGGATGCGTAATGAGTGACAATAAAATAACTAAAACGGTGCCAATTCTCAGAGAGCGTCTTGAACTCACAGAGTCAGAGGCTAAAACAATAGTACCGATCTTTCTGGGAGGCAATATGACCGCAGGAGGAATCTCTCTTCTAGTAGGAGATGATCTTTCAACGGTGAAAAGAACTCTTAGCAGGCTAATCAAAAAAGGCTTGGTCAAAGAGATTGATGGAAAAGTACCTGTCTATATGGCGGTATCGCCAAGCATAGCACTGGTTGAACAATTGACTCAATCAATTGGAATAGTAGAAGGATTGACTTCAGATACTGGGAAAGTATTTGCAGCTCGACTGAAAGCAATTGAATCTGTTGTTGACGAATTTATGAAATCACAGACAACTGCAGAAGATGAGATTAAAGTTGCACTTTCCTCATACGAGGATAAGATTCTTGCTCTTGTCAAAGATCAAGTTGAATTAGTTTCCACAGCTTCTACAAGTGCAATGGCAACTTTCTCGGATGAATTGGATGAAGCAATAAATGGGTTTGACACTCTTCTTGATGATAATCTCGGTATTAAAATGACAGAACTTCAAGGGGAAATTGACAAAGCACAATTAGCACTGGAAAATGAATTGAAAAAGACAGTACGAGAATTTGACAAATGGATGAAACTTGAGCGTAAGAATACACTCACTTCAGTTTCAGAATTTGAGGTAAAATCCAAAGCTCTTGTTGATGCGGCCAAAAAAGCAATTACCGAAGCCCTATCCAAGTCAACGGATTCAATTCAAAGGGTAGCACGTGACCTCTCTGGTTCATTAACATCAATGGCTTCATCTGCCTCTGATGAAGGTTTAGAAATACTGAATGCTGTTTCTGTGGATATCTCTCAGTTTCTAAACAATCTTGATGGAGAACTAGGAAAAGCATACCTCACAAGTCAAGAATCGCTCAAAGATGTAGTCACTCAATCTCATGAGCTTTCAAAAGAATATGGTGAGGTTGCAAAAAATAAGATCAACAATGCAGTGGAGATCACATCAGATGTTGGTGATATTGTTGATGAATGGCAAAATGAAGTCTCAGGGTTTATGGATGTAGCATCCCAGTCCATAACCTCTCAATTAAACCAAATATCTACAACTGGTGGAAATTATCTGGAAGTAGTCAAGAATTCACTTACATCCCACATCGAACGCGCGAATGAATCATTGAATGATGAGTACAGTGAAATCATATCCCTCGCAAGTTCTCTAGGGAATGAATGTGAAACCACACTCGGTGATACTCGAACAATGGTTCTTGATCTTCTCAAAGCAGAGAATGATGAGGAAATAGCATCATGTGACGCGGCTAATCAAAGACTTCATGGAGTTCTTGACAAATGGGTGAGTTCAACCATTACGGATATTGAAGCTAAATTGTCAGAGACAGCAAAAGATGTGTCGTCAATCTTGAACACTGAAACCACTGAGTTGAACACAATAGCTGGTGCTATGAACAGTCGATTAAAATCAGCATTCAATTCTGTCATCAAATCCGCAACCACCAAAAACGATGCAATGATTACTGCAGTCAAAAAGACAACTAATGACTTTGAACATGATGTAGGTTTAGAGATTGATGACCTAATAGCGAATTTTACTTCTGCGACAGAGAAACAGGTTCGTGAATCAAAAGAGCTCTATGAAGGACTTCGAGATAGATTAGATGCTAGAATGACAAAGAGTATTTCTGCTATTAACTCTCAAGCTGATAAAATCCAGAAAGAGATTGGAGTCACTATCTCTGAGCAGGTGGATAGAATTGACCAACATAGTCAAGTAATCCAAAACGAGTTCCATACTCGTTTGGAAGAGATGACTTCTCAATTTATGACAATGGTGCAGGGTCTCGAAGTGACATTCAATGGACTCCTATCAAGTCAGACCGTTGAAGCTAGGGATATTATTTCATCAGCTCATACTGAATTCAGAACTTCATTAAAGAATGAGATTGCAAACTTGAAGGAGGATTCTCTCAAGGTTCAACAAGAATACTCTACAGAGTTGTCTCTAAAAATCGATGAGGTTTCATCATCAGTAGGAACTGCCAAGAAAGTTCTTGAGGAATTATCTGTCCAGAAGCGAACAGAGATTTCTAAGAGTATGGCTAAAACTTTGGCAGACCTTGAAACCGCTGTAAAGAGCACGGAACAGAACCTACGGGATTTAGAATCTGGTACTGTCAAACAATTCATCGAAAACATGGAGCAGGTTTCACAAGAGTTCAGTGTCACTGTTGATGGTGCTCGAGATAACATTTCAGAGCGACTTGATAATATTCGAGCTGCTACAGAAGCAGTACTCGTAAAAAGTTCAACACAGGCAAAAACATTGGCTGATGGATTCATTTCGGAGCAGAAGGATAACATGCAGCGGTCACTTGCAAACACAAGCAAGAAGATGAATAGGCTAGCTACTAAGCGAGTCAAGGACTCTGCTGCAAGTATTGAAGCATTTCAAACGTCAGCTTCTGCAAATCAAACACGCAGTATCAAAGAACGCAGTATTGCAAAGGATGAAGTTCTAGCAACTCTTGAAACACGGAGAGCAGAAGTAGCTAATGCATTTGATGCTGCTCAAGTTTGGGTAGATTCAACTCAATCGAACATGGCAACATCTCTCGAGTCTCATGGAAACAAATTGAAGAATGAACTCATCCTAATGCAGAAAGGTTTGCAGAAAGCTGCTGTTGAAGCTTCTTTGGCCATTCAAGAACGTGGCAATCAGTACGTTGACCAGTTTCAGGAAATTGCTCGTGCACTGATTCAAAATACTGAATCCATTGTGACTGATAGACTAAATGATTTTGGAGAAAGTGTTTCAACAGCTTTGACAAAGAGCAACGACGCATTCACAAATATTCCGACACAAATGGAAGAAGAATTAGCCAAGGTTGAATCTGAGATTGTAGACATGACCACCAACGAATACGCCAAGGTTGTTGATAGTCTGTCTACCACGTTCAATGAAACAAATAGGGTTGCTGAAGGCGCTTCTGAGAGTCTCAAGAGTCTTATTGACCAGGTCGCCACTAAAATGACAGAAAATCGTGATGAAATGGTTGAAACTGTCAAGTCAAATGCAGATTTAGCAAATCAGCATGCATCACGCAAATTCGAAACAATTGGGCTCGAACTAAAGACGAAATTGAGTTCAGATTCATCGCAATTATTAGAAAGTGGTCGAACAAACTTCACTGCCAAGAATCTTGAAATAAATGAAGCAGCTTCAAAGGTCACCAACACGACAAATGAAACAACATCATCACTAAAACAGTCCCGAAATGAGGCTCTGTTTACCTTCCATGAAAAAGGTGAACGAACCCTGCGTCGTTGGTCAAGTGATCAGAAGGATCAGATGAATCAGTTGAAGGATCGAATCCAAGAAACTATCCAAGGAGTTACATCATCAACTCAAGGTACAATTGATCTTCTAACAGCTATTCATGAAATCGGTGATGCTATGATTGCACAGATATCCGATAGGACCTGGTATCTGTCAGGTAATGATGAAACATGTGCTTACATTATGGACATGGCTCAAAGAGCTGAAGAATCTATTATCATATCAGTCACCAATCTTGAATGTCTTGATCTGAAGAAGCTCGCGAAGGTCAAAAAACCAAAACGAAAAATACTGATAATCCCTGAAGTTGATGAAGCGCATCCTGAACTAGAAATCTTGGATGATTGGAGAATCTGGCAAACAAAAACTCCTATGCTCCTATCTTTAGTTGATGATCGAGAGATTCTCGTAGGAGGTGCAACAGATTCACGATCTCTGGTTGCTATTGTTTCAGAAGATCAGACATACCTGCAACTTTACCATGATATTCTTGGTCCTCGCCTAATCAGTGGAAGAATATCCCTAGGTAAATGATACTGTGTAGATGATAGCATCCTCAGACTCATAATATCCGATTCTGCGGTCAACTGCTATCATCCCCACATTCTCATAAAGATGTCTTGCCCAGTAATTACTCTCCCGTACTTCAAGTTCGCATGTTTCCATCCCCATCAGTTTCATCCTTGACAGCGCATGGTCTAGTAATTTCATCCCTCTTCCCTGTTGTCGGAATTCTTTCTTGACTGCCAAATTCAGGATATGTCCATGATTCTCTTCCCTGTCTTCTTCCCAGACTACATATCCATTTACCATTCCTTTGTTTCCCATGACTACCATGATTACTACTGTACTTTCTTCGACATAGTATGTACCACCGCTCAATGCCAATTGAAAGAAGATTTCTTCCTCCCAGGGTTGAGGAAAACTAGTTTTTTCTATATCAAATACACTCTCTATATCATCAAGAGAAATGAAACGAATCTTAGAAAAGGTCACCAATCTACCTCCAAGGGCGATTCTAATCAATTTGAAGGTCATCATCATTCAGGGCATTTCCACAGGTCGGACAGAATGATGCACCTCTAGGAACTGCTGAAGAACAATATACGCATTGTGTTCCTGTATATATTATATGGTCTGTTCTCTGTTGAAAAGGTACGTTTCCAACAGCTCTTAGCATAAGAATGACAATTACCAATGAAAGTCCAAGAAACATGAAGATTCCAAGTGGTTCTGATGTACTGAAGAAGAAGAATGGGAAAATGAAGAAAGTAGAATCTCCCATTCCTCCGCTTCCCAATATTATGAGTATAATCCCTGCTGCTATTAGTAACACGCCTATTGTTAAGAAATTCTGAGACCTCTTCAATTATGTTTCACCGAGTTCCGCATCACAACATACCGCGGGTCTTGAGTTGTTCAATGATTCTGTTGTACTGAGAATCATCACTAATCATATTATTGACTTGCGTTTCAAGTGAATGTGAGCCCGGAAGAAGACAGACCTTTATTTCGTTGTCAGGATAGACTTCTTCGAGTCTATGACGTATTAAGACCCCAATCAAACCACCCATTGGGCAGTAAGGCACTGTAGGTCTAAATTGGACTTCAATTTCATTTCCTTCTACTTTGATATAATCTTGAGTTACAATCGACATTTGCGGGTCAGTAATCGAAATTGGGTGCTCTGGATCCTGTACCGGTTCCAATGCTTTGAATACTTCAAGAACGGTTGCCATTTTCTTCTCCAGACCGTCCCCCTTCCTGACTCCTTAATAATTTATGGCCCCCTTACAAAATGAATCTAATGGCACAAGTTATATCTATAATTGCACTGGAGTGTAACTACCTTATAATTACTCAAATGCATGGTCGATAGGGGGTATCAAGTTTAAAATGCCAGTGAAGGACTCTCCAAATGTAAAGCGAAGCAGGTATCTATTCAAGATAACTGTTGTTGGACCTGATGACAAATTGCTCGAAGCAGTCCTCTCTACTTTTGATGACCCTGTCGTTGCAGTAGATGGGATTCGTATTGGTTCTACTGAAGTTGATACTGACACTTCTGAGATTCATGCAGTATTCATGAGTCCAAAACACTCTGCTCTTGATATTCTCCTGACTCTTACGTACAAAGGAGCAAGCGCAGTGATAATCGTATGTAAAGATGCTGATCCGGAGATCGAAACTATTTACAGAAACGAGATACGAGAAAATCTCGGGACTGGAATTCCAACCCGTGTTGTGCAAGTTGATCTTCCAATTGATGAATTCAAGAAGAATGAGATTCATCATCTCTTTGATGAAGTTATAGAAGAGATTCTTGAGAAACGAACTAAACAAAAAAAGCCGGAACCTAAGAAGAAGACAACAAAAACAAAAATACTCTCGAAAAAGAAGACGAAAAATGGCTAGAGCATGTAACACGTACGTAATCATAACGCTTTTTTCGATTTTATTCTGCCTCTATATAGGTGTCAACAGTGAACTCTGAAGATGATAAAAATAGAACTGACGAATATTGGATGGGCGTAAGAGATGCCCTTCGAATGGTCGATAGCTTTACGAAATGGGCAAAGAGAAATCCTGGTCGCGCCAAGACCTTAGAGGATTTCATTCATGACGGGCTAATTGCTGCTGCAAAGAGATGCGAATCGTGTCTTCGCGATAAGCTTGGCATCAAATTTGAAGATGACGAGGAAGATACAGCTATAAGAGAAGAATTTCGAGAACAAGAGATTGAGAAGTTATCTGGTGAACCAATCATCGAAGAAGAGCTCTACGAACCAGAAGAAGATACTGTTGAGCACGAGGATGAAGATGAAACGGAGATCATCACCGAAGACGCCTCAGAATTTGAATCCGACTCTATAGAACCAGAATTCGAACCTGAAGAACCAGAACATATGATTGAAGAACCAATCAGTCCTGACGAACCGGAATTTGAAACGCCAACAACATATTCTGATGAGTCCTCTATTTCTTTGGACAGTGTTGAACGTCGAGAAGATGAAGAAATGGATGATCTCTCTATCGAAGGTCCACCACGCGAATTCTCGACTGACTTTGAGTTGGTTGAACCAACACCACTGATTGTTGAAGAAGAATCAGAACCATCTTCTGAAGATGAAGAAGATTTGGTAGATGAATCAAAGGATGAGATAACTCCAATATCCGAAGAGGATGAGTCTGAGGAACGACCTTCCTTTACTTGGGCTGAATATGAGGAAGCAATTTCACCAACTTCAGAACCTGAGCCTCTCGATTCTGAAGATGAATTACTTTCGCTTGACGAAGAGTCTCATTCTATGGATGAATCCGAAGAATTGCCACAAGAACCTCCTGAACCACCGCTACTAGAGAGTTCCTTTGATGATGAAGATGATGATGATGATGAAAGTGATTCTCTAGATGATCTTGAGGAAGAAAGCGAGGAAGTGATCTCTGAACCTCCTCCTCCACCTCCTCCAGAGAGTGAAGAGGATGAAGAAGAGCGAAAACGAAGAGCAAGAAGACTATTCTTTGGTGACTAAGCGCTCTTGTTGAGAATTGCATCATAGAGTCGTATCGCTTCATCTGCGGTATCGACTCCCTTTATTATAGCACTTCCAGAAGCCATCAGAGTCACTTTTTCTCCACTAGAGAGTGTTATTAGAATAAGTCTTGTTGTCTTTTTTATCTTGTAGAGTGATGAAAGTTTTCTAGCTAACTCTTCTATGTCTAAACTCACAACTCTAGTTGGTGAGACATTGAAACTTCCCGAACACAATGTTGTGACTGTCAGGCCTTCATCTGATGGTGTTTGTTCTTTTGGTTTCTTTGAACAGACAAGACAATCATCAGCTTTTCCAATATCAAAGAAATCAAATGTCAACGACGATGAATCAATAGTCATAAGCCGATTTCCAAGAGTAGGGTCTCTACCTGTTGCAATACGTATTGCTTCATTCACTTCCACAGCAGCGGCAAGTGATAGAAGAGTCGGAGTAACTCCTACGTTAGCACATGTGTTTTCAGGATTATCTTCTGCATCACCCATTACACAATTTAGACAGCCAGTCTTACCAGGGACAAATGTAGACAGATTTGCGTAATATTCTACAGCTCCGGCAAAGATGTATGGAATACCTAGTGATATACTTGCACGGTTGACTGCTCTTCGAGCTTTAAATGAATCAAGCCCATCAAGAATGATATCTGATCCCTGCAGAAGCTCATTTGCATTATCCTCACCGATTGAGATACAAATTGGCTCAAATTCTACATTCGGATTGACCAGCTTCAAATTGGTTGATGCCGCCTCTACTTTAGGTTCCCCAATATCTATTGTGTTGTACACAGTCTGTCTCTGAATATTGGATAATTCAACAATATCTCGATCAATTATACGAATCTTCCCGAAACCTACTGCTGTGAGAAGTCGTAGTGCTGGACTACCTAATCCTCCTGCTCCTACAACCGTAATTGTTGTATTCATTATTGATTTCATATCATCTTCGCTGAAATCTCGAAGGGCCAACATCCGAGAGTATCTCTCTCTTTGTTCATCAGTAAGCTTCATCTTTGAAATATTAGACGTAAACCGTTCACTTAAAGCCTTGGACATATGCTCTAATGAATCATGGAACAAATTACTGAGATTTCAATTGGTGTTCAGAGAAATCCTCGAAAAGCTCTAGAAGTTGCTCTATCAAAACTTACAGTTCAACCAACTATTCCTTCAAACATTTCAGAAATTCTGATTAAACCCTCTATTTACGATCCTGCATTGATTGGAAATACTGACCCAACATTGGTGAAAGCAATCGCTCAGACTCTGGGAAATATTGGACATGTTACCATCATCGAAAGTGATAACCCAATAAGAACTACTGAAACAGCTTTCGAAAGAACTGGTTATTCCACTCTTTTTAGTCCTGATGTGAAATTATCAAATCTCTCCAAGCTTCCTCGTGAATCAGTAAAGATGGCTGGATATCACTTCGAATCATTGGAAATGCCATCAATCCTGATGAAGCCAAATTTCTTTGTAAACGTTCCAACACTAAAACACGAGTCAGGAATTTGCACTATAGGTGGTGGAATCAAGAATCTCTTTGGTCTCATCCCTGAACGTGATAAAAAACAATATCACGAATACATGGATGATGTTCTTTTAGACCTATTAATTGCATTCAGACCTCAATTGACTATTATGGACCTCACTACATTAGTCATTGGAAATCGAGAAGATGGCATCACGAAAGATATAGGTGCAGTAGTTGTGAGTATTGATCCAATTGCAGTAGATGCTTTCTGTTCAGATCTTTTAGGAGTGGATCCAACAAAGGTAAATTATTTGACTAAAGCTCATGAACTTGGTTTAGGTGAAATAATCATCGATCGAATGAAAATCCGTGGTACTGAGGAACAACGGATGAAACTTTTCGAGCTTTTCCAGTTTTAACCAAACGGAAAGCATTTATCACTGGGTGATTGGCTCGTGTCATAATGCCATAGGCAACACATTCACGCACGTATTCTAAGGATGGTGCAGAAATGGATTGGACATCCCACACAATGGAGCGTATCCCTGAATCGGGTACTCTGAAAATGTTTGATTTGGCAAAACGCCTAGAAAAAGAAGGAAAGAAAGTTTATCACTTTGAAGTTGGTCAACCTGATTTTCCTACTCCTGACCATATTGTTGAAGCTGGTATTCACGCCCTTAGAGAGGGATTTACAAGATACACACCTGCTCGAGGAATACCTCCTCTTCTTGATGCAATTGAAGGATATTACAAGGCACGTGGAATCGATATTGACGGTTCCAAAAACGTCATTGTGACACCCGGTGCGAAGATGGCTCTCTTTGCAGGATTTCTTGCAACAATCGATTCTGGTGACGATGTTCTTCTCCTTGCTCCAGCTTGGCCAACCTATAGAGTTATGATTCGTGCAGTAGGAGCAAAACCTGTTGATGTTCCTACTAATGGCAATTACACAATTGATGCAGAAGTTCTAAAGAATAGTATTTCACGAACTGTATCAGCACTGGTGATTAACTCTCCCAATAATCCCACCGGTGGTGTACTATTAAAGGACGATTTGAAACTGATTCACGACCTCGCAGAAGACCACGATTTTGTTGTATTTTCTGACGAGATCTATGAGACCCTTGTCTATGATGATTTCAAACAGACTTCTATGCTTGAAATTGACCCCAATATGGATCACACAATGGTAATTAATGGTCTCTCGAAATCTCATTCGATGACAGGTTGGCGATTAGGATATGCTGTTGGAAATGAGGAGTCCATATACAACCTTGTCCGTATACAGCAAAATACGACCTCATGTGCTGCATCCTTTACTCAATATGCAGGTGCCAAAGCTCTTACAGGTGATCAGAGTTCTATCCAAAAAATGGTAGATGAGTACCAAAAAAGACGCGATGTCATCACTGGTTTATTGAATGAGATTCCTGGTATTGCTTGTTTGAATCCTAAAGGTGCATTCTACGCTTTTCCGAATTTCTCAAAAATAGGCCTTAGTAGTGCAACTCTTGCCGAATTACTTCTGAAGAAAGTTGGTATCTGTTCCTCACCTGGTGGTGTCTTTGGGTCGAGATATGACAGTTATCTGCGATTTTCGTATGCTACATCGATGGAAGACATCAAAGAGGGTATGGCTAAACTTGTTGAATTCCTTCCTACCATTTCCTAGAGTCACATCCAAGAAATGTGGTGGCTTGATTTGAATCCAAAAAATAAGGAGTCATCAGGAGAAAAAAATTCGCTCCCCCACTTTGAATGTACCAAATGTGGTGCGTGCTGTCGAGATGAATCATTACTTGTGACCGTAACAGGGAGTGATATCGTGAGAATTGCATCTGTGCTTGGATTGAGTTCAGATAATATGCTTAAAGCTCTAGATTTCTATGTTCTCTCAAAAGGATTACCTATTCCCGTAGGTCTTGAACGAATCTCTTCAGTAAAAACCGAAAAGGGTTCTGCATTCATAGCATTAAAGAAAATGGATAATGGCGATTGTATCTTCTTGAAAGATAATCTCTGTATGATACATCCTGTTCGACCCGCTGTTTGTAAATCATTTCCCTTTACATTCACTGAATCAAGTGGTAATTTGTCTTGGGGGCTGAGTGCAAAGAAAGAGATATGCCCTGGCCTCGGAACTGGAACACAAGTATCTGAAATTGAGATTGAAGAATTAGCAGGAGCAATTCTACCAGAGATGCTCATCTATAAGGAATTTACAGATGAATGGAATTCTAATCAAAGATCTCCAAATGTAGTTGAATTGCTGAAGTCTATCATTAACGATATTAGATTTTACACGTAGGTGCTGATCCATTACATCTTTGTTAGAATCTGGAGAATATTCCCAAAATTATGCTCAACTGCCCTACTCTTCTTCGTATATGATCGAAGTAGAGTTAGTCTATCATCCTTTTGGACTAAATCAGTAAATCTGTTAGAATTGATAATACTGTGTATCTCTTCATTTAGGCTTAGAATCTCATCAGAAGATCTTAGAATGAACTTCAGTATTTTAATTAATAATACGAAATCATTAATGTCTCGTAGTTGAAGAGATTGACTATAGAACTGAAACTCTAAACGAGAGAGCTTCTCTCTCTTCTTTATTAGATCCTGAATCCAGAACTCTGAATTTTCCTCTGTATAGATCTTCTCCAGATTTGCCCAATATTGTTGTTGATCGATTAGTTGGACAAGATATCTTCTCAGGAAATCGAAGTGATTCACACCTCTCTCCAGTTCCTCCTCAGTTCCTATCGGTTTCATGAGACTGTCCATCTGACTCAATTTCATAGCAATCTTTAGTGAAAAATTATCGACATATTGTTTAATCTCATCAGCTTTCTCTTTCTTCGTCATAAGATCAGAAAAAGTGTCACCAAGGGTCAGAATAAATTTGTAAATGCACTCAGAACATATCTCTGCACTTGCACTTGCTTCTTTTGTAGATAGAAATGGTAATGATCCTTCAAGATCATCACCTGGCACGTCCTTTCCATGTATTCTCAAGCTCCATCCTTGTGAAATACAGTACACTTTGTTATCTTGATAGTTTATGTAGATGGAAGTAAAACAGATATTACTCTCAGATGCAATTTCTTTCTTCATTCCTTCATGATCTGTTCTAAGTGCAAACATAGAAGTGTCAATTTCAATGGTGTCAATTTCGAGAACCTTATCATCATTTACACAAAGCTTCTCGTCTCCAAAAACTTTGAAACATGGACAACCGCGAACTAGCTTGATTGATGCAGTCTCTTCAAGCACCATTTATCTCTCCTAACTCTTGAAATGATCTGCCTTGTATCTAAACCAGTAGACCAATTGCATTTAGAATTTCTCATAGAGAATGAGTGCTGATTTCGTTTAGTACTTTGACCAGATTGGTAAATTTATACTCCGTATCTTTTCGTTTTTCAGAGTGTTTTCGAAGCGACTGATGAATCTCTTCACTCATAGCTTTTCTCTCTAGGAGATCGTGCGTTTTCTCGCGAATCTGATCACTAAGACTGATTACCTTCTCAGAAACTCCGACAATGAATCTAAGAGTACTCAATGAATCCGATTCGTCTGCGGGTTCATCCAGTGACAAAACTTGGAATAGGAAGATGGCTTCAAGTCTGTACAATGCCCTATAATGGTCGACAAGTTCTGCTAATACAGTGTCTCCATCGTTCTCTCTTAGTTTCCTCGTGAGTGCTGCCCATTGAGAACGAGTCTGGCTTAATTTCTTGATATACAATCTGATATGTTGCTGATATCGCTCATCAGAGTAATTATTTGCTGAATATCCACTCAATTCTGCAGCCATTCTTGTTGAAACATCTCTAACATAAGAAGCAATAAGCTCCTCTCTCTCTGTATCAGTGAGAAATCCTTCTGATGCTTCACCTAGAGTTCGAAGATATCTATATAGACAATCAGAACAAGCAACACCATCTCGATTCCTTTCTGTTGATGTGACAAATTGAAGCGCACTATCAATCTCAGCTGTCTTTACATCTATGCTGTTAATGTTTATTCTCTTCCCTTGACTGATGCAATAACAATATCCTCCTTTTCTATCAAGGTACATTAGTAAATAGCACATGCTTTCCTTATCACTCTTGTATTCGCTTAGTTCTTCAATATCACTGATTTGTTCAAAAAATGAAGGATCGATAGAAATAGCATTAATTGGAACTACATCATCATAGTTTAAGCAGACCTTCTCATCTCCGAATTCCCTGTAACAAGGGCATCCTTTGATGAGGTTTGATACGGACTGATTTCCTGTAGATACAGAGTCGATATTCAGTCCAAGACCATCCTGCCCTATGATTCAACACGCTCCTTGATTGGAGGCTTTAGCCACATTCATTCATGATATTTCCTATTAGGAATAGATATCAAGCTTTCCTTGATGAACACCTTGTACTATTTTATTAGTGCCATCTTCCTAGCTGCATGACTGAATGCTTTTCAATCAATCTTGCATGTTGCTTTTTTGGAATCCTATGCGTGATGGATCTAACCCCAGAGTTCTCTCTTGAGGAGGTCTCGGATTGCAATTCTGATTGCCTCTGATCTGTTAGGATAGAGGTTATTCTCAACCAGACGTTCAAGTCCTTCGACGTATTGTTCAGGAATATGTAAGGTTACTAGCTTCATATTGAGTAATCTCCTGATACAGTTCTCTGTCATACATGAATATGGTTGTGAGTAATACTTACTCGGTAATCAAAAACAAATCTTGAAATTCTTAGAAAGTAATAATGATGTGGAGTTGTTCAATTGAGTACATGGGAAGACCGTAGGAAAAAATCTGTGAGTTATTATATTTGCTTACTTATTCTACTCTGGCCACTCATTTACATTCCTCTTGGTCTAATTGTGAGTGTAGCATTTGTTAGTTGGCAGGTTCTTTTCACAGGCGTGGTTTCATCTGTAGCGCTAATCGGTGTAGCTCTTGGGTGTGGCGCAAATTATCGTTCCCGTGGCATAAATCCATCATCCAGAAATATTCTGAATTATAATGATGGCCATTATTTCGAACGTATCGGAGCTGATGAGTCGGATTATCCCTAATCTCCTTCTTCATTTGGATTGCGAACATCAGGTTGATATTATTTCGCGCACATTATCATCTTGGGAATAATAATGAGCGATTGGGATGAGCGTCGAAGAAAATCATGGGGTTATTACTTATGTCTCATGTTACTTCTGTGGCCACTACTAATGATTCCAATTCAATTCATATTTGCTCCATACAGTTTGACAGCTGAATCAGTAGCTGCATCCTTATTCATGTCAGTCTTGGTAGTGGGATTAGCGATTGGTTGCGGTACTAGGTATCGTTTAAGGGGAATCAACCCTGGTTCTAGAACAGTCTTGAGTACAATAGATGATCAATATCTTCAAGCAAAGGAGTATGATGGGTCGACCAATAAGTAAGAATCTCGAGTCTTCTATTTTTCAATTAGCTTCAAAAAAGGCCGTCACGATAGAAGTTATATTCATCATCTTTTGTCCCACGGCTCGTTACCATCGCAGGGTAGTGCATGCTGTGGACAGACAAGCAAGTATTGACATTCTCTTCAATCCAAAATCGATTGCAGTGATTGGAGCTTCATCCAGTCGTGGAAAACTCGGAAATGATGTGTTGCGAAATCTGATTGATAGTGGATATGATGGAAGAATCTATCCTATAAATCCAAAAGCAGGCGAAATCTTGGGTCTGAAAGCATTTCGATCAATAAAGGAGGTACCCAGCCAAGTAGATGTTGCTGTTATTGTAATACCTGCAAGTTTTGTTTTAGAAGCTGTTGAAGAATGTGGTCAAAAGGGAGTGAAGGCACTCGTCATTATTACTGCAGGTTTCAAAGAAATAGGTCATGAGGGAATAGAAGCAGAAAAGAAACTCGTTGAACTTGCTGAAAAATACAAGATGGTCATACAAGGCCCAAATTGTCTTGGAATAACCAATACTTCTGCTCCATATAATGCATCATTCTCTGCCGGGACACCAGGAAAAGGAACCATCGCCTTTGCTTCTCAGTCAGGTGCATTAATGACTGGTATCCTGGACTGGAGTCTAATGGAGAAGATAGGATTCTCGAAATTTGTTAGTTTAGGCAATAAGGCTCATCTCGATGAAGCTGATTTCATTGAAGCTTTTGGGAGAGACCCTAATTCCACCTTTTTGCTTCTTTATCTTGAATCTGTTGTAGATGGTAAGAAATTCATGGAAGCGTGTAAAAAAGTAGTCCCAAAGAAACCAATCTTCATCGTAAAATCTGGGGTCAGTGAGGCTGGAGCTCGAGCTGCATCATCACATACAGGATCCTTGGCTGGCAGTGATATGGCGTATGATATCGCATTCAAACAGAGTGGTGTTCGTCGTGCTCATGATATGGCATCACTCTTTGATGTTGCAGCAGTTTATGATGATATGAGTCTCCCCTCAGGAAATCGTGTAGCTATTATTACAAATGCCGGTGGTCCAGGAATTCTCACAACTGATGCATGTGAATCTAGTGGTCTAGAGGTCACACAACTCACATCTGAAACGAAAGAGTTTCTGAAGGCAAACTTACCTCCTGCTGCATCGGTGAATAATCCAATTGATGCGCTTGGAACCGCTCAGCCTGAAGATTACGAGCTTTGCATAGAGGCTTCCTTAAAGGATACAAATGTTGATTCTGTCATCGTCCTGCTGACGCCGCAAGCAATGACTAAGGTAACAGAAACAGCGAAGGTTCTAGTTGATTCACATAAGAAATATCCTAGCAAGCCATTGCTATCGGTGTTTATGGGTGGCAACTCAATGGTATATCCACGAATAGTCCTTACAAGTGGCGGTATTCCTGTTTTCGATTTTCCAGAACGTGCAGTCCATGCTCTGAGTGAACTATACAAATACACTGTGAATAGGGATCGCCTCAAGGATGAAACAATTCCCAAATTCAAAGTTGATATGCAGCAGGTTGAGAAGATTATTGATTCCGTAAGAAAAGATGGACGCAGAGTCCTGCTGGGTAGCGAAGCTCATGCAATTGCAGAGGCATATAAAATTCCAGTTGCTCGAATTCGTCTTGCTACAACACCGGAGGAAGCGGCTACTATTGCAGATGAATTTGGATATCCCGTTGTCATGAAGATAGCAAGCCCTGATATTGTTCACAAAAGCGATATTGGTGGAATCAAAGTTGGTCTCTATAATTATGCAGAGGTGCAGATTGCATTCCATGAAATCATGGAGAATGTAAAGACCCACATGCCTGATGCTAAGGTCTATGGTGTTGATGTACAGGAGATGGCTGAGAAAGGTCGCGAGATAATCATTGGATGTTCACGTGATGTCCAATTTGGGCCGCTCATAATGTTTGGAACAGGTGGTATCTACGTTAACTTTCTCAAGGATATCTCTTTCAGATTAGCACCTATGACAAGAACTGAGGTTCATGAACTAATCATGGAGACCAAACTGGGAAAACTTCTGGAAGGAGTTCGTGGTGAGCCTCCTAGTGACATTGAGGCAATTGAGGATACTATACTAAAGATTAGCCAGTTAGTCACAGATTTTGAAGAGATAGTCGAACTCGATATCAACCCTGCATTTGGGTATGAGAGTGGGAAAGGTGTGACTGCAGTAGATGTTAAAATAACTCTAAAGAAGTAACCACATGCTCTAGAATCCACTTCAGACAATTGGAATGGGAGCAAAGAGTGCTCCCTATGTAGAAATAATTGAACGCACATTGCCGGGAGAGATAAGTGCGTCTTAATCTACTCAATTTCAACTCTCCATATGTCATCTTGTATAGTAGAGCTAATACACGGTTAGTATTCAGGGTGTAACCTGAACAATATATGGAACTCATCCAAGTATCGCTCACTCTGGTTCCAAAATTCAACAATAAGTCCATTGAGGCTTTTCAAGGTAATACATTTATGCAGGCATATTCTATCCGCTGAACACTTCAATAACAATTAGAGGTGAACAAATGGCTTCAGATGCTGAAAAGTCAGATGCTGGCAGTGAATCTCAAGAAACCACTTCAACTGATAAAGAATTACAGACGTTGAGGTGGATTCGAGAGCGACGCTCTATAAGAGAGTTCACTGGTGAGAAAATACCTGACGAACATATTGAAATGATCCTCGAAGCAGCTCGACATGCACCAAGTCCAGAAAACATGTTGATGATGCGCTTTGTGGTGATCCGTGATGACCAAGATATGAAAGTGTTCTTAGCAGATATCGCTCAAGAGATGGCACAGACTGCTTTTGGTGGAGCACCATTCGAGCTTACAAGTGGGCGAAACTGGTTTATTGGTGATCCCTACCGAGCTGCTGTCTATGCTCGCCTAAGGGATGGGGAGCTCTTCCGTTATCCCGAGAAGAGTGATACTGTAATTATAATCTGTGCTAGCGAAGCATGGCATGATGCAGGTTATCTGTATCCTAACGAACTCTTTGGTTCTGTGGTAAGTGGTATGGCAATCATGAATATGTGGTTGACAGCTACTGAACTTGGTTACGGATGTGGTTACGAAGCACTTGTATGCTCAGACCCACGTCATGCTGAATTGATTCGTGATAAGCTTGGAATACCCCCAATCTGGGTACCTCTTACTGCATTCTGTATTGGAAAGCGTGTTTCTCCAAGAGCTCTTGGTCCCAGCAGACCACCGCTTGAAGGTCTGATGTACGAAGAACGTTGGGGTTTACCATACAAACGAATGGCATTCAAGGAGGACAAATAATATGGATGTTGATTTCGTAGGTGATACACTTGAAAATATGAAGAAACTTGCTTCAGAGGCTGGATTGACGCCTGAGGGTCTTATCATGGTCGTTATGGAGCAGTTTGTCAATAACAAGGGTGCAAGAGTCTACACTGGTGCATGGTCAGGTGGTACTGCTACACCAGATGGTGTTAAAGGATTCCGATATGTTCCTCAATGGCCTTTCCGTCCAGGTTTCAAGGAAGCTCAAGGCGAAGAGGTCAAGAAATGGCGCTCTGGTGAGAAGAAGTTCCGTCCACATCCAACTGGTGAGTGGCCTTTCTATCCTCGATTAAATGAAGATAGCATTGAACATGAGTATTGGAACTCAAAGAAGATGTACCATCAATCATTGATCAATGATAGAAAAGGTCGTATTGTAACTCTCATGGAAGGTGACAAGTACGATGTCTTCATGAATGCCATAAAGAAGAAGAAAGGAAACATTTGGGCAAATACTATCGAAGCAGTCATGGCCGAAGCGATTGATGACTGGATAGCAAAGGAGGAGTAAAAATGTCACAATTACAAGAATTCTTTCAGTTCCTTATGAGTAAGGTCAAGGAGAAGGAAGACCTCCAAGAAACAGTCAAGAAATGGGTTGGCCACTATGATGGAAAAATCCTGCAAGTGATCACTCCTGATCACGGAGCTCAATACATCATTGTATACAAGAAAGCACCATGGATGTCTCTTCATGATGGAATTTATCCAAGTCCTGAAGTGACCTACAAAGCAAACTCTGAAACATTGCTTGGCATCTTTACTGGTGAGGTAAAGTTCAAGGATACCATGAAAGATGGTAGGCTTGAGGTCATCGGAAACGCAAACGAAAGTGATCCTCTAGCTAATCTGATATTGGCTGCGATGATGGGCGCTATCTAGGAGGTTCCATCTATGGAAATCAAAAAGATAGCTGTCATCGGTGCTGGACTCATGGGGTCTGGTATAGTCTACGTCTCAGCTTGGAATGGATTCGAAGTTCACATGATTGATATCAATGATGCTGCTGTCGAAGCTGGTATGGATCGTATCAGAAATGATGTGATGACTGGTATCAACAAGAACAAGATCTCCATGTCCGATGCTGAATCACTCATTGGTCGAATCTCCTATGGGACTGACCTTGCTGCAGGTGTCAAGGATGTAGATTTAGTCATCGAAGCTATCTTCGAAAACATGGAGGTCAAGAAAGACCTCTTTGCCAAAGCTGATTCTGCAGCCCCTCCACATTGCATCCTTGCAACAAATACTTCTTCATTGAGTATTGATGAGCTTGCTACTGCAACAAAGCGTCCTGACAAATTCATTGGGATGCACTACTTTTCACCAGTACCTGCAATGAAATTACTCGAGCTTGTTATCGGAGAGAAAACGAGTCCTGAGACAATTGCATGTGCAGTGAAGGTAGGAAAGAAGCAGGGGAAGACCACAGTCCAAGCAAAGGACAGCCCAGGTTTTATTGTCAATCGAATCTTGATGCCTGTTCTAAGAGAAGCTATTCTTCTCTATGAACAAGGCGTTGCAACTAAGGAGGAGATTGATACTGCTATGACTGTTCATGGTGGAATGCCAGCTGGACCCTTTGCTCTTGGTGATTTTGTAGGTCTTGACATTGCTTTCCATGCTATGAGTACACTATACCGTGAACTCGGTGATTGTTTCAAACCTCCAGAGACTCTAAAGAATCTCGTGGAATCTGGAGCAATCGGAACGAAAGCAAAGAAAGGATTCTACGATTACACTGGTGCTGGTGGAGAAGCTGAACCTGCAAAAGGCGCAGACCTCGAGTGGCTCTCTGTTCGAATCGGAGTGATGTCAATCCGTGAAGCGATGATTCTGGTGGACACGGGAATTGCTTCTAAGGAAGACATAGATCCAGCAATGGTTCTTGGAGCTAGTTTCCCCAAAGGCCCATTTGCAATGGCTAACGATATCGGTATGAACAAGGTTCGTGAGGAAATCACCAAGTTGAACCAAGAACATGGTGAATGCTACAGCATTCCTAAGATGCTACAATAAATCAAGATGTGATTTGGTGGTTTTATACCACCAATCCTTCTCTCTTTTTTTACAAATTGTAAGTTTCTTCAATTGGTAAGAGCTTTTAAGAGGTACGAAGGTGTGATGTAGTCCAGAGTATTTCCAAAGGTGTATACAATATGGGCGAATATGCTACAATGTTATACGAGAAAAAGGGAACTTTTCTGACACCTGTCAAAAATATTGCATATATTAAGATCAATCGACCTGATGCATTGAACGCAATCAATGATCAGTTCATTATGGATCTGAATGATGCACTTGATGAGGCAGAAAATGATCCTGAAATTCGTTCTGTGATAATTGGAACAGCACATCCAAAGGTCTTCTGTACTGGAGCAGACTTGAAGATGGCACAAGGTTTTCTTTCAGATCCAGACACAGTCGCGGATGTAATCAAACAGGGTCAAGATGTCATCGATAAAATTGCAAAGATGACCAAACCTGTTATTGCAGCTATTCATGGGTTATGTCTTGGAGGTGGCACAGAAATTGCACTAGCGTGCGATATCAGAATCTGTGATGAAGAATCTAAGATTGGCACCCCTGAAGTGGCTCTCGGTCTGATTCCCGCTTGGGGTGGATGTGTACGAACTGCAAGAGTTGTTGGACTTGGAAAAGCACTTGAAATGGTCCTCACAGGTGCTCAATTAACTGCCAAGGAGTCATTGGACTACGGACTTGTCAGTAAGGTTGTCGCTCCTTCTGATCTTGAGAGTGAAGCCATCAAGTATGCCATGAAATTTGGTCAGAATGCACCTGTTGCTCTCAAACTAGCAAAACAAGCAGTTCACATGGCATTCGAAGCTGACTATGAAAAGAATCTTCAATTCCAAGTAGATGCAGCAGTGGAATGTTTCAAGACCAAAGATCTAGGTGAAGGAATCGCTGCTATTCTTGAGAAACGTCAAGCTAAATTCAAAGGCGAATAGAAATATATTACTTCCATGATCCGCAATCTGAAGATTGCGGGTCTAATCTCTTTTTTTCTATCTTAACAGTGTTAATTTATTTCGAGAGTCATGAAAGAATCAAAGAGGTAACCTTAAGACCCAGTAATAGATTGATGACGGACTCAATGTAGATATGTTAGAGCACTGTGTTTTGTACTACACAGACTCAAACGTCGGAGGATATTAAATTGGTACGAAGAGTAGCTGTGGTCGCTGGTGGTCATAGCAAATTCGGTAAGAGATACGATGCAACCATGCGAGAACTTACTGCGGAAGCCTACAAACCAATCTATGATGCAGGCATCACGCAGGATAAAATAGACGCTACAGTCCTCTCGTATGCTGCTTCGCAATTCACAGGTCAGGGTGCCGGTTCAGCACTAATGGCTGACTATATTGGCCTTCAAAATAAGCCACATCTGCGATGTGAATCTGCATGTGCTACAGGAACAGCAAGTCTTAGAGCTGCATATGGAATGGTCGCCTCTGGTTTGTACGATGTCATGCTTGTTTTAGGTGTCGAACAAATGAATCGGGTGTCATCAGCTACTGCAACTGAATATATGTCAAGAGCCGGGGACATGCGTTGGGAGTATCCCTATGGAATCAGTTTCCCTGCATTCTATGCGTTGATGGCATCTCGTTATATGAGTGAATACAACATGCCTCATGATATTCTTGCTAAGATTGCGGTAAAGAGTCATCACTACGGAGCTCAGAATCCTAAGGCGCATCTTCCCAAAGAAATTCCCTTTGAGGAGGCAAATAATGCGATTCCCATCTGCAGACCTTTGAATCTTTATGATTGCAGTCTCATTACAGATGGTGCAGCAGGTGTTGTATTAGTAGCAGAGGATCGTGTGAAGGAATTTACTGACAGACCTATGTGGATCAAAGGAATTGGAGCAGGCGCATCTGAGAATATGATTCAAGACCGCCCAAGCCTGACTTCGATCCCAGGTGCTAAGTATGCTGCTAAAGCTGCATACAAGATGGCTGGTGTAGAGCCTAAGGATATCGATATGGCAGAAGTACATGATTGTTTCACAATTGCTGAACTGATTGCCTATGAAGACCTTGGATTCGCAGAACCTGGCAAAGGTCGTGAAATTGTAGAGAACAAGGAAAACTATCATGATGGTCGGATACCAGTCAACTGTGATGGTGGTCTGAAGAGTAAAGGCCATCCATTGGGAGCTACTGGAATTTCTATGACCTATGAAGTCATGAAACAAATGAGAGGCGAGGCTGAGAACGCATCACGACAGATTGCTGATGTAAACCTCGGTCTAGTTCATAATGTTGGTCAAAGTGGCCAATT
The DNA here is from genome assembly GCA_002825465.1 of Candidatus Thorarchaeota archaeon MP8T_1. The sequence continues at coordinate 66,361 of PJER01000012.1, forward strand.
TGTGAATGTTTTCATATATGAGAGGGGTTGGTAATTAATGGCAGAAAAGAAAGAACTCTATCTTGGGTATACAACTGATAAGGCAATCACTCCTTACCTTCAAGAGTTCCTAGAAAATCTTGATGAAGAGAAACTGATGAAGAGTGTTTGCACCTCATGTAGTGCTGAATATTTACCGCCACGTCAACACTGTCAGAAGTGTTTGAGTCCCACAAAATTCGTTGAAATGACTGAGCGTGAGGCGAAGCTTTACTCATATGTCATTGTCGATTTTGCTCCTGAGACTCTCTCATCAAAGCAACCATATGTTGTAGCTATAGGTGAATTTCCTTCGGGTCTAAAACTTACAGCGCATATCACGAATCTTACTAGCATGCCTGAAGTTGGTATGGCTCTCAAGCTCGGATTTGCCAAAGAAGCCGATGGTAAGATGATTACCTATCGCTGGTTAGTATAACTATTGAAGCAAATTGGGGGGTTTTACCCCCATCTACTTCTTTTTCTCCACTGAGTTTGAATATGATTCAAGAACCTGAATCCATCTTGTCTGCAAGAGAACACCTTTCAATGTATCAAGGTAGATAGAGGATATCTTCTTTGCATCACAACATTCTAGATCATTAAGGGCATTATTGATGAATTCTGAGATTTCATTGAATCTTCTTTTTCCTTCATTTCGCCTATAATCTGAGAATACACGGTATCCTGGGTACTTTTCTCCAAGCCCCTCAAGAAGTCTAGTCTCTTCCTCAACTCTTGTCTTGAACTCATATGCACTCTCTAGAGACGCCTTCATTGAACTTAGAGCCTCTATTAACACATGCTTGCTCCCGAATGCAACCACGCGACAATTCTCCTTTTCTGATATTTGTGCGTTGGGTCAAAACGGGTAATTAAGCATTCACTTTTTCTGTTATTCTACCTCTTGAGTTTGAAGTCCTGAATTTTCCTCACTTTTTCGATTTCACAATGATGACAATTACAACAATAATGACACCTAATGAGCCAATTGAAACGAATAGGCTAATTGTGCTTAGTAAATCTCCATCAGTGGTGGTACCATTAGTTGTGGTTGGTGATGTTGTTATTGTTGTATCAGTATTTGTGTTGGTTGATGAATGTTCTAAAACATTCACAAATACAGTACTGAAAGCGAAATTAGCTGAGCTATCCATTAGAATCAATGTATAGTTGTGTTGCCCAACAGATAGACCATCTACATTCACCGAGATATCTGATCCATCCCATGGGCCTGTATAGTTCTCTTCATTATCTAAATAGAGCATATAGAAAAGTGGATTATCATCATAGAGACTCCAATAGATGAAATGACCTGTTGTTCCTACGTAATATGTAGAACCTGATGCTGCAAGAACAACCGGAGCTGGATTGGAAGTAGTAGTTGTAGTTGTTGACGTGGTAGTCGTTGTAGTAGAAGTATCCTCTGGTGCATAGTAGTAATCCGGATTCTTCGAAATTTCATAAAACTCTCCTGCCTCATAATCAGTGAAGATAAACGGTCCTGATGTCACATGAGGTTCACTTGGATCGAAGACAGGGTTCCAAGTATTCCACCCCGCGTAGCCAATTCCTCCAGAATCATTGAAAATGTGTTTTGGAATAATATAATCAAATGCGAAATGACTGAAGTGCCAGTATGATTCAGTGCTGAACTCGATTACTACTCTGTATGGAGTTGGTGCATATGCTGCAACCATGTCATTGAGATCAGTACCAGCTGGATTGAAATAAACTCCACTTTCAACTGCATAGGTATAGGTGAAAGCTACGTCCTCTGCTGTCAATGGTTCTCCATCACTCCAGGTCGCGTTCTGGATAATATCAACAGTGAATCGTATATGACCTACAGGAACTGCAGGATTTATTGAATGAGTTTCAGTAAGTAAATTCGTAGCAAGGTCTGGCCATGGATTAAGATCTGGCCCATACTTGTATAGTGACGAATATAGATTGGAAAGAATTGCAGCTGATTGAGCAGAATTCGTCACAAAGATGTTGAAGCTATCCGGCTCTTCACTAATTGCTACAGGAACCGTTCCTCCTGGAAAACCATCAAGCCTATGGATCTTCCTCATGGTCCATGGCCCTGCAATGTATCTACCATAGTCTTCAACATGACCAGTGAATTGGTCGTTTCTGTAACCCTGCAAGTAGGTGTTCTCATAGACAACAAGTTTTGGAACATTGTATTGGAGGATCTTTTGCATCTCTGCTGCAGCCTCATAGATTTCCTCGTATGTAGTTCCATTGATAAGCTGGTCTCTCCAAGAGTCATAGGTTGCGTTCTGAAAATTAGTTGGATTCTGGTATTCTACTCCAGCGTACTCTGACCAGAACTCGTAAGCTAGCCAATCTACATCGTTGCTGTAGAAGTTTGCAGCATAGAAGACCATATCATAGTCTCCATGGCTATCAAGTCTATTGATGTATTCGTTGAAGTCTGCTGCTTGGGTATGCGCATTGATACCTAATGCCCGAAGGGCATCGACACCAATCTGAGCCGTACCCCCAGCAATTTCTGGTGATGATGCTGCATACTCGATTGTAATATCAAAAGCTACGCCTTTGTATGTTCGGTAACCCGTACCGCCATCAAAAGGAAAGAGTCCTGATGCATCGAGTAATTGATTCCCAATTACTGTTTGATTGGTA
>PJER01000078.1 GCA_002825465.1 Candidatus Thorarchaeota archaeon MP8T_1
AGCAACATGCCTGAAGCGGTAATCAGTGGGATTGCAGCATATTCAGGATGGATAAATGAAAGTCCGGAGTTACTAGATATCGCAGTGTTATCAGTCCTGATTGCTGCAGGATTCAATATGCTACTTCTGGGTCTGACAATTGTGATATCCACAAAAGGAGCGCCAGACATGAATGTGCCAGAGGAGGCAATCAAGAAAGACTCTGTATTAATTAGATGGACCATTGTAGCTTTGATTTGCATGTTTGCCCTGGGCATCCTAGATCTCACTGGACCAACTCCACCAGTAGATCCAAAATTCCCTGCTATGGCGGCTTTTGTTCTGTTTCTATCCTACATCATCTACACATGGGCACTAGCCACAGGAGATGTGACTGATAGTGAAAGCAAAGCAAGACCCTCCCATGAGAAAAAAAGCGCCATCATTCTAACGATGTTGGGATTTGTGGGGATATTTTTCGCAGGTGAAATTCTAACTAACTCTGTCGAAATATTCCTTAGCGATTACAGCGGGATAATCACAGCCCTAGGAATTAATCACGTAACAATTGCCGCCCTAGTTCTTGGGGCTGCTGGTGCACTGCCCGAACATGGAATTGCATTGATTGCGGCAGCAAAGGGTAAAGTTGGACTTGCAGTAGGAAATCTCATTGGAGGAGTTCTTCAGATTGTCTTGCTCGTTATGGGAGGAATAGGTATGTTTGTTCTAATCCCTCTGGATAGGTATGTTCTATTCCAAATCATTGTTATTGCAGGGAGTCTGTGGTTCTTGAAGCGAGCTATTACAGATGACCATAAGCTGGATTTCTTTGAAGGCGCTATGATCATCCTACTTCAAGTATATGTGTTCGTCCTGCTCATTGCTGGAACTCCGATATGATATATGGTAGAATGGCACGCAGGTCATTCTCTTTGATGACAACATTCGCAGCATCAGCAACATCTTTCTCTGTCGGATTGAAAGCGATTGAGAGCCCAACGACAGAAAACACGCTCATATCATTCCGTCCATCTCCAATAAAAGCAGTTTCAATCGATGAAACATTAAAGTGACTGAGAATTTTGTGTATGAATTTAGCCTTTTCTGCCCATCCGATGACATTTTCAACAGTACCCGTAAGATACCCATCGCTATGGATGAGTTTGTTAGTTATGACATAATCAATCCCAACACGGCGGGCAATATCATCAGCCATAATGTCAAGCCCGCCTGAGAGGATGGCTGTCTTGATACCATGCTCTCTAAGGATTTGGATCGTCTCTTCTGCCCCTTCAACAAGTTTCGTATTGTTAACTACCTCCATTACACGATCAAGAGGTTGGTCTTTCCACAATGCTGCATCATAATCAGCCCACTGTTGATATGTGATCTCACCCGAGAAGTACTGATCGAAATAGACACGACCTTCTTCAGTGGTACCGAATAGCTCATGAAGTCTCCACCAAACACTACTATGCTGTGTGAGTGTTCCATCTACATCGAAGACTACCAGTTTTATTTCCAAAGTTATTTGCACCTGTAGAATAGATTGAATAATAGAATTGATTAGCCCTCTGCCTCTCTTTCGCGTTCCTCACGAGCTTCTTTCTCTAAATCGGCCAAGAGGTCATCAATTCGTTTTTCTCCAGCTTTTTCTGCCGCTGCTTCCTTTGGTCTTTTTCCACCTTCTACTTCGAGTGGAGGAAGTACACCTTCTTTCTCAAGAAGAAGCTCGGCTTCCATGGAATCAAGTTCACGATCAACTCTCTCCTCCATTTCGATTGTCGAGTCAGCTCCTGTGAGGTCCTCTGATAATAATTCACCAGCTATTGAGATATGCTCAAAGGACTCAGAAAGTCTATCAAGCTGTGTTTGAATTTCTTCTGGCTTTAGCATAGAACGAGCTTCGGTTAATGCATCGTTGGCAATACTAAATGCTCTCAGGACCTCTGATTGCGTCTTAGCTTCCTCAAGATTCAGAAGAGCTGTTTCTAACGTCAAGTATTGCTGTTGGTAGCGGGCTTTCCGGTTCTCTAAATCTACCACGATACTAAGATGGGATCTTGCCATGGAACGGTTGCCTTTTGACATTGCCTCCTTTGCTGATTGTTGTTCTTCAGCCATTCTTGTTTCTAATCTTCGAACTCTTAGGGTCAATGCATTCATTGTACCCTTCATCTCTAGAATACCACGTTCAGTATCGACTTTCTTTTTGCCGCTTAGGAAGCCCATGAAAACCACCATGAAGTACCGTACATTCTTATTTCAGGTCTTGAACCATTTAAGGTATTGTCTTATTGTCAAACCACACAAGTGATATAGAGCACGCCACTAATTCGAGCAGTGGCAATAAATGACCGCACTCAAGACTCTCAAAAAAGCTATTGATGCCGCAAAATCATGCATACTTGACAACCTCGATCAGGCCATGGCGGATACAGGACAAGTAAATCCGTACGGTGACAAGACGCTGCTACTTGACAAAAAAGCAGAGGATGCGATAATTGAGGTACTCCTAGGCTCTGATATTTCCTTTGATATTCTATCAGAAGAAAAGGGATTTCTCAAGACATCTGAGAAACCTGAATATCTCGCACTTGTTGACCCAATTGATGGATCAGCGAACCTGAAGAGAGGGATTCCACTTGTATCACTAGGAATTGCAATCGTTCCGTACAAGAGCAATATGACCTCTGATGATGCAGAACTCAGTATTATCGATTCAGTATTCAATAATGAAAGATTCATCGCAATCAAGGGAAAAGGAGTTACAAGAAATGGGAAGAGGGTTCAAGTTGCAAAACCAATCGAATTAGAGAATGCGATTATATCGTACGATATCAAGAAAACCTTCGATTCTGCTTTTCTCAAGAGTTCTATGAGGACAATCAAAGCAGTTCATGACATACGCAGAACTGCAAGCAATCTTCTAGATCTTTGTTGGACTGCAGCAGGCTTTTTGGATGGCATGGTTGACCTTAGAAATCTCTTTCCCATCATTCATCTCTGCGGCACACATATGGTCTTCGAAGCTGGTGGTTATGTTATTGGTCTTGACGGGAAGCGGTTTGTCAGTTCTCTTGAACCGGATGCAATGATGAATTTCGTTGCAGCATCAAATGAAGAGCTGGCAAGGCAAATTCTCAATAAATATCAACAAAGAACATTATGAATCATGGTTCATATCCGATGCTTTATTAGAAATTGGCATGTGTGCTTTCCTCGATTGCAATGACTAAGCCAATGATACCTCCTGATGTTGCTGAAAACATGAAGGGAATCAAACACAAGATCGTTATCCTTTCAGGAAAAGGAGGAGTTGGAAAGACAACTGTCGCAACTAACCTTGCGGTTTCGTTTGCCCAGAGAGGGAAGAAATCAGGGATACTTGATGTTGATATCTATGGTCCTAATGTTCCCAAGCTGTTGGGTTTAGAAGGTCAACATCCTATTGCTGAGGGCGAATTCATCAATCCGATTCTTGGTCCACTTGATATTAAGGTAATGAGTATGGCATTTCTTCTAAGGAAGGATGATGATGCTGTTGCTTGGAGAGGTCCGCTTGTAGCAAAAGCTATCAGCCAGTTTCTATCTAATGTGAAGTGGGAAGATTTGGATATCCTAATCGTGGACCTTCCGCCCGGAACAGGCGATGAGATACTGAGTATTTTGCAATCTATTCCGGATTTGGATGGGGTCGTGATTGTATCAACACCTCAGGAAGTAGCAGTTCTTGATGCTCGAAGAGCAATTCAATTAGTTGAGAAAATGGGTGTGCCAATTCTCGGCATTGTTGAAAACATGGCTGAGTTCATCTGTCCTAAATGCGGTGAATCATACAAAATCTTTGGAGAAGGAGCTGCGAAGACCGCTGCAGAGGAATACAAAATTGACCACCTAGGCACTCTCCCACTAGATCCAAGAGTAATCGCACTTAGTGACAAGGGTACTCCGTTTGTAGTAGAGGATCCTGAGTCGAATACCGCCAAGGCTTTCAAAACACTTGTTGATCGTCTTGCCCAAAAAGTGCAACTAGATTAGTAAGATTAGGAGAGATACAAGGACCTAATAGTCCTATACATCCTCCTCCTCTTCTTCTTCTTCCATATCCTCAAGGCTGGTTTCAATCTCATCTAAGTCGATGTGCTCTTCATCTTCCTCTTGGTCTTCAGCTGCTATCTCCTCTTCTTCTTGATCCTCAGCTGCTATCTCCTCTTCTTCCTCAACATCTTCATCTTCAAAAGCCACCTCTTCTTTGTCGGAGTATTCTACTTCTTCAACAACTTCTTTTTCATCCGTCGTTGAGGTGATCCCTGGCTTCATTTTGAGTATGTAGATATAGCTCAGAGAGAAGCTGACCAAACCGAGTAAGAGTGTTACCCATAAAGCTCCATCATAGCCAAACCAAGCTACAAGATTGATTGTTAGTTCAGATCTTGGCGTGCCTAATAGAACATGCTGAAGCCACATAGGAATAGTGATTGACAATGGTATACAAATCATCACTAGCAGTATGATTGACATGATAATCTCAGCTGTGTAGTTCAATAATCGTCGAAAGGTGCTGTCAATTGTTCTTCTTGCCGTGGACACAGTTACTCGCCTTGGCTTGGCACCTGAGACTACTCCTTTAAAACTTGCTGGCTAAGAAACAAATGTACCAGAGAAACTTAGGAGTACATCAACATCTGTTACGTCAATAATTAGGAGAGTAGGGAGGGGGTCCTTGAACAGACGAAGTTCGTCGCTCGGGTCGGACATTTGGGAGGGAGAGAGAGAGGAGAGGAGATTGAACAGATTCATGAAGGTCGCGACGGACCCCCTATCCAAGATTTAATAATACATAATATAATATAAGGATACCTATAATATAGTATTCTAAAGTAGATTCACTGCAAACCAAAACGAGCAATATGCCACTGATCCTTACACCGAGGAAATTCCTATTCATCATAGAGCAAAACGAATTGATATCGAAAAGACTCCTTACAGGATTTTGTTTGCAAGATAATATTTGTAAAATAGAGAGAGGGGGCCGTAGAGAACATGGAAGGAGGAGAGAAACTGCTTCTGAGAGAGAAAGGCCCCCTGGCCCTTGTGGTATAATGGTCTAGAATACATTTAAGCAAATGTCTGATAGCGGATACCTTTACTAGCTTTCTAGTCTAAGATCTTACGTTTCATGAAATAAAGCACAACCATCATACCGATTCATCTATCATTTCGAGAAATATCGTAATATTCTGAAACATTATTTGCGAAAATCGGCAAAGATGACTATAAGGTTTGCGAATATTCCACAATTCTTATATATATTATTGGATTAAAAAGCAAATGATGGGTGTTGAGGAACGCAAACCCTCCTGAAATCATACACACACATCCTCTCCTCTCAAGCAAGCAACCATGCAACCTTATTTCTCTAGCGCTCCTCACACCTTCAAAATCATCATTCATTTTGTGCAAGCGGATAGCAATTCTAATCATCTGATACTAAATAGTTGGAGTCATATTCATAATTATGGGAGCATATCCATGTGAGAAAACCTCGACAACAAATGGATCATTCGCTTCAGCAACTTTGGTCCATGTTTCATTATCACGTCTGTAGTACGCGTAGTGAGCATTACTATGACGTATCTCGATAATCGATTTTGTTGGAAGTTTATTGAGATCCGCTGTTTCTAATCTTTGAGGGAGTTCTACACCCTTCTCTTCAGGCTTGGAGAGGAAGACAGAGAAGATACCCTTCGTATCAGGCAGAAGAAGAGCAACATGAGGTCGGTCTAATGGATTCCAGTTTCGTGGAACAGGAGGGTATCTGCATGTGAATGCACCCGAAGCTGAACGTAGAACTAAATATGTTCCTTCATCTATTGTCATTTGGTCTTTGACCTCAAGCGTGCTATTTACTTCTTCAAGGATAGGAATACTGCCTGTCACAGTAAACATATTCCCGAACATGTATATAACCTTCAGTTTGATATAAGTCAAAAACTGGACGCTCTAGAGATGTGTTCTAATTGAACTAGACGCCAAATCTGCACTGGAAGCTCAGCCATTTGGACATGTCTTAAGATTGCGAATAATCTTACTAGAAGCCAAAACATCAATGCGTCAGTTAAAGAATTCATGACTTAACAAATGGCCAAATTCGGTTTACGGTTTCACACCTCGATTGCGAACTTCATTTACAACACCCTCAAGGGTATGAAATACGATAGAGGCACCTGCATCACGAAGAACATCTGCGGGAGTCTCGCCTGTCGCAACACCCCAAAATTCAATTCCTGCCCGTTTTGCTGCAGTTGCATCAATCAAAGCATCGCCAACATACACCATCTCATCAGGAGTGACCCCTAGTTGTAATCCCAATTTCAGAAGGCCATCAGGGTAGGGTTTTGGTTGCGGAGATTCATGTCTGGTTTGGATGATATCAAAATACTCAGCAAGGGGTAGTTGTTGCATTATCTTATCAACAGCCAATCGGCCATTATTCGTCAGAATAGCTGTGAATATTCCAAAGTGTCTTATTTCACTAACAATGTCTAGAGTTCCCTCTATGAGAACTGCATTCGCGGCTGCAAATCCTTCATGTTGACTCAAGATATAATCAACTTCAGCCTCTATCCGTTCCCATTCAGACAATTGCATCCCATTAGAAAGGAAGTACTCCTTCGCTTTTGCTGTTGAACTGGAGATCCCATCTGCATCCTCAAGCATTTCTGCGGGAAATCCTCGTTCAACATAGAAATTCTTCGTGTCTTGCCTCATTGCTTCTAAAGGTAAGGTCAGCTTTGTTATGGTCCCATCCATATCAAAAACCATAGCCTTGAGCAATGTTAACCACCATTTTGATTTTCAGAAAAAGAGCGCTACTTAAGGATAGCTTTGAAGGGTCGTTCAGCTGAATATGGTAGAAATGAATGAGCTTATTTCATTCAAGACTTCTGGTAATGCATATTGATAGAAATGATTCTCGTTTTTCAGAGATACCATTTTGATCTCAGAAATGAAGGATGAGAATGTCTTCAAGTCTGCATACGGGACCATATTATCGGACATGCCATGGAACATAAGCACAGGGCAGCTAATTTTCGTTAATTGTGATTCTTGATAGCTTCCTTCAAGGAATAGCTGGAATGATGCACTCAATGTCACAAGAAAACTCAGGGATCGCGTTGTTGCTACCCTTAAAGCAGTCGAACCACCAAAGGAATAGCCAACAAGACCTAGTGAATTCACATCACATCTTTCAATATATTCTATTGCTCTATAAGTGTCCTCTACTGCGCCTGATAATCCATTGTATCTCAGGTGAGTATTGGATGCACCTCTGAAATCAAAGCGCATTGTAATGAATCCCATTTCAAGGAATAGCTGCTCAAGCTCTTTCACAACATGATTGTCTTTGTCTCCGCCATAAAGTGGATGCGGATGCAAAAGCAGAACAGCATTGTTTGATGTTGTAGAAGGTCTTATCAAAATACCATTGAGTGAATCACCATCAACAGAGAAATTGAGTTCTTCCTGCTTCAACTTAGCTAATTTCCTTAGAAGGAACATAAAGTGCTTTGATACAAGTCGAATTCTCATCTGCAGCTCGTACTATATCCATCTTTACACCTTCGCCAACATTCTCAGCAATTGCACCGACATATGGTAAGCAAGCGTCAGTACAAAAGAGATTTCCACGTTTTAGAAATTCTTCGTGCTGTGGACAATAGCTGTGATTAACTTCCACTCGGTTTTCTGAAACCCAGTTAGGCTCCATTTTTGAACCCATGATGTGACCAATAACAAACCATGCATCAAGAGCATCTTTCAGTGTATTTCCAAATCCTAGCCGTTCTTTCATTGTTTTGGCGTCTTCCTCACCAAGTCTGTGAAATATCTCTGACACAGCTTCGAGACCTGCGGCTCCAAACCGTTCGTTGAGAACGATTGAAGTCTCAGTGATTAAACGGAAAAGATTGGTTCTTAGTTCATTGACCTTGTTTCCTGCAGGAATTATTCCTTTCACAGCTGCTGTTTTCATCACACCCAAGCCAAGACCTCCAGCTTCTGAGGAACTGCATGAAACTTGTCCCCTTACTTTAGTCTTACTCTTTTGAAGGAGGATGACACTACTGATACGATTATCTTTAAACAAAGACAATCAATATTTGAACCATGAAAAAGCTTCCTGAGACAATGCGACTTGATGATATGAGAAGCATGGTCTTTCATTTTCCCCAGATGCTGAGAAATTCGCGCCCAAATCACGAGTTAATCCAAGTGTGCAGAAATTACTACGAGGAGGGAATTGAAGGGCTTTGTTTCTTAGGCATGGGAGGTAGTTCTATAGTTGGTTCCTATACCAGAGAAATTCTAAGTCAGCATTCACCTATACCCATTAGCATCGTAAGAAACTACTTTCTTCCGAAATGGATATCGAAAGACTGGTTTGTTATAGCAGTCAGCTATTCTGGAAATACAGAAGAAACACTTGCTTCTCTTGCGCAAGCAGAAGAGAGAGGGTCTAAGATTCTGACTGTTACTTCAGGAGGGCAGATAGCTAATGAATTTGGCCATTTTCCCCAAATCCTTATTCAAGAAGGAGTTCAACCGAGGGCTGCACTACCTCTATTACTATCTGAGGTGTTGCCAATTTCGGAAACGCTTGTAGGAGCGCCTATGACTGATTTGATTGACATTAGTGAAAGCCTAGCCTCCGCATCAAAGAAATGGGGGAAGGCAATCCCTACACCTTCTGTTATAGTTGAGAAAATCCACAATAGAATTCCCCTTTTCATTGGGGCTCAGCACCTTGGTCCAGTTGCATATCGAGCCAAGTGCCAAATCAATGAGAACTCGAAAGCAGAAGCATTCAACTCAGAGATACCAGAAGCGACCCATAACGAAATCGAGGGATTTCCAGAAAGTAAAGCGAGTGCAATCATTCCAGTTTTTTTGAGGAGTAGTGATGAAGATACTCGGATAAGTCAAAAAATGGAAGTTGCTTTTGATCTCTATAACGAAATAGGTCTAAACCCCATAAACTTACACTCGTTTGGCAATTCGAAAATAGAAAGCATGCTCACACTCACGCATTATCTTGATATGGTATCTGTAGAGCTTGCTGAAAAAAAAGGCATCGATGCTGTCAATGTAACAAGAATAAAAGAGTTGAAGACGAGGCTAGCCTCCAAGGACTAGCCATCGTATTAAGTCAAAGTAAAATCAGTTGTATAGTAGTCGAGATATGTAAACATGATTGTATCTGGTTCATCAAAAACTATGATAGAATATCGTAGAGTGATGTTCCACGCCCAT
>PJER01000079.1 GCA_002825465.1 Candidatus Thorarchaeota archaeon MP8T_1
ATGCAAAACCTGAAGACGGTGATGAGTGGGGGCTTGCTACGAGACCTTACAAACCAGAAAAGCCAAGTCTCATCACTGGACCAAAATCTGAAATCCGAGATTCACCATTTGGTTTGGATGATGGATTCTTCGTTAAATTACCAGATATAGACACTGGAGAAGAAATCTTTGATACTGCCAAGCTTCGGAAGAGGGCTATGATCCGTTCAAGAGTTACAACTGGAGGTTGGATTAACAAACGTGTGAGTTCACGAGCTATGGGCTCTCTCAAAGCCTCTGACACATTAAAACAGGGAAGACCAATTCGTTTCCGTATTCCTTCTCGTGAAATAAGTAATATCCATATTCCCGCCACGGTTATGACAGCAATTGCACGATCTGGTCGTATGCTTGAACTACCAATACGGATAGAGCGAGAAGATATACGCGAGAGTATGTTCACGGGGAAAACACCTTTGACAATTATCCTTGTTATTGATGTAAGTCTGTCAATGAAAGGTAGTATGGAGGAAGTTAGGCAATTTCTAGAACGTATTGAGCGTGAAACCCGTGGATCAAAGGATAGAACTGGGATTATTGCATTCAAAGATAGTGGAGCAATTGAAGTCCAAGCTCCAACCACAAATTGGAATAAGATCTATCGAGCTCTGGGCCGCTTGAAAGTTTCTGGACTGACACCGCTTGCAGAAGCCCTCCGGAAAGCAATGGAAACCATTCAAAGGGAGCGTATGAGAAATCCTAACATCGAACCGCTTTTGATTATTGTTTCTGATTTTTCGCCTAATATCCCATTGGCACAATCTGCTGGTCCAGGACATGACCAGTATACACCGGTCCAAGACCTCATTCGAACATCTCGATTGATACGAAAAGCCAAGATTCGATTGGCTGCAGTTAACGTTGATCCTGAACAGAGCAAATGGCCTAGATTCTTGAAGCGCCCCTACCATGAGGCTCTTGAATTAGCTACAATGTTAAGAACTCGCAAGGAGGGATTTAGTGATCCCATTGAAACTATTCTTGCAATCGATGAATTTCGGAAGTCATTCGGTGCGTATCTAGTCGCTCGTTCTGGTGGAGGACGAGCATATCTTTCACGTGATCTTATGAAAGAAAGGTCTATACTGAAGGAATTATTGAGCACAGGTCGTTCAAAATCACGCCTCCGTGAAGAGGATTTACGAACTGTTGATGCTTACCTTCCCGAATGATCTGACAGTTTTGCATTCTCGATTAGATTATTAACAGAAGCAAAGCCATTGACACATGCGCATGGCTGATAGATGTCTTCTGTCATAGTGAGCGAGGAGAGTCCCGAATGGGCTTCAATGAATTTGCTTTTCATGCACCAGACACAAGTCGTGCGCACCTGCCAATTGGAGGAGTATATTGAATGCTTCCAGGTAAAGTGCCACCGGAAATTCTCAGCAGAATTGTCTTCACGCACCTCGGAGTATTGGATTCATCTGTAATTCTTGGACCAAGACTCGGAGAAGATGCCTCGCTTATTCAAATTGATGAACACGTAATAGTTGTTTCCACAGATCCTATTACTGGGTCCAAGGAAGACATAGGCTGGCTGGCTGTTCATGTTAATGCAAACGATGTTGCAACCTTTGGAGTGGCTCCCAGATGGTTCTTAATTTCAATTCTGTTGCCTAATGGAACTACGCCTGAGGAGTTAGGAAAGATAATGGAACAGATAGACAATGCCGCCAAGACATTGAACATTGCTGTTGTGGGGGGTCATTCTGAGATAACGGAAAGAATTGACCGACCAATTATTGTGGGCTTTATGATGGGGATCACAAAGAAAGATCAGTTTGTTACGTCAAAAGGGGCACAACCAGGAGATGTATTGCTGATGACCAAGACTGCAGCCATCGAGGGAACTGCTATTCTTGCCAACGAGGGATATGAGACGCTCACTAAAACAATTGATGATGGTGTTATTAAAGCTGCAAGCAAATTAAGAGAGCAGATCAGCGTTGTTAAGGATGGAGTTCACGCTTTTGGAACAGGTTATGTTCATGCAATGCACGATCCAACTGAAGGAGGACTTGCAGGTGGAATCCATGAATTATGTGATGCAAGCACTCTTGGATTTGAGGTTAATTACGACAAGATTCCTATAGCCACACCAACTAGACTCATTTGTGAGGAACTTCAGATTAATCCTCTTGAACTCATCAGCAGCGGAACAATGATTATGAGTTGCTCTCCAGAAAATGTGGAATCTCTTATTACAGCTATGAAAAGCGAAGGGGTTGATACCACAGCTATTGGTTCTCTGACAAGTGATCCTAAGCACAGGAAGATGCACATCGATGGAAAGACCATAGATTTAGAAAGACCCACTACTGATGCTCTTTGGAGTGGTCTAAGAAAGATCAATCCGACATGAATTTCTTTAGACTCTCGATGTCTTCATCATGAATAAACTCGATTTTCACAGGTGACAATGAAATATTGTTGTTTACTGACACCTCATAAGCATCAGTGCCCTTCATGGCATCCTTTTCAATGCCCAGATACCAATAATACGGACGACCATTGGGATCCAATCGTCTCTCCACCTCATTATGCATTCGAATCTTTGTTGGCTTTGCAATCACTATCTTGCTATCTGGGGATAGTTGAACAGGGAAGTTGAGATTAAGCAAATCAATACCTTTTGGCATCCCTTTCTTAAGTACCCTCATCACTAGTTCTCTTGTGATTCCGCAGATATCTGTACAGTCCTGTGTTGAACCTGTTGAGTCAAACCATTCCTGTGGGGATGCTTGACGTGAAACTGCAATTGCTGGAATCCCTTGTATTGCAGCTTCAAACGCTGCACCTACTGTTCCACTTGTGAGCATGCTTTGGTATCCCAGATTCGCTCCTGTATTTGGGCCCGAAACAAACAGATCAATGTGCTCATAGAATGAAGAAGCAAGGATGACAGAATCTGCAGGAGCTCCATCATGACTCACGAAGCTGTATCCATTCATCTCATGTTGTTCAGTGATTCTAATCGGTCTTGTAAGCGTAAGTGCTTTTCCAGATGCACTGCGCTGACTATCGGGAACAATGACAAAGAGCTCTACATCTTTGCTCAATACTTCTGCAAGTTTCAGTAATCCCTCACTTCGTGGACCATCATCATTAGTCAAGCATACTCTTGGCAATTAACTTAACTTCCTTTATGGATTCTTTTCAACCTGAGATAATTGCCTGATAAGAGTGATGATACGGAAAAAGAGAGGTTGTGAGAGCACAATATGCTCCCACTCCCGGCATCTAGAATTGATCTGTTTTACAAGTCGTAGCCTTTGAGGGTCTTTCGCTTGTTCTCATTTGTCCTCTTTGCAGCGGCGTCAAGCATCATCTCGATTTTCTTATCGACAGCGCCATAGAAGTCACCGCTGACCTGAAGGTTCTTTTTCTTAGCATAGTCCTGAATTGCTTTCTTAACGACAAAACTCATTGTCTCTATCAATCCTCCTTAGAGTTGCTCTAGAAGGCGCGAAAGTCGTATATAAGGCTTTACAGAGAACGCAATGAAGTGGCGCTTTTTGGCTATTTTAGTGAATTTGCGCATTTTTGAGTAAAAACAACAAAAAATCTCACTCTTGCACACTTTCCACTGCTCATTTCTTGACTATGCATAGCATACTCTTCATTCGATAATAAAATCCTCAAAACATCTAAAAGACAGGTTCTCGTAATGTTCGCAAGGCTTTGGACCCCGAGGTGAGTATGAAGATTGAGGTACGCTCATGGAATCATAATGGGAGCTATAATCCCCGGAATAATATTCTTGGGTGCGGCAGTGATCAATATTGCTGGAACCCTTACGAGTGCCCCTACTTGGGATGTCTACGTGATTTGGTTCTTCATAAGCATCATCTTCGCGATTAGCTTGCCGCTGATTATCTATTTGGCTAAGAGAGATTTCTTCAAGGAGTTTCTGATTTATGAAGCTGGAGGATTTGGACTATTTAGTCCGCTTTGGTTATTCTTCGGAGCTGAAATCTCTGGGGTATCTTGGACAGATTTGCTATTGTACGGAATTACATCAGGATTAGTTGGTCCGGGTCCAAATGGTACTATAGTAGGAATTGATGTCCGCAGCATATTCCTGATTCCTTTTCTCATCTTGTCTTTCATTTTAGGGTTAATATTCCTACGACCTTCCTTTATTGCACGACATAGTGGGCCAAGAGAACTACCTGAGCTAACAGCACTAAAGGAATCAACTGTAGAATCCGAAGAAATAGCTATTGAAGCTGAGATGCCTGATGTGGTGCCACCTACTAAAACTGTTGATAGTGTTGCAAATCTCAGAGAGGTTCTAATAGAGTTAGGGACAACAGACCCCATCATTAATTTAATTTTGAACTCGGGAATTGGAACTACGACAGAACTTGTGGCTACAAGTCCTGATCAACTAGCAAACATTTCTGGTCTTGATAGACGCGCTGCTGAGAATCTGCTGATTTCCGTTCAGAAGAAGCTATGGTTCAGTGATATCTAGTTCCGGATTACTCAGAGAAATCAAGGCATCAAGAGCCACTGCCACAAGATTATCAAGAGGCGGTTTACCCATTATCTTGGCTTCCTTGTCAACATTCTCTCCTATGACAACACAAGCACAGCCAACTTTAACGCCCCTAAGATGACCAATCACAAAAAGTGTCGCAGATTCCATCTCAGTGGCTAATACTCCTGCATCTCTCATTGCTCCCCACCTTTGTCGCATTTCCTCAGGATTTGTGACATATGACGGATGTTCGCTATAGAATGCATCTTTACTATGACCAATCCCAACATGGAATCGGATGTTTCTAGTCTTTGCTGCAGTATAGAGCGCTCCAACCACATCTGGGTGAGCAATCGCGGGAAATTCAATAGGCACATACTGTCTTGATGTTCCTTCATCACGAACTGAGCCTGTGAAGATTACAATATCACCTGTGCCAACATTATGACTAATTGCGCCAGACGTTCCAACTCGAATGAAAGTCTTACATCCGACTTTTACCAACTCTTCAAGAGCTATCGCCGCTGAAGGGCATCCAATCCCTGTGGAGCATACACCTACTGGAACTCCTTTCCATATGCCCTTAAAACTCCAATACTCTCTACGTTTCGCAATCTCTGTTGGATGTTGAAAATAATCCTCTGCTATCTTTTTGGCTCGATCGGGATCGCCCGGTAGTAAAACTAATTCCGGAATCTCGCCGTGAGCAATTCCAATATGATATTCCTTGTCTGGCTCCATGTCACAACCAAGAAATTGGAGAATGAGGCTGAGAAAAGGGTTTCGAAATCCACATACCTACTGAATACTAATTTCATTTATCAGGCAGCAACATTCGATTCGCAACTCCTCTTGATGCCTAAGATGATTTGCTATCAGAGTGTTTCTACTAGAGTATTCACAATATTGTAACATAGATTCTGGTGTTCTTTACCGAATATTTCTGTGTTCACAGTGTTTGAAGCCACTATCTTCTCATTACACTTTTCAATTAGTCGCTCAAGAAGCTCCTCTCCTCTCTCTAATAGTGGGACCACGTGAGCTACTGCTAGGACCACTTCTTTTGCTCCTTGCTCTAGCAACCTGTCTCTGGCTTTTAGAAGTGTGCTTCCACTTTTGGTCAAATCGTCGATGACAACTACATTCAATCCCTTTACATCAAGATCACCATGAAGCTCTACCTTAAAAGAATTCGTTCTACTCTTACCATAACCATCGATTTTGTACCGTTCCTGTGCACCTTCATCTGGTGCTACAACTATGCATTCTTTGAAGCCAAATTCTTTTTTCGCAAATTCGACTAGGTCTGGTACTACATCGATTATCTTGTAAAGTCCCTTATCCTTCAGTTCCCGAACCCATTCCAGACTATCGGGAGCATGCGGACTCACGACGTGAACTTTGTTGCACATCTTTGAAATCGTTTCAATAGCCCATCTCCCTGATGATGCCTCACCTGTTTCAAAGGACTTGTCTTGCAGAGCAAATGGTTGAAATGTAAGAACGACTTCAACACTTTTTGGTGGTGGGACTGGTTTACATGTATATTGCTTATGTCCAATCTTTTCTACGTGAAGTGGCCTAGATAGCATGTCTAGCAGAAGTAGTAATTCAACAACACGATCTGATGTGCTGTATTGCTCGTTTTCTGCTGGACCTGAACCTGTGCAACTTTGGACAATGATTACCCTTCGACCAGAAAGTTGTTCTACTTTTCCTATTTTGACATAGATGTCTGCATTTGGAAACATACGCTTGTAATCATAATTCAAGTCAGAAGTATAAACTCGGAATCCGAGCTCTTCATATCGACTTTGAAGATGCTCTGCACCGCTTGCTAAGACAACATCATAGTCCTTCATTGAATAGACCGCCGAGTGTGGCCGAAATTAATACCCTAAAGAGGTTTGCCCCTCTGATATGTATTTGACTAATTCCCTTTAATCAGCGTCTTTTGTATTGAAAACATTAAAATGTTTTAACTGCCTAATGATGTTGAGTTTCGGGGCACATCAATATAAACTCAGGTGTACAACATTGGTGGAAAAAAAACTGCGTGGTATGATTTTCATTTTCGTTACCTTGTTTGTTTTATTGGCTTCAATATCGTCTTCAGCTATTGCCTTTGAAAATACGAAAAATGTGGTTTCTGATGTGGGAACCTTAACTCTATCAGGAACCACTGGGCCTCTATATTATTCCAATGTATCTGAAGAACAAGCGATTTCATGGACCATAAACACAACAACATCTAATTTAATTTCCTACCAACTATTGCACAACGGTACCATTTCAGAGAGCAGAGTTTTGGAAGTTGGAGAGAACAGTGTCATCCACACTATAACGCCGAGTGAACTTGCTTTGGCTGTTCACAACTTCACTCTCGTTGCGACGGATGAAATGGAAACAAAGTCATGGACTGTTTTGGTGACGATTTACTATAGTAGCGCTTTCCATCCAGTAGAAATGACTCCATGGATGTTATTGATAACTGCTGGTTTTGGTTTCTCGGTGATAATTTATCTATCTTACACACAGCGACTAAGAGTGCCAGTATTTACTAGGAAATAAAACAGCAATGTGCATAATCCTTAGAATCAACCACTTAAAGTATGATTTTGAGAGCCTATGTTTAAGACTACTATTGTTGGATGATTTCCGGATCTCTGCGTTTCAGTTTTCACCTTTACTCCTCACTTGAGTAAACCTAAAATGAATGTCCTGTGATGAACCACTGTCATCATAGGGCTGTGGGTTGATTGAGTCTAACCGCGAGAGAACTTTTGCAGCGGCTTGCAGAGGACACTGGCAGTACATACAGTATTATCGCAAGACGAGTTAACCGCATGATGGAAAAGGGAAAAGGTTTACTTGAGTCAGTTCAAGAGATTGCGAAAGAAAGCAAACTCAATCCAAAGAAATATCGAATAGATCCTGTGAAGATAGTTGCTGAAACAGAAAAGATTCTTCGTGAAGACTATACACAAACACTCATGATTTCCGCAGTCCTTGGACAAATGGTTGAAGCTCGAGGGAAGAAACGATTTCCTCCACCTGCCTTTTTTGCATTTATCGAAATGCTCTCCATGGTGTCGGATGTACCGCGTGATACAAAATCAGAAACATCGACTGAGATTGAAGAACGTGCGACTCGTGTTATTGAATTGATGACAACACTCGTTTCGCTGATCTGTGAATGGTCTGAGAAAGGAGTCATTGGCGTTGCTACTGATTGTCCTGAATCTTTACGTGAGGTAGCTCGGGCAGTCTTCAGGAAGACGAAGTTACTCCAAGGTGGTCTCTGGACCTGTATATCGTGCGGTAATATTGTTGAAGCAAGAGAGACCAAGGCGCTGATGTGTCTAGATTGTGATAAGAAAATCTCATCCTCTCGCAGTATTGAGGACAGATTTGAATCACTGGGCGGGCGTGACCGAATTGGATATGGGCGGACATCTGAATAGAGGTCTTTCTCATATTGATAGATTCAAATCAAGTCCTCTCTCAAGAAGTTCCAATGCTAAATCGACCTCTGATTGATAGATGGATATATCATCCACTTGAAGCACAAGTTCTTGGTCTTTAGACTCTTCCAAGAAAAGAATAACCGGGTCAAGACCTGCGACAGCTCCTACACTGATTAAAGGCGCAGTTATTCCATCGTAGAAATCTACGCGACCAAGAGGAACATCCATTCGTTTCAGCAATCGATCTCCGCTCTTTGAAAGCACTTGACCACACGTAAGACCATCGTGAGTAATCATGGTAACAACAAATCTTGTCGGGATATGCCCTCTGATGTAAAACAGCAAATCTGTCATCCAGTCGTATTCTTTTATCATTACATCTCCAAAAATAATCATCAAATCATCAGCAGCCATTGCATGAACTGGCACAACTGGAGCTTTGATATCTACAGGATATCGATTCCAGGAAGAAAAAGCCGGAGAATTGAATATCACAAGACTCTCAAATTCGTTCTTTTCATAGAGATGTCTGCAAACTGCATGCCCTATTGGATTTAATCCTAAAATGATCGAGTACGATTCAGTAATCTTTCGTTTTCTATATACCTCAAGAATAGGTGAAATCCATTCCTGTTCAAACGTAGGCATTACATTTACCCCGCTTTTTTACTTGGATATGCCTCTAATGACTGTTCGTGTTACTTGAATCACTCTCAAAATAGTAATCACGTAATATTCTCAATATGTGGTTAATCCGATGAATTTATACGGAAGGCTCGTTCGAGGCCGACTCGTCTAACACTACCGGTGAGTGCGAGTATGGACAAATACATAGAAAGTGTATATAACAAAGTTGTCGAAAAAGACCCGGATCAAAAGGTCTTCCATCAAGCTGCATTGGAAGTACTCGAGTCTTTGGAGCCAGCAATCAAGAAGTATCCAAAGTATCAGGAATTCTCAATTTTAGAGAGAATAACTGAACCTGAACGAATAATTCAGTTTCGTGTACCTTGGAAGGATAGAAACGGAAAGATTCATGTCAACAGAGGCTTTCGAATCCAATTCAATTCAGCAATCGGACCATACAAAGGTGGCCTTCGTTTTCATCCTACTGTTACTCAGGGCATTCTCAAGTTCTTAGGCTTTGAGCAAATATTCAAGAATAGCTTGACAACTCTTCCAATGGGTGGAGCTAAAGGTGGTTCTGATTTCGATCCAAAGGGCAAGACCGACGGTGAGGTAGAGAGCTTTTGCGAGAGTTTT
>PJER01000080.1 GCA_002825465.1 Candidatus Thorarchaeota archaeon MP8T_1
ATCCAATTCCGGTACGCATCCAAGATAATGGCGAGTGGGTTGACGCGGATGGAACGACTCTAGGTGCAGACAATGGCGTTGGTGTCGCTCTAGCTTTAGCAATCTTACTTGACCCAGAGGTGAAATCTGGACCTCTAGAGTTCCTCATCACGGTCGACGAAGAAACAGGTCTAGTCGGAGCATTTGCATTGGAACCCAAAACAATGGGCATTACAAGCAAACTCCTGATCAATATAGACTCTGAGAAACTTGGTGTGATTACTATTGGCTCAGCAGGTGGCGGCGACACAACACTAACAAAAAGTCTACAGACAAAGGAAGTCACCGGAAAAGCCACCTTCTACGAGCTTGAGATTACTGGACTCCTTGGTGGTCACTCCGGTGTTGATATTCACAAACATCGTGCAAACGCAAACAAACTCGCTGCGAGAATGATGTCAAAATTAGTGAAGAAGATGAATGTTCATCTCTGTGAGTGGAATGGCGGCAGTAAACACAATGCAATCACTCGAGAATCTCATGTGAAGTTTGCAGTGGAGTCTGACAAGGCAGATCATGCAGAAGAAGTGCTGGAAGAGGTGCGCTCTGAAATCTACTCGTACTATAGGATGGCTGCCCAAGGTTCTACGCCTCTTGAACCTGATATGTCCATTAAATGGAGCAAGTCCAGACCGATGCATGCTTTCTCTCTTGATGAATCAGTGAAAGTCATTTCCTCCATCAATATCATACCTCATGGTCCCCTACGCTTCTCGTCAAGCGTTGAAGGTCTTGTAGAAACATCGAATAATGTCGCAGTTGTCAAGACTGAAGGTTCCACCATCCAGGTTATCCTCAGCACGAGGAGCAGTGTTGATGCAGAACTTGAGTTCTTCCGTGCAGAGCTCGCTGACATAGCAAAACTCTCAGATTGGGAAATTGATCTTCATACCATGTATCCTGGTTGGAATCCCGAACCAAATAGTCCCTTTCTCAAATTCATTCGTGATCACTATGAAGATGCAACAAAGACAGATGTAAAGATAGAGGCTATTCACGCTGGACTAGAGTGTGGGATAATTGGCGCAAAAATCCCAGGTATTCAAATGGTATCCATAGGACCAACTGCTGAAAACGCCCATACTCCTGATGAGCGTGTCAAGATATCTGACATTGCAATTCTCTATTCATTGCTCAAGAGCGTTGTGCAGGATTTACCCAAAGTGAAGTTCTGAGCTGCTATGCTAGGTTGTCAAGACCAAGCTTCAGAAGTCTGTCATTAGGTGGCCTTCCGGTCTTCCTATCCCACCCGCGGGTCTCATACCACTTGTTGAGATGTTCATTAATATCCGGAACATGTCCCTCTGTGGCTCCCTCAAGTGGCCTCGATATCAACTCGGGAAGAATCTCGTTCTTTGTGTCGTAGCCCAGCTTGAGGTTGAGCAGCCTCATTAGTGTGAATATCCTCTCTCCTGTCAATACAACATCATCCACAGATATGTCCCATCCGGTAACTAACTGTAGTAATCGAGTCGTTTTGTCACCATCAACTGGATAGAAATTGCAAATGACAGCTGAGTTGGTCACACATCTGAAGTCTTGATGTCTTGCAACAAGATCTGCCTCATTTGCGAACCTGTCTTCACTATCGACTCCAAATGCCTCATTGGGCTGGCCCATCTGTACATTGTACATATCAGCAGCCATGTGGCAGGCTCCTCGTGGTGAAGTGGCATACCCCGCAGCTAGTCCAGAGAATCCTCTTGGGTCGTGTTGAGGTAGCTCAAGTCCATTGACCTGCACAGCAAGCTCAGGAACTCCGAACTTGTCTCCGAAATGAAGACTACCTTCCGCCATTAGATCACCAACGCCTTCTCTCTTAGCTATCTTCTCTATGAGTGCGAGTGCAGAATCAACTTCTCCCCATTCGGGACTAATACCATCAAGGTCCTTAGCAGTTAACTTCCCTTCGTTAAATAGATAATACGCAAAGGCAATAGTGTTGCCTCCAGAGATAGTGTCAATACCATAGAGATCAAGCATCATGTTTGCAAAGGACACCGCTTCTGCATTGTTGTTCAAAATGAGCGAACCCAAAGTCCCAGTGACCTCGAGTTCCGGTCCTGCGAACTTTTTCATCTTGTACTTACCCTCAGGAATCTCCACAACTCTGCCACAACCTATCGGGCATCGAAAGCATGCAGTTTTCCCAACAAGAATGGTTTCTTTTACAGTTGCGCCACTGAGGTTGTAAGTATCAAATTCACCAACGGTATAGTATCCTGCTGGAAATGAGCCATACATCAGACTCGCCATGTCCGTGTATCCCGCCGTTCCAAGGTCAGAGTACATTCTAAAGGTGGGGTCTTCCTTGCTGTCCTCATTAAGTTCTATCGTGTATTTTCGAAGTTCCTCCTCATCTGCAACGGGAACCTTCCTATCAGATCCATGAATAAAAATCGCCTTGAGCTTCTTTGAGCCCATTACTGCGCCTAAGCCTGTTCTACCAGCTGCTCTGTGATGATCAACAATAATGCTCGCATACTTGACGAGATTTTCCCCCGCGATTCCAATCCTTGCAATACCTGCAACTTTGTGGTCGGTTTCTTTCTTAAGAATGTCCCAGACTTGTTCTGTATCTTTACCCCAGAGATGTTTTGCATCACGTATCTCAACATCTGAATCCTCAACTAGGAGATAGCAAGGTTTCTTAGAGGCTCCGGTGATGATTACCCCATCATATCCAGCAAACTTCAGGTCTGCTCCAAAGTGACCACCTACAGTGCTATATCCCAGAAGACCTGTCTGTGGAGATCTCGCGCAAAAGGTCGACTTACCACTTGTTGGGACAGCCGTGCCTGTAAATGGGCCGGTCATAAATATCAAAGGATTTTCTGGCCCCAGAGGGTCAGTATGGGAATCAATCATATCATAGAGTAGACGGGTTGCAAGCCCAGCACCTCCTATGAACTGCTTCAAGAGATTCTCATCAAGTGATTTGACCATCGTCGCGCCAGCATCTAGATTCACTTGGAGTATCTTCCCTCTGTAACCGACCATTCGTTCTTACCTCCCTCAGAAATCTATGACTTTCCCCTCAAACATGTATTCATACAACTTCCGGATTTCGTGACTATCTGTATTCCGTGGGTTCATCGTAAGGCTCGAGTCCATCATAGCGAACTCGACAAGCTGCTCAAGGCCCTCATCAAATCGACTTTTCGTCACACCCGCCTCTGTGAAGCTTCTTGGACTCCCTATCCGTTCCATGAGGTTTCTAACAGCCTCCGCAAGCTTCATTGAAACTTTTACATGATCTTTACCGGTGATGCCTACTAAACCTGCTAGTTCTGCATACTGTGAAGCGCATTCTTCGTTGTCCCTGCAATTGAACTCTATTGTGTAGGGAAGTGCCATTCCAACACAGAGCCCGTGATGCAGTCTCAGTACCGAACCCATGCTATGACCAAGTGAATGAGCAAGGGCTGCCTGTGAATTCCCAAATGACATACCTGCGAGACATGCGGCAACAAGCATCTTTTCACGGGCTTCTAGGTCTGAGAGGTCTTCAACTGATCTTGGTAGCCAATTGAAAATCATCTTTATTGCCTGTAGTGAGCATCCATCTGAGAAGTCATTCTTCCAAACTGAGATGTATCCCTCGATAGTATGAGTTAGTGCATCCATTCCTGTATAGGCTGTGAGATCTTTCGGAAGTCCCGCTACAAAGGCTGGATCGAGAAGTGCCATATCCGGCGTCAATTCAGGATTTATTGTAGCAAACTTACGACCGGTTTCATCATCTCTTATGACAATTGCCTTTGTTGCCTCAGACCCGGTCCCCGTGGTTGTAGGAATGCATACAAGTCTTGCCTTTGCTCTAAGACCAAGTACGTCAAAAGGCGTGAGTGCATCTAACTTAACATCTGGCTTCTCGTAAAGGACCCAAGCCGCCTTTGCAGTGTCAATAACACTTCCGCCTCCGATAGCGATGATCCAGTCTGCTCCAAATTGCCTCATTGCATTAGCAGCGTCTTTAACTGTTGAGACCTTTGGGTCAGGAATTGCTCCATCCCATATTGCAGTTGACCACTGTCCCTCGCATAGTTTACTCGTAACCTTCTCAGCCAGACCTAAGCTATTCACAACCCTATCTGTAATGATAATCGCTTTCTCGCCTTGAATCAACTCAAGCTCACTAAGTGCGTCATCTCCAAACACAATCTTCGGTACAGAAAACCACCATACCAATTTCGTATCTCCTACAAGAGCAATACAACTCACTCGATGTAGCTATGATAGTAGTAGTTCCCCCCTCTTATTTGCTCTGCCCGAAAGAATTCAGTCTTGAAGAGTTTTCTGTGGAACTGTTTTCAGAGTAATAGAGGCCTCTGCGATAATTCTCTGGATGAGTTCATTTGTTGTTGGCAGATCGTCAATGCGGCCAACACATTCTCCTCCAAACATGAGAGCTGTATCTTCCTTCGCGTCTATCAGATCATCGAATCCTGACCGCTCCAATTCTAAGATTTCCTCATTGGAGTCAAGTGGTTCACCAAGGAAGAAATCTGGAATGTCTTCAAGCGTGCGCTTCACAATGTCCTCTGCTCTGGAATTACGTAGAAATCGCATGGGGCCAAAGAGTCCTCTTCCAACGAGTGTAAGACGTTCCTCTCTCTTAATGATCGCCTGTTTCCACATGGGTTCAAAATCGCTCTCTTGCGTAGCAATCAAACGAGTGCCCATTTGGATTCCTACCGCACCAAGACAGAGTGCAGCAGCAAGGGATGCACCATCACAGAATCCGCCTGCTCCAACGACTGGTGTCTTAACAGCTCTGCAGACAGCTGGGATCAAGACCATAGAGTGTACAGGTTCCCAGGAAACATGGGCTCCGCCTTCGTGTCCTGAGGCCACTATGATATCTGCTCCAGCTTGCTCTGCCTTTTTTGCATGATAGACTGATGGTACAACATGCGCCCAGATGAATCCCTCATTCTTGAGCACTGACCAAGGTTTTGGATTTCCAGCAGAAGTCACAATGACCCGTAGAGACCGTTCTGTGTCTGAGTCAGATTGACATGACTCTATCGTCTGTTTGACAAACATCTCTGATGCTAAGATGAACTCAGAGGCCACGGGTATATTCACACCGAAAACGCCTCCGGATGTCCGAGTGCCTCTTGTGACAGCTTCAATTGACTTCTGCAAAATGACAGCAGGTGGATCCGTGCCGAAGAGCCGTATGGCATCCACAGGAGCAGCCTCGGGTAACATAGTTGCAGCCATACCAATACTACTGATGATGCCAAGGGCACCAGCATTTGCAACAGCAATCGCCAGTGATTCGGTCTTATATGGTCCCATTCCGCCTTGCATTATGGGATGTTTTATTCCTATAATATCACAGAGTCTTGTATGCAGCAAAATCGCTTCCTCAACACAATAGGTCTATTCGTCCAAGTACTTCGTCGGTATCTCTCTTGTGGTTGCAACTAGTTCCAGTGCAGCCTTTGTGTATCGCATGACCTTGCCCATATCGCCTGTTAATTTGAACTTCCTAGCCATGATTCCCTTTATGGGATCAATCTTTCCATCAAAGAGCAGTTTCCAGTTACCAAGAGGTCCTGCATATACAAACTCAGCGGTATCATCCGGTTCTGCCATTCTAGCAGCCCTACACTTACCATGCCACAAATCAAGGTAGAATCTGACATCCTCTTTGATTGTTTCTCCATCAGCATCAATCTGGAAGACGAAGTCTCCTTCCCAAGTCTTAGCCGCATCCTCATACCTTGCATTTTTGTTCAGGGCTTCAACGTACTTCTCTATCCACTCGTCAGAGGGGAAAACAAGTTTCTCAGTCATCAGGATTACTCTCCAATAATGCAAACTAAGATTGGTGAGAGAAAAGGATTCCTACTGCTCTTTATCTAGTGATAAAGACGCCTCTATCCTTTTCTTATCTCTCTACTTCACTTTCGTTGTAGAAAATAATCCGGTTCCACCACTTCTAGATCAAAATCTGAGGCAATCTTTTTGACATTGTACAACTGCCCAATTGTCCATACAACATGAGAATCACTGCCAAGGGTGAAGATACAGCCATACTTCTTTGCTTGTTCGATGAAATGTGTCTGTTCAAGCGCGTATCTTTCATTGAGCTCTATTGCGATTTCCGCCTCAGCCAAAACCTGAGCAGCTCTCTCTCCATCCTCATTTCGATAGGCTGAGAGGTAGCCGTCCCAATGGCCTAGAATATGAAATTGCATCTTCTTGACAGCCTTTGAGAGTGTCGAGACCCATTGAGTGGAATCTGAAACCCAATGAAATGATCCTATTATAATATCGAACTGCTCAAGGCCTCCTGCTACTGGAGCAAGGCTGCCATCGGGCTGAATATCGACTTCAACGCCATCAAGAACCACTAAGGACGGAGCCTCTACACGGGCATGCTCTATCTCTCTGCGTCTGCTGTCAATGATGTTCTTTCCTCCTGGTCGAGACCCTAATGAAGGCCAGAAATGGTCGGCGATTGCAATTGTTTCGAGATGAAGTGTACTTGCACGCTTCACAATTTCAGTTATACTCATTTGGCCATCAGAGTAATCTGAATGAAGATGGAGGTCGTATCGCATATCCCGCATAGCGCATTTTTCTCAAGACAGAGTGCAATTTAACTGAACCTCTTTTCTATTCCCTAAGATGAATCGAGATATATGTATCAAACTAGCGAATATTTTGCTTCCATCTACTCAAGATAATGATTGCAAAGATACCCACAATAATCCCAGATATTCCTACAAGGAGTGGTGGGTCAATCTCAATGCCTCCATTGATTGAAGAGGTAGTCGTATCTGTAGTAGTTCCATATTCGATGACAGTCACATTGAAGACTGCAAAGCAATAGTTGTTGCTTAAATCGTAGGCCCGAACCTCGAGAAAATAGCTTCCCTGGTTCAATATCGTCGAATTCTGAACGATACCGTTTTCGTCAATTGTAAAATGAGTCGTGTCATTTATCCAGTAATGGTCTATAGTGAAGGGGTCTGATGCATTCAAATCATAATAAAAAGAAATACCTAGTTCAATCACTTGATCTGCTGGCATCTCATCCCAGGTTGGATTTTGAGTGTCCACTGTGAAATTCCAGATCTCTGATAATTGACCCATAGTTCCTATAGAATCCTTAGGAGCTACTCTCCAAAACCACATACCATCTGACAGTGGTGTCACCAACTCATGGAAAGTAGTGGTTTCAGTAATATTATGAATATAGATGCTTGTGAAACTGGTTTCGATATCTAACTGCAGCAAATACTCCTTGGCTCCAAATACATTACTCCACGAAAGAATGGGCGTATCATCACTCAGGAAAGTTGCCCATGTAGGTGTAAGAAGATCTGGTGAATCTAGTATTATTCGAATCGCTCCTGAAAAGTGGTCATTCATAATGTCGAATATATCTGTATTATCTAGTGTCACATCGAGCATCTGATTCTCGAAGTTTCCTCCCACTGCAAAAATGGGTACATGAGCATCAGTATGAGAAACGGTACTCCATGTAACAGAAACATTGTTTGCACGTTCTATTCTTAAAAGGCGATTCTCCGATTCGCTGAGAAGATCTGATGGCAACTCATCGCTTAAGTTATAGTCTGTTATTACGAGACCACCCGTTTCGTGATCTGCTGTTACTATGAGTATAGTATTGCTATGAGTACTAACATAATTACAGGCAACTTCTATTGCTTTATCAAACTCAATGGTTTCAAGTGCGTCGTTCGTTTTATTATTGGCATGACCTGCGTGGTCAATTCTGCCTCCTTCGATCATGAGAAAGAAACCGTCTGTGTCTTCCGAAAGAATCTCTATAGACTTATTCGTCATTTCTGCTAGAGATGGCGTAACTGTATAATCTCGGCCACTCTCATAAGGCATATAGTCATTAGCAAAGAGTCCTAACACTTTGTCTTGATTAATATTCAATAAGTCTGTTCTATTCTGAACAATTGTGTAACCCTGTGATTCTAGACTTGTCAACTGAGATGGAGTGAAATAAGTTAAACCTCCACCCAGTATCACTTCTGGGGCATTGACTTCTACTATCTGTCTTGAGATTTCTGCGTAATCATTTCGACTCATAACATGAGTCATAAAGGCTGCAGGAGTGGCATGCTGAATGAATGCGGTAGTAACCACACCTGTTGACTTGTTCAATGACTGTGCTATCTCTAAAATTGTTTCTAGAGGAATACCCGATGGATTGACTGAAATCATACCATTGTAAGTCTTGTAACCTGTTGCAAGAGCAGTAGCGGAAGCCGCAGAATCAGTAATCGCTGCATTTGCGCTATAGGTTGTTGCTGATGCATTCCAATCTAGCTGCTGCATGACCAGTGAACCGAATTCCCCTTTTTCTACAAGCCTTCCAAGGTCAACGTGTTCATATCCCATACCATCGCCAATCATCAAAATCACACTGAGTGCTTGTGGTTCATCAGCTACTACTCCATCAGTGATTCCACTCATCTGTGGATGCGTTGTATTGGAGAATGATATGATGATGCAGAGAAAACCAATTACGAGCAAGACTTTGTAGGCGTTTTTCATCGTCTTCAAGGCAATGTTCTGGAAATCTGATTTAAAATTACTTCAGGTCTAAAATTCGTCAATCTGGACTTTAAAGCCTAATCTCTCTAATTGTGGATTTAGAACACGTGTTCTATATTGTCGCTTCGCGCTTGAACCATTCTAAAATGCCTTGCTCAGTTTTCAATCGTGTAATCATGTTTGACAGATTGTGATCAGCTCCTCTAATGACGACCATCTTTTTTGGCTTGCTAGCCCTCTCGTAAAACCTTCTGACACCATCTACATCTATGAGCATGTCAGAATCACCAGTAGTAATGAATATACTTCTAGGAGATAGTTTTGAAATATCGTTCATTGGATTATAGATCATAGCATCGGATCTTAGATTATTCAATAATGTCATCCTTGTGCTTTGATCTTCAATGCCATGCATCTCATCTGGTACTGAATATGCAATATCATTCAATACAAGTTCAGCTACTTGAGATTCTGCGA